>JAFXAD010000024.1 GCA_017522065.1 Bacteroidales bacterium
CATTATGTCAGACTTTGAGGATAAACACATTGACTTCGTCCTGAAGCATTATCAGGAAGGCAGGTTTGATACTCAGAAGGCGATGAACCGCTTCAAACCCCCATAAAAAATGTTCGTAACATTAGGCAGATCAGGACTCGTAGTACCGAAAAACGGTTTCGGTGCCCTTCCCATACAACGCATCTCGACAGAAGAGACCATAAAACTCATCCACAAGGCTTTCGACCACGGCATGTACTATTTCGACACAGCCCGCTTCTATACCGACAGCGAAGAGAAGTTGGGCAAGGCCTTGCACGACCGCCGCGACAAGGTGATTATCAGCACCAAAACCGGCGCCACCACCGCCGAGGGGTTCTGGAAAGACTTGGAGACCTCGCTGCGACTGCTGCAGACCGACTATATAGACCTCTACCAGTTCCACAACCCCGCCTTCTGCCCCATGCCGGGCGACGGTAGCGGCCTCTATGAAGCCATGCTGGAAGCCCAAAAGCAAGGCAAAGTGCGCCACATAGGCATCACCAACCACCGCCTGGCTGTGGCTCAGCAAGCCATCGACAGCGACCTCTACGAGACGCTGCAATTCCCCTTCTCCTATCTGGCGTCGGAGAAAGAGCTGCACCTCGTCAACCAATGCGCCGAAAAGGATATAGGATTCATCTGCATGAAGGCCCTTGCCGGTGGTCTGATCAACCATGCCGCCACAGCCTATGCTTACTTGGCACAGTTCCCCGGCGTCGAACCTATCTGGGGCATACAACGCGAGAGCGAACTGGACGAGTTCATCTCGTTCCAGGACACCCCCCCTACCCTCACCGACGAGATGCGCCAACGCATAGAGCACGACCGCAAGGAACTTACCGGCGACTTCTGCCGTGGTTGCGGCTACTGCCAGCCTTGCACCGTGGGCATCGAGATTGAGAGCTGCAACCGCATGTATCTCTTCCTGCGCCGCGCCCCCTATTCCGTCTACCTCACCGAGGAATTCAACCAGAAGATGCACCAGATCGAAGACTGCGTCGACTGCGGACTCTGCAAGAGCCGCTGCCCCTACGGGCTGGACATCCCCAACCTGCTGCGCCGCAACCTCGAAGACTGGAACGAACACTGGGCACACAAAGAAAAATATTTGGGGTAATAGGGTTGAAGGGTTGGAAGGTTGAAGGGTTGGAAGGTTGAAGGGTTTTAATGGATAAAGATTTATAATTTTATTCTCATATTCTCCCATATTCTATCACATGTCGCCTGACACAATACATTTTTTTGAAGAACTGGCTGTCAACAACAACCGCGAATGGTTCATGGCCAACAAAAGCCGCTACAATGCCATCCGCGAGGAATTTATAGACCTCACAGCCCAGATTATCGACGAGCTCAGCCCTCTTGACCCCTCCATAGGCCACCCCGATGCAAAGAAATGCCTCTACCGCATCTACCGCGACCTGCGCTTCACGCAGGACAAACGGCCCTACAAGACACACATATCCTTCTTCCTCAGTAGCTACGGCATCAAGCGCAGCGGCGAGGCCGGCTACTACCTCCAGATTGGTCTCGAGGACTATGGCCTGACGGGCAACTGCACACTTGGAGGTGGCATCTTCATGCCCGACAAGGACAAGCTGGCGGCAATAAGGCAAGAGATATTCTACAACACCGACCAGTTCCTCGCCATTCGCAACGACAAGCAATACAAGAAGTATTTCGGCGACGGCTATTTCACCACCAAGATTCTGAGCCGTGCCCCCAAGGGCTATCCCAACGACTGGGAACACGTCGACCTCTTGAAATACAACGACTACTGCACCATGCATGAAGTGCCTAACGACATCCTGCTCAGCGACAAATTCAAAGACTATGTCATGAAGGTGTTCCGCGCCAGCGTACCGCTGAACCGCTTCATCCTTCAAGCCACCGACCAACAGTAGCAAACACGGTAACGCTCAGCAGAAACATTATCCTTATCCTTACTATAAGACAAAAGAAAAACGCAGTGCTCTTCAACACTGCGTTTTCTTTTTTATAGAAGTATTATTAATTAGGCCTCAGGTTTGATATTGGGTTCCTCAAGGCCAAGACCTTTCTTCTTGTCGACCACTTTGAGATAGAGACCAATAAGAAGAGCGGCGACGCCAAGACATGCCAGCATGACGAGTGCCCAGGTATAGTCAAGTTCGTGTGCAGCCGTACCAGCAGGATTGGTATTGTCGAGAACCTTTCCGATAAGCAGCGGGAAAAGCCACAAACCGATATTCTGGATCCAGAAAATCAGAGCGTATGCCGAACCGATAATCTTCTCGTCGACGAGCTTTGGCACTGATGGCCACAAAGCTGCAGGAACCAACGAGAATGATGCACCGAGAACAAGTATCGTTACGTAGGCAACAACCGTTCCGCCGACAGCGCTACCCTTGCACATAGGCAGGATGAAAGCGAAGGTGAGATGGCAAAGTACCAACAGTATTGAACCTATCATCAACATCGAAGCAGCCTTGCCTTTATGGTCAACATAGTTGCCAAGTATAGGTGTGATGGCAACTGCCAAAAGCGGGAACACTGCAAAGATCGTCTCGGCCGTTCCACGCATATAGCCCATGTAGCAGTACACTACGAGTGCCACAACGGCAACAACCATAAGACCAACCTTCATGCCTTTCTTCTTGGAGAAGTTGCTTGCAAAAGCGCAGACAGCAACAAGAAGCATGATTATATACTGCACAATCGTAACTGAGGGACCACCCCAGAAGGTGTTAGGATCGGCCTCGTTGAGCGTAAGGTTGCATTGCAGCATGTTGACAGCATATTTCTGGAAGGGGAAGATTGCGCTGTAGTAAAGCACGCAGAGCAGAGCAACCAACCAGAATCCAAGGCTCGAAAGGATCTTGCCAATATCCGAGATTTTGAAAGGATCGTCCTTCTCTTCGGCCTCTCCAGTCTGGCTGTCGAGTTTCTTGTCCATAAAGAAGTAGGTAACGAACATGATAAGAGCGATGCAGAGCAGAACGACACCAAATTTGACAGAGTTGTCGACATGGACTCCGCCGCCAAGCTTTGCAAAGTAAGGTGAGAAAATCATACAGGTAGCGACACCCAGACGGGCAAGTGCCATCTCCGAACCCATGGCCAAAGCCGTTTCGCGTCCTTTGAACCACTTGACGATACCACGGCTGACGGTGATACCTGCCATTTCAGCGCCACAACCGAAAATCATGAATCCGCAAGCAGCCAATTTTGCCGATGCAGGCATGCCTTCGTAGAACGGCGAAACTCCAAGCTGCTCAAATACCGGGATATGATTCAGGTGAGTGTTGAACCAGTTCTCCAAGCCTGTACCAATAAAGTTTGGACTTATGGCATAGAACTTGATCAATCCACCGACAAGCATAACGGCACCTGATAGGACTGCCGTGAAACGAACGCCCATCTTGTCGAGAATAATTCCCGCAAAAATAAGGAAAAACACAAAGACATTAAGGAATGTCTCTGATCCCTGCATTGTTCCGAATGCCGTGGAATCCCAGCCACGTCCTCCCTCTTCGACGGGAAGCATCATCAAGTCTTTGATTGGCGACAGAATGTCCATAAAAATGTAGGCGCAAAACATAGCAAGCGCCAACAGCAAGAGAGCAATCCAACGCATTGCTGCACTGTCTCTCAATGTTTTAATTCCTGTTTGTGTCATATATATATATTTTAGTTATTTTTTGCAAAGATACAAAGAAAAAATGAATCTCTGTTTATCTATATAAAATAATTACTGGACATTAATAAGGTAGTAGTTCTTCTTGCCTTTCTGGACAAGGATGCAGCCACAGCTGAGGATGTCGGCCGACGACAGACGGAAGTCCTCGCCCACCTTCTGCTTGTTGACCATAATGGAGTTCTGCTTCAACTCGCGGCGTATTTCGCCCTTGCTGGCGAACATACCCGTCTCGGCGGCTAGGTCGATCAGCGACGGCTGGGCCTCGATCTGTGCTCGCGTCACATTGAACTGCGGCACACCGTCGAAGACGCTGAGCAGCGTATCGCGGTCGAGGGAATTAAGCTGTTCGGTGGTAGCTTTGCCGAAAAGCAGCTCGCTGGCTGCGATGGCCGTATTGTAGGCTTCTTCGCCGTGGACACGGATGGTGATGTCCTTGGCAAGAGCCTTTTGCAGGATGCGGCGTTCGGGGGCTTCGGCGTGCTGGCGCTCCAGCTCCTCGACCTCCTCTTTCGACAAGAGGGTGAAGATGCGGATATAGCGTGCCGTGTCGACATCCGAGCAGTTGAGCCAGAACTGGTAGAACTTGTAGGGGCTGGTCTTTTCGGGGTCGAGCCACACGTTGCCGCCCTCGGTCTTGCCGAACTTGGTGCCGTCGGCCTTGGTGATGAGCGGGCAGGTCAATGCAAATGCCTCGCCACCTTCCATACGGCGAATCAGTTCGGTGCCGGTGGTGATGTTACCCCATTGGTCGCTGCCGCCCATCTGGAGCTTGCAGCCCTTGGTGCGATAGAGCGTCAGGAAGTCGTAGCCCTGCAGCAGCTGGTAGCTAAATTCGGTGAAGGAGATGCCCGTCTCCATACGTTTCTTGACCGAGTCCTTGGTCATCATATAGTTGACGGTGATGTGCTTGCCCACGTCGCGGATGAAATCGAGGAAGAGATAGTCCTTCATCCAGTCGTAGTTATTGAGGATTTCGGCACCATTGACAGGGTTGTCGAAATCGAGGAAACGCTCCAGCTGCTTCTTGATGCAGCTGACGTTGTGCTGTATTTCTTCAGGAGTAAGCAGTTTGCGTTCGGCGGCCTTGAACGAGGGGTCGCCTATCATACCCGTTGCGCCACCGACAACAGCCAGGGGCTTATGCCCTGCCATCTGAAGGTGTTTCAACAGCATGATGCTTACAAGGTGACCAATGTGGAGACTGTCGGCCGTAGGGTCGATGCCCACATAGGCTGTCGTCATCTCTTTGCCCAGTTGCTCTTCAGTTCCAGGCATGATGTCGTGTATCATGCCTCGCCACTTTAGTTCTTCTACAAGATTATTCATAGCAATATGTATTAGTTTTGGAAGTAAGCTCTATTATTAATATTGTATTAATACATTAATATATTCTTCAAAAAAAAAGAGGTACGACTTTTCAGCCTGTACCTCTTTCTCTATTTAATTATTATTATCGTACGATAAGTTTCGAGGTAGCTGATTCACTGCCGATGTTGATGTTCACCAGATACATACCATGGTTGAACTTCTTGCAATCGAGAGTGTAACGATGCATACCCTGATTCAGGTAGCCAAGGTTCTCAGTATGAACCAGCTTGCCGCTTATGTCATAAATCTTGACAACGGCATTGCCGGCATTGATAACGCCAAGTTCCACATTGGCCATATCGACTGCGGGGTTGGGATATACCTTCATGAAGTTCTCGCCCTTGTCGGCTGTGGTTATACCTACCCAGTTGGTGGAGTCGGTGACTTCGTTGACGCGGTCGGTAACGTAGGTGGTGTCCATAAAGACTCCGCGGCCATAGGTACCGAAATAGATTGCATTAGGATATTTGGTCTTTGCGAAGAGATACTTCACCATATTGACACCGTCGCGGACAATGTAGCTCTTGCTGGGAAGATTCTTGGTCTGCTGTACTATAGAAGTGACAGGAACACCGTTGAAGGCACCGTAGCTTTGCCATACATTGCTGCCAGCGGCTGCAGTGAAGACACCCTTCTCGGTACCGGCATAGATTGTACCAGTAGTATGCTCGATCAATGCCGAGTAGACAGGATCGGTACCCGACATGCCGCTCTCGGTGTTGGTGACGGTATAGTTGACATAACTTCTGGCATTCGTGTCACAAGCGTTTTTGATAAGTACCATATTGGGAGCGCCATTGCCATAGCCGCCAAAGGTCAGAAGGACATTGTCCTGACCCTCACGTTTGTCAACACTTATGGAGGTCACAGGACGTGTGAACATGTTGCCATCCGAAGCATAGATTGTTTCGTTACTCGTAAGGCAGAGGAGGGTGTTGATATTCAGCTGGTCTTTCATCAACGAAAGATTGTTCACATCTGCATTGGTGATGTTGTATACACGGACAACGAAGCACTCGTCGGAGGTATCGTTGCTTACGACAGCGAAGACGCTCTTACCGTCACGGCTGAATGCGACATGGTCGATGCTGTAACCCTTCGGTGCATCGTAAAGCGGTGACCACCACATCATCTTCTGAGAATTGATCTGAGCGAGGTCATCGTCTCTATCCCAAATCTTGCTGAAGTCGACAGGCGTTGCATTGAAGTAGACCGTACCGGTACCCTTATCGGTATTGCGACCCGAGATAATCATGCGGCTCACAACGGGATTATGGGTAGTGATATTAAGATTGTATTCATATCTGAATGTGTCGCGGATAGAAATTATTGTGTTGTTAGGTCCTAATACTGTATCTTTGTAGTATACGATATCTCTCAGTTTATGATTGGAGGTGAACTTGTGCATGAAAGGATAGTTGAAGCAACCTCTCGAAGCAACAACGATACTGTCGCCGCTGACAAACTCGGTGGAGCTGGTAATATTGGTCTCTTCGCCATTGTGGTAATAGGTCAGAGCTGTATCAATAGTGAAAGTGATGTCCTCGTCCCAGATTGTGTTGTTGGTTGTCTCCCAGATGTCCATTGCAGGAATAGGATTGGAATTCTGGACAGTCTTTGAAACAAATGCAGGTCCAACGCTCCAGGTCTGGGTGTTGGTATAATCGCTGTAGTCGTCTAAGGCACGGCCGAAGCTTGCTACAGGTATCGGTTCACTACGGTTATTGGTTGTGAAGAAGTTGCCAGGCTCAGAGGATACAAACAAAGCACGACGGCTATAAGGTTTCAGCTGCTGGAACATCGAAGTAGCAACACCGCCACCGTTACCAAACCAAATGATGTTGGCAACGTGATTCATAATAGAATTTTCATTATTATCGTACCATGTAGGATCTGAGTAACCGCTTGCGTTATGGGCGTTGCGCGACTGGATGAATGGGCAGCTGTTGTCTACAGCACCTCCAATGATTGAACCATCGGGCGATACGGCAATGCTGTTGAACTGAACTGTGTTGAGGCCCTTGTTGATCGACTTGAACGACCAAGCGTTGTGGTCGCCACGATTGTAGCATACTCCACGATAAACGCCACCGTCGGTAGCGAAATAAGTCACCCAGCTGGTATCGCCGTTCACGACCTGCCATGTGGTAACAATCTGATGGATGCCCGAGTGTACGAAGTTGGTATCCGAGTAGACCGTTCCCATGTAGTTGCCATAGTTGAGCTCAGCCTCGGAATAGGTCTGTTTACCCCACTGATAAAACGAATTCTCGACAAATCCCTGTCCTACCCACATTGTGGCACCTGCAACATAGACTTCTTTGAAGTTGCGGGGATTGATGCAGATGGCTGCATTCAAGTTTCCAGGGTTGGCACTGTTGAAAGGCAACACTGTCGGGGTGGTAAGAAGTGTCCAGTTCTGCTGGTCGTTGGTCAGATACACTCCGTCAAGAAGACCGGAAGCGTTGGCCACGACAGCGTAGAGGTATGTACGGTGAGTATAGGTACCGTCGCCGTTGGGCGAATGGCTTGTTTCAGCTGCAAGCTCAATGCGGCTCGACTTGGCAAAAGCGCTGTTCGAGCTGGTCACGTCAACAGGCATGCTCTCGCCGGTGACGTTTCCGATTCTGTACAGATGTCCGGGAGTGCTTGCGTATGCAATATTGTCAGCCGAAAGGATGACTACATCCTGGAAGTTGCCGTTGGCAATCTTCGTGGGCTGTGCCTGCCAAGAGGGGTTGCTTGCATTCAGTTTCCATCTGAACAGACCACTGTTTGTAGCTGCGTAAATGAAATACGAGTTGTCGCGCTCGAGGACAGCCAAACGGTTGACAAAAGTCCAATCGGGGGCTACAACAGGATTTGTCGGCGACAAAAGCTGGAATTGGTTCTCTGACGGAATGTAACGGTAAACGCCACGTCCCCTGGGCGACATACGGTCATTATTCACACCATGTTTTTCGACAAAACCCTCACCAGTTCCGATAAGCAGCGAATTGTCAGGAAGCTGAATCATGCACGATATCGGAAGTGTTATCTGCTGATTACCGTCCACATAAGGGATAAACTGCCATGAAGCATCGCCTACTTTCTTGTACAAACCGCCAGCGACACCTCCTGCATAGAGGGTAGTGTGGTTCGCATCTGCATTATCCACAACGATGGCGCGGACACGACCGGCAATGTTGTCGGGCCCGATTTCGATGAGATTGTTTTGGTAGTTGGCCTTCGGTTGTGCGGAAGCAATATGCGTTCCGCCAATGAAAGCAGCGACAATTAAGCCGATTAGTAACTTTTTACTTTTCATAAGATATTAATAATTAATTAGATTTTTGATTTCGCGGATAAATTATAACATGCAAAGATAGTGTTTTTTTTTGGAAAATCTACTCATTCGTATTAAAAAAACTAAAAAAATAATGTTTTTACAATTTTTTCGTAGACGATTCGTTCTGCCTACATCTAAATGACGACACTCTTCACCGTCGCCCACAACGAACTCCGAAAAGAAAACCGTCACTAAACAAAACACTGAAATTCAAATTTGAACAAAAACAAAAAATATACAAATCATGAATGAGACAATAAACATTCAAGAGTTGAATGAACGCATCGAAAAAGAAAGCGCCTTTGTCGACGCTCTTGTCATGGAAATGCGCAAAAACATCGTTGGACAAAAACACATGGTCGAAAGCCTCATGATCGGACTTCTGTCAAACGGACACGTGCTGCTCGAAGGCGTTCCCGGACTGGCAAAGACTCTGACTATAACGACTTTGGCCAATGCCATCGATGCCAAATTCAGCCGCATCCAGTTCACCCCCGACCTGCTGCCCGCCGACCTTATCGGCACCATGATCTACAGCCAGAAAAACGAGACCTTCCAAGTCAAAAAAGGACCCATTTTCTCCAACTTCATCCTTGCCGACGAAATCAACCGCGCTCCGGCCAAAGTGCAGAGTGCTCTGCTCGAAGCCATGCAGGAACGACAAGTGACAATCGGCGAAAACACCTACAAGCTTGAAGAGCCTTTCCTCGTAATGGCCACTCAGAACCCCATCGAACAGGAAGGCACCTACCCCCTGCCCGAAGCTCAGGTGGACCGTTTCATGCTAAAGGTGGTCATCTCCTACCCCGAGAAGTCGGAGGAGCGACAGATACTGCACCAAAGCCTCAACGAAGGCTTCAACCGCCAGACCGCTCTGATGAAACCGGCCGACATCCTTAAGGCTCGCGACCTGGTACGCGAAGTGTACATGGACGAGAAAATCGAAAACTACATCACCGACATCGTCTTCGCAACCAGATACCCCGAACAATACCATCTCGAAAAGCTCAAAGACATGATCAGCTATGGTGCCTCGCCTCGTGGCTCCATCAGCCTTGCTCAAGCCTCAAAGAGCTACGCTTTCATGAAACGCCGCGGCTACGTGATTCCTGAAGACGTACGCGCCATCGCCATGGACGTGCTGCGCCACCGTATCGGACTTACCTACGAAGCCGAAGCCGAAAATGTCAAAAGCGAAGAAATCGTCAACGAAATCCTCAATCGCGTCGATGTACCCTAATATTCTGAACAGCACAAGGATACGAACAGACCAAGAAAAACTGATCCAACAACAAAACGACAGACTATGCAGGAAAGCGATATAATAAAGCAAGTGCGTCGTATTGAGATTAAAGCGCGGGGACTGTCGCAACAGATGTTTTCGGGAGAATACCACAGCGCATTCAAAGGACGCGGTATGGCATTCAGCGAAGTACGCGAATACCAATACGGCGACGACGTACGCAATATCGACTGGAACGTTACGGCACGACTTAACCATCCGTATGTCAAGATTTTCGAAGAGGAACGCGAACTGACCGTCATGCTACTCATCGACGTCAGCGGATCGCACCTTTTCGGCACGACAAACGAATACAAATCGGAACTCATCGCCGAAATAGCAGCAACTCTGGCTTTCTCGGCGATCCATAACAACGACAAAGTGGGGGTCGTGATGTTCAGCGACCATATCGAGAAATTCATCCCGCCCAAGAAAGGTAGCAGCCATATACTCAGAATCATACGCGAGCTGATAGGTTTCCGACCAAGCGGTCGCGGCACCGACATCGCAGAGGCCCTGCGCTATTTCACCAACGTCACGAAGAAACGCTCAACAGCATTCATCATCAGCGATTTCTATGACGACAATTTCGAAAACGCACTGAAGATCGCTGCCGGAAAACACGACCTCGTGGCTCTTCGCATTGAAGACCGTAGGGAGAGAGAGCTCCCACGAATGGGACTCGTCTCTTTCGAAGACATGGAAACCAGACAAATCCGATGGATCGACACCTCTTCGCAAGCCGTCAGGAACGCTTACGAAAACCACTACCGTCACTACTCGGTTTCGTGCGACGAACTGCTGCAGAAATATGGCATCGACCATACCACCATCGAAACGGGCCAGGATTTTGTAAGACCTCTGATAGGACTCTTCAAACGAAGATCATAACCCTAATCCGACAACACTTTTTTCTCTTACACACAAGACACTTTTCGAGATAATAATGAAACTGAAAAAAATCATATTCCTCTGCTGCCTGATGTGTGGCGTCTTCCCGACCATGGGCCAGTCGCAACAAGACAACCGCATGGTTGACAGTCGCGTTACTCTCGACGACAGATACGACACCAAACAGGGCAACCCACAACAGCCCTCGAGGGAAAAACCGGCCACGACACAGCGCCCACACACATCACCCCTACAGAAAAGCAACACTCCGTCGGACAGCACATTGCAGCTACCTTCCTCATTCAACGGAGTGACGGTCAAGGCCTGGCTGGACACCTCATCCATCATCATAGGCGGCCAGACCACTCTGCATATCCGACTGGAAGGTGTCGACGGGAAAAACATTCACCTGCCGCAACCCAAGGAACTGCAGATGGGACCCGTTGAGGCACTTGCATTGAAAAACGACACCATACGCGACGACAATGGCTCCATAAAAGCTTACGAACAGCACGTCTCCATCACTTCGTTCGAGACAGGCACGCACCGCATCGCCGGCATAAAGATCGACATCGCGGGCGACGGAGCTGTTGGCGCAATAGCTCCTGCCGACTCGCTGTTTCTTGAGGTCCAATACACGCCCGATGCCGACACGGTAAAATGCGAGGTTAAAGAAGACGCCGGGATGATGGAAGAGCCGATAAACTTTGGCGACGTATGCCGAATCGGAATCCCTACACTGCTCATTGCCTTACTGATAGCAGCAATAATATGGATTATCATACGGCGCAAGCAGAACAAGCCTATTGTAGTCCTGCCGAAACCCAAACCCATACCTGCCGACAAAAAAGCCATTTCGGACCTTGAAGCACTAAGACGCAAAGAGTTGTGGCAGAAAGGACGCATCAAGCGCTATTATACCGACATGACCGACATCGTCCGACGCTTCCTACGCAACATGTATGGCATCTCAGCCACGGAAATGACAACACGCCAGACGCTTAATGCTTTCCATGGCATCGCCGACTGGAGCGAGGACAGCGAAAGCCTGCTGCGGCAGCTCCTGCAGCAAGCCGACATGGTGAAGTTCGCCAAATCGCAGCCTCAAAGCTACGAACACGACCAAGCCATGCAGAACGCAATCGATTTCATCCGAAAAGTGGCCGAAAATCACAGAATAAACAATCCTGAAAAGGAGGAAAACAAATAATGTTTGGAAATATCACTTTTGCGCATCCCTGGTTACTGACTCTATTGGCAACGGTCCCTCTTGCCATTGTATGGTACATCCTTAAACACAACGGTATAAAGGCTCCGTTGCACATCCCGTCGGTAGAAATGTTCGGCGACACAGGGAAGTCGCTCCGGGAAAGACTCTATCACCTTCGGTTCGTTCTCAGAAGCATAGCGCTGTCATTGTTAATAATAGCATTGGCACGCCCGCAGAGCAAAATGAGCCGCGAAGACATGGAAGTAGAAGGAATTGACATCGTTCTGACAATGGACGTTTCAGGCAGTATGCTGGGCGAAGACTTCAGGCCCAACCGTCTGGAAGCGGCAAAGGATGTGGCACAGAACTTCATCGATGGACGCAAAAACGACCGCATCGCTTTGGTTGAATTTGCAGGCGAGGCATTCACCCAGACTCCGTTGACGATAGACCACAACGTGCTTAGCCGACAGCTGTCGTCGATGCGGACAGGACTGCTCGAAGACGGAACTGCCATCGGCGACGGACTCGCAACAGCAATCAACCGCATAAAAGACAGCAAGGCTGTAAGCAAAGTCATCATCCTTCTCACCGACGGCATGAACAACCGTGGAGCCATAGACCCCGAATCGGCCGCCGAACTGTGTGGCGAATACGGCATCCGCCTTTACACCATCGGCGTCGGAAGCCGTGGAGACGTACTCTATCACGACGAACGCGGAGTGCCCTATTACGCTCAATCCGACCTCGACGAACCCATGCTTACAAGAATGGCCGAATCGACAGATGGCGGACACTACTACAGGGCAACGGACAAAAACAAACTTGACGAAATTTTCGCACAGATAGACGAAGTCGAAAAGACACGAATCGAAGTGACTCAATACCATCAGACTAAAGAAGAATTCAAAATCTTCCTCATTCTGGCGCTTATTGCGCTCGCACTGGAAATGTTTTTGAGAACACGCGATTAGAAAACAATCACCCCAACAAAAGACAAAAAACATGAATTTTGAACATATTGAAATACTGTGGCTACTATGGATAATACCAGTGATGGTAGCGGTATTTGTTCTCCGACAGCACCATAAAGCAAAGCTTCTGTCCGATTTCGCCAGCCCTGCAATGGCATCCCGATTGCAGCCAGACCTTTCGCGCAGACGGCCGGCAATCAAACTGACACTTCTTTGCCTTTCCGTCGCCTTCCTGATCATCGCCCTCGCAAATCCCCGCAGAGGCAGCTCGCTCCTCGAAGGCGAGCAGAAGGGTATCGACATGGCCGTATGCATCGACGTGTCGAACAGCATGTTGGCACAAGACATGAAACCAAGCCGCATAGCACGCAGCAAACAGGTAGTTCAGAACCTGATGAACCAGCTTGGCGGCGACAGGGTATCCCTCGTGGTGTTTGCAGGACGAGCCTACATCGAGATGCCGCTCACCAACGACTACAGCGCTACCAAGATGTTTCTCGACCAGATAAATACCGACCTCATCAACGAGCAGGGCACTGCCATTGGCGAAGCCATCAATATGGGAATGGCCACACTGGGATATGGCGAAAGCGGCAATGACGACACTCCGCAATGGGAGCCAAACAAAAGCAGGGCCATCGTGATTATAAGCGACGGCGAGAACCACGAGGACGATGCTGTGGAGGCCGCCAAAGAAGCCGCATCGCAAGGCATAATGGTGTGTACCATTGGCATCGGGTCGCCTAACGGAAGCCAGATCCCGGTGACAGACCGCAACGGACGCGTGACAGACTGGCGCCGCGACAGCGACGGCAACATCGTGACCACCTACCTCAACGAAGAAATGCTGCAAGATATAGCAAAAGCAGGCAACGGCATATACGTACATGCAGGCAACGGAAATGCCGCAATCGACGACCTCGTCAAGCAACTGTCAAAACTCGACAGCCAAAAATTCGGCGCCACCCAGTTCGCCACATACAAATCACAGTTCCAATATCCTTTGGCTGCCGGATTACTGCTGCTCCTGCTGGAGATATTCATCACCGAACGACGCAATCCGAAAATAAACTTCAACAAACTGATAAGCAGAAAGAAGGATTAAGAAATGAAAAGACTACTGATTATTTTGGCCGCCGTTTTGTTCACATTGGACGTATGTGCACAAAACCCGAAGAACGACAACCTGTCGCGCAAAGACAAAAGAACGCGGCATGTTGAATTGCGAAACGGAAACAAAAATCTGAAAAAAGGAAACTACAGCTCTGCAATAAACAACTACCGCAAATCACTGCAAGCTGACAACAGCAACGCAAAAGCGCAATACAACACCGGAATTGCACATTGGAAACTGAAACAGGCCGATAGCGCCCTGGCGCAATACGCAAAAGTGTGCGAAAACAGCAACGCCACCGACGAGCAACTGGAAAAGGCACACTACAATGCGGGCAACATACACCTCCACAACGCATTGCAGGCACGGGACAAAGGCCAGTACGACTCCAAAAGCCTACAGGCTGCAATTGAGGAATACAAGGCGGCACTGCGGCTGAACAGCAACAATCGCAACGCACAGCATAACCTGTCGATAGCCAAGCAATTGCTCCGCCCTCAAGAGCAAAACAGCAACAGCCAGCAGAATCAGCAGAATCAAAACCAGCAAAACCAAGACCAACAGGACAAACAAAACCAAGACCAACAGAATCAGGACAAACAGAACCAGCAAAACCAAAACAATCAGAACCAGAAGAATCAAGACCAGCAAAACAAAGACCAACAGAATCAGGACAAACAAAACCAAAAGGGAGATAACAAGGACCAGAAATCAGAACAACATCGCAGAGAAGCCGAACAGATGCTCAATGCAATGAAAAACAACGAGCAGAAGACCATGCAGTCTGTAAGAATGAAAGAGATGGCGAAAGAAAAACGCAAAGGCAATCCTGCAAGAATAGAGAAAGACTGGTAAAAACCCGCCCCATCAGAAACACAATCCATATCAACCAAGAAAAAGCATCATTAAATCCTTTCTACCAATAATGAGGAAATCAATCAAAATACTGACTTTTATAGTAGCCATGCTTCCATTTATGGCCTCGTCGCAGAATACCGTGATGGAAGTGAGAAGTCGAACGACAGTAGAGTCCGGCCAGTCTTTCCAGATAACCTTCGAGGTAAACGGCAGAGCCAGCGGCTTCAAAATGCCCTCCCTCAAGAACCTGACACATGTAGGCGGACCAAGCACGGGCTCAAGCAGCTACACCTCAATAGTGAACGGCAACGTCTCGCACTCAGTAAAGACCACCTTCACAATATTAGTTCAGGCCGGAAATGAAGGCACGGCAAATGTAGGTTCTGCAAGCTGCACTGTTGACGGCAAGACCATTAACAGCAAACCCTTCACTATCAAAGTCGAAAAAGCAGACCCTAACAAGCAGCAACAACAGGGAGGACAAGGCGGCTGGCCCTGGGGCAGCAGCAGACCCTCACAACAGCAAAGCCAACAGCAGCAGCAACCGGCCAAGACGATAGACAACAACACGCTCTTTGCAAGAGCCTCAATCAACAAGAGCAACCTGTATCAAGGCGAAGAGGCCATCATCGTCTACAAAATCTACACCCAAGTCCCTATCACACAGTTCCAAATCGACAAACTGCCGAGAAACAAGGGTTTCTGGAGCGAAGACCTGAGTGAAAACATGTCACAGGTCAAACAATACACAGAGACCATAAACGGACGCCAATACCAGGTAGCCGAAATACGGCGAGGAGCCCTATATGCCCAAGAGAGCGGAAAACTCAATATCGCGCCTCTGAAGACCGATGTTGTGGCCATTATACAGACACGGATGCAACAACAACGCACAGGGACAATCCTCGACTTCTTCATCGACGACCCGTTCTTCACCCCCACGCGCAACCAGGCTGTAGTCAAGTCACTCAGCAGCAACGCCATAAATGTAAACGTAAAGCCCCTTCCCGAAGCTCCTGAAAGCTTCGCAGGTGGCGTCGGCAACTTCAGGATTTCAGCCAAAACCGACATCTCCGAGCTCAGGGCAAACGAAGCCTTTACCTATAGCGTCACCATCAGCGGACGAGGCAATCTGAGCCTGCTCGAAGCTCCAAAGTTCGAGATGCCGAAAGGCATGGAGGCCTACGAACCGCGCGTAGTCGACAACATCAACAAAGGCGACAACGGTCTGAGCGGCAGCCGCACTTTCGAATGGATTATCACTCCGCAGACCCAGGGCGAATACGACATGCCGGCTTTCGACTACACCTTCTTCGACCCCGCCAGCGGGCAGTATGTCACCGTCAAAAGCAACCCGATACACATAAAGGTTGGCAAGCCGCTTCACAACACCTCCGCCAAAAGCGATGTAAAAGAGCTCAACAGCGACATCAACCACATCATGAGAAACACACGGCTCAAAGAGGCGGGCAGCGACACCTTTGGGGGATGGCTCTTCTGGGCATGCCTGATCGTTCCCATCGCAGCAGCAGCAGCCGTCATAGTCGTCATACGCCGCCAGCAAGACATCGAGGGCGACGAAGCAAGCATGAAGATGCAACGCGCCAACAAACTGGCCAGAAAACGGATGAAAAATGCCGAAAAGCTCCTCAACGACGACAACGACGACCTCTTCTACGAGGAAATCTACAAAGCCTTGTGGGGTGGCATAGCCGACAAATTCGGCATCCAGCAGTCCCTGCTGTCGTCCGAGACGGTACGCCGTCACCTCGAGTCAAGGAATGTCGACGAAGAACTCATAGAACGCATCATGAAGACACTTTCCGACGTCGACTTCGCCCGTTTCGCTCCAAACGACAGCGGAAGCAAAAAACAAAGAATCTTCGACGAGGCGACGAACACACTTTCAAAAATACTCAAATAACATCTTACCTGTCGTACAGACTACTTTTCAAAGCCAATTCTGAAAAATGGAAAATAAGATAAAAACTCTGGCATTCATCATTATTGCCATATTAACATCTCACGCCAACGCCAACAGCAACGACGATCTGTTCCACAATGCCAACAGCGCATACGACAGCGGCAACTACGAGCAAGCCGTGGCCGGATACGGGAAAATCATCGACGAAGGATACGAAAGCTGGGAACTGTACTACAACCTTGGCAATGCCTACTACCGTATGGGGGAGACAGGGCTCTGCATCCTCAACTACGAGCGGGCTTTGCGCCTCGCTCCCGGCAAGAAAACAATTGTCGAAAATCTTGACCTGGCACGCTCAAAGACCGTCGACAACATCGAAGTCCTGCCACGTATGTTCCTGGTCGAATGGGCCCATGCCGTCGCCAGCATCACAACACCCAAAGGGTGGCGCAGCATTATCATAATACTCACCATTCTGACATGCGCGGCAGCGACCCTGTTTTTCTCCGCAAAGAACTATCGTTTACGCAAATACATGTTCGTTATCGGTTCATTGCTCATAGTTTTTATAATTTTTTCGAGTGTCAACGCAGCAATTTCCGTCCGAAACAGGACTATAAAGAATGAGGCTATCGTCACCGATCCAATGGTTGTCGTCAAAGGGTCGCCAGACCACAAAGGCATCGACAAGTTCATCCTTCACGAGGGGACCAAGGTGACCATCAACGACCGGCAGGACGAATGGTGGCAGATCGAAATTGCCGACGGCAAAAACGGATGGATCAACAGCGGTGCAGAAATCATCTGACAGCCGACGGACGGTCGACTAAGCCCGATTCAAATTCAAAAAAAATCCGCACAATGAAAAGAACACTGAAAAAAATCATCTTGACAACAGCAATGGCATTCGGCGTATTCGGGGCATTGAATGCACAAAACAGCAAAAACGAAACCGATGGGAAGGTCGTCATTGTCGACGATGAATCATGCGGATGCGAACTCGTTTTCATTGACGGAATCCAAACCACCGAACACAATGGGCTCTTCGGTTTCAAACGCGAAGACGGCACAGTCATCGTCGAACCGACCTACAAGTTTGTCGACAAGTTCCACGGCAACTACTGCAAAGTGTATCACGACTACACGCACTGCGGACTGATAGACCGCAACGGGCGCATAATAGTGCCCGTGGAATACGACGATGTGGCCTACCCTACCGATGGCATGATTCGTGTCGGCCGCAATGGGAAATACGGATTTTTCGACACCACCGGGCACTTGACCATTGATCTGCAATACCGCACTGCATCAGGCTTCAACGAAGGCCTTGCCGTTGCAATCATCGATTTCGACAGCACAACATTCGGATATGGCTTCATCGACAAGACAAACAAACTGGTAATACCCGCCACATACGAATACGCCTTTGCCTTCGAGGAGGGCTACGCTATTGTGAAGGAATACGAACGCTATGGAATGATAGACCATGAAGGCAACATCGTGCTGCCGACCAAATACCAGGAGCTGACACCCATGAACAATGGCCGTTTCTTTGCCGTCGACGACCTCAGCGGGAAAGCAGCCCTTTTTGACAACAGGTTCAAACGGCTTACTGACTTCAAATACGACAAAGTCATTGCCTACACCGAAGGCTATTTCATTGTGCAAGTAGGTGACAAACAGACCTTTCTCGACATGAAAGGGAAGGAAAACTTCAAATGGTACGACCTGGTTGGGGGCTTTTCCGAAGGCTATTCGATGGTGCAGCAAAACGGCAAATTCGGCATCATCAACACCAAGGAGAGAACCATACTCCCCATCGAATACGACAACAGCGGCACCAGACAGATGGAATATACATTCTGCGAAGGACTGGCAATGGTGGAGAAAAACGGCAAGTACGGGTTCATCAACAAGCGTGGCGATTTCGTAATCCCCCTGATATACAATTCCGCATTCCACTGCACCGAGGGCCTGATTCCAGTAAAAAAAGGCTCCAAGTGGGGCTACATCGACAAAGAAGGAAATGTGGTATGCGATTTTGTGTTCGACATAGCCTCCTACTTCACATGGGGACGGGCCGAAGTGATATACAACGGCGACGTGTTCAAAATAAACAGCGAAGGGAAGTGTGTGAAAGCATGTGCCAACTATCCGAAAGATATAAAATTCAACTTCAAATAAAAACCAATCTGTAGACATGTCTGAAATTGCCAAACACGACGGCAAAGTGATAGCTGTCGAAAAGAGAACCGTAAAAGTCGAAATGCACGTACTGTCGGCATGTAGCAGCTGCAAAGCCCATGAGAAATGCGGTTTTGTGGACAAAGCCGACAAAATCGTGGAAATCGAGACAGAGAACTGGGAACAATATGCAGTCGGCGACACTGTCACGGTGAGCGTCAACGAGAGCTTAGGGCTGTTGGCCGTGCTGCTGGCATACATAGTGCCGGCCGTCCTCATAATAGGCGGAGTCGTAGCCCTCTCGCTCTGCGAAATGTCCGAAGCTCTTGTCGCAACACTGCCTATTCTTGTCGTCGCAATCTATTTCTTGTTCCTGTATTCAAAAAAGGACAAACTACAGAAACATTTCAGTTTCGGAATCAGCAAGATTTGACAGATTTTTTATTTTTATTAA
Organism: Bacteroidales bacterium; assembly: GCA_017522065.1. Classification (GTDB taxonomy): domain Bacteria; phylum Bacteroidota; class Bacteroidia; order Bacteroidales; family P3; genus Colimorpha. Next base: position 19,288 of record JAFXAD010000024.1, read on the forward strand.
TAAATTGTGTAAATTTGCACCATTATAAAAAAATTTATATATGGTGCAATTTTTACATTTTCAGAAACTTATTAAAAAATCGATATTATTTGCCGCCTTTGTTGGCGGAGTACTCTCCGCCAGCGGACAAATTTCCGAATCCGTTGTCAACAGCGAATATCGCGACATAATACTCAAAAAGCTGCAGAAAAGTGTTGAGTCTCGCGAGGAAGTGATGCAACAAAGAGCCGAAGAGTACCTGCTCAGTCTCCCCAACGACAAACGTCTTTACGACGAGTCGAAAGTCGGCATAAAAGCCAACCTTGTCAGCGGTGTCACCAGCGACGGACTGCCGGAACTGAACTACCGCATCAGCATAGACTATACATGCCGCCACATCGAGAGCGTCACGGACAACTATCCTACCGGAACATATCTGTGCGAAAACTCCAATGCCAGCATGGCCATTGTCGAACTGACTCGCATTATGGTCGACGAGCTTAGCCCCGATGCCTTCAAGCCCGGCAAACAAGTGACCATCAAAATCAAAAGCGCAACCGACATAACACAGGTGACCTACCTGCCATATAAAGGTGAATACGGAGACTTTAAATATATCGCCGCACGCTACAACGGCGAATCTGTAAGAATATCAGTATCCGAAGCCGAAGGCATCCGCACCAATGCCCAGCTGGCTTTCCTTCGTGCCCAAGGACTACAGCACAACATTGAGCGCGACATCAAGTGCCTGAAGTCAACCGACAACAAATATCTCTACGAAACACAAAGTTACGACGAACGGGGCTCGCAGTATCGCAACGTCGGCGTCGAAATTGTCGTACATGGAGCCTTCGACGAACAAATTGTCGAAATGAACGAACGACTGATCGACGACGAGTTCATCGACTACAACATCCCGAAAACAGAACCTAACAGCAACGAAAAAACATACGTGCTTGTCATCGCCAACGAACGCTATCCCAGCCCGTTGCCTCAAGTACCCTATGCCTACAACGACGGCGAGGTTTTGACTCAATACTGCATCCGCACCCTCGGCATACCGCAACGGCAGGTGAAAATCATCGAAGACGCCACGATGAACGGCATAAAGAAAGAAGGCGTCTCCTGGATGAAAGACATAGCCGCATCTGAGAAAGGCGACTGCAGCTTCATAATCTACTATGCCGGACACGGCTTTACCGACAAGGACTACAATCCTTACATCGTCCCCACCAACCTCAACTTCAAGAAAATAAAAGCCCTGCGCAACACAAAGTCCATCAATGTCGAGAAACGCATGTCGCGTCGCGACACAAAGAAACTGCTCGCACAATGCGTGCGAATCGACACTCTCTGCTCCTGGTTTAACCGTGTGCCATGCCATTCGCTTACAGTGATTACCGATGCATCATTCGACGGCACCGGACGCGACGGCGAACCCATAGTAAACATACGCCACACGAAGAAACGCGTCAAAGGCATTCGTCTCCGCAACGACGTAGTGCTTCTTTCAGCCGCCGCATTCAACAAGACCGCCTTCGCTTTCGACGAGCAGCACCATGGTTTCCTGACATATTTCATTCTCAAAGAGCTGAAAAGAAGCAAAGGCAACATAAACTACAGCGAACTGTTTGACAATGTCGACAACGAAGTGCAGAAAGAATCCGCATTGCAAGGCCATCTGCAGGAGCCTGTCATCACCGTGGGCGGAAAACTCAAAGACTCATGGGGGAACCTAAGGCTCTCTACACCTAACGACAAACAGGACTAAGTAGCATACAGACAATGAATAACGAAAGAATTATTTCGCTCGAGGATATAGACTACTCCCGATTCTGGGGAGCTAACGAAGTACTGCTCGATTTCGTAAGACTTCTCTTCCCGAAAGTGAAGCTGATTGTTCGAGGCGAAATGCTGAAAGTGATTGGTGCTGACGACGACATAGCTTTTTTCGAGCAGAAGCTGACAGCAATGATTACCTACTACGAAAAATTCGGCCGCATCAACGAAAATGCGGTAATGCAGATAATGGAGACCGGCGGAGGTCCCGACACCGAGACCAACGACGAAATCCTTGTGCACGGGCGCAACGGCCTGCTGGTGAAAGCACGCACCCCGAACCAACAACGCCTTGTCGATGCCGTCAAAACCAACGATATGGTTTTCGCCATCGGACCCGCAGGTACCGGAAAAACATACACGGCAGTCGCCCTCGCCGTAAGAGCACTGAAGAACAAAGAAATACGACGCATCATCCTTACTCGTCCCGCTGTCGAAGCAGGCGAAAGCCTCGGCTTCCTGCCCGGCGACTTGCGCGACAAGCTCGACCCCTACCTACAGCCCCTATACGATGCACTGCGCGACATGATACCGCAGCAGAAACTCCTCTCCTACTGGGAAGACAACACCATCGAAATCGCACCTCTCGCTTTCATGCGCGGACGCACACTTGACAACGCCTTCGTCATCCTCGACGAGGCCCAGAATGCCACATCTTCGCAACTCAAGATGTTTCTTACACGCATGGGACGTAACGCCAAATTCATCATAACAGGCGACATCACCCAGATCGACTTGCCTCGCAACCAACGCTCTGGACTCGTCCACGCAACACAGATTTTAGGCAACATCGAAGGCATCTCCGTAATACAGCTCGACAACAGCGACGTTGTGCGCCATCGACTGGTTACAAAAATCATTCGTGCCTACGAGAAGGGAGGTGAAGAATGAAACTGTACCCCTGCTGCAAAATAAACATGGGGCTTAACATCATACGTCGACGCAACGACGGATACCATGATCTGGAAACCGTATTCGTGCCCGTACCATGGTGCGACGAACTCGAAATCACTGCTTCCGACACCTTTTCATTCTCGCAATCGGGAATCGAAATCGAAGGCGACGTCGAGAACAACATGGTTGTCAAAGCCTACCGCTTGGTCCAGCAACAAGCGCACCATGCCGTAGGGAATGTTGAAATACGCTTGACAAAAAATATACCCTTCGGTGCCGGCCTGGGTGGTGGAAGCAGCGATGCCGCATTCACCATCCTGATGCTGAACGATTTGTTTCAGCTGGGTTTCACACACGATTTCATGCGTTCCCTGGCCTCTTCGCTCGGTGCCGACTGTGCTTTTTTCATCGATTGCCAACCAGCCTATGCAACAGGCATCGGCGACATTCTCCGTCCTCTGGGATTCAACCCCCTGCAAGGCTACAAGCTGATTCTTATCAAACCAAATGTTGCAGTTTCAACAGCCGAAGCCTACAGAGGAATCACGCCTCGTCAGCAAGATTCATCTCCATTTCAAGAAGGCCTCCTGCCCGAACTGCTGAGAAAACCTATAGAAAACTGGCGAGACACCGTGACCAACGACTTCGAAGAATCCGTTTTTATCAATCATCAGCATCTTGCTATGCTGAAAAAGATGATGTACGAAGCTGGCGCATTATACGCAGCCATGAGCGGTTCCGGATCGACCATTTACGGAGTGTTTTCTAATGACGGCAGTCCTCATTCCACACCTCAACCAATTGATATGTATCTGAAGTCCAACCCCGAATCCAAAATCTTCCAGACGATAATACAATCATAACTACAACGAAACCAATCATCCTCATGAAAAAACACATTCTTTTGTTTTGCGTCATAGCAGCCTTTACGTCGTTATGCAATGCCCAGTCGGATTACCAACTCAAGAACAACGGATTCGAACAATGGGATGGAGGGTACGATTCTGAGCCAACCCACTGGAACACATTCGAAAGCTCCGACGGCTCATACTCATCCATGGCGTCTGCCAATCACCACTATCGCCGCAGCGGACATCGACCGGGAGGCGACGGCAATTACTATCTTACACTCTACACAAAATCAATCATTGGCATCAAAGCCAACGGCAACATGACGACAGGACGCATACATGCCGGCTCGATGTCGGCAGGAAACAGCGAAAACTACAACTACACCCAACGCTCGAACAACAATCATTCTCAACCCTTCACGGCAACACCCGACTCCATGTACGTATGGGTCAGTTTCTATGCCTCCAGCAACAGTTCAACGGCCCAAATATCGGCCATCATTCATGGCAACAGCGACTTCAAAGCCCCAAACGAAGAAAACACAACATCGCTCTACAAGGCCAAAGCCGTCGCTCAGACAACAAGAACCACCTCGTCAGCATCACAGATGAGCTGGCAACAGCTGAAAGTGCCATTCGTATACAATGGCACCAGCGAAGCCGCATACATTCTGGTTAACATTACGACCAACAACATTCCTGGAGGCGGCGACAAAAACGACTCTATTTCTGTCGATGACATAGAATTCATTTACAGCGCATGGCTCAGCGACCTGCGAGTCAATGGCTCCACCATAGCCGACTTTAGCAAAGGTCAGTTCTTCTACGGCATACTCGTCGACGATTTGAGCACCATAAGTTCCGACTGCGTCGAACCTATTGCCGAATCCGATGACGCAACGATTGAAAAGACCATCGAATTTCGTGGCGATTCTATCGCAACAGTCACCATACTGGTCACCGCCGAAGACGGTAATACTAAGAACTATAAAGTACAGTTCGCTACCAGCGAAAACAACCTTGTCGGCATCGATAACGTACCGGCACAAACCCGTTCCGACCTCTCCATTTTCCCCAATCCCGCCTCAGACCGTGTAAATGTCAACTGCCACGGCACTCTGGAATTTATCGACATGAAAGGTCAAACATGGATGAGAACACTATGCGACGGAGAGGAAACCATCGACATCAGTCATTTGCCTCGAGGCATTTATATCCTCCATATTGACGGCAAAAAGACAGAAAGAAAAATCATCATCCAATAATCACGAATCGAAGAAATTAACATTTTCAATAACATAAACAAAGTATATCATGACATACTCAATTGGAATTGACATTGGCGGTACCAATACCGACATGGGCTTAGTCCGCAACGACGGCACAATCATCGCACGAAGCAACATACCTACAAACGCATACATTGATTTCAAACCTTATATACGCGACATAGCCGCTTGCATCGGCAAGATGATGAACGACTGCAATGTCGACACCATCGAAGGCATCGGCATCGGCGCCCCCAACGGCAATTTCTACACCGGATGCGTCGACAACGCCCCCAACCTGACCATCAAAGGCGTGCTCAACTTCGAGCAGGAGATGCGTAAGTACATGGATGTCCCCGTAGTGCTCAGCAACGACGCCAACGCCGCAGCCTACGGCGAGATGGTCTACGGCGGAGCCAAAGACCTCGACAACTTCATTATGTTTACCCTCGGCACCGGCGTGGGCAGCGGCATCGTCATCGACGGCAAGCTGGTGCACGGCAGCACCGGAGCCGCCGGCGAGCTGGGCCACAGCATCCTGATTCCCAACGGACGCCAGTGCACCTGCGGACGACGCGGATGCCTCGAAACCTACACCTCAGCACGCGGCATCGTGCAGACCTATTTCGAACTGAAAGGCACGCCTGTCACCGCCGACATCGACAGCAAAGTCATCGGCGACCTCGCCAACCAGGGCGACCCCATAGCCCTCAAAACCTGGGAGACCGTTGCCGACCAGCTGGGTCTGGCTATGGCCAACGCCGTCAACTTCTCGGCACCACAAGCCATATTCCTTATGGGCGGTCCCACCAAGGTCGGCGAGCCACTGCTCAAACCCCTCCAGGCAGCTTTCGACCGCTACATCCTCAACATCTTCGCTGGCAGCTGCCAGATACGCATGTCACAGCTCAAGGCCAACGAAGTGGCCATCCTCGGTGCCGCCGCACTCATCAAAATGAAAAAATAAAGAAAAAAGGTTAACGGTTAAAGTTTAAAGAGATGCGAAGAATACTTATTCCTCTTGTCGCCGCTATGCTGTTAGTGTCGGCCTGCCAGCGGACGCTGACCGACTATGTCAACCCCTTCGTCGGCACCGACGGCCACGGTCACACCTTCCCCGGAGCCATACTGCCCTTCGGAATGGTGCAGGTCAGCCCCGACACGCGCCTCGACGGATGGGACGGATGCAGCGGCTACCACTACAGCGACGACACCGTCTACGGTTTCAGCCACACCCACCTCAGCGGCACGGGCTGCAGCGACTACGGCGACCTGCTGTTGATGCCCTTCACCGAAGAAAACGGTGACCTGCCCGACAGCCTGGACTACAGCTTCTACCTCTCCACATTCTCGCACAGCAACGAGAAGGCCGAGCCGGGTTACTATCGCGTCGTCCTCGACCGCAACCGCGTGATGGCCGAACTCACCGTCCACGGCCGCAACGCCCTGCACAAATACACCTTCCCTCACGCCGGACGCAAAGGCGTGGTGGTCGACCTCAAGCACCGCGACGTGGTCAGCGATTCACGATTGGTGCTTTCCGAATCCACCGGCGAATGGCATCTTTGCGGCTACCGCCTGTCGGCAGCCTGGAACCCGCAGCAGCAATTCTATTTCGCCCTTACGGCCGACTGCAATCCTGAGAAGGTGGTATTCTTCAAAGACGGGAAGCCCGTCGACGGACTGGAGCCCCTCGACGGCGAAGACTGCAAAGCCCTGCTACTCTTCCCAGACAACATCAAAGAGGTGACCCTTATGGTGGGCATCTCGGCCGTTGACGATGCTGGAGCTTGGACCAATCTGAAAGAAAGCGACGGCATCACCTTTCAGCAGGCCAAGAAGCAGGCCCACGCCACGTGGGAGAAAGCCCTCGGCCAGATTGAGGTGGAAGGCGGCAGCCGCGAGGACCGCGCCAACTTCTACACCGCCCTATATCACTGTATGACATCGCCCTATCTCTACAGCGACGCCGACGGACGCTATCTGGCGATGAAAGACCGCGACACCAACATCTACACTATCCAGCAGGCCGAAGGACGCGACCAGTACACCGTCTTCTCGGTCTGGGACACCTACCGCGCCCTGCACCCACTGCTCAACATCGTCGAGCCTGAGCGCAGCCGCGACTTCGTCCTGACGATGCTCGACCACTACCGCCACAGCGGCGAGCTGACAATGTGGGAACTTGCCAGCCACGAAACTCACTGCATGATAGGCTATCACGCCGTCAGCGTCATCCTCGATGCCTACCGCACCGGTGTGCTCGACAGCCTTGACCAAAACACCCTCAACGAACTTCTCCAGGCAATGGTGGCAACCAGCAACCTGCCCATCCTCGGACGCACCGAGTATGCTCGCGACGGCTTCCTCAGCAGCGAATACGAGAACGAGTCGGTCAGCAAGACCCTCGAATATGCCTACGACGACTGGTGCATCAGCGAGTTTGCGCGCCTGTTGGTCGACAAGGCCGGCAAGGATGCCGACAAAGACGACATTGAATATCCTATTGGCATCTGCGACTCATACAAAACCCGCTGCCAGTCGTGGAAAAACATAATGGATGCCGACGGCTTTATGCACGCCCGCCGCAACGGAGCCTTCGTCACGCCTTTTGACCCCACCGAGGTCAACAACCACTTCACCGAAGCCAACAGCTGGCAGTACAGCACCTATGTACCTCACGACGTCAGGGGTTGGATTGAACATATTGGCGGGCCCGAACGTGCCGAGCAGTTCCTCGACAGCCTCTTCTACGGCAGCTCCAAGCTTAGCGGACGCGACCAGAGCGACATCACCGGCCTCATCGGCCAGTACGCCCACGGCAACGAACCTTCGCACCACGCGGCCTACCTCTACGCCTATCTGGGCCGCCAATGGAAAACCGCCGAACTGGTGCGCCAAATATGCAGCACGCTCTACCACAACAGCCCCGAAGGACTGTGCGGCAACGAGGACTGCGGCCAGATGAGCGCCTGGTACGTGATGAGCGCACTGGGCTTCTATCCCGTCTGCCCAGGCAGCGGACAGTACGTCGTCGGCTCGCCGCTGTTCGACAAGGCTACTATCCACCTCCATAACGGCAAAGACATCGTAATCAACGCCAAAGGCCAAGGCGCCAACAGCTGCTACGTCCGCTCGCTACGCCTCGACGGATCACCCTACGACAAGGCCTACCTCACTGCCGACCAGCTACATAACGGCTGCACACTCGATTTCGAGATGTCGTCAAAACCTAACAAGGAATGGGCGTCTACCGACGAGACACGTCCCCATTCCATCTACTGCTATCCGCTTTCGGACAACAGCGACCAGGAGAAGAACTATAAATTCTTCAAGTCGTTTTTCACCAAGGCACCCGTCTTCAACGACTGGCAGCAGAGTTTCGACAACGAGTGTGAAGTGACCATCGTCAGCGACCACAAGGTCTTCTACACCACCGACGGAACCGAGCCGGGCCTTTGGTCGACGGTCTACACCGGACCATTCACCGTCAACGGCGACGCTGTCGTCAAAGCCATAGCACTCGACACCATCAACAACACAATGAGTAAAGCTGTCACCCATCGGCTGACGCGCACCCAGAACGACCGTACGCTCACCTACCTCACCCAGCCCGCACCGCAATACAGCGAAAACGGACCCACAGGCCTCATCGACCGTCTGCATGGCACCAGCAACTACCGCATCGGCGGGTGGCAAGGATGGCAGGAGGACTGCCATGTGGTCGTCGACTTGCTCGAACCACGCACAGTGAGTACCGTAGGCGTCGAATGCCTCGAGAATATGAAATCGTGGATATTCTTCCCCTCGCGCATCGAGGTCGAAGTGTCGGCCGACAACGCCAGCTGGCAACCCTTCGGCAGCATCGACAACCGCGAATTTCCCACCACCCTCGAGCGGCAGGAACTCAGCACCGTCCACAACTTCGTTGTCAATGGCACCCCCGCCACGGCACGCTTTGTCCGCATCAAAGCATCCAACTACGGCCGCCTGCCCAAATGGCACATCAGCGCAGGCGAGCAGGCGTGGCTCTTCGTCGACGAAATCGAAGTCTATTAAATCATATCGACAAAAAACGCTCTCCACTATGACAACCCTACGCCGCCCCATCGTCCTCGCAACAATAGCCACATTGCTTCTGGCATCGTGCAGCACCAAATCCTGTCGCTGCTACCTGCTGACGCGATGGGGTAGCGTGCCCATCAGCGAAACGTACATCGACAAGTCCACGCCATGCAGCGAATTGGGCTACAACAACTTGAATCCCGACGATTCTTCATATCGATATTGCACGGAATGGGATGACCCGGAAATCGACACGATGGATGTGGTTAGAATGTTTTGGGGATAAAAATTCATTTTTTGAACACAAATAAAACGAATAAGCTGCTAAAAACCAACAATCTTGTTTTGCAAGCAAAACACGAATTATAGAGATTGACAGAAATAACACTTAAAGCATACTCATACCAGATGAAAACAAAGAAATATTACCTTGTGGCGTTACTTGCCTTTGTAGCCTTGGCATCGTGCGATACGAAGACTTGCAAATGCTATGTTTACAACGGAAACAACACTCCCTATATAGAACAAGAATATATATCGGAAGGGTCGCCCTGTTCATCGCTCGATTACCAGCAGGGAACACGCTATCGCACCTGCATCGAATATACGGAACGCGATATCGACCCTAATGATATTGGGCAGGAGTACAAGGGAATCTAAATATAGAGTATCGAGCCCTTGACATTTGGATAGCCCATAGCAGAGATGGCATTGACATATCCCGACACCTGTTTCTCGTATGATTTGTGTTGCTTCTCTGAGTAGGCTCCTGTCTTGAAGTCGACGACCCAGGTCTCATTATCTGCAAAGACTACCCTGTCGGGGCGGCAGCGTTCGCCATTCCACGAAATCCACGCCTCGCACTTAACAGAATAGCGAGGATCGAAAAACTTGCTGTGTTCCTCACTCTCGACGGCACTATGGATGCGAGCGGAAATCCTCGATGCCGCCTCTTCGTCGAGATTGTTTGCCTTGCAACTCTTTGCCACTACCCTGTCAATGTCGTCCACAGTGATGATATGTGCCATCATGTCGTGGATCATTATGCCATACTTCCTGCTGTCCTCTTCGAGCGAGGAGAGGAGCGACTGGCCATCTTCGGCTATGGAGAGCCGGTCGGTCCACGACGGAAACATCAGCGAGCGAATTTCCTGGATTTCCACTTGTTTCTCCGAATCATCTTCTTCATCGACACTGCGTAGGGCATCATCACCCATACAATAGACCGGCCCGCAGGGTCGGTCGACGACACGCATGGCGACACAGTCGGTGCCCGCCTCTTCGCCATGGGCCTCCGTGCGGATTTTGACGAAAGTTTTGAGGAGATCTATATTATCGCCCTTCTTGCTGTCCTCGTCACAGATTACCAACAATTTGTCTTCAGGCCTCGTCATGGATACATAAAGCATATTTATACTGTCCATCTTGACAAGTCGTTTCTCTTCGTCGAACAAATCGTTGAACAGGGTGTTGTTTTTGATATTGACATAGGCTACGGGCAACCCCGTATCGGTACTTTCGGGCACATGGACCCACATTGCATCCGTGCTTCGTTCGGAATTGGCGAGCATGACGTTGATGATTATCTTGCTTTCCAACCCTTTGGCCTTATGGATGGTCAGTAGGTTGACGGCATTCAAGTCGGGCGAGGTTGTGCTGGATTTGGTTTCAATCTTCTCGTCCAAATAATCCAACAGCGAGCTCATGTCCGCCCGTCCTCGAGGCGAGAAACCGTTAATGCAGTCGAGCAGCGTGGCGACATACGAGGTATCCCTGCCCTGCAAATTGAAGATGCGTACAAGCTCCTCGGTGGCATCGTAACCCGAAAGGCCTCTGAGGTATCCGACATTGAACTCTATTCCGTGCTTTGAGAGCATAAGGCTCAGATTGAACCCGCATTCTTTCAGCTGCTGCATCAACTCGCTGACCGTCACGACGTGTGCTACCACACCCGTTTCATATATGAACTCGACAGATTGAACCGCAGCAGTCTGGTCTTTATCATCGCACACATAATGCAGCAAGGTCAGCAGCATCTTGACAATCCGACTGTTCTTTAGAATAAACGACTCTGCCGACACAACCGGTACGGAATTTTCTGTCAGATAGTTGGCTATATCGACAAGTGTTTTGTTCTTGCGGGCCAAGACCATTATGTCGCCATAATTGTATTTCTTTTCACGTACCTGGTAATCAATTGTCTGCCGTATGCGTTCCAGAATATCCTCTTTCTTGCAGAAATCGACCTGCACATAACCGCCCTCGTGCCTGTAATTCTGCCTGAGGTCGGGGTTCTGTTCGCCACCTTCGCCGAAATAGAGTTCTTTCAGTTCTGGATTATCAATATTTTTTATAACAAATTTGAAAAAATCGTTGTTGAACGAGACAATGTTGCCAAGAGTTCTGTAGTTGGTATTCAGCGGTGCCAGCTCCGAATTGCGCTTAAGCGACTGCCCATGAATCTTGCTGTCCACTTCAGGCAGCTGCATGAACTGTCGCACATCACCCTGCCGGAACCGATAGATTGCCTGTTTGCCGTCGCCGACAACGAGCGAACGTCGTCCTGCTTCGGGTGTGTCGTCGCTGAATGAGCTTGTCATCGCCTCGTCAATGAGTGGCAGGAAATTAGTCCACTGGAGTTTGCTCGTGTCCTGGAACTCGTCTATAAGATAATTGGTATACCTCGACCCGATTCGCTCATATATATACGGTGTCGGTTCGTCAGCGATCTCGGCAGCAATACGTTTGTTAAATTCCGAGATATGCACGGTTTCCTGCTCCGTATAGAACTGATTCTTCAACTGGCTCATCTTGTTGAGCAAGGCCAGCGAGTATAGATTTGTGAGCAATGCCTTTCGAGTGTTGTACACCTTTACTCCCGAGGTAATTGTCTCATAGGCATGAAGGAACTGTGCATATACTGACTCCAGTTTCGCAATGACATCCGGCTTGGTGCTTTTGGCATACAGCACACCTTCCTCGTAGGCTTTTGCCACAACAGCGTATGGCGAGTCCAACTTTCCGAAGTCTCCATTTGCAATCTTCTCCATATAGGTATACACGCTACTGCTCTTGCCCGGAAAGCTGTCATATCCAAGTCCGACCGCGGCACAGGCATCGACGAAGCTTCTTGCCGCCGTCTGTGTTGCCGTCTCGTATTCTGTATTCTTGGCCTTTATCCTATCCCTTATGGCGATGAAATCGTCAAATCCAATATTCTCTATTTCTGCAAGAAATCCCGGAACCTGTTCTTCAAATATCTGTTCCGACATTTCGTATATTATACTGTCCAATTTGTAGTTCGAGCCGTTCTCCATTCTGTTTTCGGCGTACGAGCACAGTATTCGCGTCAGGCTCTCTTCACCTTCTTTTCCGGCCAGGGACAGCAGTTCGTCCACCGTTGTCTTTAGTATCTCTCTATTGTCGATTGCGAGGTCGAAGTTTACCGGAAGATTCAAGTCGTGAGCAAATGTTCGTACAATCCTATGCACGAAGCTGTCTATCGTACTCACCGAGAAGTCAGTATACTTATGCAATATTGCTGTCTGAAGCACTTTGCAGCGGGCGATAGTCTCCTCCTGGCTTATGTCAAGATGTTTAGACATTTCTTCAACCAGGTTGTGCGTCTTCTTGTCTGACGGGTCGAACACTATTATCCTCCTCAACTGATCCATAATGCGGTCTTTCATCCCGTTGGCAGCCTTGTTGGTGAATGTTATGGCCAGGATATGTTCAAACCTGTCCCTCAGATGCGAAGGCGACGCAATGGCGATCTCAAGATATTGGCGGACAAGCGTATACGTCTTGCCAGACCCTGCCGACGCTCTACATATAACGAATCGTGACATAATTACAAAGCGGAGTGTATATTATTGTTTTGCTTATAGTTTCGGTTCCATTGAAATCCTATTGGGGGTCATCCTTTGGCTATCGCGGCATACGTCATTTGCATGTATGTCACTTGACCACCAAGATGCAGTTGCTCACACCTCTTTCTCCTTCGAAATCCCACTTCCCGTTATCGGTCGGGTGTGTGACAATGCCGCCATGCGGAAAACCCTTAATATACATTGTTGTTGAGCCTCCGCCATCGAGATTGAGTGCATCGTGGCAGCCTATATACCTCAGCAGTTTCTGAAAATCCTGCAGGCTCAGCCCTTCCGACTCGCGTGTGCGGCCATCAACAGTCACGAGCAGTATTGTGCCGTCTCTCTTCACTCCTATGGCGGTCCGATTGTGACGATTGGAAACGAAGGTTTTGTCGCTGCGCATCTCAACGAAACGCCCTTTGTACACAAGCAGCGGTCCTGCTGTCATTATATTACTGTCTTTCAACTCTCTCTCCGAATTCCGCAGACTGTCTGGGATGAAGATTTCAGGTCTGCCGCCGTTCAGCTTCAATGAACCGTACTGATAATATTTTCTATGGATGCTGTCGGTTTTCTGAGGCGTATTTTCGCCCAACTCCTGACCGTCAATCCTTAAATAACATATCGGATTGTGCAACGCCATGTCGAAAAAACTGCCGTTGATGGCAGCCAGAGCTCCACGACGTTTAGCATGTTCCGAAGTGAGGGTACGCTTCGGTTCATAACTTAAGGCAAGTCGGTTAGGCGAGTCGGCCGGAATCTCCAACACAGAGATGTATTGGTTTGAGCCAAACAGATTTTTTTTAGTGAAATGAATCCGCTTCAGCACCATACCTTCAAGGCTGTCAATCTGCCATTTCGCTCTCACAACCGTCAACGAATCGGCGGTCTGGGACTTTCCAACAACTATATATACAAGCGAAAATAAGAGTAATAATGTTTTCTTCATAGGATATTATATAAAATCAAAATCTCCGCACCTATACAATCATCACATTATCTATCTGTCCATTAATTCGTTTACCTTTTGGGTTATTGCATCCCAGTTCTGTCTCATCATGCAGTCAAAATGGCCTTTTCGGCAATGTTCTGAGCCCATCCTGCCACACGGACGGCACCTCACGTTCTGCACTTCGAAGTCGAAATGCTCTGTACCATAGGCATAGAAGCCGAATCGCGGGGTCGTCGAGCCCCAAACAGCCACTACAGGACGATGCATGGCTGCCGCTATGTGCATTATTGCAGAATCCGACGACACCACCACCTTCGCGTCCTTCACGACGGATGCAGACTGCTTCAAAGTCGTTTTACCACAGAGGTTTATAACTCTACTACCCAAACCGGCAACACTCTCCCCTATCCTTTCGGCATCGGCAGCGTCGCCGACAAGGACCACATTTCCATGGATACCTGCAGCAAGTTCTGCAATCTTTGCGGGTGGTATCCGCTTGGTCGCATGTTGCGCTCCGCAAGCAATGACTGCATATCGCTCTTTCGGACAAATGTCTGTCTTCGGAACACACCACTCGACAGCGGATGCAGGATTGCAATCCTCCGATTGCATAAGTCTCTGTGCCGGAACCATATAACGGTCGACGACGTGCCTGCCCGACATAAAGTCATGCTTTGTCAAGACATACAGCATTTTATGCAGATTCTCCTTGCGATACACAAAACTTCTGACGCCCAATGCCATCCGGACGCGACGCGAACGACGGTTGTTATGCAAGTCCAGCACTGCGTCGAAATTCTCTTTCTTCAGTTCCTCAACAGCTGTAGCAACTGAATTGTCGAAAACATGGAATGCATCAATTTCGCGCACATCCGACAGCAGGTCGGCAGTAATACGTTTTGTAAGCAGATGCACCTCCACATCGGCATGGCTCTTGAGCCATCCAACAACGGGCAGCGTCAACACGACATCGCCTATCGAACTCAAACGTATGACCAGTATCTTCAAAATTCCAGTTTTAAAAGACAACTTCTAATTCGTAAAATTCACTTTTTTGTATACAAAACTAATTCGTTGGTTTGGTACGCAAGCATCCCTGCTTGCGATATTTGGTTTGGTACGCAAGCATCCCTGCTTGCGATATAAATATTCGTATTATTCGTACAATTCGTGTTCAAAAATTCGTAAAATTCACTTTTTGTATACAAAACTAATTCGTTGGTTTGGTACGCAAGCATCCCTGCTCGCGATATAAATATTCGTATTATTCGTACAATTCGTGTTCAAAAAAATGATTATTGGCGCTCTCCAACATTCAGTCAGTTTCTTACTCTTGCATCTTGGTGTTTTTCTTTTTCCGGCGGAACAATTCCTTGAGGGTGTCGAAGTCGCGTGTGTATTTGACACCGACGCCCTGCTTATATGGCAAATCGGAACGTGTATAGTCATTGGTGTTGCTACGGTTGAACACAAACAGGTGGAGACGTGGATTGATTTTATAGCCCACCAGCATGTCGCCCGTCATGTTGTTGTTGCCGCCGGCCTCGGCCATTTCCTTGCTTTCGCCTCCGAAGCCGAAAGTCGATTCAAAGTAGAACTTGTTCCACTCCTTGCTGATATCGAGTGCATACTGTTCGTTCCACATCTCGTTGCCTGCCTGATATGCAAAACCGACATCAACGAAATCGACCATGTCGCTAACCACACTGCCAAGCGTGTTGGCAACCAATCCGTATGCCTCGCTTGCGGCGTTGGACGAAGTCTGTTCTGTCATTGTGGTCGACATGTTGTAGAATCGTTTTGACAGAAGCAGCGACACCGTCTGGTTCAGCATGTCTCGCTCGTTATTGCGGTCTATATAGGCAAACACCTCTTCCTGGACACTTTGGTCGGCTCCAGGCAACCTCAGGTCGAAGTCGATTTCCGGCGACTGCAACGTTCCTCGCAGTGCAATGACATTCTCGACAGTTATAGGTTTCTGCGACTCTGTCGACGAGTGTGTTCCCGTGAGCGTAGACATATTGACACGTTGCGAGTACACTGCATTTATGTCAAACAGAGCATCGTTCACTGTGCCCGGGAACGTTATCGAACTACCCTCATCAACGGCAAACTCCTTGCTTAATACGCCAAGCAGGTCGAGAGCCACCGTACCGGTATTTATCTCATAATCTCCTATTATCGAAAAGGACTGCTCCGTGCCAACCATAAGCTGCAGGTCGCCGCTCCCCCTAACCTTCACATCGGCTTCGACCGACGAAAAGTCCATCGGAATGTGCATTTGCATGTCCGGCGTTGTCTCTACATTTATTGTAAGATGGAATTTCGAGTTCGACTCCGTCGTTCCTGTCGCGCGCCAGTTCCCATTGGACTCCGGTTGTTCTGGTTCATTACCGGTGCTCGGCATATTCAACGGACCTCGCACCGGGTCTACAGAAA
This sequence comes from Bacteroidales bacterium, assembly GCA_017522065.1. GTDB lineage: Bacteria > Bacteroidota > Bacteroidia > Bacteroidales > P3 > Colimorpha. Next base: position 35,444 of record JAFXAD010000024.1, read on the forward strand.
CCGGAATATCACTATCGTCGTAATACGATTCCGAGACAAAATGAATATAGTCCGCGCTCTGTACCTCACGCTTATCATCGATAGGAATAGTGAGCACTGTCCCGTCGAGGGTACGCGCATTGATCTCTATTTCAATATTGTCCATACTGCCATCTACCGTGCCGTCCACTTCGGACAATACACGGCCAAAGTATGCTTGTGTGCCCGCATTGGCACGACCCGTGTTCATGCAAAGGAGTCGGTCGCTGTGCAATTTCAAATCCACCACCATATCCTTCAGATGGTTATGACGGACAGCACCGTTGAGCAATGCGACGTTACCCATTTCGTCGACTATCGGCACAGCGTCGAAATCAATTTTATCAGTCTCAAGGCCGATTGTATCGTTTATCATATACGTGACGCCCAACATGTCGATTTTTATTCGGCTTTCCTCCATCGAAAGCCAACCCGTAATGTCAGGCTCTTTCAACGTGCCTTTGATATCGACTTCGGCGCTGACATGGCCTTCCACTTGTGACGAGAAACCACTGACCATCGGCTGCAATGCTCGCAATCCGATGCTTTCGGCCGACACCGCGAAGTCCAATTCAGGGCTTTTCCCTCCCAAAGTCATGAATCCTGATGCCTGGATTGGTATTCGGTTTTCGTCGGTCGACGTCAGATACAGATTCAGCTGATTCATGTCGGCATTCCATGTGGACTGGATTCTGGCATCGCCCAATGGTTCGCCGTCGAACATGAGACCTTCAACCGTCAAGTCGCTGTTGAGGTATGGCGTGGATTTGTCTTTCTGCCACAGGAATCCTATTCTCATGTCGCCATTGGCCCTTCCGTCGATGGTCATGCCGCTCTCACCAAGGAATGTGTTGGCCACACCTATTGAGAAATCCGAGAACCTGACGTCTATACTATCATTGTTCTCACCCATTCTGCGGGCTGTCAGCCACATGTGCTGATTGCCGTTCTCCAAGCCTAAGCCGTCGACGTTGAGACCTTTCTTGGAAGCATAGTTGTCACCCCTTGACGACAGGTGCCACTCCTCGCCTCCCAGCGCCAGATGCGACGGGTCGACCAGCAAGCTGACGCGGTCGTCTTCTGCCACAACGCGCAGATTGACGTCGCCGCCTCCTACCGTCTTGCTGCTGTTTTCCCAATATGCTCTGCAATTGGCGCCTTTATGCGAGCTCTCGACAGAAAAATCGGTATTCTCCGAGAGCAGCAATTCTCCTATCCGCAACTCGTCGCTCGTTGCACGCAAACGGTATTTTTCACCAAGGCTTTCGCCATTCAGTCCGACATTATATACCATAACGTTTCCCCACCCCACAGAATCCGAACGCACAATGGTTTTGAGCGACTCTTCGAAGTTGTAGTTAGCCTGAACCGTAGTACCTTCTGCCAGCGTCAGTTTCGGCACAAACACCCGCAACAGTCCTGCTGTGTCCGTCACCTCCACATTAAGTTCAAACCTTGCGTCGGCTATTCTCTCGTAGTTCTCGGCAATTTCTGTCTTGTCCTGCACCGAAGGAATGTATTCGCCCATTCTTTTCACAATCTCTCCCAAACCTTCATACCTGAAGTATCCTGTCATTTGGGCATTAGCCACATCGCTTCGCAACGTGATGTTTTTCCAGTGGTTCTGCTCCCTTGCCGTAAGGGTTGCGTTCTTCAGTTCACAGTGACGTGTCGTCGTGCGCAGTTTCACGCCTTCAGCCTCCAGACGGGCATGGGCATTGCCCTCGGTCCGCGATGCATAACGGCCACTGAGGTGAGCGTCCAGCCGAGCCTCTTCGTCGACCGTGTCAGTCCACAGTCCGAGCGTCTTTATATCAACATTTTCAGCATCAATATCAGCACGGTAGATTGGTCTGCCGTCTCGCCATTCCACTTCCCCGTGTGCACCGATGCGGCCAATAGCGTCGTCAAGACTTGCCTCCGCAACTATCTTTCCATCGGCAGCATCAACATCTATGGCAGTTTCGGACATGATTCGATGGCCCTTCAGCACGGTCCGTCCCAATCGTCCCTCCAATGTGGCATTCATCGTCTTCGGGTCAAAACCATCGCCCTCGAACGTCAGTTCGAATCCCGTCCGGCTCACCCACTCGTTGGGCGCAATGCGGCCAATATAGAATCCGTCCGACTTCAGTTCTCCGACATAATGATACTCACGCAACTTAGGATTCATGCGCATAATCACGTCTCCCGTCAAATTGCCGGGTTGGCTCTTGACGTCGAGCGTCGCAAAGAAATCGTATATCGTGCCCGAGAAGGTTGCCTCCATATCGACAAATTCCAGCTGCCGCACCAGCTTTTCAGCCTTCATCTTGATACCGTTCGGATGCCCTACCGCCGCAAGGTCTTCGTACGTTGTATACAATCTGTGGATGTCGGCGTCGATGACCGTCGAATCGATGTGAGGCAGTCCTCGTATATTCCCATCAAAATCGACAACCGACTCTTTGCCAAACGACAAATGCACATTGTCAGCATAGAAATCGGCTATCGGCCCGCCAAAATCGCCCTCGATGTATATTCTCTCGTCCATTCCCCACAGCGTGTGCGCCCAGTATGAAGCATCGCGCATGTTGCCATACGAACCTTTGTCGAAATGGCATGTGAAAATCACACTGTCAAGGAAATGTTTCATCGTCTTCCAATGCGGGAAATCAAGCAGCACATCGCCTATCAGCCGCGAATCGGCTGTTTCGACATGCATATTGGTGGCACTTATTCCGCAGCGCGTAGCGTAGACATTCATGTGCATCTCCTTGACTTCCAACCCCGATTTCTCTTTCGTTGTCATCCTGTCTATCCTGCAGGTGACAAAGTCCTTGTCAACTCTGACATTGCGGAATTGTGCATCTATCTCGCGATACTCCATGTGTTTCACATCCACACCGGGCACGCCCCTTCGTTCCTCCTCACTGCGCAAATCCTTCAAGTCCTGCCTGTAGCATACATTATCCATCACGAGGTCATCGACAAGAACTTTAAATTCGGGAGCCGCCGAGGTGTCTGAATCGTCCGTTTCTTCCGACGAATAATAGTCGATTATGAATCCCAGGTTCAGCCCTCCCGTGTCGATTGCCAAGTGATAATAGGTGTCCTTGAGTTTCACACGGCTGAATGTCAGCCCATGGCTGTCAAACGGAAACTTTTTGAACCGAAGCGCTATGCATCCGGCCGTACATATAGTGTCATTATCCGGATTAATCAGTTCAACATTGCGCAGCACAAGATGGTTGAAAGGGTTGCATCCCATCGATCCTATCCGGACCTTGCCACCCCACTCGCGGGAAAAATAGTCGCTTGCCCATGAGCCTGCCATCGACTGCACCAAAGTATAGTTTAGCAATGCCACAGACACATATACAATCAGCATAATGCCGACCAAAATCCTCAACGCTATTTTACCGAACTTTTTGATAGTCTTGTTAGTTGTTTCCGATATAACTAAAAAATATTGTTTTTAGTATAAATACTCAAAAAAAATAAGTATTTTTGCAAATCATTTTACAAGCTTATACTTACAATGTCACTCATCCTTGCCATAGAATCTTCATGCGACGACACATCGGCTGCCGTACTGCGCAACAACTGTCTATTATCCAACGTCATCGCCTCACAAGCCGTACACCGCCAATTCGGTGGCGTTGTCCCAGAACTCGCCTCTCGAGCCCATCAGCAGAATATCGTCCCTACCGTCGATGCTGCCATCCGCAATGCCGGCATTGACAAACGCGACCTCGATGCGGTGGCTTTCACTCGCGGGCCCGGTCTGTTGGGTTCACTCCTGGTTGGCGTCTCTTTTGCAAAAAGTTTTGCTCAGGCTCTCGACATCCCGCTCATCGAAGTCAACCACCTTCAGGCTCATGTGCTCTCGCACTTCATCTCTCGGCAGATAGAGGGAGAGCAATTCCCGAAGTTCCCTTTCATGTGCCTCCTCGTCAGTGGTGGACACACGCAAATCCTGCTTCTGCGAAGCCATTTCGACATTGAGGTCATAGGCAACACCATCGACGACGCCGCAGGCGAAGCCATCGACAAAGCCGCCAAAATCATGGACCTCGGATACCCAGGAGGTCCGATCATAGACAAACTCGCCAAAGACGGCAACCCCGAAGCATTCCACTTCGCCACTCCGAATATCCCTGGCTACAACTACAGTTTCAGCGGCATCAAGACTTCTTTCCTCTACTTCCTTCGCGACAGGCTCAAGGAGGATCCCGACTTCATCGAAAACAACAAAGCCGACCTCTGTGCCTCTATCCAGAACTGCATTGTCGGATTCCTTCTGAAAAAACTCGAAAAAGCAGCTCTCGCTCACCGCGTCAACCAAGTGGCCATCGCAGGTGGCGTCTCCGCCAACTCCAGACTGCGCGACGAGCTGACCAGAATAGGCCAAAAACACGGATGGCACGTTTTCCTGCCACCAATCCAATTCTGCACCGACAATGCCGCCATGGTAGGCATCGCCGGCTACTACAAATATCTGCGCGGCGAGTTCGCCGACATTTCCCTACCTCCCTACACCAGAAGCTAACATCAACATTTCAGCACTTTGGAACAACACCATCTCCATAGCAAAAACCTTTCTGGCGGCAGGCGGCTCTCACTCCGAAAACTGCCCCCGCTCCTGGTGTTGTCCCTGTTTTTCCTCTCCGACCTCATATCGGTCTCCCCCTCTGCGGCACAGGACATACATTTCTCGCAAATCGACGTCAACCCCATCCTCTTCAATCCGGCTTATTCGGGCTTCTTCGACGGCAACGGACGCTTCGGCCTCTCTTATCGCAACCAGTGGGCTTCCGTAAGCCGGGCTTTCCAAACCATGGCCGCCACCGCCGAACTGTCGCTTATGCGACGACGCTACTGGCGCGACGGTCTCAACATCGGCCTCATTCTCTACTCCGACAGGGCTGGGTCGCTGAACTATGGTTCCACCGCAGGAAATCTGATACTTTCTTACTACAAAGCCCTTGGCAGCAGCAACAACAACTTCGTCTCTGTCGCACTCGAGACGGGATTCGGACAAGCAGGATTCAACACCTCCGACATAATGATGGTCGACCCCGACGTTATCGATGCCACCTCCGCTAATTTCTTCACCATAGGCACCGGACTGGCTTGGTTCTACCAACCCAACGACGACCTCTACATCAAACTTGGCGCCGCAGCACGCAACCTGAACCGGCCCGACATCTCTTACCTCGGGACCGAAGATGCTTTTATCGAAAGGAAATTCAGCGGATATGCTCGCGCCGAATACCGCGCATGGCCTTTCGTATCGCTGATGCCGTTGGCAGCATGCATGATCCAGAACAACTATCACGAAACCCTTTTCGGCTGCGACGCCAAATGGTACGTCTCCGAATCGAGCAGCCGCCAGCTGGTTTTCTCGGCAGGAATACATTACCGCTGGCGCGACGCCGCCCTCATCGAATTCATCACCGAATACAACGCTCTTCTCTTGGCACTTTCCTACGACGCCAACATATCCAAACTGACCCCCGCATCGAAGTCTTTCGGTTCATTCGAAATAACACTCGTCTACAGACTCGTGCATTCCAAACGACTCACCCGAAAGGCAATGCCCTGCCCTATAATATAATATAGCTATTACCCCCCCCATTAAACCCATTAACCCCATTAACCCCATTAACCCCATTAACCCCATCAACCCCATTAAACCCATTAAACCCATTAACCCCATCCCGCCCTTTAAAAATTAACCCCTCCCCACCATGAAATTCAAATACACCTTTCTCGTCCTTACATTATTCACAGGCATTCTCCATGCACAAGACAACATCCAGGCTGGCGACGAAGCGATGAAAGTCGGCCTGTACAAGACTGCCGTCGAATACTACAAAACCGAGTATCGCAAAAACCACGATGCAAACATTGCCTACAAAATCGCCGAAGCATACAGGCTGTCCAACGATTACCGTATGGCTATCGACTACTACCTTGTTGTCGCCAACGACGCCGTCGCAGCCATCCACCCTCACACCGAGTACTTCCTCGCCTCAATGTATCGCAACAACGGACAGGCCGATTCCGCGCTCTATTATTACAACCGGTATCTCCGTGCCGCCTTCAACGAAGAGCTCGAGCATCGGGCTCGACAGGAGGCTCGCGCATGCCAGTGGGTGCTCGACTCCATCCCCGACCCCGTCAACTACGCCACATTCCACGAGGGCAAGAACATCAACACCGAATACAGCGAGTCCGGTGCCGTACTGGTCGGCGACTCGATGCTCGTGTTTTCATCAATGCGCGAGCTCTCCAAGCCCGGCTCGAAGGATGCCATCTATTCCGACCTCGTGCTGATGCAACTTTTCCAAGCCAACTTCAACGGCACCTCCCCCAACAAGGCCGAACCGCTCGCCTGGGGCATAAACAGCAAGGAAAAACACACATGCAACATCGCCGTCGACCCCATCCACAACAACATATACTTCACCCTGTGCTCTACCGACGACTTTGCCAACATACCATGCCAAATCTACGTATCCCACTATGCTCGCGGCCGCTGGCAGAAAGCCCGCAAGCTTGGCGGCGACGTGAACCTCGACGACTTCTCGTCAACGCAACCTTCTGTAGGTTATCTGCCCGACAGCACGACAATCCTGTATTTCTCATCCAACCGGCCCAACGGCCTCGGCGGATACGACATCTGGTATTCAATCATTAAAGACGGACAGTCGCCCAGCCTATGCGTCAACCTCGGTACCCCCGTCAACACCGAGGGCAACGAGATTACACCCTTCTATGACAACAACGCCAACCGTCTCTACTTCTCCTCCGACTGGCATCTCGGCTATGGCGGCTATGATGTGTTCTGCTCCGACGGCTCGCGCGACAGCTGGCAGCAGCCAACCAACCTCGGACGCTCGCTCAACAGCCCTGCTAACGACCTCTATTTCACCGTCAATCCAACCGGACCCAAAAGCGGTTACCTCACCTCCAACCGACGCGGCTCTTTCTTCATCAACGGCAACACCTGCTGCAACGACATATACAGCTGGAAGGTGGACAAAAAGACAACCGTCCGCAAGCGCAAAACCGAAGAGCCCCCCGCTCCGGTGGCTCAACAGGGTGCCATACGGCACCTGCTGCCTATAAAGCTCTATTTCCACAACGACGAGCCCGACCCGAAATCGAAACTCGCAACGACAACGACAAACTACTTCCAGACCTATAACCGCTACATGTTCCTCCGCTCCGAATACAAGAAAGCCCACACCCTTGCTGGCGGAAACGTGGTATATGATTCCATCTGCGATGCCATCGACTATTTCTTCGACTACGATGTGCAATACAACTGCGAACGCTTCGAGCAGTTCCTCAACCTGCTCCTCGACGACCTCAAGGTCGGCCACCGCATCAGCATCACTGTCGCCGGCTATGCAAGCCCCATACACACCGGACAATACAACGAACTCATCTCGAAACGCCGTATCGCCTCAATCGTGAACCAAATCGTTGAGTATAAGAAAGGTGTGCTTACGAAATACATGGGAACCAATGGCGGCTCGCTCCAGATTCAAGAAGTCGCCTACGGAAGCACTCATGCCGGCAAGGATGTGAGCGACGACCGCAAACAGACCAACAAATCGGTCTACAGCGTCGAAGCCGCCAAGGAACGTCGTATCGAAATACTCGACTACAAGTACCTTGAAGACGACAGCTCCATCATCAGCTGCCTCCACCTGCCGACACGTGCAATGCATGTAGGCTCTTATTTCGCAGGCGAATACGCTGACATACAAGTGCACCTCAACCACACCGCCATTACCGAGACAACTCTGGATTTCATCAGTGTCGGCTCGCCCGATGTGCAGGTTGTCGGCTACAGCAAGCTGACTCCCGGACGCGAACTCGTCATCTATCTCCGAATGGACAACCGCAAAGCTGAACCGACAGTATCGTCCTTCCTGCCCATAACACTAAGAGTGGCTGGCGAGCAAATCACCCAAACGATGTTCCTCGAATACACTCTCCACTAAGCAGAGAGATGCCGTAAAGTCAAGCTTTTTCGACCATCATCCGACAGTTCGGGCAATCGAAAACCAAATGGAACCGGTGCCCGTTATTGTCTAAATACAATTCCTCGTCGGCACGTATCGCTACCAACGGACGCGTCTTGCTTTTCCCACGAATACAACAGCCCAATTCGTAGCGCAAGCAGTATTTTGTCGTCATCAAGGCAACGCCATCGTATCTTCCTGTCTGCTCCACGCCACGAGCCACAACGTTCGCTCCGTGTTTTTTATAAAACTCCTCGGCTTTCTTGTTGACCACGTTGCCTCTGTAGTCTATTTCCTTTGTCGGGAACGGCATCCCTTGGTCAACCCTCGGCATCTCTTTCGGACTGAAGTGCTTCAACCTGTTTGCCGTCAATTCTCCGATAGCACCGCGCCGAAGCTGGTTAAGCACCGATGCTGGCAAGAAAAACATTCCGTCTGTATTGTCTTTCACTTGGGTGACCACGAAAGGCGTATCGCCTGTCTTCGACAACTGCCTAACGGTCTGTTCTTTGCAGCTCTCCCTACCCGAGCGGGGCTCCTCGTGCACAGCGTCTATGCTGTACGATGCACCAACGCCATCCTCGTCAATCACATCCAGCATAAATCCCTGTGGAGTAGCAGAAAACGACAATTCAACAGCTATTTTCCGCTCGGCAGTCCTGCCGGCAAGCGTCTTCTCAAACTGCTGGTCGTTGTTGCGCCACAGTTTCGTGCCGACTTTGACTGAGGGCATTTTGTTCGGGACAATTGTTTTGCCGCGCACATCGTTGATGAAGAAGCCCTGCAGCTGGCCTTCTTTGTCAAAATAGCATATTCCATCGCCATTGGCAAAGGTCTCTTTGCCACGCACCGTCAGCGTATCTCGTCCTACAGATTCGACCTCTCCGACAAATTTGCCCATCGATTTTTGTGTGGCAAACGACGCCATCGGCTGTCTGCCGTGAAGGAAATAGTCTGTATATCCGCGATTGAACGTGCGCTCCACATCGGGCTCAAACGTGAACACACTCCGCCCCGACGATGCTCGCGCATTACCTTCCATCAAACCGTCAAGGAGCATACGGTAATGCGCCACCACGTTCTTCACGTAGCCGACATCCTTCAGACGGCCCTCGATTTTGAACGATGTGATGCCTGCATCAATCATCTGCTGCAGACTCGACGAGGCATTAAAATCTTTCAGTGAGAGCAGGTGGCGGTTCTTTATCAACAACTTGCCGTCGCCGCTGTATAGATTGTACGACGACCTGCAGGGCTGCGAACAGCTCCCGCGGTTTCCGCTACGCCCGTTAAGGTATTGGCTCATATAGCACTGCCCACTATAACTGACACACAGCGCTCCATGCACGAAACTCTCCAAGTCGACATCGGTCGACTGACGTATCTCTCGCATCTGCTCCAAGGATGTCTCTCGGGCAAGTATGACTCGCTTAAAGCCTGCCTGCTGCAAAAACTTTATCTTTTCTACTGATGCATTATGGCATTGGGTGCTGGCATGCAGCTCGATTGGCGGCAAATCACATTCAAGCAACCCCATATCTTGTACTATGAGTGCATCGACGCCAACATCATACAATCTCCTTATCATCGTAACGGCTGCCTCCAGCTCGTCATCGTAGAGTATGGTATTGACTGTCGCAAACACCTTGCAGCCATAGAGATGGGAATACTTGACCAACGATTCCACATCCTCGATTGTGTTTGTCGCTCCGCTGCGGGCTCCAAACGCGGGAGCTCCGATATACAGGGCATCGGCACCATGGTTTACGGCTTCCTTGCCAAATTCATAGTTCTTTGCCGGTGCCAGCAGTTCCAACGTGCTCATAAGTGTCATTTAACCTTGCAATGCAACAACTTACGTCCGCACAATTCGCCCTCAAGGGTATCCCCAATAGCAACAGGACCTACCCCCGACGGCGTGCCAGTATAAATCAGGTCGCCCGTGCGCAACAACATAAAATCAGACAGATAAGATATCATCCTGTCAACGCTGCACAGCATCTGCGATGTGTTGCCGCTCTGTACAGTCTCTCCATTACGCAGCAATGCGAAATCCAAATCCTGCACATTCCCGCCCAGCTCTGCCAGCGGCACGAAATCGCCCAGGACTGCCGAACCATCAAATCCCTTCGACAACGTCCACGGCAGACCTTTGCTTTTGGCCTCACTTTGCAGGTCGCGAGCCGTAAAGTCTATCCCCAGCGTGACGCTGCTGTAGTATTTGTGCGCAAAACGCTCCTCGATGCTTTTGCCGACCCTGTCAATCCGCACAACCAATTCAATCTCATGTTCTATGCGATTGCTGAACTCCGGATAGAAAAACGGCTTGCCTCCCACCAACAGGGCACTGTCGGGCTTTAGGAAAAAGGACGGCGAAAGGGCCTGCTGCGACCCTCGCTCATATTGCGGAGCACCCATTTCGGCCGCATGCTGGCTGTAATTACGTGCTATACAGATTATTTTCACTTGGCTGGCTTTATATGTGCGATACGTATCGAGTTGACAGGATCGTTCCATATTTCAACGCCCCGAACGCCAGGAAGGAGCCCGCTGTTGGATGTGCTCTGGAATTCGGGACTTCCGTCGAGGCGGATGAAAGTGTCGTACGACAGCATTTTCTTACAATAGCTTTTCATCACCAACAGCACTGACGGCCGGCTTCCCAAGCTGCTTTTCACGCAGTAGAACACTATCGTGTTCGGCTCACCATCTTCGACAAAGAGGCTGTCGGTACCAGCCAAGCCGATCGAGTCGATACATGATTCGTATTTGACAACGTGGAACTTGTACTCGCCCTTGCGCTTCTTGTCGAGTTTTATTGTGAGTTTGCGACCAACACTAATATCGAACTGGTCTACAGGTCCTTCGCTCAAAGCATCGTCGTCTTCGTCCATTGCAAACATCTTGGACAGATAATTCATGCAGGGCGTCACGTTGACATAAAGATTTTCGAGGCCGTGTTCGTTTTCCTCGAGCGAAAAGACATCGAACTGTTGCCCCTCGTCATACTGCAGCGACTGGCCGGTGGACTTGAAGCCAAAATAGCTCATAAAATTGTACGAATGAGACACTATAGCGACGTGGAACGCCGTAGCGAAGTCGCTGCCGTCGCCCGAGGCAGCTATGGCACTGATGAGTGCCACATAGCGGAAGGCGTCGTCGGCTGCCTGCTTCGAATCTATGCCGTAAACCTTCGCATTGGCATAATGGCGATACATGTAGAGTCGTAAATGCATCGGCGCCTTCTTAACGGCACGATCGAGCAGTTTCAATGCCTTCTGTGCCTCTTTTATGGTGACTCTTTCATGGTTGAGGATGTCGCGGGCCTGATCTTCCTCGTCGAGATGGATGTATGGATCATAGTCTTTCTGAAGCACATAGCCATAGTATAGGCAGTGTATGTCTTCTATTGTAAGCGTTGTGTCGGCTTCCTCAAAGCGCTTGAGGAGTGACGGGTAGTAGAACCGCGATGAAGGGTCGCTGATAATCTGGCCAAGATGATCGTAGCTTGGAACCAAGAATTCTATATAACCCGACATCGTGTCGGCTGCAGCGACCGAATCCTGCTGACTATGGACTCTCAACGGCAAAAGCAGCATAGATGCAGCAAACAGGAATGACAATATGTGTTTCATAGCTTATTGTATATGGTTCAACCCTCGAATTTCAGTTTCAGCGCCTGTAGTTTTTCCTGGTCTTTTCGGCGTTTCTCCTCCACGATGCGACGCTGCACCTGCATGACCACTTTCTTCGTAGACAGCGGAAAATCAGCCTTCATCATCCAGTCATAGTAGGCCGGTTCCAGGTGGAACACTTGTTCGAGGGTCTTGCCTTTATGCTTGCCGAAATTAAAGACTTCTTGATGATTTTTGTCGTATCCTATATGTCCGACCAGATCAGCCCACTGGGCATTACTGGTGAACTCACTGAGGGCTTCCACGTCGTTCACAACAGGATAGGACTCTTTCCCGTCGCGGTCAACGAACGGCACATGCTCGTACCTGTCGAGCTGGGCTTTCAGCACCTCGTAGGTTGCCTTCGTGTCGGCATCTGCGCTGTGTGCCCCGTCGAGCTGTTTGCCGCAGTAGAACTTGTATGCTGCCACAAGCGTGCGCTGCTCCATGCGGTGGAATATATTCTGCACATCCACCAAACGCCTGTTGCTGAGCGAGAAATCAATCCCTACACGAAGGAACTCCTCGACGAGCAGCGGGACATCAAACTTGTTGGAATTGTACCCTGCCAAGTCCGAATCGCCTATAAAATCAGCAATCTCGGCGGCTTGCTCTGCAAAACTGCGTTCGTTCGACACCATGGCGTCGGTAATATGATGCACCATTGTCGATTCCTCAGGAATATGCATCGTCGCGCCTCGGTCATCGACCGGACGGACCATCCTTGTCATCTCCTGTTCCGAGCCGTCTGGCATCACCTTCAGCAGGCATATTTGGATAATGCGGTCGTGGCCCACTTGCACGCCCGTAGTCTCAAGGTCAAAAAAAACAATTGGTTTTGATAGTTTAAGTTGCATTTAGTGTTTATTTTAGTGACAATTATCAGGTAATCTCTAAAAATCGTTTAATTCGCGTTTTGCTTGGTACAAGCTCCTGTGGAGCGCGTAGAGGAGCCTGCGAGTGGGCAGCTACGTCCTCCTTCATAGTTTAATCAAATGTCGAACTCAATTCGTTTAATTGCTCATTGCATTTTATTTACTCATTAGGTATTCGCAGGCATACCACGCCGTTTGAAAAGTAATTATTAGAGGTGCCCATCAGTTTGTTGGTGACTATAGTCCTCTTGCGACCTTGTGTATTTCGACAAGATGTTTCAGCAAATCCTCGGCCAAATCAAGAGGCAGCATGTTGGCTCCGTCCGATTTGGCATTCTTCGGGTCGGGATGTGTCTCCATGAAAATACCGTCACAGCAGTTTGCCACAGCCGCACGTCCAATGGTCTCGATCATTTCGGGATTTCCGCCGCTGATACCGTCAGGCTGGTTCGGTTTCTGAAGCGAATGGGTGATGTCGACTATCACAGGCACTTCGTTGCGCTTCATAATAGGTATGCTGCGGAAGTCGACGACGAGGTCCTGATATCCGAACGTGGTTCCTCGTTCGGTGAGCATTATGTCGTTCCCGCCATAGTACTGGATCTTCTTCACCGCATACATCATGGACTCTGGCGATATGAACTGTCCTTTCTTTACATTCACCACCCTATTTGTCTCGGCTGCAGCTGCCAGCAACGACGTCTGCCGGCACAAGAATGCCGGAATCTGCAGGACATCCACAAACTGGGCAGCAGTAGCAGCCTCGGTCTCGTTGTGGATGTCTGTAACTACCGGTATGTGATACCGGTCTCTCACCTGACCCAACAGCTCGAGGCCTTCCCAGTCGCCTATTCCTGTAAACGACTCGACACGCGAACGGTTGGCTTTTCGATACGAGGCCTTGAAAGCAAACGGAATGTTCAGACGTTCCGTTATCTCAAGCAGGCGCTCTGCTATCTCGAATGGCATCTTTTCGTCCTCGATCACGCAAGGTCCGGCAATCAGGAAAAAGTTGCCAGTATCTTTGTGCCGCATTGTGGGCAAATTCGGATAATTGACTGTATAACTCACGATATGTCTTTTTTTTGGTTTCTATCTATAATAGCTGCATCTGCATACTGCCTTCGGCGGAATAAGTCACACGCGTGCGAGCAGAAGAATTGGGAGGATATGGTTTTACGATATTACTATAGGTTTTAAATGTAATCTCAAAAATTCGTTTAAGGTAACCTCTAAAAATTCGTTTAATTCGCGTTTTGTTTAGCAAAACAAATTTCTAAATATAAATTCGTTTAATTCGCTTAATTCGCCGTTTTAAATTAAGAATTTATAAAATATATATACACGTTTCAGTATTATGCAGCGCAATTATAACCTAATGGTTAAAAACAGAGCCGTCTTTCGACGGCTCTTTTCTTAGTCAGTGCTGATGGTGTCATATCATAAAATCAGAACCCTGGCCGTCGTCTATCTTGATATCGAAATCCGATTCCGACTCCGGCTCCGACGACGACGCCATGTCGAACGACGTCTTCCGCTGGCTGCGCTGAAGCGATATGATTAACGCACCTATCATGCGCGTAAGTTCCATCAGATAACCGCGCGACTGCTCAGCACTCTCATCGTTCAGCATGCCGACACTTTTCGCTATTGTCGTATACACAACACATTCCCTGATCGACGCCTTCGATGTCTTGAGGTACGTTTCGAACTGGTTTTTGTTGCGCGACGAACCCTCTGCAATGTTCAATGCTATGTCCATAGCCGCTTTTGCAAACTTGTCGACAAGCTCTCGTTCGCATTCGCTACGCGACTCGCGCATTGCCACATGAAGCCATCTGCAATAGTCAATTGCTTTTCCGTAGACACGCAAATCCTCAAATCTAAAAAAGCTGGGTACACCTTCTTCCATAATTATAAAAAGTTTTGTTAATTGTTGTTCGTATTATCTACCTCTGCATGTCTCTCTTTATTTCTGTATCATTTCAAAGCTGGGCAAAATGCTTCATAAACTGCGTACGGAAAAACATTGATGCCTGTTCGTTGGGTTTGACAGCAAATTTGCCGCGGAACTGGGACAACGAATCATAGCCCTTCGACGACATCCATTCCTTCAGTCCTTCGTTCAGTGTTTTCATATAGTCTACTCCATTCTTGTACAGACACGACACAACCTGCACCGTGCCGGCACCTGCCAACAGCATCTTCACCACGTCGGCCGACGTATGCACTCCCGTCGATGCCGATATGTCGCAACGCAACTTCTTGGTCAGTATGGCTATCCAGCGCAGCGTGTTGTATATCTCGTCGGGCGACGAAAGCGACGGCGCATGCGTAAGCTCCATCTTGTCAATGTCGATATCGACATTCAGAGCCTTGTTGAACATCGTGATGCCGCTGACTCCCATCCACGAGAGGCGCTGCATGAAGTTGGCCATATCAGTGAAATTCTGGCTGACCTTGATGCTGATTGGAATTGTCACCGACTTGCGCAGGGTGTTGATTATGTCGGAGAAAAGGCGGTCCACATCCTCGCACGAAAGGGCTGTCTCATACGGCAGTATGGCCATATTGAGCTCCAAAGCGTCGCAACCGGCATCCTGGAACTTGCGGGTATAGGTCATCCAGTTCTCGAACGAGTAGCAGTTGATACTGCCTATTACTGGTATATGCAGACGTTTCTTGGCCTCTCGTATCAGTTCGAAATGCTTGTTGAGCGAGTCGTCGGCGACATGCGCGGCGACATACTCGTAACTCATGCCGTAATTGTCAACAGGAGCCATCATGCTGAGATTGCGCTTGATGTCATATATTATCTGCTCCTCGAACACTGATTTCAAAATCACTGCTCCTGCTCCGGCGGCTTCGAGTTTCTCGAGATTGGATATGTCGTTAGTAAGCCCGCAACTGCCGGCTATTATGGGGCTCTCTATTTCCAATCCTAAATATTTGGTCTTTGTATCCATGGTCTTGACTTGTTTTTATGAAATGCAAAATTAAACATTTTTCACAAAAAAAAATTTTTTTTGAACAATTATTTTTCCAACCGCACACCACCTCTCTATAAATCAAACTAATAAGCACACACTAAAAAAAACAAAAACTGTTCATTCCGCTACAAAACAAAAATATTTTCTGCGATAAGAAAAAAAATATCTAATTTTGCAAACCCAAAAAAGGATAATTAATTTCGAAAAATACAACACAAAATGGAAAATAATCAAGAGCAAAAGAATGCCGAACACATCAGTTTTGTTTCTAAAAGCGAACAGTTTATAGAGAAAAATCAAAAGGCGATAATTGCCGTTGTCATTGCCATTGTGGTTATTGTTCTCGCGATTTTCGGAATCAAAAAATTTGTTTCTGAACCTCGCCAACAGAAAGCCAACGAAGCAATTTTCGCAGCCGAGCAGTTCTTCGCTAACGGCGATTTCAACTCCGCTCTCTATGGCGACAGCACAACCAACGACCAATACAGCATTGGCCTGCTCCGCGTCATCGACAAATACGGCTCCACCAAAGCTGGCAAGCGCGCCAAATACGAAGCCGGTATCTGCTACCTCAGACTCGGACAGTATCAAGAAGCTCTCAAATACCTTGACAAATACAATGGCAAGGACCAACTCACACCCGTCATCAACGAAATGATGAAAGGCGATGCCGAAATCGAGCAAGGCAACAACGACGCTGCCATCAAGCACTACAACAAGGCTGCTCAAATGGACGACAACCCCATCACTGCTCCTTTCGCCCTATTCAAAGCTGGCGTTGTCTATCTTATGAACAACAATAACGACAAAGCTGTCGAATGCTTCCAAAAAGTAAAGGACAGCTATCCCGAATCAACCCTGTTCAGCGAGATGGATGGTTTCATCGCCTACGCTCAAGCCAATCAGAATTAATCAACAAAGTGCCCGACTACGCGACGGCAGCCGGACTTTTAAAATAACTGTCAAGGACTTTTATAGCCTCGCTTCGGCGAGGCTTTTTTAGCACATTATGAAACGTTTCGCCCTTCTTGTATTTTTCCACATAATCTGTATCTTACTTCCTTTTTGCTCCAGAGCACAGCAGTTCCCCTTCCAGGACACCTCGCTGCCTGTCGAACAGCGTGTCGACGACCTCGTCGCGCGGCTGACACTCGAAGAGAAACTGGGCTTCCTCGAGCACCAGAACCCTGCCGTCCCTCGACTCGGAATCAAGCCCTACAGCTGGTGGAACGAGGCCCTGCACGGCATCGCCCGCAACGGCATCGCCACGGTCTACCCGATGCCCATAGCCCTCGCCGCCACCTTCTACCCCGAATTGGTCAACGAAGTCTACGCCTGCATTGCCGACGAGGGCGTGCGCAAACACCGCCAGTCGCAAGCTGAAGGCCAGTATGGCGACAACACCGGCATCACCTTCTTCACTCCGAACATCAACATCTTCTGCGACCCGCGCTGGGGACGCGGCATGGAGACCTTCGGCGAAGACCCCTTCCTGACAGCCCAGATGGGTCTGGCCGCCGTGCGCGGCCTGCAAGGGTCTATTGAAGCGGAAAGCGGAAAGCGGAAAGCGGAAAGCGATTTTGACGCGTCAGCCTGCTCTCCGTTCTCCGTTCTCCGTTCTCCGTTTCTCAAGTCCGCCGCCTGCCTCAAGCATCTGGCCGTCCACAGCGGCCCCGAAGGTCTGCGCCACCAGTTCGACGCCCGCATAACAAACCGCGACCTCTGGACCACCTACCTGCCTGCTT
Source organism: Bacteroidales bacterium (assembly GCA_017522065.1). GTDB lineage: Bacteria > Bacteroidota > Bacteroidia > Bacteroidales > P3 > Colimorpha. The sequence continues at coordinate 52,767 of JAFXAD010000024.1, forward strand.
TCGAATACATAATAAAGAACAGCGACGTGCAGCAGGTAATGTGCGGCTACAACCGGCTGAACGGAGAGCCCTGCTGCACCAACCACCACCTGCTGGTCGACATACTGCGCAACCGGTGGCACTACGACGGTATCCTCGTCACCGACTGCTGGGCCCTCAACGACTGCTGGGAACCCGACACCGTCATTCCGCGCCACCGAACCCACGCCACTGCAGCACAAGCCGCCGCTGCCGCCTTCGGCTCGGAAGTTGACCTCGAGTGCGGCTCGGGGCTGGCGGCGCTGCGTACGGCCGTCGACAGCGGCTACATCAGCGAGGCCAAAATCGACGAACACCTTCGCCGCGTCCTGCGCACACGTTTCCGCATCCGTCCCGAATGGTTTTCGGAATACAACCACGGGCACAAAAGCCTCTATTCCGACCCAGCAAGGGTAGCAAGCAACACCTTGGTGCTGCTCAAGAACAACGGCATACTACCACTGAACGACCCAAAAAGAATGGAGCAGATTGCCGTCATCGGACCCAATGCCGCCGACTCGGCAATGGCCCTCGGCAACTACAACGGCGAGCCTCCCTACTGTACCACCATCGCCGACGCTTTCAACTTTCAACTTTCAACTTTCAACTCTCAACTTTATTTTGACACCGCCTGCCACCTGGCCGACAACGGCTACAAGCCCGGCCACAAGTTCTGGAAACAGATTGCGAAGAGCGACATCGTCGTCTTCTGCGGCGGTCTCTCCCCTGCCCTCGAGGGCGAAGAGCTGCAGGTCAATATGCCTGGCTTCTACAAGGGCGACCGCACCGCCATCGAGCTGCCAGCACCGCAGCGCGACCTCATAAAGGAAATCAAACGCCGCACCGGCAAGCCTATCGTACTCGTCCTCTGCACCGGCAGCGCCATAGGTCTTGAAGAGGTGGTCGACGACGTCGACGCCATCATTGTCGCCTGGTACGGCGGCCAGGATATGGGCACCGCCGTCGTGGATGCCCTGTATGGCAATACCAACGGCTTCGGACGCCTGCCGGTGACATTCTACAAATCGACCGCCCAGCTGCCCGAGTTCGAGGACTACAATATGAGCCGACGCACATATAGATATATGGAAGAGGAGCCGCTGTTCCCCTTCGGCTACGGCCTCAGTTACGGCCATTTCCACTACGACAGCATCCAGTTCGACCGCCCGTCGCTGACCGTCAGCGGACTTCTCACGCTCGACAGCGTCGACGGCTTCCGCGATTCGCAGCGCGAAGTAATTCAGGTCTATCTTGAAGGCGACGGCATCACCGCGCCGCGCCGCCAGCTCGTCGCCGTCCAGAATGCAACCCTCGAGCTGATAACCGCCGGCCGCGACCGCTGCCGATTCTCTATACCGATCGACCCCTTCTGGCTGCGCCGCTACAACGAGACAACCGACCAGATGGAACTGCCGCCCGCCGGCACGCCATTTCAGCTTCATATAGCAAACGGCCCCACAATACAATTCTCATGGTAAAATAAGGGGTAAAAAAAACAAAATCCACAAAAAACACAAAACTACAAGATTTACAAGATATACAAGATCTCGCTCGCTTGCGAACAGGAGAAAATCATCCACAAGATCTACAAGATCTCGCTCGCCGTAAAAAAAGTAATTATTAGAAGTATCCTGCAAGAATTTTCAATATTATTTGAAAATATTGAAAAAATTTATATATTTGCTCATATATTCAAAACAATAACGATATGAATAAAATATTATAATCCAGCTTTTTACCTATTTTCTTCAATACCCATCACACTTTAAAAACGTTTTGTAACTATTACGCATTTGTTGATATATCCATTGTAACGAAACAAAACAGCAACAAAATCAGCCATTTTCGTCCGCGTCAGAACTAATCTACATATTTTAAAGAATTTCCCTCGCTATAGCAGGATTCGCCTTAGCTCCAAAATCACCTTGAAAGCAAACAATCACTAAATCGACAACAAAATTTCGCACAATCCGCTGCCGCTTGTACAGAAACTGCAGAGAGTGGATAATCTTGGGGGACAACCCTTTTAAAAAACCTCTAAAGACAAGCCAACATCCTATGTCTCAAATAATCCTTTAACGTTCTGTCCCTAAAACAAACTCTCATTTCACCAAATGACGCAATTCAAACACACATGATATTTGGATTAACAAAGACTATAAGAACTTTCATATAAATAATCAGTCAAATTCATTTGACATTTATGATAATTCACGGACATTTACGGGCATTCACGTTCTAAAACATAATTTCTGGTTAATTCCTGGTCGATTTCTGGTAATTCCTGTAAAAAAAATGAAAAACATTTTTATCAGCTACTTATTCAATACTAAACGATATAAAACTGTGAAAAGAAAACCCGTCATAATAGTGGCAATACTAATTCTGCTGTCGGCCTCAAATGGCGGCGGGCTTTTTGCACAGCAAATGACCACGATGGGTACCGACTTTTGGGTTGCACCGAATCATGAGAAAGTCAGTCGCGGAGAACTTAGTGGCGCACACAACGTCAAACTTTCAATAATACTTGTCGGTCCGAGAAGTTGCACGGCAACCATCACCAACCCAAATACAGGCTTTGACACCACATTGACAGTATCTCCAGGTCTTACCAGCAGGTTTATTACTACATTGTATTTACCATGGTCATCCGACACGTTGGCTTCCTGCGGATTACATATAACTGCAACCGACAGTATTTCTGTATACGCCTATGCAATCGGATACTCCAGCGACGCGACAAACATCCTGCCAACATATTCTTTAAGGGACGACTATATCATACAAACATATCCATCCCCTAACGAATCAGGGCAGTTCTATGGCGATCGCACAGACCCCAGTTGTAATTTTACAATCGTCGCCACCGAAGACTCTACATACGTAACCATCCTTCTGCAAGGAGAGACTATAGCAGGTGACTCTACTGGCGATGTTATTTCCGTCTTCATACCACATGCTGGATTATGTTATCAGGCTATATCAGCACTCAACAGCGACTTGAGCGGTACAAGGGTAACCGCGTCTGGAGGCAAACGTATTGCTGTGTTTGAAGGAAATGACAGGCCATACAGTATCGGTATTAGTGCCTTACCACCCCTTATATACGAACAAGCCATTCCTACTGTTTTCTGGGGACGACACTTTTTTGCACACAACAATACTCCTTATCTGAACATCGTCCGTATCACATCCTTGGCCAGCAATTGTACAATATGGGTGAACAACCAATATGTCACCGTCATAAACGAACACGAAACATACGAATACACCATTCCCGAAAGCCGTTTGCTGGATTATATCAGCACCAGTCAACCCTCCTGCGTGGGAGTGTATATCGTTACATCCTCAAACAGCATCCATTCTGAGATGCTGATTGTGCCACCATGGGAACAAGCTTCCGAAGGTGTGGTTTTTGGAATTAGCCGACCAACAGATCTAACGCAATCTTCGTTTCCCGAACAAATACACATCATAACAAAAACTGACGAAACTCACATGCTACGGCTTGACAGCAATGACATAAGCAACCTCTTTCATCCCATAACCGCCAACCCTGCATTCAGTTATGCACGCCATACCATTAACCCTGGGGGGCATACGCTGAACACAATCGGTGGTGATGGATTTCTGGCCTGGATTCACGATTCCAATTTTTTCTGGTATAGCTCACTTTATTCCGTTGGATCCGCTCTACGCGACGCTCAAAATCGGCTTACTATAGGCAATATCACCAGCGCCAGCTGGATTGATACAGTCGAAGTGTGCACTAACGAGGAAATCATGATGCTGGTTGAATCAATATACGGCTTCGACAGCGTTCTATGGTCGTTAGGTGACGGATACAGCGCGAACTCAGGGCAGATAACCCATTCATTCACGCACCCAGGGCAATATGGAGTACAGGCAATAGTCTATGCCTCTTGCGATGGGTGCTACCATCAGATTGACACACTGATGTCAACCATTATGGTATTTGATCCGGACACCACATTTACCGACACCGTTATTTGTGGAGATACCTTTGTCTGGCAAGACTCAACATACAGCGAAGGCCACCAGTTAGTGTCGATCATCCGGAACAGGCACGGATGTGATAGCATAGTTTTTTCAACATTGCATTTCACCACCTCCACATCATCTGTAATCGACACATTGTACAGGTGCGACAGCCTGTTGTTCTATGGTGTATGGTATTCTCAAAGCGGACTGATATCCCACGACACTCTGACAAACGCTGCCGGATGCGACAGCATACTTTATTACTATGCCGTCATCAATACCGAACGCTCATCATCGGTTGCCGATACATTATATGGCTGCGACAGTCTGCTATTGGGTGATGAATGGCATTTTCAAAACACATTGGTGCCATACGACACACTGGTGAATGTCGTAGGATGCGACAGCATATTGTTTCACAATATCATAATCAACCACTCATACGATTATGTACAACATGTAGTCATCCACGACACAACCACCTTCATTTGGATTGACGGCAATACCTATAGCGAGAGCACCGACAGTCCATTCTTCGTGCTGCAGGCCACAAACGGATGCGACAGCATTATCCATCTTCAACTTATTGTGATGCCGACAGTTGTGCCACCGCACACCGACAGTGCATCGCTATGGGTGCCCAACGTCTTCACCCCGAGCGAAGAAACAAACAAACGGTTCTGCATCTATTGCAACAACATACAAGAAGCTCAGGTCAGTATTTTTAACCGACAGGGACTGCACATCGCCACATTCGACGGGCTGTCCGACTGTTGGGACGGCACTTACAAAGGGCACCCATGCCCACAGGAGAGCTACGTCTACCTCATCGAATACACCAATCGCACTAACCCACGCTATAAACAGTACAAAACGGGCACAGTGACCATTCTGAGATAAAAACGCCACAATGTTAGTGGCAGCTATCTATGAAAAACCCCGAAAGTTTTTGTCAAACTTCCGGGGTCCTTTACATAAATGCTGTGGAGTATTTATCGTTTGCTCCTTATTAAAATTAGAAGTGGAATCCGATACGTAACGAAAGCATTCCGACGCTGCGGGTCTGAGTTTTTCCGTCGTTGGAAGTTTCGGCATGGGCAAGTGCGGGTTCAGTAGGCTCGTCGCCTTTATGGTATTTGATGGCGTGTTTGCCATAGCCATTGTAGTGCAGGCTGGCGCTGACGTGAGGACCGAAATAGCAACCCAAACCGAGTTGGAAAGCCACATTGGTGGTCGTCTGATAGCGCATCTTGAAATCATACTTATGGGCAGCGGCTCCAGTAAGAGGATCGGCAGCGACATTCAGCGAACCCGTCTCCTTGGTAATCATAAAGATGTCAGGACCGATGCCAAATTCAGCAAAGGGTGTGAAGATGTCTGTAAGCTGGTAGCGATAGTTGACACCGAGATAGATGGGGATATTGAAATAGTTGGGGGCCTTGCCGTCGCCGGCATTCATATACTCGTCGCGGATGTCGCCCTTTACACGGTTCCACTGGATATCAGCATGGATATAAGGTGACACTTCGCCAAAACCCACGTCAAAACGATAGGAAACCCTGTAGCCAAGGCCGAATCCGAAACCGGCACCCTTGCCGGCATTGAAACGGGTCATAGGGATCTGCTCCGTTAATGCATTGGCAACGATATCATCGTTGAACTGTGCTGTAGGAAGGTTGAAATTGAGATAGAGAGACTGCTCAAGGTGAGTCAGCTGTGCTTTAGCACCAAAACCGGCGAAAACAAAAACCGCCAGTACAACTAATGTTTTGAATGTATTACTTTTACGCATAACTAATGTATTTTTAATCTGACTGCAAAAATAATATTTTTTTTAATTATTGAAACATTATAATCAAATCGCACTCCGAACATTTAAACTTTTATGTATTTTTGCAAAAAAAAATAAGAAAACAAATTAATATTAAAGATTTGAAAACAAAACATCTATTCAGCATCGCTCTCTTGGCGGCAGCAATATTTCCAGCCTTCAACGCCAACTCACAGGTGGTATTCTCGCCTGTCTTCTCACAAATAAGACTCGAGGCACGCGCCGATTTCGACTACTACCACATCGACCAGGACAACGCTGTCAGCAACCCCTTCGGATTCCACGGCAAGTACTTTAACTTCATCGTCGGCGGTGACCTCAACGACAAGTTCAGCTACTTCTTCCGCCAACGCATCATTGCACAGGACGGCTCGGTCTCGTTCTTCGACAACACCGACTTCCTCTACCTTACCTACCATCCCAACAAGAACTGGATGTTCCGTCTCGGCAAAGACGCACTGGCAGTAGGTGGTTTCGAGTACGACGCCGCTCCCATCGACGTGCTCTTCAGCACCAACTACTGGGACAATTTCTACTGTTTCCAGCTGGGAGGCGCTGCAGCCTTCAAAAGCGACGACGGCAACCACATGCTCCTCGCACAGGTCGCCAACTCGCCATACGTTCACTATGGTGCCGCCCTCGGCTTTGCACCAGGACAGGAATGGCGCAGCGGACTGCTGAGCTATAGCCTCTTCTGGTCGGGCAAAATGGGCCACTTCAACACACTGTACTCCGTGAACATGTTCGAACGCCCCGACCACAAATTCATGAACTATATAGCTTTGGGCAACAAGCTCATCTACGACCGCTGGGACATCTATCTTGACCTTATACACCATGCTCTCGCCACCGACGACTGGGGCAAGAATTTCGCAGCAATCGCCTGCTTCAACTTCCACCTTACCAAAGATTTCAACATCTACGGCAAAGCCTCATACGAACAGAACCTCTCCGAGGCCGACTTCATCAACCCCGCCGCTCTCGACTGCCTGATAGCCTCCGGAAGCAAAATCGCCAAATACGGCATCGGGTTTGAATACAACCCGTCGTTCTGCAAGGACGTACGACTGCACGGTGTACTCTCCTTCAACGACTACAAAACCGAAGACATCAACGGCAACCAACTCTCTTTCACCGACCAGCTCACCGCCAACATCGGCATCACCTGGCACATGAACATCCACCGCATGTTCATGGAACGCGGAATGTAACATCCAACATATCAACATAAAACAGCTCAATGGAACGCAAAAAAACAACGTCGTACGCACGATCGGTCGAAGCCATGTTCCTGCGCATAGAACGACGCATCAAACGACCGCTCAAGTTCACACACAAACGCAGCTTCGAGGCCATAGTATTCCTTGTATTCTTCATCGGCTTCTTCTGGTTCTTGGCCTACAAGATGACATTGCCCAACATGCTGAACACATTCATGCAGACGGCATACCACCTGCTCATGGAAACGGTGTTCTACATTATGGCAATTTGTGTACTGATGGGTGCCATTAGCCGCCTGCTTACAGAATTCGGTGTGGTACGCCTTATGGAAGGCATTCTCCGCCCGCTGATGAAGCCGCTCTACAACCTGCCCGGCGTCGCTGCCCTGGGCGCGCTGATGACATTCCTCAGCGACAACCCCGCCATCATCTCACTTGCCAAAGACAAGAACTTCTCGCGCTATTTCAAGAAATACCAGCTCGTGTCGCTTACCAACTTCGGCACAGCATTCGGCATGGGACTTGTCGTTCTGGCATTCATGACCGGACTCGGCTTCGGCGGCGGTGCCCTCGTCGGCATTGCTGGAGCCGTCATCGGCAGCATTGTCTCCACACGACTCATGCAACGTTCCACCCTCAAGACTTATCCCGAACTCGACGTTCCTGTCGACCCCGATGCCACAGGCGACGAGCAAGCCATCTCCTTCAAAAGCGAAGGCAGCACGTTCCAACGTTTCCTCAACTCGCTACTCGATGGCGGCAAGAGCGGCGTCGACATCGGACTTGCCATCATTCCCGGTGTGCTCTGCATTTCTACCATCGTCATGATGCTCACCTTCGGCCCTAATGCCGAGACACACACCTACACAGGTGCCGCCTACGAAGGCGTACCCGCCATCACATGGCTCGCCGACAAAATCAACATCGTATTCTACTGGCTGTTCGGATTCGACAGCGGTGCACTTGTCTCCTTCCCCATAACAGCTCTTGGTGCCGTAGGCGCTGCGCTCGGTCTGGTTCCGCGCTTCATTGCCGAAGGCATCATCACCAACAACGCCATTGCCGTATTCACCGCCATGGGCATGTGCTGGAGCGGATACCTGAGCACACATACCGCCATGCTCGACTCGCTCGGATACCGCAAACTCATCGGCAAAGCCATCGGTGCCCATACCATCGGAGGTCTCTGTGCCGGCATCGCCGCCCACTGGCTCTACGTCCTACTGGCAATGATATTCTAATGAACGGAGATGTGAGAACGGAAATGGAATTACTATAAGCCACACAGCTTTTTTGAACACGAATTGCACGAATAACACGAATAATTTATTCCCTTTAACCCATAAAACCCATTAAACCCATTAAACCCATTAAACCCACAAAACCCTAAAACCCTAAAACCCTTTCATGTCCCCAACAGTAAGTATCATCATGGGCAGCACCAGCGACCTGCCGGTCATGGAAAAAGCCTGCCAGTTTTTTGAAGAAATGGAGATTCCGTTCGAAGTCAACGCTCTCTCCGCTCACCGCACTCCTGCCGAAGTCAGCGATTTCGCCCGCAACGCACAAGGTCGTGGCATCCGCGTCATCATTGCCGGTGCCGGCATGGCAGCAGCCCTGCCTGGCGTCATCGCCGCCGAAACCGTTCTGCCAGTCATCGGTGTACCCATCAAAGGCAGCGTCCTCGAAGGTCTCGACGCTACCTTCGCAATCATGCAGATGCCTCCGGGAATACCTGTAGCCACAGTAGCCATCAACGGGGCACAAAACGCAGCAATCCTCGCCATGCAGATTCTGGCACAGAGCGATGCCGACCTCATGCAGAAACTCGTCGCCTACAAATCAGGCCTCAAAAAGAAGATTGTCAAAGCCAACGAAGACCTCGCAAAACTCGAATACCGCTTCAAGTGCTAACCACTGACGGACGCGCAACAGCATAACAAAAAAGTCTCTGCCACCCGGCAGAGACTTTTCTATTTGATAGGACTGTCAACGAGACACTATCCACTAAACCTCTGTAGCTGTCAATGTCCTCGTGCCCAACTGCTCCACGATCTCCAACCGTAGGTAATGGTCAGGCAGAAGAGGCTCGATTTTCTCGGTCCATTCGGTAAAACAATAATATCCGGAATAGAAATACTCCTCGTAGCCGATGTCGTAGGCCTCCTCTATCCTCTTCAGGCGATAGAAATCGAAGTGATACACCGGCTCGCCGCCACGTTCGGTATACTCGTTTATGATGGCAAACGTCGGACTGCACACATTGTCCGTCACGCCCAGTTGACGGCATATTTCTTTGATCAATGTGGTCTTGCCCACACCCATAGCTCCGAAGAAAGCATAGAAACGCTCTTCGGGAAAGGCCTCCAGCAACTTGGCAGCCACTTCGGGCAATTCTTCTGTACTGCTGAATATTATCGTCATCTTAATCTGTCTGCTGCACGAACTTTCATTTCATCTTTTTTGATGGCTCTCTGCGCCAAAAAGAGCAGGATCACCGTCACGATCGGGGTGATTGTTCCCGGTGTCAACATCTGCGTTGTGATACTGCTTCCCATCAGCGTGCTCTCCTGCAGCACATGCAGGTATCCGCCGTTTCCGCCGGCACCGTTTATGGCCCAGAAGAAAATCAAGAATATCAGCACCACGTTGAACAGGAAGGCAAAAGCCACCACACGCATCTGCAGGACGCGGTTCTTGTAAAGGAATATGCTGACAAGGGCGATGAGGCCAACAATCACGGCAACGACGCTGAGCACCCACTTGCCAGGCAGCGAGACCGTGTCGTCGCCGACAAAATGGAAGTCCATCATGTCTTCGGTTTGTATGGACTTGGTATTGGTGAGCTGCAGTGCGGCTCCGATATCACCGTTGGGGGTTTGAGCAGTGTAGGTCGCTATGGGAAACTGGAACATCAATATGATGCCCACAACCACAAGCACTAAGTAAAACGATTGAATTCTTTGTAGCATAATTTAGTCTGTTATGTGATAATTTTAAAAAGCTTATTCTTCCAAATTGTTTAAGGTAACCTCTAAAAATTCGTTTAATTCGTACAATTGCTCATTGCATTTTCTTTATTCATTATGTATTCGCAGGCATACCACGCCGTTTTAAATATTTATTAGAGGTGCTCTTAAGGTAACCTCTAAAAATTCGTTTAATTCGCGTTTTGTTTGCAAAACAAATTTCTAAATATCAATTCGTTTAATTCGTACAATTCGCCGTTTTAAATATTTATTAGAGGTGCTCTTAAGGATTTCTTGATTTCCTACTTCTGGTCAATCTCGAAAGGGAAATCTTTAATCTTGTCTATGTTTTTGTAGTGCCACTTGCCGCGGACTGTGGCATTCTGCATGACCACAAATCCCGGGTTGCTACGGAGCATGGCCTCTATAGCCTTGTCGTCGCTGAAGTAGTACTCCACATCCATGAGATTGTGACCATACAGGAACTGCAGCAGCTCGCTCTGTTCTGCACACGAGACGACTGCGAAACGGACATCGCGGTCCATAGCCAACTGCTTCATTTCGGCAATGGCCTCAACGCCACGTTCGTTGACGTCGCCAAGGTGATGTATCGTGCAAAGCATCACCGGACCGTCGACAGCACCTATCAAGTCGAACGTGAAGTCTTCATTGTCGGCATTGACAATGGGGAACGAGACGACACTGTCGGTCTTGGGATCGACGATTTCGTATGGGCTTACCGTGCTGGTTCCCACCCACTCCCATTTGTCGCCCCACTGCGGGTCGGAAGCGAAGCAGTCCATCAGCTCCTTCGAATCCATAGTCTTGAATTCACCGGTCTCCTTGTTCTTGTAGGTGACCATATTGGTCGTTTCCAATCCCTCTTCAAGATTCTTAATCATGGTGTTGCCAACCTTCCAGGGACGGAAATCGATGATGGGTTCGTTGTTGATGTTGTACAATCCGAAGACCACCATGGCAGCAATTGCCGCAAGTGCTATCAGGGTGTCGCGCTCAAGGCTTTTGCGGCGCGGCCAACGTCGGGTGAGGAATATGAACAACGTCGGCACATCGAGCACCACATTCTTCCAGAACGTCTGCCAGTTGGTGAGTTTGACAGCATCGCCAAAGCATCCGCAGTCGCTCACTTTGTTCGTTATGGCGTCGTAGAGCGTCGTGAAGGTGAAGAACACCATCATGAGCAGCAGTATCCACGCCGTCAGCTTCCTGAACGAGCCAGTGATAAGGAGCACGCCCACGAGGAACTCGACTGTTATGAGCGCCATCGAGAGGAACGGAGCGAGCGGCAGAGCCCATTCGAACGAGATGTTGCCAACGCTCCACGCCGTCATGTATTCTTCGACCTTGAACGCTGTTCCGAGCGGGTCCACGCCCTTTGTGAAACTTGAAAAGATGAACACAAGCCCCACAAACCAGCGAGCTATAATTCTAAGTGTCTTGTTTAGTGTATTTTCCTTTATCATATCTATTTTACGGCTTTAATAATAAAATGGTTTTTATTTAAGTAATTAGTCAAATCTATTTGACATTTATGATAATTCACGGATATTCAAGTTCTAAAAGATATTTACTGTTTAATTGCTGTTAAAAGAAAAACATAATTTCTGGTTTATTCCTGGCCAATTTCTGGTAATTCCTGTTCAATATTTTGACCATTTACTTATTTGTTTGCTCTTCATTCAATCTGATGAGACAGAAGAGCGAGTAGTTGATAATATCCATATAACCACCTTCGACGCCCTCCGAAATGATTGTCTTACCATCGTGGTCTTCAATCTGTTTGATGCGTTTAAGCTTCATCAGAATCAGGTCCGTCATCGAACTTATGCGCATCTGTCGCCAGGCTTCACCATAGTCGTGGTTCTTGTCGAGCATAAGTCTTACGGTGCGCCCAAGGTGCTTGTCGTAGAGTTCCATAGCCCTCTCCAATGGCAGCTCCATCTGCGTATTGCCATCCAATTCCTGCTGGATAAGTGCCATCACTGCATAGTTCACCATGGCAACGTATTCGCCACGCACATCGTCGCCGATCTTGTTCTCTCCAGTCTCTTCAATGCTGCGTATCCGTTTAGCTTTGATGAATATCTGGTCCGTCAGCGAAGGCAATCGCAGAATGCGCCACGAAGTGCCGTAGTCTCTGGTCTTCTTCTCAAATATGTCGCGACATTTTTTTGTCTCTTGTTCAAATTCCTCTTCGGTACGTGTCATATATTTAAGGATTCGTGTTATTCGTGAAATTAGTAGTCTCAAAACAATAAAACAACGACGATGTCGTTTTTTTATTGCTATGTATAAAAATAATTCTTTCGAACCGTTCTCGCTGTGTTGCGGCAGCAGATTGCTCCGATGTGAACGTCCGGCCATAATGGGGATCCTCAATGTCACGCCCGACTCGTTCTACGATGGAAACCGTTATCTATCGGAAAAAGAAATCGTTGAACGTGCCCAGACCATCACGTCCGAAGGTGCCGACATTATAGACATCGGCGTTGTGTCGACACGTCCGGGGGCTACCCTGCTTGCTCCCGACGTCGAGGCCGAAAAGCTATCCAAAGTCGTGGCGCTGGTCCGTCGTGAGTTGCCCGACGCCTACATCTCTGTCGACACCTGCTATTCGCTTCCGGCAAAGGCTGCCGTCGACGCTGGAGCCGACATCATCAACGACATCAGCGGCGGCGCATTCGACACGGCAATGTTCGACACCGTAGCGCAGTTGCGAACGCCTTACGTTCTGATGCACAACCCCAAAGGCACACCGCAGAACCCCGCAGGGGTAGGCGAAAGCGACATATCGCCCGTGGCTTCGATGGCAAAAAGCCTGTCCGACCTTCGCAACCAATTGTACGACCGCGGCGTCCGTGACGTCATCATCGACCCCGGCTTCGGATTCTCCAAGTCGATCGACGACAACTACACCATCATGACGCAACTTGGCGAGCTGCGCAGTCTCTTCCCAAACAACCCGATCCTGGTCGCACTCTCCCGCAAATCGATGATCTACCGGCTTCTAAATACAACTGCCGACGACGCCCTTGCCGGCACCGTTGCCCTCCACACCATAGCCCTGCTGAGCGGAGCCCAAATCCTCAGAGCCCACGACGTGAAGGAAACCCGACAAACCTCCGACATTGTCCTAAAATACCTCTCATCAAAACAATAAGACATATTTTAAGATACACACCTATTGTCTTTAACCTATTACCTTTACCACCCTTTAACCTCTAACCTTTAACCTTTAACCTCTAACCTATAATGCAAGGATTACCCACTTTCACTTTTGTCGACATAATAGACATACTGCTTGTAGCAATTCTGGCCTACCAGATTTACAAGGCCGTCCGTGGCACCAACGTGCTACGCATTTTCTGGGCCGTTGTCATCATCTACGTCCTCTGGCAACTCTCCACACTTTTCGGAATGCGACTGACCTCGACCATCCTCGGGCAGTTCATCTCCATCGGACTCATCTTGCTCATCATTGTCTTCCAACCAGAGATACGGCGCTTCCTGCTCCTCGTAGGAACAAAGACCAGCATCGACGGCGACAACCTGCTGAAACGCTTCCAATTCTGGAAGAAAAGCATGAGCGACAAGAACAACGGCGTCGAACTCGAACCCTACATACAGGCTTGCATGCACATGTCGCAGTCCAAGACAGGAGCCCTCATCGTTTTCGTCCGTCAGAACGAGGTGAACGACATCATCAATACCGGCGAACGCATCGATGCCGTCGTCTCGTCGGCACTGTTGGAGACCCTGTTTTTCAAGAATTCGCCGCTCCACGATGGCGCCGTCCTCGTCAAGGGCAACAAAGTCCTCGCAGCCCGCTGCATTCTCCCAGTCTCGTCCAACCTCAGCATCGACCCCAACCTCGGTCTCAGACACCGCTCGGCCATTGGCGTGACCGAGCAGCTCGACGTCATTTCAGTGATTGTCAGCGAAGAAACCGGAGCCATCTCCTACGCCGTGGGTGGCGAAATCAACCACGATGTGACGCCCGTCCAGCTGCGCCACTACCTCGAAGCGGCACTATAGAAAACCTATTTTTTCTCATACTCAGCTACCACTCAACATGTTATCATCGGGATATATCAATCAATGCGCTATCATCCCCATGGGATGTGATTATAACAACCCCAGACAAGATGTCGTTATTCTACACATAATGAAAATAGATTTTGTCAATTCGGATTAATTGTGTATTTTTGCAAAATCAATTATAAAATTAATTATGCCTGAAATAAGTAGATTTTACGGTATCATTATAATGATGTTTGCTGACGACCATAATCCGCCGCATTTTCATGTCCGCTATGGCAGCAGCAGAGCCATCGTCACAATAGACAAAGGCATTGTACAAGGACAACTGTCTCGCAAAGAGTTGAATCGTGTTTTCGAATGGCTTGACCTGCATCATGATGAGTTGATTGAGAATTGGAACAGACTTAAAAATGGACAAGAACCTTTACCTATTAAGCCATTAATTTAAAAGTATATGAAAAATTTTGAATTGCTTAGAGTTGTTGATGTAGATTATCTGCATGATTTTGTTATGAGACTTGATTTTAATAATGGGGAGAGCCGTATTGTAAATTTTGAACCTCTACTGCACGGAAAATTTAAAGACGAACTACGCGACATACACAATTTCATCCAGTTTGGATTGAATGATTGGACATTGGAATGGTATAACGGTGTAGACTTCGCCCCCGAGTTTTTATATGAGCATGGTACCGCAGCATAAGCAAAAAAATTTGCTCATGAATCGATCCACAAACAAAAGGAAAATACACCATAAGCTCTCATCTTTATACAATTACGTTCACCTCTTCTGGGGTGGCGGAAGTTCCAGTTCAACGGTTACACCAATGCTCTTGTTGCCAATCACAATTGAGGCTGATACCCACTGGAAGAGTTTTAAAAGCATTTTTTCTCGAATTTTTAAAGAATTCGAGTTTTTTTTAGCTTCGCCTGTAAGATTTCCCATATCTGAATCGTTTATACTCTGATGACAAAATCACACGACATCGCCTCTTATCCTATATATAAAATATATTTACTATATTTGCAAATTGCGATAATTTACAATAACAAATACAAATAATTAAAAATCAATCTTTAAAATGAAAAAACAAATTTTTATTCTGTTCCTTTTTCTGTTTGCAGCAGCTGGCATGAGCTTTGCACAGCTCGGCAGCACAGGCAGCAAAAAAGAGAAAAAGAGTGACCTCTCCGCCAAAGTGCCTATCGACAAGAAAGTGCGCATGGGCAAACTCGACAATGGCATCACCTACTACATCCGTTCCAACAAGAAACCCGAAGGACGCGTCCAGTTCCGTCTTGCCGTCAATGCAGGCTCCGTTATGGAGGACGACGACCAGCAGGGTCTCGCTCACTTCGTTGAGCACATGGCCTTCAACGGCACCGAGTACTATCCCCACAACGAGCTCATCAGCAAGCTCCAAGCCAAGGGCGTTCAGTTCGGTGGCCACGTCAATGCCTATACCAGCTTCGACCAGACGGTCTACTACGTCAACATGCCCAATGACGACGAGATGCTCGAGATGGGTATGAAGATCCTCGACGGCTGGGCAAGCAAGCTGCTGATGGACCCCAAGGAAATCGATGCCGAGCGCGGTGTCATCATCGAGGAATGGCGCGGACGCCTCGGCGCTCAGGACCGCCTCATGCGCCAGTACTGGCCCGTGCTGCTCAAGGGTTCCAAGTATGCCAACCGTATCCCCATCGGAACCGAAGAGGTGCTGAAGACCTTCCAGCGCCCCACCATCATGCGCTTCTATGAGGACTGGTACCGTCCCGACCTGCAGGCTGTCATCATCGTTGGCGACATCAACGTAGACCAAATCGAAAAGAAAGTCAAGGAATACTTCAACGACAACAAGATGCCCGCCAATCCCAAGCCTCGCCCCTACTATGAGATTCCCGCCAACAAGGAGCCCCTCGTAGCCATCGCTACCGACAAGGAAGCCCCCAATGCAGGCATCGAAATGATGTGGAAACACAGCAAAGCTCCTCAGGGCACCATCGGCGACTATCGCCAGATGCTGGTCCGCACCCTCGCAAACCGCATGATCAATGCCCGCTTCAGCGAAATGTCTGAAAAGGCTTCTGCTCCCTTCATCTATGCCAGCGGCAGCTACGGCGGATTCCTCGCCAAGCTCGACGCCTTCTCACTCTCGGCCTATCCGAAGGACAACCGCATCGAAGAGGCTACCGCACTCCTGCTCCGCGAAATGAAACGCGTTGACGAGCACGGCTTCCTCCAGCCCGAACTCGACCGCGCAAAAGAGAGTACCCTCGAGATGTACCGCAAGCTCGCCAAAGAGCTCAACAAGACCGAAAGCAACAGCTTCGCCGACGAATACACCAACCACTATCTTGACGATGAGGTAATCCCCGGCATCCGCCAGGAAGACTCATACGCACGCGAATTCATCCCCGAAATCACCCTCGAGGAAGTTAACGCCGTCGTAAAAGACTGGATCACTGACGAGAACTTCATCTACATCCTCACCGCTCCCGAGAAGGAAGGCTACAGCGTGCCCACCAAGGACGCCATCATCAAGATTGTTGCCGACAGCAAGAACGAGAAGACCGAACCTTGGGTCGACACCTTCAAGGACGAACCTCTCTTCGACCGCGAAGTCAAGGATGTCACCCCCATCGAACTCTCCAAGAACGACGTCCTCGGCTACACCGAATACATCGTTCCCAACGGCATCCGTTTCGTTGTCAAGAAGACCAATTACAAGGAAGACGAAATCCAGATGCGCAGTTTCTCCAACGGCGGTAGCGCCCTCTATAGCGACAAGGAAGCCTACATGGTCAGCTCTGCTGCCGGTATCGTAAGCAATGCCGGTATCGGCAACTTCAGCCGCAACCAGCTCAGCAAGAAACTCCAGGGCAAATCGGTCAGCGTCCGTCCTTCCATCAGCTCCACAAACCAGGGCTTCAGCGGCAGCTGCTCACCCAAGGACCTCGAAACCATGATGCAACTCATCGACCTCTACTATGAGGCTCCGCGCAAAGACAAGGAATCTTTCGACCGCGACATGGACAACCTGCGCACCCAGATCCGCATGGTTGCCTCGCAGCCGCAGGTTAAATTCCAGAAAGAATTCTTCGAAATGATGTACGGCCACAATCCTCGCATGGTCGTCATACCCACCGAGGAGGACATCAATCGTGTCGATTTCGAACGCACCTATCAGATCTTCAGAGAACGCTTCTGCGACGCCAGCGACCAGATCTTCTTCTTCGTCGGCAACGTCAGCGACGAGAACATCAACACCATCGCCAAGTACCTCAACATCCTGCCCACCAATGGCAAGCAGAAAGGTGAACAGCGCCTTGACAAGGAACCCAAGATGATCCCCGGTGTCAACCACAGCCTCACCCTTGCCGGTACCGACAAGCAGGGTATGGTCTTCGTTATGGGCGAAACCCGTGGCTTCCATGGCGACCTCCGCGAGCGTATTGCTGTCAGCGCCCTCGGTGAAGCTCTCCAGATTCGCACCACCGAAGTCATCCGCGAGAAGATGGGCGAGACCTACAGCCCCTACGGCTCAGCCGACTACGACATCGAGTTCGACGGTAGCGTCAGCTGGGTATTCGTGCTCCAGTGCGCACCCGAAAACTGCGAGAGCGTCGAGAACGCCGCCATCAAGCTCATCAAGGAATTCATCAAGAAGGGCTGCGACAAAGAGACCCTCAACAAGGTGAAACTCCAGATGATCAAAGAGCGTGAAACCAGCATGCAGGAGAATGGCTTCTGGATGGGCCGCATCTACGGATCTTACTACTACAACGAAGACCGCAACGCCAGCGTCACCGACTATGAGAAACTCGTCAATAGCCTCACCGTCAAGGACATCAAACGCATCGCCAAGACCTACTTTGACCTTGGCCACTACTGCGTCGGAACCATGAAACCCGAGGTTACTGAATAAAACCTGATTACTACTTCAATGACCAGCCATCGGGAAACAATCTTTCAGATGGCTGGTCTTCTTTTACAGAAATCACATCACCTATGGAACAATTCCCGTTTCTGTACAATCGTGACCCCGAAAGCCACAAAGGGTACTATGGTCATGCCCTCCTCATTGCCGGCAGCTACGGCAAGATGGGTGCCGCCATCCTCGCCGCACGAGCCTGCTTGCGTTCTGGAGTAGGTTTGCTTACCGTTCATGTACCGCGCTCGGCTGTGACCATTATGCAGACCGCAATCCCAGAGGCCATGCTCTCTGTCGACGACAACGAAACCGTTTTCACGACACTACCCGCACACCTCGACAACTTCGACGCCATAGCCGTCGGACCCGGCCTAGGCACCGACGAACAGAGCAGGAACGTTCTCGAAAAACTCATGTACAACCGCGTAGGCTTCCTCGAGAATGCCGACACGCCACTCGTTGTCGATGCCGACGGACTGAACATCATGTCACTACGCTCCAAGTTGCTGAACTATGCTTCCGGTTGCGTGCTGACACCTCACGCAAAGGAATATGAAAGGCTTTTCGGCGATGCCGACCCTCAAGCCATGGCAGACCGCTACAGCACCGTCATCGTCAAAAAATCCCATCGTACGCATATCTATGCCCCTGCAAGCGTCGCCATGGTCAACACTACCGGCACACCAGCGATGGCCACTGCCGGCAGCGGAGACGTCCTCACGGGCGTCATTCTGTCGCTGCTCGCCCAATCCAGGGCCTATAGCCGTCACCACAGCGACTATACGACACCTAATCTTCAAGCAATCGCTGCACATGCCGTAAACATGCACGGCAAAGCAGGCGAACGAGCAGCATCCTTGCGGTCGCAATACTCTGTCATCGCCAGCGACATAGTGGAATCTCTATAGAAAGTAACTATCTCTTGATGATTTTGCGTGCAAAGCATCCCTCTCGCGTAGAAATGCGCACATAATAAATGCCCGCAGGCACGGCCGACAGATCCACAAAGCCTTTACAGTCTGTACTCCTGAGCACAACGACGCCAGTTGCATCCAGTATCTCGAGTTCTATCAAACCCTCTGCTTCAACCGTGAGCACAGCCTCGACAGGGTTTGGGTATACAGCCACGTCATGCAATCCCGTGCCATTTATATCCGCTTTCTCTACAATGTCAATATATCGCGAAACTGTTGTTCTGCCGGCACTATTAACAGCCGTCAGGACAATCTCATAGCTGCCCTCCGACAGCCATACAGCCTCTATCTGCTGCTGCGTCGGCGACGAAATTGAAGCGCCCTCCACTGACCATTCATACGACTCTGCATTGTCGCTGACAGCAACAAGTACGACACTTGCGCCCACAAGCGCAGAATCGGGGGCAACAATCTCTACCGAAGGAAGTTGTACTACACTTGCAGTCACACACACAGAATCTATGCATAGGTAATTCTGGAAAGTGCTGCGATGACGGAATGCCACGTGTATCGTTTGTCCCGCATAGGCCGAAATGTCCAGCGCCCTTGCGTAATATCCGCCCGTGACGGTTTCAGCGAACAACGAATCGTAACTCTCCAAAGCCTCCGCGTCGCCCGTAGTCACCCACACCTCATACGTCTCATCGTATGATTCGTGTGCAAACACCTGCCATGTCAACGAAATGACGCCATCGGTGAGATTAATCGACGGACTTACAGCCCAATTGTCCTCAGTACTGTTTGTGTATGCCGGTCCGAACAGCGAATAGCCGCCATCATAAGGGTGGAAAGTCCCGACCTTCCAGTTTTTGCCGTTACCGTCATTGTCCACGAGGAGCCACCCGTCTGCAATGCCATCGTCAAAACTGTCGCACCATAACGATTCAGTCGCCCCGTCGTTCTGCGACACGGCAACACCCAGCACAATCATCATCCAAAACAGCAATGCATAAGTCTTTTTCATGAAAATCAAAAATTTAGGCAGGTATTTCTAATTATCTTCCCGCATCAAGAAATCATATATCCTACTTACTTCCAGCATTAAGTATCACTCGATTTCCTTCATCAGCTCCCTGTTCACATCCAATGGCTGGTATGGATGCCTCTTCCGTTCCGAGCATTTATCATCCAGACGCGATGCACACACGCATCCCTTCTGCTCGCCGGTGTAGGGGTCGATACTGGAACAGTGACGCTTGAACTCACCGTTTTTCTTGACAATTATCTTGATTCCGAGTCCAGCAAAGCAGACCAGCACAATAGCCAATACTATTAATAATACCAGTAAGATTGATTTCATGACACTACAAAAAAAGCTGCCCATTCGTGCAGCCATATTTTTGCTCCCCAAGCAGGACTTGAACCTGCGACCCCCTGATTAACAGTCAGGTGCTCTAACCAACTGAGCTATTGAGGAAGATATTCTTTTTGATTTGAGTTCTCTTACCCTCTCATTCAACTTGCTCCCCAAGCAGGACTTGAACCTGCGACCCCCTGATTAACAGTCAGGTGCTCTAACCAACTGAGCTATTGAGGAAGATGGTCTTCTTTCGAAAAGCGGTTGCAAAAGTACTGCAAAAAAGCGACATGGCAAAATTTTTTTTAAAAAATATTACCATAACATTCGCAAAAGACTGATACTTATTTATTAAAATCATCTTCTTATCCTCCCTGACTTCCACCAACGACCTCTCACTTTGTTCGTTTTTTGAGCTTTTTATCCGAAAATTGGGATATTTTCATCCGACCCACACAGACTATCTTACGCCACCATCGATATAACACACTGCTTGACAGCTTCTAAAAAGAAAAATTTGGTCATATCCAAAAAAGGTATTACTTTTGCACCCGATTTGGAGAGATGGCAGAGCGGTCGAATGCGGCGGTCTTGAAAACCGTTGACCTTCACGGGTCCGGGGGTTCGAATCCCTCTCTCTCCGCCTATACCACCAAAAGGCAGTCAAGAGAATCTTGTCTGCCTTTCGTTGTTTTTCAGTGTTTTATGCTTGCAATTGATTGGTGCTTAACAACGTATGTCTCTTATAAAGGGATAGAGACATGATAAAATTAATGTATTATCATGATATGTTATGATATGTCATAATATGCCTTTTGTAAGCGCATGCGCTTACAAAAATGTAAGCGCATTTTTTTTTGCACAACCTTTACAGCGACCACTATTTTATTGCCTGGCGAAAAAACAATAGTCACAGCAGTGTTGCACTTCGATGTTGAATCTGTACAAACAAATCTTTCCTCCAACACGCAATAATTACAGATGGGTGGACGTTATAAAGATTTGGCAATTCCACAAACATTAGACTTATGGCCATGAGCAACGCCCCAAAGAAACGAAACACCACCCAGAAAAACGTGACAAGAACAAAGAACGACGACGACAACTATATCGTTATCAAAGGTGCACGGGTCAACAACCTGAAGAATATCGACGTCAGGATTCCGCGCAACAAGCTGGTGGTCATAACCGGGTTGAGCGGCAGCGGCAAGTCGTCGCTGGCATTCGACACCCTCTACGCCGAGGGTCAGCGCCGCTACGTGGAAAGCCTGAGCAGCTACGCCCGCCAGTTCATGGGACGAATGAGCAAACCGGAAGTGGACTACATTCTCGGCGTGGCACCGGCTATAGCCATCGAACAGAAGGTCAACACCTCGAACCCGCGCTCGACGGTAGGCACCTCGACCGAGATATACGAATACCTCAAGCTGCTCTACGCCAGAATCGGACGCACCTTCTCGCCCATATCGGGAGTGGAAGTGAAACGGCACAGCGTAAGCGATGTGGTAGACTACATCTACACTCTCGACGACGAGCAGAAAATCATGATCCTCGCCCCTCTCGAGGCCACCAAGGAACGTCCGATAAAAGCCCAACTGCAGATTCTGCACCAAGAGGGCTTCATGCGCGTATCGATAGCAGGAACCATCATGCGCATTGAGGACTTCATCCCTATTCTTGACGAGAAGGAAAACTACAAGGACCCACTGCTCCTTGTAGACCGCATCACTATCCGACACGGCGACGACGACCAGCTGGCACGCGTCTCGGAGTCGGTACAGACAGCCTTCTTCGAGGGCAGGGGCTCATGCTGCCTGCAAGTGATGAACAGTGGCGACGAGAAACCCGAAAGCATCCACTTCTCAAACCGCTTCGAAGCCGACGGCATGACCTTCGAAAAACCAAATCCCAACTTCTTCAGTTTCAACAACCCCTACGGAGCATGCCCGCGATGCCAGGGCTATGGCAACGTGATAGGGATAAACGAGGACATCGTGGTCCCCAACAAGTCGCTCTCGGTTTTCGAAGACGCCGTTGTATGCTGGCGCGGCGAGAAGATGTCGGAATGGAAACAACACTTCATCCGCCTCTCGACGAAACTCGGATTCCCCATCCACACACCATACTGCGACCTGACGCAATCGCAGCGCGACACGCTGTGGCACGGCACGGGCAGCTGGGAGGGCATCGACGGATTCTTCAAATGGGTGGAGTCGCAAAGCTACAAGATCCAGTACCGCGTCATGCTGGCTCGCTATCGTGGCAAAACGACCTGCCCCGACTGCCACGGCTCGAGACTTAGAGCCGACGCACAGTACGTCAAGGTCTGCGGAAAATCCATCACCGAACTCACCGACATGCCCGTCAAAGAGCTTGCAGAATTTCTGAAGAGCATGACACTTACCGACTACGAGTTGAAGCTCACCGAGCGCATACGCCGCGAGCTCGACAACCGCGTAGGCTACCTGCTGCAGGTGGGATTGGGATACCTGACTCTGAGCCGACTGAGCAACACACTGAGCGGAGGCGAAAGCCAACGCATCAACCTCGCCACATCACTCGGAAGTTCGCTTGTGGGGTCGATGTACATACTCGACGAACCCTCGATAGGCCTGCACTCGCGCGACACCGAACAGCTCATATCGGTATTGAAGCAGCTGCGCGACCTCGGCAACACGGTAATCGTTGTCGAACACGATGAGGAAATCATGCGCGCTGCCGATTTCATTATCGACATCGGACCAGGAGCAGGACGACTGGGCGGCGAGGTGGTCATGGAACTGCAAAACGATGGCAACGGCATAAAAAACAACCAGATAGAGAACTCAAAATTCAAAATCGAGAATTCATACACCGCACAGTACCTGCTCGGACAACTGTCGATACCCGTGCCAGCTTCGAGACGCCAATGGCGCGACAAAATCACCCTCAAAGGTGCCTATTGCAATAACCTGAAAAACATCGATGTGGAATTTCCGCTCAACGTGCTGACGGTAGTGACTGGCGTCTCTGGCTCCGGAAAAACCAGCATTGTGAAATATGTACTATACGACATTCTGCAGAAGCGCTTTGACGGCAACGAAGAATATGTAGGCAAATGCCGCGCTGTTGGCGGCGACTTGCGACGCATAAGCGGCGTCGAGCTCGTCGACCAGAACCCAATCGGACGCTCGACACGCAGCAACCCTGCCACATACATGAAGGCATACGACGAAATCAGGCAGCTCTACGCCATGCAACCCCTTGCAAAAACACGAGGCTACAAGGCTGGCTACTTCTCCTTCAACGTCGAAGGCGGACGCTGCGAGACCTGCCAAGGAGAGGGCTATGTGACCATCGGCATGCAGTTTATGGCCGACGTGCACCTGCTCTGCGAAGAATGCCACGGAACACGATTCCAGAGCGACACGCTCGAGATTCTTTATCGCGGCAAAAACATCAGCGACGTGCTCGAAATGACAATCGACCAGGCTCTCGAATTCTTCAATGCAGACGCTGCCGACGACGCATACAAACCGACCTGCAGGCAGATCACAAGCCGGCTGCAACCACTACAGGACGTTGGACTGGGATACCTGAAAATGGGACAGAGCTCCAACACCCTGAGCGGCGGCGAAGCACAACGCATCAAGCTGGCCTCCTTCCTCGTACACGGCGACAACGAGCAGCCACTGCTCTTCATATTCGACGAACCGTCGACAGGCCTCCATTTCCACGACATAAGGAAACTCCTCGCCGCGTTCGACACACTCATCGCCAACGGGCACTCCATCGTTGTCATCGAACACCATCCCGACATCATCAAACAGGCCGACTGGATTATCGACATGGGTCCCGAAGGCGGCAACGAAGGCGGCAACGTGGTATTTGCCGGCACTCCGGAAAATCTCGTCAAATGCAAATCCTCCTACACAGCCAAATACCTAAACTTCAAAAAATGAGCAACAGCAACACAAACATCCGCAAAATAAGGACTGCCGCAAACATCGGTCTTTACGGCTCCATATTACTATGTATCGCCACCATCGTCGAACATTATCTCGACAAATATATTTGGCTCCGCGAGATAACCACCAACGAGTACACGCGCCACCTCTTCGTCTCGGCAGGGCTCATCATAGCCGTCGCCGACATAGCCTACATCCTCTTCGCGATGCGCAAAAGAGTGCCACAAATCCGGCAAATGGAGGGCGTCGAACCGAAACTCATAGCCTACCGCAGCCTCGTCTGCTCCGTCTTCTACCCTGCCCTGCTGGTTGTTTTGCTGGTCGCTGCCTTTATAGTGACCACGCACGAAAACACCATGATAATGCTCCTCCTGCTGCTCGTCATCTCGCTGATGCTCAACTATCCGAACATGTACAAGATGAAGGCCGACATGGGCCTGAACGACGACGAAATGACCGAGCTCTTCGGCAACGAATACCACAAATAGCATGGAAAACAACGCCCTGAACGATACCATCTGTGCGATAAGCACCCCCGCTGGAGTCGGCGGAATCGCCGTCATCAGAGTTTCCGGCAAAAATGCTTCGGCAATGGTAGCCTCACTCCTTCAGAACAAGCACGGCAAAAAAGTGTCTCTTGCCGACCGCAAGGCGACATTCTGCTGCCTCTACGCTGGCAGCGAGTTCATCGACGAGGTGGTCGCCACATGCTTCAACGCCCCGAACTCGTATACCGGCGAGGATGTTGTAGAGATTTCGTGCCATGGCTCCACGTACATACAGTCACGCATCCTAAGCACACTTATCGATGCCGGTTGCCGCTTGGCAAAACCCGGCGAGTTCACCCTGCGGGCATTCCTCAACCACAAGCTCAACCTCTCGCAGGCCGAAGCCGTTGCCGACCTTATCGACTCGCAGTCCGAAGCAGCACACCGGCTGGCTATAAGTCAGATGCGGGGCGGGTATGCCCAGGAGTTGGAACAACTGCGTCAGCAGCTGATAGACCTATCGGCCCTGCTGGAGCTCGAACTCGACTTCAGCGACGAAGACCTGCAGTTCGCAAGCAGACAGCATATCTGTGACCTGCTCGACGAACTCTCCCAAAAGGTAGAGCGTCTCATGAACACCTTTCAGACCGGCAATGCCTTGAAAAACGGCATTCCTGTCGCCATCATCGGCGCACCCAACGCCGGCAAATCGTCGCTACTCAACGCACTGCTCAACGAACAGAGGGCCATAGTCAGCCCCATAGCCGGCACCACACGCGACACCATTGAGGAAACCATGAACATCGACGGAATACTCTTCCGTTTTATCGACACCGCCGGACTGCACCACAGCGACGACACCCTCGAAAACATGGGCCTCGAACGCTCCGTCAATGCCGCAAGACAGGCTCAGGTCGTTCTGCTTGTACGCGACATCACCCTTCCTCATGACGGCGACGCCATAGGCGAGATAGCACATTTCACAGACCTTTCAACACTCGACGGAAAGCACCTGATTGTGGTCAACAACAAATGCGACCAACCGCACGCCAACACATCGTCCGGAGTGGAAGTCTCCGCAAAGGAGGGTATCGGCATCGACAAACTCAAACATGCCATCGCCGAATCCGTAAAAGACGATGCCAACCAGAACCAAGGCGTTCTGCTAACCAACGCACGCCATTTCGAGGCAATGAAGCACATCGTCGACGCTTTGGGCGAAGTGCGCAAATCGCTCGACGCCCAGCTCTCGTCCGACCTCGTCGTAATCGACCTGCGCGACGCACTCTACCATTTGGGAACAATCACCGGCTCCGTAACCAACGACGACATCCTCGGCTCGATATTCTCCAAATTCTGCATCGGAAAGTGAGCCGTATCGTTTAATCATGATAATAATTATGTAAGATGAAAGCATCTTCTCTCTTCAGGCAATATGTGTGGCTGGTGGACACCATCAGCCGTGCGGGGCGCATCACGCTGCGCGAAATCAACGACCGCTGGCTGAACACGGCGTTGGGCGACGGCATTCCCTACAGCCGCTCCACCTTCCGCCGCCACCGTCAGGAGGTGGAGGAGATGTTCGGCATAGCTATCCTGTGCGACAACGAGAACCGCTACTATATCGACGAGCCCCAGCTGATGCACACCGACAGCGTGCCACGATGGATGCTCAGCACCCTGACGGTAAGCAATATCGTTAGCGAAGCCCGCGGACTTCACGACCGCATCCTGCTCGAGAGCACGGCATCCTCGCGCGACGGCGACGGCGCCGACAACCACCTGCGACAGATTGTGGCCGCCATGAAAGACAACCGCCAGCTGCAGGTCAGCTACCGCCGCTACGGCAGCGACGAGCCGCGAATGTGGACGCTGGAGCCCTACTGCATCAAGCTTTTCCGCCGCCGCTGGTACCTCTTGGGGCACTTCCCCCAGGGCGGATACCTCGTCCTCTCGTTCGACCGCATCCTGGCCCTCACGCCCACCGACGACACCTTCTGCATCGACCCGCATTTCGACGCCGAGGCATTCTTTGCCGAGTACTACGGCGTGATGACCGACGACCGCATACCGCTGCAACGCATCGTCTTGCGCGCTTACGGCAACGAACGTTTCGCCCTGCGCGACCTGCCGTTGCACCCCTCGCAACGCACCCTCGCTGAAGGTGACGGTTACGTCGATTTCGAAGTCCGGCTGCGTCCCACAAGCGACTTTCTGGCGCAAATTCTCTCGCGCGGCCGTTGGCTGAAGGTCATTTCACCCGAGGATATTGCACTACAAATCAAATCATTGCTACAGGAAGCCGTGGACGAATACAAATAAATTTCCATGGTGGTCCGTTTTTTGGCGCACCTATAGGTGTATCTTTGCATCGTGAAAAAAAATGAATGTTTAACCAATAGGTAACTCGAATTTTTCGATGCTCTTCGAGCAGAAATTGAGCAAATTAGAACCAAATTCTAAAAAAATTTCGGTCTCTAATTTGTGGCATTTCTAACCGAAGGCGATGCAAAAAAAAGTTACTTTTAAAAACCACAATGCAAATGAAAGCACACAACGCCTATCTGATGGATTGCCACTTGGCTGGCCGCAAATTCCACGATGCTGACCTCGTATGGGACTACCTCCGCGTGGGTCAGGAGCTGCGCCTCGAGCGCGACCTGCAGAATCCGCACGACCCTTATGCCGTGCAGGTCATCTACAACAAGGATGGTGAGGACTACCTCCTCGGCTACATCCCCCGTGGCGAGAACCGCGACCTGGCCACCTTCCTCGAAATGGGATGGGATAGCATCTTCCGTTGCGTCATCGCCAGCCTCAACCCCGACACCCATCCCGAAAACCAAGTGCACCTCACCATCAGCATCCGCCGCCACGAGGACGCCGGGGAAAAGAACAAGAAGAAATGAAGGAACCTGACTACGACCGGTTGCGAGAGATGATTGGCCGCTGCCAATGGACCTTTGCCAAGACGATGCCGTGGTGCCCCCACGAATACATCGTCCGCAACCGATGTCCGCTCAGCGACGAGGAATTCCTCTACTTTGTCGACATGCAGCGCCGCTTCGGTATCCCCGAACGCTGGGGCCCTTACAACCACCCCTACCTGCACATCGACGGCTACAAGTACTGGACGATGGGCGACACCTACGAGAACACAATAATTATCAACCGAGCAAAAGAATAGACACGATGGCACAACAGTATATGATTGAATGCTCCAAATGCGGCAAAATGTTTAATGTACGGAAAGGCGTATTGATGAGTTGGGATTTCATGAAACCCATACCGAAAGAGCTGCTCGAAGAGTCCCCTTTCCATTGCCCCAGATGCGGTCACACGATGAGCGTCCGAGACGAAGACTTCCGAGACCACGTCAAAGGGGTTTTATGCATCGATTAGTATGATACATTTGTGATCATACTCAGGCGAGAAGAATAAATTACCACCTTGGGCCAATCTAGCGAGACAGGACGATAACGCGATGACAAAAAACTATTTTTCAATGGTTATGATACAGAATTTCCAAATTTAAAAAATAAATAGTATCTTTGCAAATTAATTAATGCTTCATCCATAATTGGATTATGAATCTAAAAGAATTAATTACCAACGGCTGGCAAATGCTTGAGAGCATGCCAGATGACCCTGA
The DNA here is from genome assembly GCA_017522065.1 of Bacteroidales bacterium. GTDB lineage: Bacteria > Bacteroidota > Bacteroidia > Bacteroidales > P3 > Colimorpha. Next base: position 81,162 of record JAFXAD010000024.1, read on the forward strand.
AGGAACAATAGCGATGGGTAAGATGACTTCTATGGCTCAATGTTTTGTAAAAATCTTCCCCATTCGAGCATCAGAATCAATGCTGAACGATGGCAAGGCTTCTGTAATAAAAGGTATACATCAATCATTAGCAAACAATCAAGCCTTAATAGAGGTCGAAGATGGTTGTAATTCCGAAGGCTCCAAATATCTTTATAGCATAATCAAAACCAAAATTAATCCATCAGGGGTGCAATATTTTTTAAGAGCACATATCGAAACAAAAGTTCAAGGAATAGTGAGTGAGGTTAATGGCTTTTTTGAAGAAAATGGACAAACCGGAATAAGAGACTCTGTTGTGTATGAATTGGCTGTAAAAAAAGGGATAATAACCCCAGGGGAAACAAACCAATGGATGAAAGATCCATATGATGCATCGCTAACACGGCCATATATGATGAACATGTCCGAGTCAAAGGAATTCGATCAGTTTTTCCCTGAGCACCCTCTAACTATCGCAAGAAAAACAATAAATAGCATTTAAAAACACAAGATATGGCACAAGTAATTAGCGTCAATAAGCAAAGTGTCCTGGAACTTCTAATGACGGGCATATCGAAACCGTTTGTTATTCCCGAATACCAACGTCCTTATATGTGGACGGACGAGCAGGTTCAAACCCTTTTTGACGATTTATGGGATTTTGCCACCACGACAGGAGGTGTTGAAGGCCCCGGTTCGTATTTCCTTGGCAGCATTGTCTCGTATGAAAATAGCGATGGTGAGCAAGAGATAATAGACGGTCAGCAACGTATCACCTCCCTCTTTCTCTTACTTCGTGCCATATATACAAAGCTCTCCACGGGAGATGAAGCAAACACAAAAGCAGGAAAGAACTTCATAAGCAAAATAGAACCTGCTATATGGAGGACGAACAAACTGACTGGTGAGGTGAATTACGAGGACATTCTACTCACATCGAAGGTGATTGACAACAAAGGTAATGCAATCCTGAAGAATATTCTGGAAACAGGAAAGGCTGATAGCAAAGCCACCGATAACTATTCAAAAAATTACATTCTATTTCAGAAGCTTTATGATGAACATTGTGCAGACGCCCCAATGGCAATCTACGACTTTATTTACGCTCTATTGTATCAAGCCATTTTGCTCCCGATTAATGCTGACACACAAGATACTGCACTTACAATTTTCACAACCCTCAACGACAGAGGTCTTCAACTGACAGATGCGGATATTTTCAAGGCGAAAATATACAACCACCTTAAAACGGATGAAGAGAAAGACCTTTTCATTGCCAAATGGAAAAGACTTGAACGTGGCGCCATTGAAGCAAAAGAAAGCATCCAACGGCTATTCTATTACTACATGTTCTACCTGAAGGCAAAAAAAGGCGACAGCGATTCCACTCTAAAAGGCGCTCGTAAATTCTACTTGGAAGATAAAGCCACGCTCCTATACGAACCAGATTTGATGGATCAGTTGGACAAAGTGCTTGACTTATGGAAAGTGATAAACATCGACCAATACGATTTGCAAAATGAAATCTGGGACAATAACCAAGAGATACGTCAGGCTCTTGATATACTCGTGTCCTACCCGAATGAATATTGGAAATATCCTGTTGTTGTATATTATCTCTCCCACCACACAGAACCCACATTCGAAAAAACGTTCCTGCTGTTCTTGCACAAGCTTGCTGGAGAACTGCTCGTCCGCTTCATTTTAAACACGACTGTAAACTTTGTTAAAGGAGACATTCTTAAGTTGAATGTCGATATAATTCAGAATGCTCACCCTGATTTTGACAAGTTCAGAACAATCGACACTTCTATTATTCCGGCCAAAATAAAAAACCCACACAGAAGTATCGTAAGGATGGTGCTGAAAATGTATGCCTATAATCACCAGAGTAACTTGTTGCCAAAAGATTGGCAAATAGAGCATATTTTGCCACGCAAATGGAAAGATTCTTTTTTCCCAACCACCGACCCGGCTACTGTCAACGACTTGATCGAGCACATTGGCAACAAGACTCCTTTCGAACGCGTCCTCAATATTATTGCAAGTAATGGCTATTTTGCACAGAAGCAAGTTGAGTACAAAAAATCCTCAGTAGAGATAACCAAAATACTTGTTACCGCTGTTACAGACGACTGGACACTCGGAAATATTGAGCATCGTGACACTCTTATTTCCGAAGAAGTCGTGAATATGATAACCGAATGGAATCAGCAATATACAACATACACCAAACCATCCTTGACTGACAAGCCAGAGGCAACCCCCGAGGAACTGGAAATGATAAAAATGCTAAAAGCCAAAGGCCTTATCTAATGCCTGACAACCAAATCATAGGTCTCCGCTCGGACGGCTACATCTCCTTCATGGACGGTCTCTATGAGGGGCTGCGCGATGTGGGTGGGCAGGTGATTATTAGCCCCGGCAGGCATTTCCGCTCAATCGGGGAGTTCGTCGACGGGGTGGCCATCGTCTACTATTACGACCACGAGCCGCAGCTGGGCGCATGGGGACTTATCGACCAACAGGGCAACGCCATAACGGAGTTCCGCTACTGGTTCATCGAGCCTTTCGCCAAAGGGCTTTACCGCGTGAGCGTCACTCCGGGTTTGCGCAAGAACCTGATGCGGACGGACGGAACCTTCGTCTTCGACAAAGACTTCCAAAACATCTACGGCTACCGCCACGGCTACGTGATAGCCAGCAACACCATTCGCCGCACCAAGTCGACACCTACCCGCTACCCCAAAGGGCTGCTGCATTGTTCGGGCGCCACCGTGCTGCCGGTCGAATACAGCCGTATGGAATGGCTCGAAGAGTACTCTTTCACCCCTGACGAGAACACTTTGGGTGAAGGCTACGATGTCCTATACATCGAACGCGAAGGCTATGTCGGAATGGTAAAGACCTCGTGGCTATCGGTACAGGTGGATGAGTTTACCGTCGACGCGCCTTTTCTATGGAAGGGCGTAATGGGCACGATATGCGACGGATGCATATATGCCAACGGCATCCCCGCCGGCGGACGCGGATGCGGCAGGCTTTTCGCCCACTCGTTTCGCGAACGCTACGTGAAGGGACACTGCGAATTCCGCAAAGAGAAACTCTCCGAGCCCTCTGTTTTCGAACGCGAACGCATCGAATACTGGAAAAACCGACTGCACATAGAAGCCCCTCTGCAGGAGCCTCGCCGTCTGGTGTCGGATTTCATCGCCGAGCACCTTGGCGGCGACATCTCGCGACTGGCCAACTACGATTTCAGGCAGCTGAAAGACATGCCCCGCTACGGCGACACCCACGGATTCGCTTTCACCCCTCTCCGTACCGACCTGGTGCGTGCCATTGCAACGATTGTATTCAAAGACCTCGTGCCCGCAGACATCCTCTTCGATAAGAAACGTGGCACATTGGCTCTCGCCCCAGGACAATTGATAAAAGAGGACCTGTGGGGCACGGAGGTGGGCGGCAAATACACCATGCCCAACTTTTTCCACCACGACGACAAAGCCTCGGTCAACCGGCGCATCATCCCCTGCGCCAGACTTTGCAACACCATCGGCAACCTTTATCTCCAGCCACGGTCACTCGACGAATACCGCCACTCGCACGCCATGGGCAGATTCCTTGTCGACCACACCCTAGCCGACCTGTACAAGGCACTCACCGGTGGCACGCCAAGCCGGCAGATGAAACAGGCGGTGGCGGATGCACATGGTTTCTTTGATGTTTATAAAGGCGACGAGGGATGGCAACGGCTAATGGAACAATGGCTAACGATCAGTCTGGTTGACTATTACTACAACCCCGAACCGATATTCGACGATATCACCTTCACCACCACGATGCCAGCCACCATCTACTACCGTGCCTTGGAGCATACCCTGTCCCTCTGCCGCGAGATCATCCCCAAACGGAGCCTGCTGATGACCCAACGGCTGGCAAAGAACCTCAGATCCACCATTTAGCGCCTTCTTCGCGGACATCATGACGGCAACGGTGCCCACGGAAAAAAAGCATCTGTCGATGACCCTTTTGCGGACTTACAGCAGGCCCGCGAAGTGGCCTTGCCCCGACAAATCCACAATTTTTTTTCGATTTTCCCGACAAATCCACAAATTTGTTTTGTCGAAAAACCGACAAATCCACAAATTCACCCCCTGGAGGGACATCCGAAATCCACTTATTCTGTTTTTGCGTATCTAGATTTGTCCATTTATTCCGTTTTTCCTACTATGCAGGCACCTCGCATTGTCCAAAGTGGAACATTTGGGGGCTGGCAAATAAAAGAAGAGTGTATTTTGCAGTTCGGTAATCATAGGAAAAATGTAGTTGTATACTACATCAAGTTCTTACATCAGTAGCATGTCTTTCTCGCGCGGCCGCTGGTCAAAGGCCCTTTCACCCGACGATATCGTACAGCAAACCAAAGCGTTACTTCAGGAAACTATTGACGGAATCAAATAATTTTAAAGGGTGGTCCGTTTTTTGGCGCACCCATAGGTGTATCTTTGCATCATAAAACTAAAAAAAATGCTATTATGACACCATCGTTCATCCTTTTGTCAAAAGTCGGGGCCGGGGGCGGTATCATTGGCCTTATTGTGACACTATTAGTAATTCTTTTCTGTCTTCGGAGAGAAGATTCAAGTGTTGGTTCGAATGGGCCTAATGGGATCCAGCAATTCTTTGGTGGCCTGGCATTTGGGCTCTACCAACGTTATGAGGATCATACAGCCGACACGGCAAACAAAAAACAATTCGACTATCCGCCAAGTCTGTTGCTGAAAATATCTATGGCATTGAACGGAATCGCATTATGGATATTCGTAATAATCATTATGGCTGAGTTCGATGTCTCATTTTTATGGATATGGCTCTGGGGTATCTTTATGCCCTTCTTCTATGTTTACTTGTATATGCTTTGGCTCCGGCTGTTCTTCGTTTGGCTTGGCAGTATGCGCACTTCAACTGCTGTAGTTCTGGCGTCACTTTGTCTTGTTTTATTGGTCGTATTTTGGGTTGTAGCCATCAAAGCACACCAATACTACACATCTCTTGAGTTTCTGAAGCAGTACTGGGCACAAAAATACGGTTTAAACTAAACCAAATAATCTCCATATCGGGAATAATTCGTATCTTTGCAAACTGAAAATCGACCGAATTATGACTACAGACAAACGGCAGGCCGCTGCCGCGGGCGAGTTCGCACGGCGATGGAGCGGCAAAGGATACGAGAAAGGCGACACTCAGAAGTTCTGGCTTGAATTGCTGCAGAAAGTGTATGGCTTGGAAGACCCATACAGTTTCGTAAAGTTCGAGGACAAAGTGAATGTGATGGTGGACAGCACCAATTTTATGGATGTCTATTTGCCCGCCACGCGGGTACTGATAGAGCAAAAAAGCGTTGACAAAGACCTCGGTGCCCCTATTCACCAAAGCAATGGCGCGATGCTCAACCCCTTCCAGCAAGCCAAGAAATATATCGTTGGCCTGCCGCTGAGCCGCCATCCGCGTTGGGTTGTGACCTGTAACTTTGCCGAGTTCTGGGTCTACGATATGGAGCAACCCAACGGCGAGCCGCAGAAGATACAGCTCAAGAATCTGGAGAAGGAATACTACCGCCTGCAGTTTCTGGTGGATCAGAAGAGCGAGCATATCACCAAGGAGATGCAGGTGTCGATGCAGGCAGGCGAAATAGTAGGACGCATTTACGAGGCGTTGCTCAAGCAATACGACGATCCTTCGCCTGAGGCGCTGCGTTGGCTCAACATACTCTGCGTCCGCATCGTCTTCTGCCTCTATGCCGAGGATGCCGGAGTCTTTGCCCACGACCAGTTTCACGACTACCTGTCGCGGTACGATGCCGATGACCTCCGCACGGCTCTTATCCGTCTTTTCGAAACACTCAATACCCCAGAGGTCGAGCGTAGCAAATACCTCAAGGACAACCTCAAGGCATTCCCCTATACCAACGGCGGCCTCTTTGCCGATGAGATAGAGATACCGCAGTTCACGCCAGAGTTGAAAGCCGCTTTGCTCGACAATGCGAGCCTCGACTTCGACTGGAGCGAAATCTCGCCCACCATCTTCGGAGCGGTCTTCGAGAGCACGCTAAACCCCGAGACGCGCCGCAGCGGCGGTATGCACTACACCAGCATTGAAAACATACACAAGGTCATCGATCCTCTGTTCCTCAACGACCTGCGACGCGAGCTGGACGAGATACTGGAGGTGAAGGTGGAGAAGGAGCGCAACAAGCGGTTAGATGCCTACCAGGACAAACTCTCGCAGCTCACTTTCCTCGACCCGGCTTGCGGCAGCGGCAACTTCCTCACCGAGACCTACCTCTCGCTGCGCCGCTTGGAAAACGAAGTCATCAACGTCCGCTACCACGGCCAGTCGTTCCTCGGATTCGAGGAGGCCAACCCCATCAAGGTCAGCATCAACCAGTTCTACGGCATCGAGATAAACGATTTCGCCGTCACCGTGGCCACAACCGCCCTCTGGATATCGGAGGCACAGATGCTTCGCGAAACCGAACGCATCATCCACCGCGACATCGACTTCTTGCCGCTGAAGAGCTACAGTAACATCCGCGAAGGGAACGCCTTAAGAATGGAGTGGAATGTATTTGAGCAACCGTCTGATATCCCCACCATTCGCGCCAAGAATGTCCACTTGATTATCGAACCCGAACCGACGACAGCAAGCGAGCCAACAGCAGAATACGGAGAAATAAATGTCGTAGCAAACCATTTTGACAGCATCGTGAAACCAGAAGTCAAGAAATATGAGGTCCACTATGACTACATCATGGGGAATCCACCATTTGTGGGGTACGCTTATCAATCCAAAAGTCAAAAAGAAGATTTGTCTATTGTTTGTCCTAATTGCGGGAAAAATGTTGATTATGTGGCTGGCTGGTATTACAAAGCTGCTCGCCTAATTGGGAAAAGTAATACCCGTGCAGCTTTAGTATCCACCAACAGTATCACCCAAGGAGAACAAGTCGCTTCTATTTGGAAAAACCTTATTGAAAGAATGGATGTTCGCATCGATTTTGCTTATCGTACTTTTAGATGGGATAGTGAAGCTTCCTTAAAAGCTCATGTTCATTGTGTTGTTATTGGTTTTAGTAGTAAATACTCGCAAGCATTCATTAACCCAATTATTTTTGAAGGCAAACAGATTATTGAGGCAACGAACATTAGTCCATACTTAATAAATTCGCCCTCAATTTTCATTGAGCGAAGAAATAAGCCTCTATGTGACGTTCCTCCATTTATTCGGGGGTGTCAACCAACAGACGATGGGAATTTTATTCTTAACGAAAAAGAGAAAGACGAACTCCTCACAAAAGAACCACAAGCCAAACAGTTTATTCGTCCTTTTATGATGGGCAAAGACTTCATTCAACGCAAACCCCGCTATTGCATTTGGCTTGTGGGGGCTGACCCATCCGAATTACACCATTGTCACTTAATTCTTGAAAGAGTTGCTCGCGTCAGAGATTTCCGAATAAAAAGCTCCAAAGCGGCTACACGTGAAAAAGCCGAGTTCCCAACACTTTTTGATGAAATAAGAGAACCTCAAACCAAATATATTGCTCTTCCTAAGGTGTCTTCTGAAAGGAGAAGATATATTCCACTAGATTATCTCTCTCAAAACATTATTCCAGGTGATAAGATATATTATTTGCAAAATGCCACACTCTACCACTTTGGAATACTCAACAGCAATGTTCATATGGCTTGGACGCGAGCCGTCTGCGGAAGGCTTAAAAGTGACTACAGCTACTCTAATACTATCGTCTACAATAACTTCCCGTGGCCAACACCTACCGACGCACAGAAGGCCAAGATAGAGCAGACTGCGCAAGCCATACTCGATGCACGTGCGCTCTATCCCGACAGCAGCCTCGCCGACTTATACGACGAACTGACTATGCCTAACGAATTGCGTCGCGCCCATCAGGACAACGACCGCGCCGTGATGCAAGCCTACGGATTCGATGTGAAGACAATGACCGAGAGCAGTTGTGTCGCCGAACTCTTCAAACTATACCAAAAACTCATTGCTGACATATCGTAGCAGATATTTTGATTTGCTATTTATTGGCATAGAATGAATTTGATAGACGTTGCAGGACATTACTGGTTCTCGTATCGGACCACTTCGTCGTGGAAAAACTCGAGCTGCACTCCTGCCTGGCGGAAGAGTTCCTCGCTCTCGCTGCCGGCATGGTACTTGTACTCGCACACCACACGTTTGATGCCACAGTTTATAATCAGCATAGCACATGTGCGGCATGGAGTCATGCGACAATAGAGCGTGCCACCATCGAGCGATATACCCCTACGGGCAGCCTGACAGATGGCATTCTGTTCGGCGTGGACAGTGCGGACACAATGGTTGCTTATCGTGCCATCGGGATTGATCGTCTTGTGGAACAGATGCCCAACCTCGTCGCAGTGCGGCAGCCCCGCGGGGGATCCCACATAGCCGGTCACCAGCAACTGGCGGTCCTTCACGATGACGCAACCCGAACGGCCACGGTCGCACGTGGCACGCTTGGCAGCAGTGTCAGCCAGTTCCATGAAGTACTCGTCCCACGACGGACGCCGGTACAGAATCTTGGCGAGGACTTCCTCCACCTGATGGTTCAGGTCCTCGATGGTGCCGCCGTTGTCGAAACAGAAGTCGGCATGCCCGATGCAATATTTCAGGTTCTGCTTGTTGGGGTCGGCATTGTCCATCTCGCGCTGTTCGTTGGCGATGAAGGTGTTGTAGTCAATATGGTCGGTCTCGCTGCCGCGCAGCACAGCGCGTTCGTAGCGAACCCGGGGGTCGGCATCGACAGCAAAAAGATAGAAATTGGGCTTGTCGCGCAGAGCCTGCACCTCGCCGGGCGTGCGTACACTCTCGATAATGCAGTTGCAACCCGAAGCGACAGCACGTTCGTAGAGTTGCTCGACAATCCACGACGGCGAATGCTGTGCGCGCAAATCGTTGCCTACTATTGTCATGGAGTCCCTGTTGACTTCCATTCCGCGACGCTGAATCTCCTCGGTGAGGAAGGCACGTACGCTGTAGTGTACAAAACCACGATTTTTGACCAGATAGTCTACAATGGTGCCTTTTCCTGCACCTAAAGTTCCCGTTATTCCGATGGTAATCATACTTTATTTTTTCCCTTCAACGGAATATTATTCCTTTTATTGTATCGCAGACCACATTTTCATAACGTACTATTTCGTTTGCTAAATCGCAGGCATGGATGCTCGCGTACCAAGAGTAAAGGAGACTTTTAACAAACATTATCATTCGATAACAAATCAAGACCGTCTGATTCAGTTTTTTTTCATATTTTTGCAAATTTGAACAAATTATATATATATGCCACAAAGAAAGACAAAAATATCTGAAAGCGAAATACTTGCCAAGCTTGCTGCCCAAGGTATGGACAACAAAAAGGCACTCGATATTAAGATTCTCGACCTTCGCGACATAGCGTCGGCCCCCGCGGGCTTTTTCGTCATCTGCAGCGGAAACGTTCCCTCGCACGTGCAAGCCATCAGCGACGGCGTTTTTGAAACCATAAAGAAAGCCACGGGATACAACCCCCATCGTACCGAAGGCTACGAGAACGCCGAATGGATTCTCATGGACTACTTCGACATCATCGTCCACATCTTCCTCAAAGACAAACGAAGCCACTACCGTATCGAAGAACTTTGGGCCGACGGAAAAGATATTGAATTCAACCCGACTACATCTAACTAATAACTCTCACAACCAACAACATGAACGACAAAAAGCCATCATCGAACAACCAGAACCCTAATGGCAAGCCCAACAACGGCAAGAGGAAAGGCTCCGACTGGTTTATGTACATCATCTACGCCGCCATCATCATCTCGCTCGGTGGCGTATGGCTTGGCGGAGGAAAAGCAAACTTCGACAAGGAAATCGGGTGGAGCAAACTCGACGAAATTCTCCGTAAGGGCGACCAGGAAAAAATAATCGTCGTCGACCGCGACCACGCCGAAATCTACATCAAAGAAGAGGCCCTGAAAAACGACACTGCCTACAACGACCTCACAAAAGGAACAAAAGAGCTAAAGGATGCAGGTCACTACAGATACAAATTCGTCGACATGGAGAGCTTCAAATCGGATCTCGACATGGTGGCCCAGCAGAACTTTGAACGCGACACTGCCGGCATCGCCGACAGCAATGGATATGTAAGCCCTGAAAAAATCAACAGTATCCGTCGCGCCAACCACATCGAACTCACCAGCCGCGAAAGCGACCACACCTGGGAGAAAATAGCCTACTGGTTCGGCCCGATGTTGCTGCTCGTCTTTTTCTTCATCCTCATGGGGCGCATCGCCAACCGTCAGATGGGCGGTGGCGGCGGTGGCGGCATATTCAGCGTCGGCAAGTCGAAAGCCAAGGTATACGACGGCAAGACGTCGACAAATGTGACCTTCAAGGACGTCGCCGGACTGGCAGGTGCCAAAGAGGAGGTCATGGAGGTCGTCGACTTCCTTAAAAACCCCAAGAAATACACCGCCCTTGGCGGCAAGATTCCGAAGGGCGTTCTGCTTGTAGGTCCTCCAGGTACCGGCAAGACGCTGCTTGCAAAAGCCGTTGCCGGCGAAGCCAACGTGCCCTTCTTCTCGATGTCGGGAAGCGACTTCGTCGAGATGTTTGTCGGCGTCGGTGCCTCGCGCGTCCGCGACCTCTTCGAAGAGGCCAAGAAGAAAGCGCCTTGCATCATCTTCATCGACGAAATCGATGCCGTGGGTCGCGCCCGCAGCCGTGGCGGCATGAGCAATGCCAACGACGAACGCGAAAACACACTCAACCAGCTCCTTACCGAAATGGACGGCTTTGGAACCAACAACGGTGTCATCGTCATGGCTGCCACCAACCGTGCCGACATCCTCGACAAAGCCCTCCTGCGCGCCGGACGCTTCGACCGACAGATTTATGTCGAACTGCCCGACATCGACGAACGTAAAGCCATCTTCGAAGTCCACCTGAAAGGACTGAAACTGGGCAACGACATCGACCGCGACTTCCTTTCGAAACAAACCCCCGGATTCTCGGGAGCCGACATAGCAAACGTATGCAACGAAGCCGCCCTGGTTGCAGCACGCAAGAACAAACAACTCATCGAGAAACAGGACTTCCTCGACGCCATCGACCGCATCATAGGCGGACTCGAAAAGCGTTCGAAAGTGATAACCACGCAGGAAAAACGCACCATAGCCTACCACGAGTCGGGACATGCGTCAGTAAGCTGGCAGTTGCGCTGGGGACAACCCCTGGTGAAAGTAACCATCGTGCCCCGCGGCAAGGCCCTCGGCGCCGCATGGTATCTGCCCGAAGAACGACAAATAACGACCTACGAACAGATGTTCGACGAAATCACTTCGCTACTCGCCGGACGCGCTGCAGAGGAGGTTGTCTTCGGCCAAATCTCGACAGGTGCCCTCAACGACCTGGAACGTGCCACAAAAATGGCCTTCTCGCTTGTCGCCTACTATGGCATGAGCCCCAAAATAGGCAACGTCAGCTACTACGACTCAACAGGCCAGAGCGACTGGAACTTCACCAAACCATTCAGCGAAGAGACCAACGAAGCTATCGACAGTGAAGTGAAACGCCTTGTCGAAGAAGCCTACCAGCGTGCCAAAGAAATCATCACCGCTTCGCGCGACAAACTCGACCAACTGGCTCAACTGCTCTTCGAACGCGAAGTGATATTCCGCGAAGATGTGGAAAAAATCTATGGCGAACGCCCATGGAACGACGAAAAAAACAACAACCAGCCCGAAAATGAAAGACAACAGGACTAAAGAACTGGTGATGAAGAACATCAGAGAGGCGCTGATCGACAAGAACGAAGTCGCCGACTGCGAGGCTCAACCCGCCCCAGGCACCACATTCGTCCAAAACGACCACGACGACCTCAGTGTGCTCTTCGCCAAAAACTTTACTCGCGCAGGGGGCTCCCTGTTCTACTGCTACAATGAAGCCGATATCGGAAAGCGTATCCTCGAAATACAGCACCAGCATTCCGACACTCCCATTGCATGCCTCAGCGAGAACCTGACAAACTTCATCTCACATCTCGGCGTCAGCAACTGCCACACGACCTCGCCGACCAACCAATCCAACCTCGGCGCATCGCTATGCGAAGCACTGCTCGCATGGCAAGGCAGCATTGTCGTCTCTTCCAACCTCGGACTCGGCATCACACAGCCATCGCTTTCCGACACGACCATCTTTCTGGCTTTCACCTCGCAAGTGGTCTCAGACTGGGAAATCGCAAACCAACGAATAAAACAACTCTACCCTGCTTACCCCGACCAGATTTTCATCACCAATCCAGCAGCTTACGCTTACCAAAAAGGACTCCAAAAACTATATCTGATTCTCATCGAAGACGAGACAAACTGAATTGTTCTTTAATCCTAACGTAAATGAAAAAGTTTTTGACACGAACCCTCAGCGGAGCAGTCTACGTGCTCATCGTGGTCGGCACGATCTACGCCGGCAGGTTGACGAACAATGCGTTGTTAGGGTCGCTGATTTTTGCCGCCGTGTTCTTCATAATCGGCTTGATTGGCATCCACGAATACGTCCACAATCTGGAGTTGAAAGGCGTGAAGAGCAACAAGCCGATGGCCTACGTTGCCGGCATCGCCACCTACTGTGGACAAGTTGTTTCGTTGATGACAAGCGGGCTTGGGGCTTTGGACTCGCATCATATCGTTTCCGCCATCTATGCAGCGGCTATCGCACTCGCTCTACTTATCCCCGTTCTGTATCTTACCACTTTCATCATCCAATTGTGGCGCGACGATAAAGAGCCCTTCACAACGGTGGGCCACACCCTGCTACCCTCAATATGGATTATGACACCGCTGGCACTGCTTAATACCGTCCAACAACTCAGCGCAGGACTGACGATGATGATTTTCATACTGATATGGGTCAACGACAGCTTTGCATATATGACCGGTATGCTGCTGGGCAAGCACAAGATGTGGGAGCGCCACTCGCCCAACAAGACATGGGAAGGCACCATTGGCGGCGCCTTGTTCTGCATTGCAGCAGCAATACTTGCAGGTCCACATTTTGATGCCGACACTCACGTCGCTGGTTGGGCCGTCATAGGCCTTATCTGTAGCGTTGCCGGCACACTTGGCGACCTGGTCGAGTCGATGTTCAAGCGCTATTGCGGCGTCAAGGACAGCGGCAAGATCATGCCTGGTCACGGCGGTGTGCTCGACCGCTTCGACAGCATACTGATGACCGTGCCTTTCGTTATGCTTATAATAGGATTTTTAAATATGTAAACCATGTACCTACACAAAGAAGGATATAGATTGCTGTTCAGCACACTGGCCATCTTCGTGGCCATCACGGTGCTGATGATCATACTGACCGAACACCTGAATTTCTTCAACTGGCTGCTGATAGTGCTGATGTTCGGTTTCTGGCTTGCACTGGCATCATTCTTCCGCATTCCGCGACGCGTCTTTACCGAGGATGCCACGCGACTGATTTCACCCGCCGACGGAACCATCTGCACTGTCGAGCAGACTTTCGAAAAAGAATATCTCAACAGCGAATGCCTGATGGTCAGCGTCTTTATGTATGGCACCGATGTCCACGTCAACCGCTACCCCATCGACGGCCTCGTCGAATATGTCAAATACCACAAAGGCAACTATTTCGTGGCATCATATCCCAAGTCGTCGCTGATGAACGAACGCACCAGCATCGGCATGCTCCTCGACAACGGCCAGCGCATCCTCATCCGCCAGGTGGCCGGTGTGATGGCACGCCGCATAGTCTGCTACGCTCACGAAGGCGAACGCGTCAAGCAGAACCAGGAGCTGGGCTTCATCAAGTTCGGCTCGCGTGTGGACCTCTACCTACCCCTCGGCACCGAAATTGATGTCGCTCTCGAAGATGTGGTCAGAAACGGCATAACGCCAATAGCCAATATGGATACAGTCAAAGAAAACTAAACATTTTTCAATACCCGATCCCAAATGTCGCTCGCTGAACAAATATTATATGAAGACAACCACCTGTTGGCACTGAACAAGCAGTGCGGACAGATTGTGCAGGGCGACAAGACCGGCGACGCTCCGCTTCCGGAGCTGATCAAGTCCTACATCAAGGAGCGCGACAGCAAACCCGGCAACGTCTTCTGCGGCGTAATTCACCGTCTGGACAGGCCGGTGAGCGGCGTGGTGCTCTTCGCCAAGACATCGAAAGCGTTGAGCCGCATGAACGACAGCGTAAAAGACCGCGAAATGCAGAAGACCTACTGGGCACTCTGCAAAGAAGCCCCGCTGCACCACGAAGGGCACCTCGAGGACTGGCTGCTGCGCAACGAGAAACAGAACAAGAGTTTCGTCGTGAAAGCCGATACCAAAGGAGCCAAACTCGCGATACTTGACTATAGGCTTGTCGGCATCACCAACGGAGGCTACCACCTGCTGGAAATCGACCTCCACACCGGACGCCACCACCAGATCCGTGCACAGCTGGCAAACATAGGGTGCCACATCAAGGGCGACCTCAAATACGGAGCCGCACGCTCCAACCCCGATGGAGGCATATCGCTGCACGCCAGAAGCATAACATTCATCCACCCAGTTCAAAAAACACCCCTGACAATAATTGCCCCTCCCCCACAAGAGGCTATTTGGGAAGAAATACAATACCTAAACGAAAACAATTTATAAACATCACAATAAGATAATGAAAAAAACATTTCTTTTGTCGGCACTTTTGGCCATCGCCACTATTGCATCCGCTCAATACAGAGTCCTTGAAAACGGATTCTCAAACATTAAAATAAAATTCACGGCACCACAACCTGCCATCAGCACAACGACCTTGTTCGGAGAACAATACACCGTTCTGGCCATGGAAGGTTTCGGGAAACAGGCAAAAGAAGGCCAGCCGTCGCTACCGTCGCTTGTGACCACAGCAGAAATAGCTCTATGCGACGGGCTCACATACAGCATCGAATCGATGGTCTGCGACACCCTTGATGCCTCAACGCTTGGCATCGACAGGCTGATAGCACCCTCGCAACCGTCACGGAGCAAAAGCGCGCCCGACCCCACATCTATAGTTATCGACAAAAAAGCATACGGCTCCGACGCTTTCCTCGGCGCTCCGGCAATCGAGCTGCAGAAAATAGGTATCGCCCGCAACCGCAACCTGGCACATATCGTATTCAATCCCGTCAGATGGAATCCTATTCAGAACCAGGTAATAATAGTCAAGGAAATCACCATCAACGTAAAACAGAACAACGCCGACACCGATGCGACACTCCGCATGAAGCGCCTGCACAGCACCCCAGCCTTCGGCGACGGAATCAAAACGATAAACTCTCTCGGTCCCAAAGAGGTATCGAGCGCACCCATTCGCTACACCATCGTAGCACACAGCTCGTTCCGCGGAGCCCTCGACGACTTTGCCGCATGGAAACGCCGCAAAGGATTCATCGTCGACCTCGTCTATACCGACGATACCATCGTGGGCAGCACAACCTCCAGCATCAAAAACTACCTCCGGGGCCTTTACAACAACGCCACGCCCGAAATGCCCGCCCCCACCTATGTGCTCTTCGTTGGCGACGTCAACCAGATTCCTGCCTACACGCGCACCTTCTCCTACAGCAGCCACCGCAGCGATCTCGAATACTGCTGCTGGACTGGCGACGACAACCTGCCCGACTGCTATTACGGACGCTTCTCCGCGCAAACACTGGAGCAACTGGAACCGCAAATCTCGAAAACATTGATGTATGAACAATACACTTTCCCCGACCCGACATATCTGTCCAATGCTGCCCTGATTGCAGGTGTGGACCGTGGTGTAACAACCGACAACGCCTACACCTACGGCGACCCGGCCATGGACTATGTCGCCAAGACCTATGTCACCTCCGCCAACGGCTTTAATAATATTGTATATTATAAAAACAACACCAGCTTCGCCCCCTCAGGCGTCACCGTCACCGGCAGCTCGCAATCCAGCACAACGGCTGCGGCGCTGCGCAACTACTACAACAGCGGCTGTGGCTTTGTCAACTACACGGCACACGGCTCGGAAACGTCATGGGGCGACCCAAGCTTCACCAACAGCCATGTGGCACAGATGACCAACAACAACAAGCCGATGTTCATGATCGGCAACTGCTGCCTTACCAACAGCTACCAGATCGACGCCTGCTTTGGCGAAGCGCTGCTGCGTAAGGACAACAACGCCGGCGCCGTCATCTATATCGGTGCCAGCAACTCCACCTACTGGAGCGAAGATTTCTATTGGAGCGTAGGTGTACGTTCGACCATCAACAACACCTGCAACCCCAACTACGACGCCAGCAACCTCGGCATGTACGACCGCCTCTACCACTCTCACGGCGAAGCCTACAGCGACCACTTCACCACTGCCGGCTCGATGATCTATGCTGGCAACTGGGCCGTCGAAGGAAGCACGACTAACGAGAGCATGAAGACCTACTACTGGGAGATTTACCACGTCATGGGCGACCCCTCGCTCATGCCATACTACAAAGGCGAGGCCCTCACGATGACGGTACAGGCTCCGACATCTGCAATAATCGGGACGACGAGCATAAACGTAACAGCAGTTCCCTATGCCTACATTGCACTTAAAGACGAGAACAACAATCTGATAGCAGCCAATTTTGCCGATGCGACAGGAAATGCACAGTTGACCTTCAACCAGCTCTCCTCGGTCGGCAACTACGAATTGTCTGCAACTGCACAAGGCTACCAGCCATTCTTCCAGACAATCAATGTTCATGCTGCCGGCCCGTATGTCTCTGTCATGGATTTGACGACAAACAACACAATCCAGTCCAATTCACGCATCGATTTCAGCATGGGAATCAAGAATATCGGAATCAATACCGCAAACAACATCACCGTCGAGCTGCAGTGTCTTGACGGAAGCATACTCTTCGACACAACCGGACAGATAGCCCTCAATCAAAGCTTGATTCCGGAGGACGAGCTGCAAATCAACAACATTATCAGCGGTTACGTATGGCCCAACGTGAAGGACCAGACAGAAACCACCATTAAAGTCATCATCCGTTGGGGCAACACCATCAACGACCAGTCGGTAACATCGTTCAGGTTTACAGTCAATTCCGACAACCTAAGAGTGGACAACTATTCGCTGGACAATGTCGAAAGCTGCACTGCCGACCTTCATGTATCATACAAGAACAAGGGCCATATTGCTCTCGACAGCGCCGAGATAACCCTCATCTCGCTCGACCCCAGCCTCTCAATCCTACAGCCGACCAACAATGTGAGCGACATCGACATCAATGAATTATTCAACATCGACTACGAGCTGAGCGCAAGCACCGCATTGCCCACCGACCGCAAAGTGCCCTTCCTCGTCATTATAGACAAAGGCTATTACACCTACAACGACACCCTCTATGTGCAGTTTGGCGTCGACAGAAGCCTCATCACATTCGAAGACGGAACCATAGACAACCTCATTACACAAAACAACTATCCTTGGGAGATAACGAACCAGAATGTCTACAACGGAACCTATTGTGTCCGCTCGAGGGCGTGGGCCAGCGGCGAAGGCAGCTATGGCAAGTCGGAAATGACCATCACACTGACCTCGGTCAAGGACGACAGCATCACGTTCTACAAGAATGTGTCGTCCGAAGAGGAATATGACTTCTTCAGATTCTACATCGACGGCCAGAGAGTCGAGAGCATCAGTGGCACCTCCAATTCGTGGAGCCGCTCAGCACACTTCGTGCCTGAAGGAACACACACATTCAAATTCAGCTACGAAAAAGACGGCAGCGTCAACAGAGGAAGCGACTGTGCATGGATCGACGACCTTAAACTCCCACAGACCGGATATTTGGACATCTACATCATCGACAGCCTCTGTCAGGGTGACACATACTCCTATATGGACAGCATAATCAACACAGAAGAGATGTCGGCCGGCATATACCAAAGGTCTGACACTGTCGGAACAACCGTCAAATACCTCACCCTATTCATCAACGAGCGACCGGAAGTCAGCATCAGCGCAACTGCCGATACTATCCGCGCCGGCGAGAGTATCCGACTGACGGCTACCGGAGCAAACAACTACCTATGGAGTAGCGGCGAGAGCAATCCTATCATCGACGTCTACCCCACCGAGACAACAACCTATTCTGTCACTGGATACAACGGTTCGTGCAGTTCCACAGCCTCTTACACCATTGTCGTTGACGGCACAATCGGCATCAACACGGCCAACGGCAACAACACCTACAAGGTATATCCCAATCCGGTCTACGACATCATCAACATCGAAGGCCCTGCCGCCAAAATAACGATTACCGACATCAACGGACGCCACATCACCACGCAAGCTGCTTCAACCGGCAAGACATCCATCGATGTCAACAGCCTTCCGGTCGGAATCTACATTGTCCAAATAGTCGATAACGAAGGTATAAAAACAGCAGTCAAATTCATCAAAAAATAACAAATCGAACCTATTCAGACAAACCAAATCTGCCGGATTGCCTCCAGAAAAGCAATCCGGCAGATTTATTTTTATTAATTCATGCAACATCATAGTCGATAAGTTTTGCATACAAACATCTAATTGTCAATAACTTTAATTTTATCACAAAGAGAGAACTGAGAATTTGCACCAAGCAAACCATTAATTTTGCATCCAAATCACATAATTTATTGTACTTTTGCAAATCATTTCGACGCAATCCAAGTGCGACGGATAGCTACAGAACAAACATAACCAACATTAACAAAACAACAAGTATGCGAAACAAATATTACGATCTGATTGACCAGACATTCGAATTCCCGCAAGACGAATTCCGCACCGAAGACGGTGAACTCTACTTCCACGACATACCCCTGATGGAAATAATCAAGCAGTATGGGACCCCGTTGAAGATAACATATCTGCCAAAAATAAGTTCACAGATACAGCGCGCCAAACGTCTATTCAATGTAGCTATCGCAAAGACAGACTACAAAGGCACATACAATTACTGCTACTGCACCAAGAGCAGCCATTTCAGCTTTGTGATGGAGGAAGCCCTGAAGAACGACATCAACCTCGAGACATCCAGCGCATTCGACATCAACCTCATTCTCGAGCTCTACAACCAGGGCCTTATCGACAAGAACATCTTCATCGTAAGCAACGGTTTCAAACGCCAACAGTATATCGACAACATCGCCGAGCTGTATAAGGACGGATTCCACAACATCGTTCCCATTATCGACAACAAGCACGAAATGGCCATGCTCGACGAGGCACTACAGGATCCCGAAGTGCCGATGAAGATTGGCATTCGCATCGCATCTGAAGAGGAACCGAAATTCGATTTCTACACCTCCCGTCTCGGCATCCGCTACCACGACATCGTATCGTTCTACGAAGAAGCCATAAAGAACAACCCGAAGTACACCTTCAAGATGCTCCATTTCTTCATCAATACCGGCATCCGCGACACGGCGTACTACTGGAACGAGCTGGCAAAATGTGTCAATGTCTACTGCGACCTGAAGCACGTCTGCCCTGAACTCGACTCGCTCAACATCGGAGGGGGCTTCCCCATCAAGAACTCGCTGGCTGCCAACTACGACTATGAATACATGGCAGAAGAGATACTGGCACAGATCAAAAACATCTGCACCAACCGCGGTGTCGACGAGCCCAACATCTTCACCGAATTCGGTTCGTTTACCGTAGGCGAAAGCGGCGCAACCCTCTACAGCATCCTCGACCAGAAGCAGCAAAACGACCGCGAGTTGTGGTACATGATAGACTCATCGTTCATCACCACCCTCCCCGACACCTGGGGCATCAACCAGCGCTTCATCATGCTGCCCATCAACCACTGGGACTGCGAATACCAACGAGTGTTCCTCGGCGGACTGACATGCGACAGCGAGGACTACTACAATGCCGACAGCCACGCCAATGCCATCTTCCTACCTAAACTACAAAAAGACGAACCCCTCTACATCGGATTCTTCCATACTGGCGCCTACCAGGAAAGCCTTGGAGGTTACGGCGGAATACAGCACTGCCTTATCCCGGCACCGAAACACATCATCATCGACAAAGACGAGAACGGCGACTACACCACCAAACTATTCGCAAAAGAACAAAGCCACAAATCAATGCTCAAAATTTTAGGTTATTAACCCCCCCTTAAACCCTTTAACCCTATAACCCTAAAACCTTAAAACCCTAAAACCCTATCCCCACCATGAAAAAAACAGCACTCTACACAATCTGCTTTGCAATTCTCAGTTTGGCAACTTCATGCCATAACAAGGATTGCATCATAGTGAAAACCAACGGAACACCCGAACTGAAAACCGCTACCGACACCGTCAGCTGGGCAATGGGATTCTCCATTGCACAAACCATAGCAGCAAGTGGCGTAGAGCCCAACCGCGAACTCCTCTTCGAAGCCATCTGCGCCACCCTCGACAGTCGTCAGCAGGCCCTGACCGAGAAAGAGACTTTCGACGTGCTCAAAAACCTCGACCAAATCATAGCCCGTTCAACGATGGAGAAACAGGAGAACGAGCTGAAAGAAGTTCGCGAACGCGAAGCAGCCTACTTCAAAGAGCTGACAGCGAACAATCCGAACATCGTCAAGAGCGACCTTGGATTCTACTACGAGGTCATCAAAGAGGGCAACGGCCCCAAGTCCCAAATCGGACAAGTCGTCACCTTCGACTATAAAGGCAGTCTGACAAACGGTCAAATCATCGACCAGACCTACGGCAACCGCGAGCCTATCACCCACATCGTCGGTGAACCGATGATGCCCGGCCTTGTCAACGGACTGTGCCTGATGAACGAGGGCAGCATCTACAAGTTCTATTTCCCAAGCGAGATGGCATTCGGAGCCAACGGCGGAGACAACATCCCCCCCTATTCAACCCTGATATACGAAGTCGAACTGCATAATATCCGCAAGCACAACAACTAATCGTTGATCAGATTAATCATCCTTCCGCCGCCCAAATCAACATACTTGTAGTCGATTCTGAAGAGTTCTTTTGTAGAAAAGCGACGTTTCGAAAAATAAAGGTCACAGTATTCAGGTTTGCCCCGACGTAAGGTTCTAAGCCCGTTGATTTCTATATGTTGCATATAATCAACGGGCTTTTTGCATTCAGACAGCGTCCCCGTAGGTTCGATTATTTCGAGTTTGCGCGTGAGGAACGGCAGGTTGACGGTCAGATCCTCCACATACACATTGGGCCAGCAACGAGGTGCGAGTTCCTGGCGCGGATTAGCTTCGGTCGAAAGCAGCATGACGTTGACCAGTGCATGATGACGCAAAGTGGCATCGAAAGTGCAATGACGTATCTTGATATCGAACGGAGTATAAGCATTATATGACGAACGAATACGCACCGGTATGCAGTCGATGAAGTGGCAGCTGTCGAAGACCACCTCGCCATACATGGAGGAGAACTGCGTCTGCTTGTTGCGGAAGGTGCAATTCACAAGATAGGCATCGCGACCATAGCAATGGATGTCAAAGCGGTTGACATCACACTCGCGCAGAGTCACTTTGCTCACGTTGTTCGTCCCGAAGACGCCCCATGCCCCGTCAGCTTTCAGCCTGACAAAAGTAGTGTTCCAGGTGTTGTTCATAGAAACACCGTATCCGTAAGCACCGGGGTATGAGTAAGTCGAATCGATGGTCACATCCTGTATCGTACAATTGGCACAGTTAGAGAGCGTGATGGCGCCATCGGCATTGAATTTTGTTTTCGGAGTGGAGATGTGCACGTTGCGGAGCGTGATGTTGTTCTGGTTATTGAACCTGAAACAGTAGGTTTTGTGTTTCTCGTACCGTCCGCGGTGGATAGTGATGTTTTGTACAATTTTCGGTTCCGTATTCACGGGGACATAAACAAAATGTGCTTTCGTAGATGGCGTTGTGTAGGTAGCCACCGGCTTGTTGAGTGCACGTCCGTCGCTGATATACAGCAAGTCGGACCTATACACGGGGTATCCGAACCCGATGCGTTCCGTCCATACGGTCCGGTCGGAAGCTATGAGAAGATATTCACCAGCCTGAAATTCCGGTACCGATCTGAAATCGCCGCTGTCGAGGAGTCTGCTGTCGAGAGCGATTTCCTTGACCGGCTGTTCCCCGTCAAGGGAGAACAAAGTGACATCCTTGTCCGAATCGTTACGGACAAAGATGACGACGCCGGCGAAATCGGTGTTGTAAGTCAACGGCATAGGTTGCGCCGCAAAGGGGATTTCGAGGTAGATAGTATCGATACCGGCATACGAGACGGGGCGGTGCTGACGGAAAGCCTCATAATGGCACGTGTAGAGTATTTCGTAACGCTGTTGTGCATCAGCGGCTTCGCGCAACCCGAACGAGAGCGGGTTGAGCGGCTCGTCCTGCAGGGAGGCATGTCCCTGCAGGCGTTCCGGCTGCTGAGCCGCTACGGAGAGCGACAAAAGCAGCATGATCATAAGCACCGTCCTTCTCATAGTCAGAATGTTATGCTTTTTTTACAATTATTTTAGCTGGCTTTCCGTCGACAATCTCGACCGTTTGGGCTGCATCGTCCTGAATAGAAGGAACTATCGTCAACTCCACGGCAAGTGTCTCGCTACAGATATAGCTTTCGTACTCTTTGACGGCAGCGTCCCATTCGCCGCTTTCCAACGATACGGCGATACGGTCGGTGACATCGAAACCTTCCTTACGGATGTTCTGGATACGATTCACCAGCTCACGTGCGATACCCTCGGACACAAGGCTCTGCGTCAGCGTGATATCGAGAGCAACCGTCAGGCTGCCTTCGTTGGCGACAACCCACCCGGGAATATCCTGAGTAGCGATTTCGACATCCGAGAGAAGCAGTTCGACAGGCTGGTCGGCGATAGAGATTACGTAACGTCCTGCCGATTCGAGTTCGTTGATCTGCTCTTGCGAGAACGAGGTGACAGCGGCGGCTATCGACTTCATAATCTTGCCGTAGCGGGGGCCGAGCGTTTTGAAGTTCGGCTTAATGCTCTTGACGAGCAGCGAGTTGTCGGCAGCGAGAAACTCGACATCCTTAATATTCAACTCATTGCAGATAAGGTGCTTTACACGTTCAATCTGCTGACGGAAGTTGTCGTCATGTACAGGTAGTACGATCTTGGCAAGAGGCTGACGTACACGGAGGTTGCTCTTCTTGCGGAGCGAGAGGCCCATGGAGCAGATTTTCTGAGCCAACTGCATACGTTCCTCGAGGGATTTGTCGATGAGTTCGTCGTGGACATCGGGGAAGGCTGCATGGTGGACAGACTGGACATCGAGACGGTTAGTAACGGCATTGAGGTCGCCGAAGAGCCTTTCGCTGAAGAAAGGAGCGATGGGCGCCATGAGGCGAGCGAGGGTTTCGAGACAGGTATAGAGCGTCTGGTAGGCCGAAATCTTATCGTCGGAGTAGTCGCCTTTCCAGAAGCGGCGGCGGCAGAGGCGCACATACCAGTTGCTGAGATAGGCGTCGACAAACTCGGCGATGGCACGACCGGCGCGCGTAGGCTCATAGTCGCCGAAAGCCTCGTCGACGGTTTTGACGAGCGTGTTGAGTTCGCTGAGGATCCAGCGGTCTATCTCGGGGCGTTTCTCCTTCGGGAGGTCGGGCTCCTTGTACTGGAAGCCGTCGATGTTGGCGTAGAGGGCGAAGAAGCTGTAGGTGTTGAAGAGCGTTCCGAAGAGCTTTCTGCGCACCTCGTCGACGCCTTCGGCATCGAACTTCAGGTTGTCCCAGGGCTGGCTATTGGTGATCATGTACCAGCGGGTAGCGTCGGGACCGTACTTTTTGAGAGTTTCGAAGGGGTCGACGCCGTTGCCGAGGCGTTTCGACATCTTGTTGCCATTCTTGTCGAGCACGAGGCCGTTGGAGATGACGTTCTTGAAGGCGACGCTGTCGAAGCACATGGTGGCGATGGCGTGAAGGGTGTAGAACCAGCCGCGTGTCTGGTCGACGCCCTCTGCGATGAAGTCAGCAGGGAACTGGTCCTTGCGGAGAGGCTCGCCCATGTAGTGGATTTGCGCATAAGGCATAGCGCCGCTGTCGAACCACACGTCGATGAGGTCGGGTTCGCGGTGCATGGGTTTGCCTGATGGTGAGAGGAGAACAACACTGTCGATATAGGGTCTGTGGAGGTCGAACGCGTTGATATCGTCGCTTGCGTAGGGGTTGTCCTTCATGAGGCCCGCAGCGACTGCCTTGTCAATTTCGCTGCGCAGCTGACTGATGCTGCCGATGCAGATTTCCTCGCGTCCGTCGTCGGTGCGCCAGATTGGAAGCGGCGTACCCCAGTAGCGGCTGCGGCTGAGGTTCCAGTCGACGATGTTCTCGAGCCAGTTGCCGAAACGTCCTGTACCGGTGGCCTCGGGCTTCCAGTTGATGGTCTTGTTGAGTTCGATCATTCTGTCCTTGAGCGCGGTAGTGCGGATGAACCAGCTGTCGAGGGGGTAGTAGAGCACGGGTTTGTCGGTGCGCCAGCAGTGTGGGTAGCTGTGGGTGTGTTTTTCACTTTTGAGGAGTTTGCCTTCAGTTTTGAGCATGATGACGAGTTCGACGTCGAGGCTCATGTCCTTGTCGGTTTTTGTGGGGTCGAAGGCATTCTTTACGAATTTGCCTGCGTAGGGTGCGTAGAGGTCGACGTTGACATTGTCTTTGACCCATTGCTGGTCAAGGTTTTCGATTGGTGCGAAGCGTCCCTGTCGGTCGACCATGGGCATCTGCTTTCCTTCCTTGTCGTAAAGGAGCAGGTCAGCGATGCCAGCTTTTTTTGCGACACGCGCGTCGTCAGCACCGAAAGTCGGGGCGATATGTACGATGCCCGTACCGTCTTCGGTGGTGACATAGTCGCCGAGGATGATGCGGAAGGCTTCGGATGGTGTTGCCGGGCGATGAGTTTGGTTGGCGGAGTCGACCACGGTAGGCTTGACCCATGGGATGAGTTGTTCGTAGCAGATGCCTTCGAGGTCGGTACCTTTGCACTGGCCGAGGATACTGTATGCGGGTTCTTCGCCGGGTTTGGTCGGGAAGACACTGTCGACGAGGGCCTTTGCCATAACGATGCGGCAGGGCTGCGACGTGTAGGGGTGCGTGGTTTGGAGGAGCACGTAGTCGATATTGGGTCCGACGCAGAGGGCTGTGTTACTTGGGAGCGTCCAGGGCGTGGTTGTCCATGCGATGGCGTAGGTGTCTAAGGGCGATGGTGGGAAGGGGAAATGGGCTTTCGACTCTGCGCTGGCATCGATTTTGAGCTTGAACATGGCGATGCAGGTGGTGTCCTTGACATCACGGTAGCAGCCTGGCAGGTTGAGTTCGTGGCTTGAGAGGCCAGTGCCTGCTGCTGGGCTGAAGGGTTGGATGGTGTAGCCTTTATAGAGGAGACCTTTGTCGTAGAGCTGTTTGAGGAGGAACCAAAGGGTTTCGATGTATTGGTTTTCGAAGGTGATGTATGGGTTTTTGAGGTCGACCCAGTAGCCCATTTGTTTTGTGAGCTCGTCCCATAGGTCTTTGTATTTGAGCACTTCGTTGCGGCAGGCCTTGTTGTAGTCGTCAACGGATATTTTGTTGCCGATGTCTTCTTTAGTGATGCCAAGGGATTTTTCGACGCCGAGTTCGACGGGGAGGCCGTGGGTGTCCCATCCTGCTTTGCGTTCGACGTGGAAGCCCTTTTGGGCCTTGTAGCGGCAGAAGACGTCTTTGATGGTGCGAGCCATGACGTGGTGAATGCCAGGTTTACCGTTTGCAGAAGGAGGTCCATCATAGAAGACGAAAGCGGGGTGGCCTTGAGAAAGTTTTTGGCCGTTTTCGAAGGTATTGTTTTGTTCCCAGAGGCGTCTGATGTCGACGCCGATTTGTGTGAGGTCGAGCTGTTTGTATTCGTTGTATTTCATATTGAAAATATGATAGATGGTATAAAATCGAGTGTATGAAAGAAACTGCAAAAATACAAAAAAAATAAATATATTATAGATATAATATATAATGAGATGAAGAAAAGCAAGGTGTGTGGCGGTCAGCGGAGGAGTGTGACGGTGCCTTTGGCGGTCTGCTGGTACTGTGGGCTTACGTTGGTGCGGTAGTTGAGCACCCAGACGTAGGTGGCCTGTGGACAGGGGGTTCCGTTGTGGGTTCCGTCCCAGCCTTGGTCGGGGTCGAGGGTATGGAAGACGAGGAGTCCCTGGCGCGTGTATATGGTGAGCTCGTATTGTATAATGCCGTGGTGGGCGATGAGGAAGCGACGGTTGGTGGCCTCGTCGGGGGTGAAGACGTTGGGTGCGAAGAGGTGGTGGGTGCGTATGGGTATTGTGGTGGATGCTGTATCGGTGCAGAGGTCGTTGGAGGCGACGAGGAGGAGGGCAACGGAGTCGTGGTCGAGGTCGGCGGGATGGGTTATGCTGGTGGCAGTGCCGGCATCGATGCCGTCGATGTACCACTGGAGGTAGGTTGCGTCGGTGGAACGTGAGGTGGCGACAAGGGTGGGGCTGTCATAGGTGAGCATTTGGGGTCGAGCGTCGATAATGGCGACGGGCTGGAGGATTGGATGCAGAACGACCTGGGCGGTGTTGGGGCATGTTGGGGTTTCGAAATAATCGGCAAGGAGTGTGAGCTGCTGGTCGTGTGAGGGGCTAATGAGGATGCTGCTTGCGTGCGGGGAGCCCCATGCACTGTTCCAGGCGGGCTCGGCGGACCAGTGTATGTAGTCGACATTGGTTTCGGCGTGGAGGCGGTATTGGCGCGTGGTGCAGTCGTGCTCGGCGACGATTTTCACCATGGGTTTGGAGAGTTGGGTGAGTGCGAGGCTGACGACGCTGTCGCATCCGTTGCTGGCGGTGAGGGTGTCGTCGTAGCTGCCTCCGTAGGTGAGCGGGCGGTCGTGGAAATAGTAGACGGTGCCTGTGCAGAAGCTGTCGGCAAGGAGTGTCAGCCTGGTGGGAAGGACGTTGAGGGTGAGTGTGTAGGTACTGTCGCAAAGGGCGGTGGTGAGGAAGGGAAAATGGTGTTGGTGTTGGCCTGTGCGCCAGGGGTTGAGGATAGTGTCACAGTAGTGGAGTTGGCTTCCCTGACAGAGTTGGATGGTGTCGCTGTGGTGGTATACGGGATTGACGGCGAGGTGGAGTGTGCGGAGGCTGTCGCAACCAGTGTGGGTGGCGAGGTGGAAGCTGTATGGACGGAGGACGGGGTCGGCGACGTTTGTGGGTATGGTGCTGTCGCAGTAGGTGAACGGGGTGTACTGGCAGAGAGCGATGGTATCATGGAGGTCGTAGACGGGGTTGACAGAGAGGTGGAGTGTGCGGAGGCTGTCGCATCCGTTGCGGGTGTTGAGGTGAAAACTGTAGGGCTTCTGAATGCCGTCACCTACATTGGTGGGTATGGTGCTGTCGCAGTAGGTTAGCAAAGTGTACTGGCAGAGGGCGAGGGTGTCATGGAGGTCGAAGACGGGGTTGACGGTGAGGTTGAGGGTGTAGGTGCTATCGCAGCCCTCCTGGGTGGTGAAGTGGATGTCGGTGGTGTGCGACAGGATGCTGGCAATCTGGGTGGATATGGTGCTGTCGTGATAGACAAGCGGTGTGTTCTGGCAGAGGGCTATGGTGTCGTTGTGGTGGTATACGGGATTGACGGCGAGGTGGAGTGTGCGGAGGCTGTCGCAGCCGGTGTGGGTGGCGAGGTGGAAGCTGTAGGGTCGGTAAATGCTGTCGGCGTGCTGGGTGGGCATGGTGCTGTCGCAATAGGTGAACGGGGTGTGCTGGCAGAGAGCGAGGGTGTCGTGGAGGTCGTAGACGGGGTTGACAGAGAGGTGGAGTGTACGGAGGCTGTCGCAGCCGGAGCGGGTGGCGAGGTGGAAGATGTAAGACCTCGGAATGCCGTCACCTACATTGGTGGGAATGGTGCTATCGCAGTAGGTAAGCGGGGTGTGCTGGCAGAGGGCAAGGGTGTCGTGGAGGTCGTAGACGGGATTGACGGTGAGATTGAGGGTGTAGGTGCTGTCGCAGCCTTCCTGGGTGGTGAAGTGGAGGTCGGTGGCGATTGGGATGAGGCTGGCGATCTGGGTGGATATGGTGCTGTCGTGATATACGAGCGGGGTGTGCTGGCAGAGGGCGAGGGTGTCGTGGTGACGGTATACGGGGTTGACGACGAGGTGGAGTGTGAGGAGGCTGTCGCATCCATTGTGGGTGGCGAGGTGGAAGCTATAGGACCTCTGAACGCCGTCACCCACCTCGGTGGGGATGGTGCTGTCGCAATAGGTTAGCGAGGTGTGCTGGCAGAGGGCGAGGGTGTCGTGGAGGTCGTAGACGGGGTGGACTATCAGGCGACGCAGTTCGGTACTGTCTGTTCCTATGGTGACGCGCTTGGTCATTGCAGCGGGGAATGTGATGCCGTCCCAGAGGAAGGGGAGCTGGTTGCTGCATATTGCGGTGTCGTGGTGGCTGCCGACGAAGACGGTGATGCTGTCGACGACGGGACAGGAGACGGGCGTAGTGAGACTGTCGATGGCGATGAGGCGGTAGGTAGTGGTGGCTATGGGGGTCACAGTGCATGTGAACTGTGTGGTGATTACAGAGTCGGACAGTGTGGTCCATGTGCAGTGGTCGGTTCCCCAAGCGAGGAGGGTTGCGGAGGTTCCGGGATCGATGACGGTGTCGAGGGTATGAGCTGGTCGGCTCAGGGGGCGAACGGTGAGGTGGAGAGTGCGGAGACTGTCGCATCCGTTCTGGCTCGAAAGCATGATATCGAAGACTTCGGTTCCGGGCTGGGCCGTGGGCAGAATGCTGTCGCAGTAGGTGAGCGGGGTGTGCTGGCAGAGGGCGAGAGTGTCGTGGTAATGGTATGTGGGGTGGATGGTGACGGTGGCATAGATGGTATCGTAACCAGCGATGGCGAGGAGTGTGGTCTGCATTGCGGTGTCGAAGCGGCAGGAGAATGTGCTGGTGGAGTCGGCTTGGAGGAGGCTGTCGGCAAGGTACCATTGGACTATTCCGTCGTTGAAGGTGGGCTGGATCTCGAAGTTCAGTGAGTCGCCCTCACAGACTTGGATGGCGTGGTGGTGGTGCGTGCTGTCCTGACCGTCGACGAGGAGCTGGCGAGTCAGCTTGCGTGCACTCATTCCGGCGACGTATGCATAGCTCTCGTCGGCACCGAGGCCGTAGAAGTGCGCGATGAAGGTTCCTTGTGTGTTGTCGATGGAATGGACGCCTTGAGCGAGGGGGACTTTGGCGTAGCTGTAGAGGGTATCCATCGGGGTGAACTGCGACGATATGTCGACGGAATCGAGCATCATGCCGGCAACGTTTTCGGTGCGGGTGACGATGTTGGCATAGTGATGGTGTGTGAGGATGGTGTTGATTGCGTAGAAGGAGGAGTGGCATACGCCTTGCTCGACGGGTGGGAGCATCACCATGGCGGGGTCGCCAGGGGTGCCGCCATAGTTGCGTCCGGAGACATAGAGTCCTACGGATGCGGGTTGCGAGCAGAGCAGCCGCTTGGCTGGACCGGAGGGGAGGTGAAATTCGTGGGTCTGCCCTTTCTGGAGGGTTGCAATGACGGTACCGTCCAAGGTGAGCACGCATCCGTTGCCTGCGGCGGTGACCCTGACGCGGTCGCCACCGGTGCGCACGGCGGTGGGGACGAGGACATAGTCCAAGCCCCATGTCTCGACGGGCATGGCCTGGTCGTAGATGTGGTCGGCATAGGCATAGCCTTGTGGCACCTGGGCTTCGGTGCTTCCCTGGAACAGGGCGAAGGGCTTGCCGTTGGAGACTATCTCCATTCCGCTGAAGGAGTTGGAGCCGGAGGCCCACATCTGGTACGTCTGTCCGGCCTGGAGGGTGACGCTGAGGGTTTGGCCAACGGCATAGCTGCCTCCTGACGAGGGACAGGGCGGCTGCATCGTCAGTACGGTGCTGTCTTCGGTGGCCAACATCATAATCATGGCCCCCTTGAAGCCGGGATAGTCCTGGACGATGTAGCGTCCGCGAAGGGTCGAGGTTGGGAGAATTGTCGCTATGTCGTGCGAAGCTTCCTGATAGTTGGACGAAAAGAGCGATATGGGGGCGGTGCTGCTGACATGGAATCCGGCATTGCGCGGGGTGCACGAGGCGGTGCTTATGGCCATGTCGGTGGGCACGGTGAAGGTCACGGAGCTGCCTGCAACGAGGTGTTGGGTGCTGCTCCAGTTCGTGTTGGGGTTCTCAACGGTCACATCGGCATCGTTTTCGCCTGCGGCGACAATGGTCATGATTTTGCTTTTAGGGAATATCCCGAATCTGTACTCCTGCGGCTGCCACATGAACGACACCCAGAAGTCGTCGCCTTCGGACACGGGGTGCGGACAGTCGGCACGGGGTGCATCCTGAGCCAAAGCAAACGTGCGGACGACAAGCAGCAACAACAGACATAGTATTTTCATGTAATCCATCTGACGCTTAACGCAAAAAAACGTAGTTTATTGCATTTTGCATTCGTTTAAAATATTTTACTTAAATTGACGTTACGGGGAAGGGGTTTTAGGGTTGAAGGGTTAATGGGGCTGCCGGGGAAAACGAAAAATTTTTTTTAAATGCTGAAAGGTAAATCAATATTTTGATATGAAAAAATTCTTTCTGAACGAGAAAATGATGCTGGGTGTGGTGCTGCTGAATGTGGCTATAATATTCCTGCAAGAATGTGAAATCGAGAACGGTGTCTTCAGCGCAATAGATATTGTGTGCTCTTTGATTTTCGTATTGGAAATGATTGTCAAGCACAGTCATCTGGGGTTCAAGGCCTATTGGCGCGACGGGTGGAACGTGCTTGACGGGACGGTTACGATACTGACCCTCCCTGCGATGGTCGCATATTTCGTCCCCGACATTGCTGGCTACGGATACATCATTGCTTTCCGTGCCATGAGGGTTTTCAAGCTGTTCCGCACGGCGCGACGCTTCCCTAACCTCGGAGAGATATGGAAGGGGTTCAAACTGGCTCTGCGCCAGTCGGCGGCTTTCCTGTTGGGCTATTTTGTCGTCATCGTCGTAATAGCGATGTTCAACAGTGCTCTTTTCGGAAACATAGCCCCTGAATATTTCTCTACTCCGCTCGACGGCATCTATGCGATGTTCCAAATGTTCACCGTCGAGGGGTGGTATGAGATACCTAATGCTGTCGCGCACAACCTGCCTGGCGTCTGGACTCACATTGTGCGTGTCTATTTCTGCACGCTGCTCATAGGTGGGGGTATTATAGGCATGTCGCTCATCAACTCTATCTTTGTCGATGCTCTTGCGGCAGACAACAACGACGATGTGAAGGCGAAGCTTGACGTTCTGGAACAGAAAATCGATGCCCTACAAAAATCTCTCGACAAATGATTGGTGAATCGCTGTCTCTCCTGGTCGCGCTGTCGTTTACGGCGACAGCTCTCTTTGCTGAAGTGGGTTCGAAACGGATGGGTTCGGTCTGCTTCAATGCTGTGCGGATGTCGATGTCGCTTGTTTTCCTTGCGCTGACGCTTTGGCTGACGATGGGTGCGCCGTGGCCACGCTATGCCGACGGCGGCACGTGGATGTGGCTGGCCCTCTCGGGGGCGGTGGGATACGTGGTGGGCGACTACTGCCTGATGCAGGGCTACATCATCATCGGTGCTCGTTTCGGCCAACTCTTCATGACGCTCTCCGCCCCCACGGCAGCCATCCTCGGCCGCATCTTCATGGGCGAACAGATAAAACCCTTGGCGCTGGTCGGCATGGTGGTGACCTTGTCGGGCATTGCCATCTCAATCCTCTCGAAACAGGGCGACACGGAAAAGAGCAGCCACAGCCTGAAGCTTTCAGTCTCGCCACGGGGCATCGTCATTGCTTGCATGGCTGGAATCTGTCAGGGTGCGGGGCTGGTGCTGAGCAAAATAGGGATGCAACACTACTATGCTTCGCTTGCGGAGCACGGCATCGACGGCACGTTCGTCCACCCCGACGCCATTATTCCCCTGCCGTTCGACATAGCCATTCCGTTTGCTTCGACCATGATGCGCGGCATCGTGGGACTGGTTGGCTTCTTCGCGCTGCTGTTGTTCCTTCGGCAGAGTGGCGGCATCGAGCAACTGGGGCGGGCACTGCGCGACCGCAAGGCTGTCGCTTCCGCCTTTTGGTCGATGATTTTCGGGCCTTTCGTCGGCGTAAGTCTCTCTCTCACCGCAACGCTCTACACCTCTACAGGCATCGCCCAGACGCTCTTCGCACTGACGCCCGTACTCATCATTGCCCCGTCTGCCCTACTCTTCCACCAAAAAGTGACAGCCCGCGAAGTACTCGGGGCTGTCATCAGTGTCATTGGTGCAAGTATGTTCTTTTTGTAAGGGGAGGAAAGGGTTTGAAGGGTTGGAGGGGAGTTAATGGGGTTAATGGGCTTAATAGGGTTGATATATTTCCGTTCTCAGTTCTCAGTTCTCAGTTCTCCGTTTTCCGTTCTCCGTTCTCCGTTTTCCGTTCTCCGTTCTCAGTTCTCAGTTCTCCGTTCTCCGTTCTCCGTTTTCCGCTTTCAATTCATTCCTCCGACGGGGGTGTCGGTGGCACCTTGGCGGGCTTTGCTTTCGAGTTCCATCTTGCCGATACGCCAGGTGAGGCCGAGGCTGACGAAGCGCGAATCGAAACGTTGCTTGCCAGTAGTTTGATACTGCGGCGCGGTGGTGTTCTCGCCCCATTGGGCCAGTCCGAAGATGTCGTTGACGTTGAGGAAGATGCTCATGCGGCGCTCGAAGAAGTCGCTACTGACACCGAAGTCGAAGCCGCGGTTGGCGACAGTCTCGCTGTAGAGGGCTATGCTCGGCGAGCGGTAGTGTGCGTTGGCAAAGACCTCGAGTTTGTTCCACAGCTTGGCCCAAAGGTTGAGGCGGGCGCTGAAGCTCACCTTACTGTCGCTGAAGCCGTTGTAGTCGTAGCCGTAATTCCACACCGAGGCATTGAAGCGAATATTGAAGAAGCCCGTCGGACGGTAGGTGGCGCTGAGTTCAAGGCCTTCGGTGTGCGACGAGCCAATGTTGACGGGATAGGAGTAGTTGACCAGGTATGGACCCAGAATGGGGTCGACCGTAGCGGCAGTCATCATTCCACGTTCGTCGGTATTAGCACGGAAATAGGCCTTTGCTCCGATATTGCCGAACTTCATAATATACTTGCTGAAGTTGGCCTCGAGGTTGTGCGAGAACGAGTTGCGCAGGTTGGGGTTGCCGGTGATAAAGCTGTAGTCGCTGTAGTTGCGGAACAGCGTGTAGTCGGCCCAGTCTTGACTGTAGCTGAAGCGACGCGTATAGCTGAGACTGTAGCTCTCGAAAGTCTTTGTCTGGTAGCTGAGGTGGATGCTGGGCACCAGGCCGGGAAACGACTCTTCGGCATCCATCTTGTCGTTAACCGAGTGATGTTCCATCGTGGCGTTGCCAAAGGCATCCTCGAAGCGCAATCCCAGCTTGGTGGTGAAGCCGCCCCAGCGTTTCTGGACGGTGGCATAGATGGCAGGAGTAAAAATATTGGCCTGCACCAACGATGAGCGATAGGCCATATTGCTCCAATCGCCCGAAGGCAGCAGGCTGTCGAGGGTTTCGTTCTCATAATAACGTCCATATCCCAATTCGCCGCCAGTTTCGAGTTCGAAACCACTCTTGAAGGGATGCGTGTAGTTGACGCTCAGCTGGCCGGAGGCGTTGTAGGTCGAAGCCTCCATATGGCGCTGGAAGTCGGCGAGCGAAGCGGAACGGTAGTAGCGCCATTCGTCGCTGTAGCCGCTGTTGGAGTAGTAACTGCCGTTGATGCTGACGCTCACCTTGCGCCCCGTGGTGTCGAAGCGATGCTCGTACCAGGCACCGCCGTAGGCACCATGGCTGAAGCCATTGTTCAGCGTAGTGTCAATATATCCCATATCGACGCGCGTGGGGTTGTACTCATAGTACTGATAGTCATTATAGAACGAATTGCGATCCCACCAGGGATAGGCGCCAGCCCATGCCATCAGGTTGGTCATACTGTCGATGCGCCAGTTGACGTTGAGGCCGGCATAGCCGCCCCAGTAGGGCATACGGTTCTTGTTGTCAAAACTTTGGAAGCGGCTGGTGTCGCCGTTGTCGTCAAGCAGCGTGCTGGTGCCGTCAGAGTATGAGTTGTGCGTTGCATAGTTGCCGCTTAGGTAGATATTCAAGTCCACCTTCTCGTTGGCCCACACGTAGCTAACCCAAGGCGAGACACTCGGCATTGTATTTGCACGGACGCCGACGCAGAGCAGCTCGTTACGCTTGATTTTCTGGTTAGTAATGATGTTGATGACGCCGCCGCTGGTCGAGTAGCGTGCCGATGGGTTGGTGATGACCTCGATGCGGTCGATGGCGTTGGCGGGAAGCTGCTTGATGTACTGCTTCAGGGCCTCGGCGTTCATATTGCTCGGACGGTCGTTGATCCAGATCTCCACACTGCTGACGCCACGCAGGGTGATGTTGCCCTCGGCGTCGACCTCAACGCCGGGCGCGTTCTGCAGGGCGTCGCTGGCAGTACCGTTCTGGATGGATGGGTCCTCGGTGGTGTTGTACATATTCTTCTCGCCGTCAACGGCATAGAGCGGTTTCTTGGCGGTGACCTTCACAGCGTCGAGCACCGTCGATGCACGTTTCAGGCTGAGCTTGCCGAGGTCGAGCGGCGACGTGGAGCCGGCCACCTGCACGGACTGCCAAAAAGGGTCGTAGCCGACATACGAGATGCGCATCAGGTAGTCGCCCTTGGCAACCTGCTTGAAAACGAACTTGCCTTTGTCGTCGGTGGTGGCACCATAGGCGAACGACGAGTCCTGCGCCTTGAGCAGCACGCAGTTGCAATAGAGCACCGGTTTGCCGTCGGCGCCGTCGGCCACGGTACCCTTTATCTGGGTTTGGGCACTCGAAACAAGACTGCCGACAAGATAAACGACTATTGCTATAATTTTTATAAACTTACTATTCATCTTACAAATTACATTATTAGTTCATTTCTAATAGACGTTTCAGAGAAGCGAAATCTTACAGGTGTCTCACATTTTTTTCAAACATATTGCTTCAAATCGTCGAGTGTCATTCCCAGCACGCTGAGTCTCTGCATAAAAGCAGGCAGTTCATCTTCGAGGAATTCTTTGCGTTGCAGCTGCAGGATGCGTTCTTTTGCATCGGGAGCGACGAAATATCCCACTCCGCGACGGTTATAGATGATTTCGGCCTGCTGCAGGTGGTCGAACGAGCGCATCACCGTGTTGGGGTTCACGCCCAGCTGCACGGCCACGTCGCGTACACTCGGTATGCGGTCGTCAGCCATCCACTCGCCGCCCACAATGCGTTCGCACAGCGTATCGGCAATCTGCTGATATATCGGTTTTTGTTTTTTAAAGTCCATAGTTGTTGGTTTTAAACGATAACTTTAACCTTAACTTTAACCTCAGAATGTTTTCAGCAATCCGTGATGCGTCAGCCGGTTAAGGTTAACGTTATGGTTAAGGTTACGAACATTAATTGAATTTCACTGCCGTTCCGTAGACCAGCACTTCGGCGGCCTGAGCCATAATGGACGACGTGGTGTAGCGGACACCGATGACGGCATCGGCGCCCATACGACGGGCCTGTTCCACCATACGCTCGGTGGCCATGTGGCGCGCCTTTTCCATCATATCGGTATACGAACGGAGTTCGCCGCCAACAATGTTCTTGATACTCTGTCCGAGGTCGCTGAATACGTTTTTCGACTGAATGGTGCTGCCAGTAACGACGCCCAGCGCACGATAGTTTCCCTGAATATTTTCTATTGTGTAAAGTTCCATAGTTGTTGTTGTTTTAAACTTTAACCTTGACCTTAACGTTAACCTCAGAATGATTCCAGCAATCCGTGATGCATCTGCCGGTTAAGGTTAACCTCAGAATGTTTTCAGCAATCCGTGATGCGTCAGCCGGTTAAGGTTAAGGTTAAAGTTAAAGTTAACGTTAAAGTTAAAGTTAACGTTATTAATTAATACTGCATTTTCTTAAGTCTGCGATAGGTGAAGAAGCACATCACGGCTGTGAATAGGAGCTCGAAGCCGAGGTTCAACCAGAACATCAGGTTGTACAGGAAGCGTTCGTCCTTGCCTTCGAACCATTTGGCAAACCGCTCGACCCAGTTGAAATCCCAGTCCAGATGAATCATTATCGGAGCGATTACCACCATCGCCACAAAGCCTATCAGCAGCAGCCAAAGGACAGTCTTGATAAATTTGTTTTTCTTGAAGATGGTGTTGGTGAAGAGGAATATCGACGAGATTGATACGATACCCACATAGAAAAGGACTACACCGCGGAACCCGAAGAAAGTGGGGAAACCGTAAGCCGACGCATACAGATCCGCATTCCACAGATAATCCTTATAGGGGCCGAAAGGCAGTATGGTGAGCAACGTGTCGACGGCACAAGAGCCGACGAAGACAGCCAGTGGACTGACGACGAAGCTATAGAGCAGCATACTCCAGAATTTCTCGCACAGCGAGGCAGGCAGCATAGCGAAATAGTTGCCCTTGCCCTGCAGGTTGCAGCTGCCATAGATTTTCAGCGGCGCAATGATGGCGGCAAGATTCACCAAAAAATTAATTAAACGCATACGCACAAAAGGAGAACTGTCGCCTTCGCCCAAACCGAGGGCCACCTCCAGCATCCAAAGCATAGCCGGCACCAGCATGATGATAAGCAGACTCAGTCCGTAAAGGTTGTATGCACTGTGGAAATCGCGAACCACGACCTTTTTGAAACGATTGAAATCGAAATTTTTCATTTTATGATGTTTTTTCTCTAACTTTAACCTTGACCTTAACTTTAACCTCAGAATGAATCCAGCAATTCGTAATGCATCAGCCTATTAAGGTTAAGGTTAACGTTAAGGTTAACAATAATGTTATTCAAAAATATTTTTAACCATAGCGCTGTTTCTCAGTACGGCGTTGAAAAGGGCCTCGATGTTCAGCTGGCTTTCGCCCAGGCCGTTGTTGACCAGCACATTGAGGTAGCCACCGGGCATCATCTCGCTGTAGAGGGCGTCGGGGCGCTGCTGGCCGCCATACTCGAAATAGAGCTTTTCGGTGATCTTCTCGACTGGGGCGTTGAGCAGCACGCTGTTGCTCGACAGGATGATGATGGGGTCGATCAGGTTCTCGACGTCCTTCACCTGATGGGTCGAGATGATGATGGTCTGCTCGGCGCCGATGCGCTCAGTCAGTATGCGGCGGAAGTCGGCCTTCGAGGGGATGTCCAGTCCGTTGGTCGGCTCGTCCAGCAGCAGGTAGTCCGTGTTCAGCGCCAGCGCGCAGGCCAGCAGCGACTTCTTCTGCTGTCCGAAGCTCATTTCCTTGAACTTGCGCAGCGGGTCCACCTTCAGTTCGGCCGACAGGCGGTGCAGCTCGTCGCTGCTGTGCTTGGGGTAGAACACCGCTAGGTCGCGGAAGAAGCTGTCGGGCGTTGCGCTGTCGGGCAGCGGCACCTCGTCGGGCAGCAGGAAGATGTTCTGCAAAAACTCAGGCCGACGGTCGAAGCTCGTGTAGTCGTCCACCATGCAGCTACCTGCCGTGGGACGCAGCAGGCCGCTGATGACCTTCAGCAGGGTGGTCTTCCCTACCCCATTCTCGCCCAGAAGTCCGTAGATGGCACCCTTCTGGAACTGCAGATTGATGTTGTCGAAAACGTGCGTCGTCTTGTACGCAAACGAGAAATCTTTAATGTCAATCATTTTCTGATAAGTTTTATTTATTATTTATTTTTCTATTTTTCAATTCGTTGTACAATTATTTCACTACTGTATTAGTTTATTAGTACACTGCAAAAGTACAACAACTTTTGAAACCACCAAATTTTTTAAGAAAAAAAATATAAATTTTTACTCGAAAAGTAAATCTCCTGCTCGCCTGCGGCCTCGCGAAATCATATAAATCTTGTAAATTATTCGCTCCGCATCATTGCAATGACCGCTGTCGTCTGAACCAACGACATACCACTGCAAAACGCAAAAACGGCCTTGCATCATTGCAAGGCCGTTATCGTGATGTTTATTTTACAGTGTTTCCTTTTTAATTGCACCAGAATACATTCTTTTCGGCCGTTTTAATTTCATTTGGACCTTGAGACACTCTTTTCACCGCCTTTTGATCTCATAACACCCTTGTAAAACCCTGTTTCAATTTCAAAAAAACTTTTGTAACCCGCGACATGCGGTGTCATAGGCGGTTGACCATATTTTATTCGATCCACTTCAAGTAGAACATATTGTTCTTGTAGTCGAAGATGAAGTTGAAGTGGCGGAAGTCTGCGGCAGGTGCAGGCAAATGAATTAAAAACAAAGGGAAACTTTTGTTCTCCGCTACGCTACCGGAACGGCCACGAGCAGATCCTTCATCCTCTCCGATTACTTGTGCAATCTGTAAGGGTAAAAATCAGCGAGTTATAAATATTATAATCCATATTCAATTAGTTGATAATCATTTTCGAGGGCAATATCTTGTCCACTATCGCCACGTTGCCTTCGATATGGAAAATGATGTTCAGCTGCTTGTTGTGGGTGCGCATTTGCTTGGCGTGAGGGTGGTAGTGCCGAACGGAACGGTAACGGCTTTCGGGTATGATACCTGCCAGATAACTCAGCGACATAATCTCAGCCTGCAGCTCCCGCGCATATTTGGCCGCGTGTTCAGGAGTGCTGACTGAAACAATATAGTCGGCAATGTCGCCAATGTCAGCAAAGGCCGTGTCGAGGATTCTGACCGTGTAGACCCTCATAGCCTCTCCAGCACAGCCTGTTCCAACTTGTCGATAAACTCCTCGACGGTGTGCAGCCGCTCTTTGGGCGTGGCCACCGTCTGCTTGTTGGCGCGTATTTTCTGCTCAAAAACGCGATTGAATTCCTCGCCCGCAACACAGCCTTCTGGAATTGCAGTATGGGTCTTTGCATCTTTTCGAGCTTGCGAGACATCAGGTTTCGTCGGCGTTGTGCATGCTACTTGTGATTCCATTTTGTCGTTGTTTTCGATTTGCAAAAGTACGAAAAATTCTCGGATTGACAAAATTATAATAAAAATAAGTTTCTACAAACGGATATAATATTTTTTCGCTAAAAACGTTTATCGTATTGATATCTCAATTCGCTTGTCACTAATTAAAAACAAATACTATGCACGACTTTACTTTTCAAAACCCTGTCAAGATTCATTTTGGTCACGAGAAACTGGCCCTTATCGGCGAAGAACTGAAGAAATTCGGCAAACGCGTGCTCCTCACCTACGGTGGTGGCAGCATCAAGCGCATAGGCCTCTACGACCGCGTGGTTGAGGAGGTCAAGAAGGCTGGTATGGAGCTCTATGAGCTGCCCGGCATCGAACCCAATCCCCGCATCGGCTCGGTGCGCGAGGGGGCACGCCTCTGCAAGGAGCACAACATCGACGTGCTGCTGGCCGTCGGTGGCGGAAGCACCATCGACTGCACCAAATGGATTGCCGCAGCAGCCTGCGTGGACCACGACGCATGGGACTTCTTCGACTACGAGAAATGGTCGCCCGTCAACAAGGCCCTGCCCATCGTCAGCGTGCTGACCCTCTCGGCCACAGGCTCCGAAATGGACAGCGGCGGCGTCATCAGCAACCCCGAGACCGACGACAAGCGCGGCCGCCTCAGCCCACTGCTGTTCCCCAAAGTGTCGTTCCTCGACCCCTCACTCACCTACACCGTCAGCCCCTACCAGACGGCTTGCGGCAGCGCCGACATATTCTCGCACCTGATGGAGGAATACTTCACCACCGGCGAGCCCATGTTTATGATTGACACCTTCATAGAGGGTATGATGCGCACCATTGTCCGCTACGCACCCATCGCTATGCGCGAGCCCGACAACTACGAGGCCCGCGCCAACCTGATGTGGGCATCGTCGTGGGCCATCAACGGCCTCATCGGTGCCGACAAGGGACAGGCCTGGAGCTGCCACCCGATGGAGCACGAGCTGTCGGCCGTATACGACATCACCCACGGCCATGGCCTGGCCATCCTCTCACCGCGCTGGCTCGAGTTCTGTATGGACGACGAGACAACGCCGCGCATTGCCCGCTTCGGCATCACCGTCTTCGGCCTCGACCCCACCCTGCCCCAACGCGAACTGGCCCTGCGCGCCATCGACCAACTCAGCCACTTCCTTTTCGACATCCTCGGCCTGAAGCGTACCCTGCCCGAGCTCAACATCGACGAGAGCCACTTCGACTCGATGGCAGCCAAGGCCGTACTGCCCTACAATGGCACCATCCCCGGCTTCCGCCCGCTGACCAAGGACGATGTGGTAAGCATCTACCGGATGTGTATGTGACATGTGACAAGTGATTTAAATTTTCAATTCTCATATTTCATTTCTATGAGTGAATACTGTACCTACTTGCCCTCCGACAACGCCGAAGTCGTCAACCTCGGCTTACGCCTCGTGCTGGTGCCCTGAGGCAAACACTTGTCTACGACCGAAGCTCCGCAGGATCGCCACCGATTCTGCGGAGCTTTTATTATTTGCAAATGCCACATATATTGCTTGCGGGTTTAGTCTCCCGCGTTGGGGGCCTCCCGCTCGCGAGCGAGCGAAATCTTGAAAATCTTGGAAATCTTTTATTTTAAGAGCACTGGCAAATCTTTGAATTCTGATGGAATCTTGGAAATGGTTTCCGACTGCGTCGGAAATGAAGTTAATGTCGATGTCTAAATTATTTCTGGCAATTCCTGGATGATTTATGGAAATTCCTGTTTTAAAATCACGCTCGCGAGCGAGCGAAAAGCCATTCCGTTACGACGGATTTGCAATCCGCAAAGCAGAATATAATCAATTTTCAATTCATAAATGTCATTGCAAAAATAGAGAGTACCAAACCGCGAGGTGGTACTCTCTATTTACTTATGGTATTAAGTATTATGCCCAAGGTCAATCTGCCGGGAAAGCAATCTCGCGCTCAATGACCTGATAGGGGTTGTTGTTGCGGAAGATGGTCTGGCGTACCCAGTTGTCGTCCTCGTCGTACTCGTAGACGTAACTGTGCTTCCAGTTCAGGTGCTCGTCGTAGTTGAACGAGCTGACTTCGACGACGTTGTCGTGGTCGTCGTAGTAGTAGGTGGTCAGGGCTACAAGGAACTCGTCGGCATCGTAGAAGCGCCACTCGATGCGGTTGCCGCGATTGTCGTACTTGTAGAGGTAGCGCTGCATGAGGTCGCCTTCGGGGTTGTAGAACTCGAGTTCGGTGTTGTTGCCCATGTTGTCGTACTTGTAGACACGACGCTCGGTCATCTGGCCGTCGGCACCGTAGCTCTGTTCCTCGACAAGGCGGTTGTTCTCGTACTTGCTGGTCTCTTTCTTCGACATACGCTCTTTCATATAGACAGTACGGGCAATGCGGTTGCCGTTCTTGTCGTTGAGGTATGCCGTACGGCCGGTCAGCTGGTTGGCCTTGTTGTACTCGTTCCAGCCGAGGGCGTAGCCGTTGACGTCGAAATAGTAGGAGAAATAGGTATATTCACCATTGGTGCGACGGATCTTGTCGGCAAAATTGCCGCGTTTGTCAAAAGTTATACTGTCTATGCATACAAGCTGCCGACCTCCGTTCTTGCCACCAAACATGTTATACGTGTACTCAATGACATAGAGGGCGTTGCCGTGGATGCCCATCTCGGTGCGGCTGTTCTTGCGAGGACCACCGCCAGCAAGCGCAGAGCCTGCTATGGAAAGCACTAATGCGAGGGTGAAGAGTCTTTTCATATTATTGATATAGTAATGTTTAATATTTTAAGTTATTCTGAACACGCATTGGAGAGCTGTTCAAGTTTCTATTCCGAATTTTATTTATAACGCACGTCGTTTTTATTTATTGTTCAGGCTGGTATTTTTTCTGTAGCCGGCTTTCCAACGGACGAAAAGACCCCACAGGAAAACAGTGATACCGCCGGCAATGATGTAACCATAGGTGGCAGGAATAATGCTGCCAAGACCTTCCTTCTGGGCGACGAAGATGAAGCTGATGGTGACCATACTCATGAAGAGTGCGGGCAACAGTGTCAGCAGGTACCAAGCGCTGCGGGGCTTGTGCTGCACGAGGAAGACAGTGATGGCCCACAGGGTGACCATGGCGAGGACTTGGTTG
This sequence comes from Bacteroidales bacterium, assembly GCA_017522065.1. Classification (GTDB taxonomy): domain Bacteria; phylum Bacteroidota; class Bacteroidia; order Bacteroidales; family P3; genus Colimorpha. The sequence continues at coordinate 123,485 of JAFXAD010000024.1, forward strand.
GCCCATGAGAAATAGCGCCAGATGTAGTCGAAACCTACGGGATTGGCCAATGAGAACACGAGCAGGGCTGCTGATATGACAAATACGGGCAGAGCGACGAGGAAACGCTTGCCAACGGGCTTCTGGTCGACATGCATGAAGTCGGCAACGATGAGGCGGGCCGAGCGCAGGGCTGTGTCGCCGCTGGTGACGGCAGCACTGATGACGCCGAGGATGCAGATGACGGCTATGACCCGTGGGAACCATGTGCTGGCAATGACGCCCACCATGGCGTTGCCTCCGAGCAGAACAGTATCGCCCGAAGCATTGACAGTCATAGTCTTGGCAGCGAGCACAGGGTCATGATAGAACACTGTGGCTGCTGCTGCCCAAATCAGGGCCACAACGCCTTCGGTTATCATGGCTCCATAGAAAATGGGGCGTGCCTGTTTCTCGTTGACCATACAACGGGCCATCAACGGGCTCTGCGTGGCATGGAAACCGCTGATGGCTCCACAGGCGATGCTGATGAACATCATCGGGAACAGCGGTGTGTGCGGAGCATGCGTACGGGTCTGCATCAGTGGGAAGAGAGCTCCGTCGCCACGAGCATTCAGCTGGTTGGAGAGGTCACTCCACACCTCGGGCAACTCGGGACGATAGACGATGAAGGCTACGACAATGGCCACAGCCATGCCGAGAAGGAGGAGTCCGAAGACAGGATAGATGCGGCCGATAAGCTTGTCGATGGGCAGCATGGTGGCAATAAGATAATATGCGAAAATGATGCCAACCCAGATGAAAATGTTCCAATCGGGTGTGAAATTCTGGTTGAGCAACACTGCCGGAGTATTTACAAAGACGGCTCCGACAAGAATCATCAGCAACACTGTGAATCCGCGCATGAACTGCTTCATGCCGTTGCCAAGGTAGGTGCCGTGGATCTCGGGCAACGAGGCACCGTCCTGACGGATGGAGATGAATCCGCTGATGAAGTCGTGGACTGCACCGGCGAAGATGCATCCGAAAACTATCCACAAGAACGACGCCGTACCAAACTGGGCTCCCATTATGGCTCCACAGATGGGTCCGACACCGGCAATATTAAGAAACTGAATAAGGAAAATGCGCCAGGGCTTCATGGGGACATAGTCGACACCATCGGGATGGGCAACGGCAGGTGTGGTGCGGCTGCCGTCAACTCCCAGCACACGCTCTACAAGCCTGGAATAAACAAAATATCCCAGCAGCAGAAGAATAACCGCAATGACGAATGTTATCATTTTTTTAAAAGGTTTTAGGGTTGAAGAGTTATAGGGTTTAAAGGTGGGGAGTGATGGGGGAGTGAGAGGGGGAGTGAAGGGGACAATAGTTATGTATCAGAAGTTATTACTATGATTTTTAATTATTTTCGTTTTATTTTCATTATCGGACGGAGTTAAAGCTTTCAGTTATTCGCTATCAGTTTTCCGCTTTCCGTTTTCCGCTTTCCGTTCTCAAATCTCTACAGCTTCGCGGAAGGTGGCTATCTCGACGCGCTTGAATCCGCGTTGGTTCAACGTTGCCTTGAAATGCTCCTGTGTCTCGGCTTCGCCGTGGACAAGGAAAATCTTCTTCAAGCGGCGTTTTTCCTGGCAGGATATGTAGCGAATCAGCTCTTCGTAGTCGCCATGGCCGGACCACGACTCGATGCGTCGCAAGTCAGCCCGCACCTCGTAGACATGACCGAAAATGGAGACGTGCTTGTCGCCGCGCATAATCTTGGCGCCCAAGGTGGACGGCTCGCAGTATCCGACACAGAGTATCGTGGTGGAAGGATTGTCGATATTGTTGGCCAGATGGTGCTTGACGCGTCCGGCTTCCATCATACCCGAAGCTGAGATGATGATGCACGGTTTATGTCGCACATTGAGAGCCTTCGAAGCTTCGACGGACTGGATGTACTGCAGGCGATCAAAACCGAAGGGGTCGGGATTGTCCTTCATGTAGGCTATGATGTCGTCGTTGAAGCATTCGGGGTGCATCCGCATGATGTTGGTGGCATTGACACTCAGCGGGCTGTCGACAAAGACATCGATGTCGGGGAGTAGACCTTTGGAGCGTAGACGGTCGAAGGCATAGATGATTTCCTGCGCACGTCCGATGGCGAAGGATGGGATGATGAGCTTGCCCTTCTTCTTGGTGCAGGTGTCGAGTGTGGCCATGAGGAGGTCTTGCTCTGCAGTGTCGAGTGTCGTATGAAGGCGGTCGCCGTATGTCGACTCCATAAGCAGATAGTCGACCTGCGGGAAGGGTTCGGGATTCTTGAGAATATGCTTGTCGTAGCGGCCCACGTCGCCGGTAAAGCCGAGCTTGATGGTGCGTCGTCCGTCACGTATCTCGAGATATACCATTGCGCTGCCGAGTATGTGGCCGGCATCGAAGAACTCGAGGGTGACCTCGCCTTCGATATTGAACTTCTTGTGGTAAGGCACACTGATGAAACACTGCATGCAGGCCTGAGCATCCTCTTCGGTATAGATGGGTTCGACGGCTTCGAGTCCTTGTTTCTGACGTTTCTTGTTGAAAGTCTGCGTATCCGACTCCTGAATGCGACCGGCATCGGCAAGCATTATGGCGCACAGGTCGCGCGTGGCGGGTGTACATACCACCACGCCGTTGAATCCCTGCTTGTAAATGTATGGTATCAGACCGGAATGGTCAATATGGGCATGCGAAAGAATCAGATAGTCAATCTCCCTGGGGTCGAACCCGAGGTCGCGGTTCATAGCGTCGGTCTCGAGGCCTTTGCCTTGGTACATGCCGCAGTCGAGCAATATTTTCAGTCCCTTTTTCGTCGTGATAAGGTGCTTGCTACCTGTTACCTCCTGCGCTGCTCCTAAAAATTCCAGTTTCATAAATATATAGTTATATTAGCTTTTTTGTTGTTTTCTTTGCAGAAAAATAGAATTCAACTTCTTACAAAGAATTTAGTTTCTAAAAACCGTTATTTTTCGGCTGTCAAAAATAAGATATTTTTTTCACATGACAACGATGTGGAGCTTATTTCTTGACAAGTTTGCGCACAATAGTGCCGTCGCGCCCGATGACACGAACCAAATATGTGCCCGATGGCAGTCCGCCAACAGGCAGCGTCAAAGCCGACGACGACAAGACGGCATCGCCCACCGACAGGACCTCGCGACCCGTCAGATTGTATACCCTTACGTCGAAGGACCCCTCCCCTCCTGCAATCGTCAGCACGACATCGCCTTCTGTGGGATTGGGCGAAAGAACGAGTTCTATCTTCTCTGATTTGCCGATGCCGATACAAAGCGGTGTATCGAACTCCTCGCTCTCGCGCCATTCGCCGAGTACACCGCCCTCGCACAGCGGACGTACACGCACTTGCCAATAGCCAGCTTTTCCCTCAAAATCGAAGTGATACGGACTTCCTGTGACGGTGTCGCTATGGTAAACAACCTCGCCGACGCTAATTATCTGAACGATATACATGGCAGCTTCGCCGTTCCATGTCACTGTCAGCTCATAATCATCGATCGTAATCTGTAGGTCTGTCACTGGCAGACACTCGACTGTATCGGGCGGCAACGGTGGAGTCGCTACAGTGTCGGTACGGAATCTGCCAATGAGACTCTCGGATGTGTCGCCAAAGCTGCAGACCGAACGAACCGAGAACAGATATTCGGTGTCGGCAACAAGACCGCGGGCCACATAGGAGGGCAACGACGTCGACACCATTGTGTCACCATAGCTGACTATCCACGATTGTTCATTGCCTCCAACACTCCAGGTCAATGCTATGCTGTCTACTCCTGTTTCGGCCATTAGCGCAGTGGGGCGACGGCAGACCTGCAACTCGTACAACCCTATGTCGTCCATAAAAAACATCGCCGAGGCGTAGTTGTCACCACTTACGGTGGCCAGGATGGCCACATGACGATTGGGTCCCTCGTAACTGTCGAGTGATACGCTATAATTTGCAAAGCCCGTGTCGCTATCGATACTCATTGTGGCAACAGGAGCAAATGTCTGCGGACTTTCGGCATCGGCCATTGTGCCGACTGTTACCGTCGGGATTTCGAACAGTCCCATATAGTCGAACATCATGGCCTTGAAACGCAACTCGGTGTAGGTTATGTCGATTGACTCGTCGAGTTCCGGAAGCAGAATGTATACACTGTCGAGCAGTCCGGAAGTGATGTTCCAATACAGACAGTTGTTTCCGTCCTCAACATCATCAGAGATTTGTGGGGTGTAGCTGCTATGGTTCAGAGCACGTCCCCAGCAAGGTATGAATTGTTCGTTGCTTCCCATGCCAAGTGCATACGCTTCAAAGTCGCAGAAGTACGGCAGCGAAGCAACAGCCTCGCACTCGGTGCGAACAATCTGCGTGGCCGACAGGCTGGTATCGCCACTGTAGCAGATAGACGAGATGCTGAAGGTGTATTCGGTATTGGCATCGAGACCATTGACAATGCACGACGGTGTATATGCTATAAACGACGTGTCGCCATACTCCACCAACCAATATGAAACATCCGACCCACTGTTCCACGACAGTTCGACCGATGTCTGCATCGCGAGTGCCTCAACATCAAAAGGTATCGAACAACTGACGAAACCAATTGCGATATTGTCCACTGCGGCGGGCGGATTGCCGGGCGTATAGTCATCGTTTTCCCACATCAGCAAAAGGGCGTAATCGCCACTGTCGGCTACGGTGAAAGTGGTAGTATGCGTGACCCAGTCAGTCTCTCCACTCATGTAGTGCGACTGTGGGTTGAGGTCCACCCAACCGGCAGGGACTGCCGTATAGTGGTTGTTGGCTATCGGAAACGTGCCTGCCGATGGCAACGACGTTGCTGGCACTAAGAATGCTCGCATGAAGTGGAAATCCTCGTCTCCCAAACAGCGCCAATCGAAAGTGCAGTAGTAGTCGCCCGCATCGAAAAGGAACCGGCGGTAAGCATAGCTTATCGACGACGTGCTGCCGTCGTAACTGTTGGTGGTACCTCCATCGGACGATATGTATATAGAGCGGGTGCCATCTGGCGTATTGTTGGTCGCACTGCCTATGTACCAGCTATTGGTCTGGCCGTCACCGATGACGACCCATTGGGTCGCGGCAAGCGTATCCTCGAATGTGCAGCTGTATGGGAAGTGGCTCTCGGCCTGTCCTTCCGGAGTACGGAAGGTGGCTACGCTGGCGAGGCTGGTATCGCCAGCTCCACAAACGGCACGCACCACGAAGGTGTAGTATGTGTTGGGCTGCAAACCTGTGATAAGGTAGAAAGTGTCTTGCACATAGACTTCCAATCCATCATATTCGAGCAACCAAAGTGTCTCGCTGCCGCCCCGATGCCAGCTCAGCATCACCTCTCCGTCTGTCATATCAGTGGCAATCCCCTGTGGCTGTGGACACTGCAACATCTCCAATCCTATATTGTCGACCGCAGCAGGCATATCGAGATCGGGCGGATATCCGTCAGTTTCCCAGTAAAAAACGAGGTGATAGCATCCGGTTGCAGGTACCGACACGACACCTTCGAATGATGTCCATGTCTGCTGTCCGACAAACACATTGCCCGGATTGAGGTCTATCCAGCCATTAGGTACCGCACTGCTATGCGGCTGAAGAGGAAATGACGCAGGTGTCTGCACAGTGAAGTTTACAGACGACGGCACAAGAAAGGCGCGCATGAAGTGGAAATAGGAAACGCCACTGCCCGACCCTTCCCACTCGCCGTAGGCTCGCCAGTCGAACGTCACGCGCCAGTCGCCCGACATGAGGTTCATGTCTCGATAGGCATAGCTTCCTATCCATTGATCGCCTCCAGTGTTGGTGCGTCCGGTGTCTTGCGAGATGTACATACCATAACTACCTTGCAGAGTGTTGTTAACGGCCGTATCCACGCACCAGAATGTCGACAGATTGCCATGCGGGATAATCCAGCCACCCCGTTCGTCAGCCTCTTCGAAATCGCAGAAATACGGGAACTCCGACACTGGTGAGACCGACAGGGTGCGCACTATTATATACGCTGCATTGCTCGTATCGCCGACATCGCATACCGAACGGACTCGTACATGGTATTGCGTGTTGGGTATCAGCCCCTCGATGGTAATGACCGTGTCGCTGGTCTGCAACACAGTACCGCTACCGGCAGCTGCACTTGTTCCATATTCTACCAAAAACTCGGACGAATATCCTGGATTTCCCCACCGCAACGTCATAGTGGTGTCGCCAATCGCTATCGCCGACAACGACGACGGCGACGGGCATACGTTGACAGGGAACGCAAACCGATAGTAACGGTTCACGTCGGGCCAGCAGCCGGCCGGAATCATTGTGGCACATCCATTGGTATAGTGGGTGGCCACGTGGTTTTCGTCCACAATCCACACATCGGTCTCGTCAACGCACATTCCCTGCTGATGGCTGGCATTTGGCAATCGTGGCGGTGCCTGAGAAGGATACACTATCTCGATGTCGCCATTTTCGTACATCTGCACCTGCCACCTCAGCAGCGACGGACGTGAGTAAGAATTATACGTCTGCAATGCAAATTCGACAACAGTCACGCGGTCGGGTGCCTGTCCGAACGTCTGTTTATGCACATAATTGCTGTCCGATGAATAGCCGGCGCACCCCATAAAATTGATTTTGGGGTTGTTGTTTCCTGCTCGCGAGGGATGGAACGGAGAACCCTGGTTGCCAGAGGACGACAAGGCCAGCACGCTTCCGAGACGCAGGTTGCCGTCGTGAGTTACCGAGAACTGAGTGTACGTCGTGTCGGCGAACGGGAATTCGAATCCCATCAACTCTAACTGTGACGTCCTATAGTAGGCCGACGACCCGAGAGCAAGCAGGTTTCGAGTGCTGTCGAGTGTATACCAACGCGAACTGTCGTTGCCGGTACTGTACTGATAGTCGGCCAGGCTCTGACCGCGGACCACTGTCGCAATCATCAGCAACAATGCCGTAAGTGCATAATTCCTAACTCTCATAAATTAATGGTTTTAAAAATGCAAAGTTACTATTTTTATTTTTATAATTGAATATTTAAAATAAAAAAACTATTTTTGTAAATCGTATTTTTTACGAATTATCACTACAAATCCAATTCCATCAACACCTTACACAACACCGACATTATAACGCATACTCAATAACCATCAAACCTCATACTTCAAAGCTCATGGCACTAAAACGAGTAATGGTCCTTACAGGGGGCGGCGACTGCCCAGGTCTCAACGCTGTGATTCGCGGCATCGTCAAACGCGCTTCTCAAGAAAACGACTGGGAAGTGGTGGGATGCATCGAATCCTTCAACGGCGTCCTTCGCGAGCCCACCGAGATCGAAATCCTTGACGAGAAACGCGTCGAAGGCCTTCAGATTCAAGGCGGCACTATTATCGGCACCACTAACAAAGGCGGTCCCTTCGCCTGGCCGGTAAAACAAAACGACGGAACATGGACCACCGTCGACCGCAGCGACGAGATGCTTCGCAAACTGCAATACCTCGGCATCGACGCCGTCATCAACATCGGTGGCGACGGCAGCCAGCGCATCTCGCTCGGGCTCTACAACAAGGGTCTCAACATCGTTGGCGTTCCGAAAACCATCGACAACGACCTCTCGATGACCGACTATACCTTCGGATTCCAGACAGCAGTCCAGATCTGCACCGACGCTATCGACAAACTGGTGACCACCGCAGCCTCACACAACCGCGTCTTCATCATGGAGGTTATGGGACGCGATGCCGGCTGGATTGCACTGCATAGCGCAATTGCTGGCGGCGCCGATATATGCCTTATACCTGAAATACCGTACGACATCAACAAGGTAAAAGCCAAAATCGAACAACGCTACAACAAACGTCGCGGCTATTGCATCATTGTCGTTGCCGAAGGAGCCATGCCTAAAGGCGGTACTGTCACCGGAACCGAGACCGGCGAAGTGGGCTACCAGCACGTCAAACTCGGTGGCGTAGGCGAGCAACTGGCCGCCGACCTCAAAGAAGCCGGTGTCGAGCACGACATACGCTGCACCATCCTCGGCCACCTGCAACGCGGTGGCACCCCCATCGCTTTCGACCGCGTTCTGGCTACGGAATTTGGCGTTCGCGCCATGGAATTCGTTCTCGAAGGCCGCTTCGGACAAATGGTAGCTTACCACCATCCCGACATCGTCGGTGTCAGCCTTGAAGAGGCCGTCCGGACTCCACACTTAATCGACCCCAACGAACGTCTCGTCCACACCGCCAAGGGCGTCGGCATCGAGATGGGCGACTGAGCCCACCCCTTTTGCACAGCGACAAATCACATATTCACGATCATCTATAAACTTTACCCTTTACCAAACACAATGGAAACAAAAAAAATAAAGAACGCGCTGATATCGGTTTATTATAAAGATGGCCTTGAAGATATCGTCAAGGCTTTGGACAAAAACGGTGTTACCATCTACTCCACCGGTGGCACCTACAAATTCATCAAAGACCTCGGTATAGATGCCGTCACCGTCGAAAGCCTTACCGGATACCCCTCAATCCTTGGTGGCCGCGTGAAAACGCTACACCCCAAGGTATTTGGAGGCATCCTCAGCCGCCGCGACATGTTCAGCGACGGCGAACAACTCAACGAATACGAAATCCCGGAAATCGACCTCGTCATCGTCGACCTCTACCCCTTCGAACAGACTGTGGCAAGTGGCGCTGAAGAGCAGGACATCATCGAGAAAATCGACATCGGCGGCATCTCCCTCATCCGCGCTGCCGCCAAGAACTACAAGGACGTCATCATCGTCCCCTCGGTGGACCGCTATGCCGAATTCCTGAAGATATACACCGAACAGGACGGCGCCACCACACTTGAGGACCGCCACCGTTTCGCTTGCTATGCCTTCGGCGTCAGCAGCCACTACGACACTGCCATCTTCAACCACTTCAACAAGACGGAAAACCTGCCCGTATTCAAATGCAGCGTGGACAAATGCTCCGAACTGCGCTACGGCGAGAACCCCCACCAGAAAGGATGGTTCTACGGCGACATCGACGCCTGCTTCGACAAACTTAACGGCAAAGAAATCAGCTACAACAATTTGGGCGACATCGATGCTGCCTGCTGCCTGATAGACGACATCGAGGGAACCGCTTTCGCTATCCTCAAGCACAACAACGCTTGCGGAATGGCAGTCCGCGACACCCTGCTCGACGCATGGAAAGATGCTCTTGCCGGCGACCCCGTCAGCGCCTTTGGCGGAATCCTCATCACCAACCGCAAAGTCACAAAAGAGGTGGCTGAAGAGATGCACAAGATATTCTTCGAAGTCTGCATAGCTCCCGACTACGACGAAGACGCGCTGACAGTGCTGCGCGGCAAGAAAAACCGCATCATCCTGCGCCGCAAAGACTTCAAGATGAGCAACACCATGTTCCGCAACGTGCTCAACGGTGTCCTTGTCCAGGACCGCGACAGCGTAGTGCCCAAAGCCTCCGAACTCACCGAGAGCGTCACCTCGACAAAGGTCACACCCGAGATGGCTGCCGATATGGCTTTTGCCACCATTCTCGTCAAGCATACAAAAAGCAACGCCATTGTGCTCGCAAAGAACGGACAACTCCTGGCCAGCGGCACAGGACAGACCAGCCGTGTGGACGCCCTCCGTCAGGCTATAGCCAAAGCACAGTCGTTCGGATTCGACCTCAACGGAGCTGTTATGGCAAGCGATGCCTTCTTCCCCTTCCCCGACTGTGTGGAGATTGCACACAAGGCCGGCATCACCGGTGTGGTCCATCCGGGAGGCTCTATCCACGACCAGGACAGCATCGACTATTGCGAGAAAAACCATATCGCCATGGTTATCACAGGGAAACGCCATTTCAAACACTAATTGGAATTCAGCCATATCCGCTCGCAGAGTTTCGGCTGAGAGAATATTGAGAAAAAAACGAAACAATAATTCATCTTTTGCGTATACATTTTTTAACTTTACAGCAGACACACTAAATCAAAACGGATAAAACTACAGATTAGGACATGGGACTTCTCTCATTTTTCAATAAGGAACTGGCTATGGACCTGGGTACCGCCAACTCGATTGTCATATACAACGACCAAGTGGTTATCGACGAGCCCTCCATTGTAGCCTACAACAAAAACACCAACAAGATCGAAGCTGTCGGCAAACGCGCCCAACTGATGGACGGAAAGACCGACAACAAGAATATCGAGACTGTGCGCCCCTTGAAAGGCGGCGTCATTGCCGACTTCGAGATGGCACAGCACCTCATCCGCGAACTCATCAAGATGACCAACATCAGCCGCAGCTTCATGCCGCCAGCCCTGCGTATGGTTATCTGCATCCCTTCGGGCATCACCAACGTTGAGGAACGCGCTGTACGCGAAAGTGCCGAGCAGGCCGGAGCAAAGGAAATCAGAATGATTCATGAGCCTATGGCTGCCGCCATCGGTATCGGTATCGACGTGCTCGAACCCAACGGCAACATGATTGTCGACATCGGAGGCGGTACGGCTGAAATCGCTGTCATATCGCTTGGAGGCATTGTCTGCAACAAGTCAATCAAAGTCGCAGGCGACGAGTTCAACGAAAACGTCATTGAATACATGCGCAAACAGCACAATATCGTCATTGGTGTCCGCACCGCCGAAAAGGTGAAGATTGCCGTTGGCTCCGCAATATCGGAACTCGACACTCCGCCCGACGAATTCGAGACACCAGGACGCGACCTGCTGACGGGTCTGCCGAAGACCATCTTTGTCAACTACAAAGAGATTGCACATGCCCTCGACAAATCCATCGCCCGCATCGAGTCGGCAATCCTCGAAACCCTGGCCGACACGCCGCCCGAACTGGCAGCCGACATCTACAAGAACGGCATATACCTGGCCGGTGGTGGTTCGCTGCTGAGAGGTCTCGACCAGCGAATCAAATCCAAAACAAAACTCAACGTCCACATTGCCGAAGACCCCCTGCGCGCCGTGGCTCGCGGAACGGGTATTGCACTGAAGAACTTCAACAAGTTCTCGTTCCTGATCAAGTAGAGAACACGTATATTAATTACACAAAACAGGAGGTGTCCCAAGCGGATACCTCCTGTTTTTTTATTCGTAAGTTTACTTTAATCGCGCATGTATATCAGTCCACGATGCGACCGTACAAATCGTGCTCAAGGGCATCGGTGACAACAACATTATAAAATTCACCAACCCGCAACGCATAAGAACCATTGTCGGCTATCAGCACCTCGTCATCGACCTCGGGCGAGTCGTACTGCGTACGGCCAATCCAATAATCGCCTTCGCGACGGTCGATGATTACCTTATACTGCTTGCCTATGCATGACTGATTCTCCTTCAATGATATCTCCTCCTGTATAGCCATAAGTTCGTCGATACGGCGCTGTTTTTCCTCTTCCGTCACCGGGTCGCCCAACGCGTAAGCTGCAGTACCCTCTTCGGGCGAATAGGCGAAGACACCCATACGCGAAAAGCGGGCTCCCCGCACAAATTCCTTAAGCTCATCATATTCAACTTCCGTTTCGCCAGGATACCCCACAATCAGCGTAGTGCGGATTGCGACATCAGGAATCGCCTTGCGGAAACGTTCGAGCAGCTGCAGTGTGCCCTCACGGTCAATGCCGCGTTGCATCGATGTCAGCAAGCGGCTGTCGATATGCTGCAACGGGATATCGATATACTTGCATATATTTTCATATCGGGCTATGGCTTCGATGGCATCCTGCGGGAAGGAGGAGGGATAGGTATAGTGCAGGCGAATCCATTCGGCACCACTCTCTTCGGCAAGCCGCGAGAGCAACGTCCCAAGTCGGCGCTCACCATAGAGGTCCATGCCATAGTAGGTGGTATCTTGCGCTATTACAATTATTTCCTTAACGCCTTCTGCAACCATCCGACGGGCTTCTTCGACCAGTTCGTCAATCGGGCGCGACACATGGCGACCTCTTATTAGCGGTATTGCGCAATAGGAGCAGCTCCGGTTGCAGCCTTCGCTGATTTTCAGGTAGGCATAATGACGCGGCGTAGACTGCATACGCTCCGCCTCGAGGCAATCGTGGAACTCAGCCTCAAGCGACCGAACCAGTTCGCCCCATTGATGGACACCATAAAAGGCATCGATCTCAGGCATCTCGGTACGAAGCTCTTCTTTGTAACGCTCTATCAGACAACCGACAGCAATGAGACGACGCTGTTTGCGACCACGCTGTTTCACAGCAATCTGTTCGAGAAGGACATTGATCGACTCCTCCTTGGCATCGCCGATAAAGCCACATGTGTTGACAATAACGATATCGCAATCGTTACGATTACGGTCAAAATAGAGCTGGAATCCGGCTTTACGCAGATGGCCGGCAATATGTTCGGAGTCGACGATGTTTTTCGAGCATCCGAGGGTGATGATATTTATTTTCAATGGAATTATATCTATATCAATTATCAAAGAGCGAGTCTACAAACTCCTCGGCATTGAAAACCTGCAGGTCGGTCATCTTCTCGCCAAGTCCGATGTAGCGCACAGGTATCTTGAACTGGTCGCTGATACCGATAATGACCCCACCCTTGGCGGTACCGTCCAACTTGGTGAGGGCAAGAGCATTGACTTCGGTAGCAGCCGTGAACTGCCGCGCCTGTTCTATAGCGTTCTGCCCTGTCGAGGCATCAAGAACCAACAGCACTTCGTGCGGAGCATCCGGAATGAGTTTCTGCATGACTTTCTTTATCTTTGTCAACTCATTCATCAGACCAATCTTGTTGTGCAGACGGCCAGCCGTGTCAATCAGTACCACATCGGTGTTCTTCGACAAGGCAGACTGGAGGGTGTCGTAAGCCACCGATGCCGGATCTGCATTCATTCCCTGCGAAACGATAGGAACCCCTACCCTTTCGGACCATATCGTGAGCTGGTCGACGGCAGCAGCCCTGAAAGTGTCCGAGGCACCAAGCATCACACTTTTGCCAGCTTGCTTGAACTGGTATGCCAACTTGCCGATTGTCGTTGTCTTTCCGACACCATTCACCCCCACGACAAGAATAACATAAGGTTTTTTGGGCAGCTGTGAATCGAAATCGGCAAATTCATCGTCATGATGCTGATTCAAAAGTTCTGCAATCTCAGCTTTCAGGATACCGTTAAGTTCAGAAATGCCGATATATTTGTCACGTTTCACACGCTGTTGGATATTCTCGATAATCTTCAGTGTGGTCTCGACCCCCACGTCGGACGAAATAAGCGTCTCTTCGAGGTTGTCCAAGACCTCATCATCGACAGTAGACTTCCCGAGTATTGATTTCGAGAGTCTTGAAAAGAAATTTTGTTTTGTTTTGTCGAGACCCTTGTTAAGGGTTTCTTTCTTTTCTTTGCTAAAAAACGAGAAGAGTCCCATGATTATGTTGTGAGTTGAATGAACGAAAAAAACAATTTGAAGCACCTGAAAAGCATATCAAATCAATTTGCAAAGATAAGCATTTTTTTTGAAACAGGCGCTTTTTGCAATAGAGAAAACAGAAGAGCAGCTCTAATAATTATTTAAAACGGCGAATTATACTAATTAAACGAATTGATATTTAGAAATTTGTTTTGCAAACAAAACGCGAATTAAACGAATTTTTAGAGATTACCACAAAAAGCATAAAAAAAACCTCGCTTTACACGAAAGCGAGGCAAAACAAAAGCGTATGAAAAAAATTATCTTTTCTGAACCAATTATTTCTTTTTCAAATATTCCTGAACGTTGTCAGAGGGAACGATTTCCTCTTGGAAGACATAAGCGTTAGTCTTGGGGGAACGAACCATGCGGATAACCTTAGCAAAACTTTTGCCGGTTGAAGTCTTCAGTGTTGCAACGACTTTCTTTGCCATTTCTTAATCCTCCTATATACTATTTGATTTCTTTGTGTACGGTTACTTTCTTGAGGAACGGGTTGTATTTCTTCAGTTCCAAACGTTCCGGGGTGTTCTTCTTATTCTTGGTCGTGACATAACGCGACATTCCCGGCACACCACTGGTCTTCTGCTCGGTGCATTCCAGTATCACTTGTACTCTTGCGTCTTTATTTTTCTTTGCCATTTCTTTTTTTCTGTTTTGGAGTTGCAAAAATACTACTATTTTTTCAATGCGCAAGCAATTTTTGAAAAATATTTTCTCATAAACACCCACTCATCTGTTTATCTGCATATTACAACGCAAAGAAAATTTACCATAAGCCTTTAGCAACACTTTTTTTTGTTCATATTTACGTTCAAAAAATTAGATTTCGGACTTTTTTTGCATGATTTTTTTTCCATAGACAACCCCTCACAACCATGTCGGGAAGTGGGGAAAACTATACAAATATGCCATTTTGTCATTAATATAATGACTAAACTGGCCGAAATCAGAATTTTTGTCAGGTGCAAAAACGAGTGGCATCAAAGTTGCATGATATGACTGTGAACAACGAACTCAGAAACGATACAGAAACGACACAGAGTTCGGAAGTTCAAAAAAGAAACAAACAAGCAAATCAAAAATAAAAAGTTTAACAATTAAATATAGGAGATTAAAACCATGTTAGTAGCAACAAGAAACAACGACCTGATGAGCACAATGTTCAATGAACTGATGAACTGGAACCGCTGGAACGGCATGTGCAGCTCCGAAGACACGACGACAGCTCCTAAAATGAACGTCAGCGAAAGCGACAAAGATTACCGTTTGGAACTCAGCATTCCAGGCATGAAGAAAGAGGACTTGAACCTCAGCGTCGATCCTGACAACAACTTGGTGATCGAAATGCAAACCAAGGAAGAGAAAAAAGAAGACAAAGAAAAGCGTCACTTCCTGCGTCGCGAATTTTCGACGACCCAATTCAAGCAGATGCTTACACTGCCCGAGAACGTAAAGAAAGATGCCATCGGAGCAAAAGTCGAGAACGGCATTCTGACAGTAACCCTGCCGAAATTCACTCCTGAAGAGCAGAAACAGCTGGCACAAACCATCGCAATCGAATAACAGCCAGCGGGAACAAGTTTCCAATGCATGCTCAAAAATTAAATCGGATTCTTTGAATCCGATTTTTTTTATATTTTTGCAAACGGCAGCAGCGATGCACAACCGACCAAGTCATGCTTTAATAATATAGAATACATATATTTAATATTTAATGGACAAAAAAAATGACATTCCGGAAAAATTAATCGACTTGGAAAAAGTTTTTTCCGACAAGAACATAAAGGTCTCACGATTAGTGTTGCGATTTTTGAACCGGCTTCTGCACGTGGACGAAATCAACAAGGGCATATACGACAACCGCGACAAGGAAGGTGCCGACTTTGCACAGGCAATTCTTGAATACCTCGACGTAAAAGTCGACATGCAGAACACCGAACGCATACCCACCGACGGGAACCCCATCATAGTGGCCAACCACCCGTTGGGCGGACCCGACGGCATGGCACTGATTGCCGCTGTGGGGCGAGTGCGCAAAGACATCAAGTTTCCCGTCAACGACTTCCTTATGCACCTCAAGCCCATGCAGGATGTATTCGTTCCCATCGACAAAGTGCACGGGAACCGCACAACCGCATCGGGCATCAACGAAGCCTTTGCCGGAAACAACATACTGCTCTACTTCCCTGCCGGCCTATGCTCGCGACGCATAAAAGGACAGATTGCCGACCTCGAATGGAAACCCACCGTCGTCAAAAAAGCCGTGCAGCACCACCGCGACATCATACCCGTATACATCGACGCTCATAACAGACGACGGTTCTACACCATAGCAAACATCAGGAAACGTCTCGGCATAAAATTCAATTTCGAGATGGCTCTACTCCCCGGCGAGATGTTCGCCCAGCGCGGCAACACATTCCGGATGACAATAGGCGAACCGATTCCCTGGCAGCATTTCGACGAGAGTCACACTTCCAAAGAATGGGCCGCCATACTTCGCAACGAAGTATACCGCTTGAAGGAAAAAGCATGAAAAAGAAGAAAAATAATCAAAAAAAAACAGATTTCTGAAAAGAAAATGCTATTTTTGCATTGCGACACAAGTCACAGCGCAGATCCCAATTGCGTCGAAACCACTAAAAACAAACCCCTTAATAAGGCTCACGCCCACCACCATCTTTTCGAACACCCAACAATCTCATAACACCTACAACGATGGCAAAAGATTTAAGTTACATCATTCCTCCCGTTGACAGGAATCTTCTGAAAGCAGAATTATCCAGCAGGAATTTTCTGCGCCGCACCAACTACGGCGGAAAAGAGATTTATGTAACCACAGCGCACCTCTCGCCCAACATCATGCAAGAGATAGGACGACTGCGCGAACTCTCCTTCGCAACCGAAGGCGGCGGGACCGGCAAACCAGTCGACATCGACGAGTTCGACACCCTGCCAGAGCCATACTGCTTCAAGCAGCTCTTTGTGTGGGACACCGAAAACGAATCGATTGTTGGAGGCTATCGTTTCATCCACGGCAGCAACATGTTCCGTTCAATCGACGGCGCGATATACACCCCAACCGCCGAACTGTTCCACTTCACAGACGAGTTCATAAACGAATATCTGCCCTACACCCTTGAACTGGGACGCTCGTTCGTGCAACCCGAATACCAGCCCGGCAACAACCTACGCAAAGGCCTGTATTCGCTCGACAACCTGTGGGACGGATTGGCTACGATAGCGCTGGAGATTCCCGAGACACGCTATTACTTCGGCAAGATAACCATGTACCCGCACATGAACCGTCGCGCCAAAGACATGATTCTATACTTCTACCAGAAACATTTTCCCGACAAAGACGGCCTGGTATGGCCCAACGAACCGATGAAGATAGAATCGGACCTCAACGAGCTCTATACACTCTTCAACGGACGCAACTACAAGGAAGACTATCAGATACTGATGCGCACCGTCAAAAGTATGGGCTCCTACGTGCCACCTCTGGTCAATGCCTACATGAACCTCTCCTCAACGATGCGCTCGTTCGGGACGGCATACAACCACGCCTTCGGCGAAACCGACGAGACAGGCATCCTGGTACAGGTCAAAGACATCTTCCCGGACAAAAAAACACGCCATTTTGAATCCTACGAGGACCGGAACCACGGATTCGAGCGCCACAAGCTATTCAAAATAAACATCCGAAGAATGCCCTGGTTCCGCAAATCGCTCAACGAGGACGAAGCCAGCGACCTGATGCTCCTCAAAGAACACAAAATAGCCCGCGACCGGGCAACCTCCGACAGCGAAAGCATGACCCCCTCGCAACGTCGACAGCAGAAACGCATCGAACGACGCGAACAGCGCAAAAAACAACGCAAAAACAACTAAAAAACTATTCATTATGGAGATCAAGAATGCCACTTTTGTCGTAAGCAACACCGACTACAAGAAATGTCCTGACACCGGGCTTCCCGAATACGCATTCATAGGACGCTCCAACGTCGGCAAATCCTCGCTAATCAACATGCTGACGAACAACAAAAGCCTCGCAAAGACAAGCGTCCGCCCAGGCAAGACACAACTCATCAACCACTTCCTAATCAACAAACAGTGGTATCTTGTCGACCTGCCCGGCTACGGATATGCACGCATATCGAAAAGCGCACGGGCCCAATGGCAGAAAATGACAAACGACTACCTCCTGCAGCGCGAAACGCTGATGAACACCTTCGTGCTCATCGACTCACGCCTGACACCGCAACAGATCGACCTCGACTTCATATCCTTCCTCGGACAAAACGGCATTCCGCTATCGATAGTATTCACCAAAGCCGACAAGCAGAACCAACGCGAAACAGCACTGAACGTCAACGCTTTCAAAAAAGCTCTCAGCAACGAATGGGAAGAACTGCCTCCAATCTTCATCACATCGTCGGTTTCCGGCACAGGCCGCAGCAAAATACTCGACTACATAGAACTAATCAACAACTCAAAGAGCACCTTAGAACAATGAAAAACAACATAGTACCCCGACTAATCACAGCCACCCTAATCGTCTGCGCCCTTATCACGCCAACGGCATCGGCCATGGCGCAAAACACCGCAGCACTATCAAAGAGCGTCTTGGAACTGGCACGCGAAAACGACATGAAGCATGCCTCGTTGTCCGTATGCGTGTACAACATCGACCGCAACAGCGAAGTGTACTCCTACAACTCGCAGCGTTCGATGATACCCGCCTCGCTGACAAAGCTGCTGACCACCGCAGCGGGATTCGACAAGCTGGGCAGCAACTTCCGCTTCCGCACCACACTCTCATATTCGGGCGAGATCGACAAAAGCGGGACCCTGCGTGGCGACATCTACATTATCGGAGGAGGCGACCCCCTTCTCGGATCGTACCGGTACCGGCAAACACTTCCCGACACGCTCTTTGCCGCATGGCATCGCGCCATAACCTCGGCAGGAATCAAAGCCGTCGACGGAAGAGTATACTATGACGCAACAATTTTCGACAACCGCCCCCTACACGACAACTGGCAATGGGGCGATATCGGCAACTACTATGGATGCGGCGTCGGAGGCCTTAACTTCCACGAGAACATGTTCTTCATACACTACGCCCCCGGCGCGAAAGTTGGCTATCCCGCAACCGTGACACGCATGGAGCCCAAAGGCCTGAAGCTGCACCTCATAAACGAAGCCACCACCGGAGCTGCCAAAACCGGAGACCAAATAATCGTCTATGGCGACCCGGGGTCGTCAATACGCACTTGCTATGGCACCATGCCAATCGACGCAAAGAACTTCTCGGTGCGCGGGTCTCTCCCGAAACCCGCACAAACCTGTGCAGACCTTTTCACAAACTACCTTCGCCAGCACCGCGTATCGGTCTCGGGTGCCGCCACCGAATCACTGAAGCGGCCCTCAAAGCTGACAACCCTGTTAGAGTACACCTCGCCCACCTACTACGTCATCGCGCAGTATACAAACATGACTTCCAACAACATGTACGCTGAAGCGATACACCGATACATGGGATACAAGAGCCATGGCATCGGCAGCAGCGCCAACGGAGCAAAAGCCGTCAGCGAGTATTTCCAGAAATTGCACTTGGAAAACTCTGGAGTGAACATCGAGGACGGATGCGGACTGTCGGTGCGCAACAGGCTGACGACCGATTTCATGTGCCGTTTCCTCAAAGAAGTATACAAGACACCCTATTTTGGCGACTACGAGAAAACCCTTGCACTTGCCGGCGAAAACGGCACCGTCAAGAACCTGCTCAACGGCCTGCCATCGAACATCAACGTCCGCATCAAAAGCGGCTCCATGACAGGTGTGCGAGCCTTCGCAGGCTACATTATCAACTCAAGGGGTCAACGGCTCTGCTTTGCCGTCATCGCCAACGACTTCGACTGCACAGGTGCACAGATGCGCACCAAGCTCGAAAAAATCATCATGAAAATCGCCACAATGGAATAGGGTTCCAACCTACTTTTTCCGAAAAAAAAACATCACAACAAAACATTTTTTTTGTCACATTAAAAAATGTTTGTATTTTTGCAAACTCATTAAGAGTGCAAAAATGGAACATAGTGTCGATACGACTATACAGTTCAGCGGCTTAAAATCAGGCGTTTATACGTATGATTACACGTTGGATGACAGTTTTTTTTCAGAATACAAAAATGAAAAAATACTGGGAGCAAAGGTTGTATTTGACGTAAAAATGGAAAAAAGTGAGCGAATGTTGATGTTCCATTTCAAGTACTCGGGAGCGGTCAGGACAACGTGCGACAGATGCCTTGGAGAGATGACCTGGCCGGTGGAGGGGGAACAGACCCTGTGTGTGAAGTTCAGCGACACCGAGCAGAGCGACGACGAAGACGTGGCGATACTGCCCGAAAAGGCCTTCAAAATAGACCTTGCACAGTGGATGTACGAATATGTAGCAATAGCAATGCCTATCCAGTGCGTGCATCCTGACGACAGCGAAGGCAAGCCGACCTGCGACCCCGAAATGCTGAAATACCTCTCGCTCGACGACGACAATGATGAGAGTGAGAATGGCAAGGAAGAAACCGACCCGCGCTGGGACGCTTTGAAAAAGCTAAAAGGCTAAGGGAATAAAAAAGAAAAAAATAAACAATAAAAATATAAAATTATGCCACATCCAAAACACAGATTCTCACAGACGAGAACACGCAAGAGAAGAACGCACGACGCTCTCGACGTTCCTCAGCTGACTACGTGCAGCAACTGTGGTGCACAGATCATGATGCACCATGTATGTCCCGAATGCGGATATTACAGAGGTAAATTAGCCATCGAAAAAAACGTCGAGGCATAAGCGCAAGCTTTTTACCGTAAAAAAAGAACCTCCTGCCAACAGGCGGTTCTTTTTTTGTGTATGTTTTTGCCACTTGTTATGCATTCGTTAAAATCCTGAACCCTTCGGCGACAATGCTGATGCCGAAAACGTTTTATGGTAATCTCTAAAAATTCGTTTAATTATCTTCGTTGACATTTCTTTGGCTCGGAAAAGCAAACAAGTTTTCTTTTCTCTCGCTTTGCGAAACGTTCGCGTTTTGTTAGCAAAACAAATTTCTAAATATCAATTCGTTTAATTCGTACAATTGCTCATTGCATTTTCTTTACTCATTAGGTATTCGCAGGCATACCACGCCGTTTTAAATAATTATTAGAGGTGCTCTTATGTTACTATTTGATTGTGGGTTAAAAGTCCACGCCACATCAGAGGCAACCATCAGATTCTTTTACAGAAAAGACCAAACGGCCGTTCAAACAAATTATTTTCGCACTTTTGTTTGGGAGTAATATGGTTTTATGTAATTTTGCAAACTGAGACGAAAAACGAAAAATTACTATAATTTACTAACAAATAAACAATTATGAATAAAATCTTAAGCATTTTGGCCACCAGAAAATTCTGGATTGAGCTCATCATCATGACACTTGGCATGATGGTAACGGCCGCTGCAGTATACTATTTCCTTGTACCCAGCAAACTGATTATCGGTACAATATCAGGTCTTTCCATCGTCCTGAGCAACATTTTCACCCACGGACAAGGCCTGGGTATATGGATTATGTGCATAAACATTGTGCTTCTCATCCTCGCCTTCATATTGATAGACCATGAGTTTGGATTCAAAACCGTATATACGGCATTGATTCTCGGTCCATTGACCGATTTCTGGGATTGGGTATTCCCCTGGCAGAACATCGCCAACAACAACATCGTCACCGGTTCGCCGTCGGTCATGGGCGACCCATGGCTTGACCTGTGCTGCTTCGTCCTGCTTTTGAGCGCGTCACAAGCATTGATGTTCAGCATCAACGCCTCTACTGGCGGCCTCGACATCCTTGCAAAAATTGTAAACAAATTCCTTCATTTCGACATAGGAGCCTCCGTTTCGGTCGCCGGAGCCGTAATCTGCTGCACTGCATTCTTCATCAACGACTTCCGCATGGTTGTCATCGGACTTATCGGCACATGGATCAACGGTCTGGTTGTCGACTATTTCACCGCAACGCTGAACAACAAGAAACGCGTATGCATCGTATCGAAAGACTACGACCGACTGCGCCATTTCATCATCGACGACCTGCAGCGCGGATGCACCATGTATGAGGTGATTGGCGGCTACACCAACGAGAAATCCATCGAGTTGGAAACACTGCTCAACAAGGACGAGTTCTCAAAACTGATGAACTACATCAACAAAAACGAAATCAGCGCCTTCACGACTGCTGGCAATGTCAGCGAAGTCTACGGCTTCTGGAACAAACACAAGAGAAAATCCAAAGAACACGCCGAGCAGCGCTAAACACTTGATTGAGAAACAATACAACAAAAGGACACCATACAAAAGTGTCCTTTTGTTTTGTGCAAAACAAGGAGCACGGAAAGGCATTTGAAATAAATTTCGCTATATTAAATAAATATAGTATATTTGCACTTTATTAGAATTAGTCCGAAAACAAATAATATACTGATAATGAGACCTAATTTTTCAAATGTAGATTTCAAGACCCAAAGCGAAAAGCAAGAAAGCTTTGAGCAATGGGAGAAAGAGAACCATATCGAAAAGAACTGGACTACACCGGAGCAGATCGATGTGAAGCCCGTATACGGCAAAGAGGACCTTGCTGGTATGGAGCACCTTAACTATGCTGCTGGTATTGCTCCCTTCCTTCGCGGTCCATACAGCACAATGTATGTCATGCGTCCCTGGACAGTCCGCCAATATGCCGGATTCTCGACAGCCGAGGAGTCGAACGCCTTTTACCGCCGCAACATTGCCGCCGGACAGAAAGGTCTGTCCGTCGCTTTCGACCTTGCAACGCATCGCGGATACGACTCTGACCACGAACGCGTTGTAGGCGATGTCGGTAAGGCTGGCGTTGCTGTCGACAGCATCCTCGACATGAAGATTCTGTTCGACCAGATTCCTCTCGACAAGATGAGCGTTTCGATGACGATGAACGGTGCCGTGCTTCCCGTACTGGCATTCTACATTATCGCAGCCGAAGAGCAAGGTGTAAAGCAGGAGCAGCTGCAAGGCACCATCCAGAACGACATCCTCAAGGAGTTCATGGTGCGCAATACCTACATCTATCCTCCCCTGCCGTCGATGAAGATTATTGCCGACATCTTTGAATACACATCCAAGCACATGCCCAAGTTCAACAGCATCAGTATCAGCGGATACCACATGCAGGAAGCAGGTGCCACCGCCGACATCGAGTTGGCCTACACCCTTGCCGACGGACTTGAGTATCTTCGTGCCGGTATCAATGCAGGCATGAGTATCGACGACTTCGCTCCGCGTCTGAGCTTCTTCTGGGGGGTCGGTATGAACCACTTCATGGAGATTGCCAAGATGCGCGCCGCACGTATGCTGTGGGCAAAGATCGTCAACCAGTTCAACCCGAAAAATCCCAAATCGCTTGCCCTGCGTACGCACTGCCAGACTTCTGGCTGGTCGCTCACCGAGCAAGACCCCTTCAACAACGTGGCACGCACATGCATCGAGGCTATGGGAGCCGCACTCGGACACACCCAGTCGCTCCACACCAACGCCCTCGACGAAGCCATTGCACTGCCCACCGACTTCAGTGCCCGAATTGCACGTAACACACAGCTCTATATTCAGGAAGAGACCAACATCTGCCGTGTCGTCGACCCATGGGCCGGAAGCTACTACGTAGAGACCCTCACCCACGAGTTGGCACACCGCGCGTGGGCTCACATACAGGAAGTCGAAAAGCTTGGCGGTATGGCCAAAGCCATCGAAAGCGGCATTCCAAAGATGCGTATCGAGGAAGCTTCGGCACGCAAGCAGAGCCGCATCGACAGCAATGTCGACACCATTGTCGGTATCAACAAATACCGCCTCGACCATGAGGACCCCATCGACACCCTCGAGGTCGACAACACCGCCGTGCGCGAAGCACAGCTGAAACGTCTTGCCAAACTGCGTGCCGAGCGCAACAACGACGATGTCCAGGCCGCCCTCGACGCCCTCACAAAATGTGCCGAAAGCGGTGAAGGCAACCTGCTCGAACTCAGCATCGACGCAGCCCGCAAACGCGCATCGCTTGGCGAGATAAGCTATGCTCTTGAGAAAGTTTATGGACGTTACAAAGCAAAAATAAATCTTATTAGCAACGTGTACAGCACACAGACCAAAGACAGCGAACTCTTCAAGAAAGCACAATCCCTCACCGACGAGTTTGCAAAGATCGAAGGCCGCCGTCCCCGTATCATGGTGGCCAAGATGGGCCAGGACGGTCACGACCGCGGAGCCAAAGTTGTAGCCACTGGCTACGCCGACCTCGGATTCGACGTCGACATGGGTCCCCTCTTCCAGACACCCGCCGAGGCTGCAAAACAGGCCGTCGAGAACGACGTCCACATCCTCGGAGTCAGCTCGCTTGCTGCAGGTCACAAGACCCTTGTGCCTCAAGTTATCGAGGAGCTCAAGAAACTTGGCCGCGAAGACATCATGGTCGTTGTCGGTGGCGTCATTCCGCCGCAGGACTACGATTTCCTCTTCAAAGCCGGTGCTGCAGCCATCTTCGGACCCGGAACTGTAATCAGCGTCAGTGCCATTAAGATGATGGAACTTCTGCTGGCAAGCCGCAAAGAGAACTAAGACTGAACTCTTAAAATACAAACGGGACTCTGAAATCAGAGTCCCGTTTATTTTTTCAAAAGCAAACAATCAAAAGAAAAGGAATCCCGTAGCGGGATTCCTTTTTTTTGGTCAGCCGGCCACCAAGAAGCCCAGCATTCTAACCAAGGATATGCCTCCTATCAGGACAAGCAATATTCCGATGATATTGCACCAGAACTGTATTTTCTGGCGGGTCTTTTTCTTGCCGTATTTCAGCCATTTGGGGATAAGCAACCAAACGAAAAGACCTATAAGAATTGTTATGATTGGAGAAAGATACATGTTAACAATTAAAAATTAATAATCAAAAATTAACAATTAATAATTTAAGGACTGTTTTAATTTGGTCGTAGGGATGAGGAGCTGGTTGAAAGGTTAAATTTTCCCTTTCACTTACAGAGATACTTGCGTACCAGCTGTTTATGTCAGAACTTGATGTTGTTTCAGAATTTGGTTAATTCTGACATTTCCTTTACACCTTGACGCTTGAGAATATCGACAATCATGCGAGGCACGGTGTCAGAACCGTTCAATGCACTGACAGCATAGAAGTTGACCGAACGGAAATCGTTCTCGGCAGTAATGAGAGTTGTACTGAGACCGAGGTCACGATCCACAACCTTACGCAGCGGATTCTCACCTTCTGCCACAGCCGAGGTGTCGAGAGCATCAAGATAGCCCAAATCGGTCTTAGCGAGCACAAAGTTGAAATCGATACTCTTCAGTTTGCGGCCACTTTGGATGATGAATTCGCGTAGGCGTCCGAATAGTTCATTGGGATTGTAGCGGTCTGATTCATCACCGCCATTGCTCTCCATCCACTGCATGAATTCATGGCTGAATCGTGTTCCTGCAGCCTTGATGTCAAAGCGATGCGGGTCGACCACAAAAGCGATACTCATCACGTTGTCATAGAACTGGAGCGCTTTCTTGCGGGCATCCTCACTCATATTCTGGTTGAAAGCCTCGCCAGCGACATCATAGAAATAGAGATGATACGGCACCGGGCGTCCAGAGGGTTTGAACATGAGTTGCACGGCATGATAGCGTTCTGCTGTGGCAGTCTGGATATCACCACCGGCATGGATAAGACGTACCTTCTGTTCGATGTCGGTATCGTCGTCCTTGTCGACCTGCGACAAGGGCAGTTGGTACTTGTTCTGCAGTTCGTCAAGAGCAGTATAAATCATATACGACTTGCCCGCAGCGGGAGCGCCGACTATTCCGATATGGATATCGGTTCCGTAAGTCATCGGTCCGTCGTTAGTTATGAGGTTGTGGCACTTGCAACACTGGCGTGTGAGTTTGCCACGACCATTCAGCAGCATTGTCGGCAGTTTTTTGCCATCGGGATTAGTATGGTAGAAAATACCGTACATATTGGGACGCAGTTTGACGGGGTGCGGTTTGCCGTCAACGATATAGTCGAAAGCTTTCTCCTCGCCGCAGTAGGGGCATTTGCGGTGCACCTTGTACATAGCGGTTACGACACCCTCGATGGCCCAGCATACACCGTCGGCAATGATGATTACAGCGGCAATGGCAAGAACGAGCACGACAGGAGCAGCAATGATCAATAGGATACCCTGCCAGTTCTCATATCCAAACATGGCAACACCCACCGACATATCCCACACGTCGCTCAGCAGATCTTGACACCACTCTACAGCGTCAGTCATCGCATCGCGCAGCCAGCGTCCGCCTGCGAGGAGCAGACCGCCAACGATGGCAACAAGGATACCCCATATCTGGGCGGCAAACAGACTGAGAACACCGCCCACAATGGCAATCCATGCCACGACTATTATTATAAATGCCAATATCTTAAGCACCCAACATATTACCCATAAAACACCTTCGAAAACGCCTACCATCAGGAAGGACAATATGATTGACGCAAGTACTGCAAGGAAAAATGTCAGTACATACATGTATATCGGTGAGTCGTATACCAACATGCGTTTCATGCCCATTTTGGAATGGCGACGATAGACCGGCTCGTCGTTCCAAAACCATTCAAAGAAGAAACACAACCAGAAACCTATGAAATTTACAACTGTCAATCCGAAGATTATCCAACCCATCACACTTATAGACGATAGGTCAAAATTTCGAAACATATCCATCATAATATTGTCTTTTGTATGTTTAAAGATGTATAAAAAAATATTCCTTTATCAAATTGAACACAAAATCCACAGGTATTATTTCTTTTTACCAATAGATTTGAAGAAGCGTACAACTTTTTTGAAGAATGTGTTTTCTTTAGCTATTGCGGTAGCGAGGTCGCTAAGTTTGGAGCTGCGGTTGCAGTGTTCCATAAAGGCATTGATGTCCTCTTTCTTCCATCCAGCACAGTGAATGAACCACATTATGGTGTTCACGCGCTGAGAATGTTCCATCTTTGAGGTCCAGACGGTCTCGATGCGGCTTTGCTGTTCTTTCTTCGATAGGCGGCTCCATGGGGCTATGCTTGCATAGCGCTGCACGTCGTCGGCCGAACGGCGACGTTCGTCCAACCATGTCTTGAACAGACCGAGCGAGAAATCGTCGTTGCTCTCGCCGCGTTCAATATCGAACTGCAGGTCTTCGAAATTTACATTCGACGGCATCCTACCTGAAAGCATGTTGTAAACGTTGTTCAAGCGATCCATGCAGTTGTCCGACGAAGAGTTTATTCCGAGATCCAGTATAGATTTGACAACTTCATTCTTAGCTTTTGAAGGTTTTGCGTACAGATGGTCGGCGTACTGTTTGAAGAGCGAGTCGAGACGCATTGATACAAAAACATCTTTCGAAATCCTATTGCACAATTCGACCAGTTCCTTTGCCGTGCCGGTCTTTTTCTCCTTCATGTGCTTGCCGTAGTAGTCGGAAGCAGTCTTTGCCAGGACTGTAGCCACCTCATTCTTGGTGCCTTGAGAAGCATTGATGAGCATAGAGAATTTCTCTTCCTGCTGGTTGGAGCAAACGCCCGAAACCGTACGTTTGTAGAAAACAATGGCATCAGGATTGGCTGCAAACCAAGCGAGCAACTGGTTTGCATTTTTAGACTGAGGGTAGAACGATTCGCACAATTGTTCGCGGTCGCTTTCCTGCAGCGATTTGGACGCAACCATCTCGCTGAGCACGCGATCCATCTTGGTCGACAATTTGTCGCCATAGTAATGTCTTACAAACTGTTGCCACAAGGACTGAAGACTGCATGCGCGCATGGTGTCGAAGAAGCGCTCCTCGTCTACGTTTCTGAGATTCAGCAGCGGGAGCATCATTTCGGGCGAAGTTTTGGAAGCTATTGCATTAAGATAATTGTCTTTGCCAAAGAAAAACGATGTCATCCATTCAATTGTACGCTCATCGATATGCAGCAAGGGACAATTTTTGCGGCGGCAATAGTCGTTCATCTTGATGGCAGTAATCATATCGGCGGCACTGATGGTCTGCGAGAGGCTTCGGTTGAGGGCGATATTGATTTTATTCCAAAGAACTGCAGCATCGTCCTGTGGCATAGAGAGCCTCATAACCTTGTCGATAAAGACATTATCGATTTTAGCAAGAGGCAATTCGTCGGATGTCTGCACCGAAAGGAAGATATCGTACACGAATGGGTATTCCTGCGGATTGTTGTAGTCCACACCGAGGAAGTAGACGAGCAGCTTGCGCAGTTTCTCAGGCTCGTGAGCTGCGACCAACTCATCCATTTTTGAGAAGAGGAAATTGTTCTCGATATTGGAAGTCTTGCCAGATGTAAAGTCGACATAGACGTAATTGTCGGGAAACTGCTGTGTGGTGTTCCAATCGTTCATGAAAGCCACGCGGTATTTGCTCGGCATGGTACCTTTCATGACGTTGCTCGAGAATGGGAAATGAGCCATCACCTGGTCTGGAATATGCGACAGGAGGCGCACCAAAGCGTCCTGTTCAGCAGCTGTCGTCTTGACCATAACCTTGTGGAGCATAGGATCTTTACCCATTTTCTCATTCATATATGACTGGAGCATAGCCTTTGCGAGCAGCAGAAAGCGAGGATCGGACGCCCAATCGTTGTTGTCGACAGTTTCGACGATGAGCGACTGGTGTTGGGGCAGCAATTGCGGCTCACCCGTCAACAACATCTGCCATTCGTGGTTGTCGGGACGGCACGAGCCGTCGTGTGGCATGCAGATGCGACCATCGATCATGTCGTTAATCAACTCGAAAGGAGGCACCTGACGGAATACAAGCATGTGTGTGAAGAAATTGCTTCCGGCGCGTTTAGCAGCACCGTTGCAGAAATATCCATACTCGATGCCCACATAGACAGTACGTGCAAGGACATAGCGCTTGCTGCCGTCGCCAAGCGTGAGGTCGCGGTACTCGAACGTTCTGGGATATTCGAGCACAATGTCGGGATTTTGCTGCAACTGTGCTTGGGTCACAGTCTTTGATGTCGGCAGAGGGTAGCCCGGAGCGAAGAGGGCAGATATCTCCTCGGCTTCGCGCGTGGGCATGCCTTCGGTGAAGGTACGGACACCAAAACCTATGCTTCCCGACACGGCAGACTTCTGCGTCGAGGCATAGAAGATTTCCTCATAAGAGATGTTGTATTCTTTTTTCATAAGGCTATGGATTTTAGTCTACAATATTAAGTTTGTACCCCAATTCGTCGAGACACCATACCAGCGGGTCGAGGACTCGGAACGGGTTCAAGTTTCCGATGGCACCATCTACCGGCTCGTCGCCAAGTGGCGATGTGCCGAAGAACTTGAAGTCGGTGAAATTGTTGGATACGTTGTTGATGAAGTTGTTGCCTTTTGCTTCCATGCATTCCTCACGAAGGAATGAGACAATGCCCGCATGAACCTGATCAAAATCGGAACGTTTGACACCATTAGCACCCTTCTGCTTGAAAAAGCTGTCGACACGATTTTTGCCAATACCCGGAACATCCTGCATATTGAAAACAGATGCATTGTTGTAGATGCGATCGAACTTGTTGAGTACAATGGCCATGGGTTTTTTAAGTATACTGGCATTGGCTTTGCCCTCGTCGCTTTGACAATACTGTATGATGTTGTTTGGCACAAAACCGAAGTCGGGATTATGTATCTTAAAGCTTGCGTCGCTTACATTCAGTTTGTTCTTAACATCCTGAATCTGCTGCACATCAATCAGACAGATAAAGGCGTCGCTATGAACAAGGTATTTAGCATCGGGCACCATGTCGGCCACGCTATGAAAACTCTCGCCTGCATTGTCGTAGAAAACAAGGAAAACACTGGGTTGGCCCTTCTGACACATTTCGAAGATGAAGGGAGGACGTTTCTTTCCCTCACGGCGTTCGGTAGGCTGTGGTGTCACTTTGTCGCGATAGATTGGACCATACAGTTCCTCATTATAGCGATATTGTGTGCTCTCCTCAACGGTGTCGGCAATGGACGAAGCCATCACGCCTATGTCACCCAGTTTGTAACCGTATCGCATCAGTTCTTCGATAAGGACAGATACAAACACTGTTTTTCCTGCACTTTGGGCACCGATTATAGATATGATTTTGCCCCCCTCCTCGACCATGTGGGCGGGAACCTGGCTATGGCAATGGGGACAGATCACCTTGTAGGTCTTCTGATGACATTCCGGACAGATGCCATATTCCGGAGCACCAAAAAGTTTCTTTTTGGCTGGAACTACAGGGTGGAGGATGCGGTCCTCGCCAAGCAGTTCGCTGAGGCGATCGTCGCGTCTGGATACACAGTCGGGGTTTGAGCAGCGAAAGAGAATGTCTTTCAGTTCGAAAGGTGTATAGCAATGGGGGCAGATACGTTGAGCCATAGATGTATGTGTTTGAGTTATTTTATACTTTTGAATTCTGGACTGATAATCAGTTTGTCGGCTTGAGACAGGTCGGCTGCAGCAACGCGGAAATAGAGTTCCTGTTTCGACTTGCGCTCATAGTTGACGACAATCTCATAGTTTGTTCCGGGAGTGACCTGCTCGGGCAGCACGGTGGTCATAGGCTGCAATCGGTCGAGTCCTATGGGGAAAGAGCCTTCGGCAGCATAGAGCGACAATCCTACCGGCAACTGCTCGTTGCAGCGGACCACAATCGTGTATTTGTTCTTTGCGAAGAGTCCTCCTTTGCGAATTTCGATGAAGTCGACCATGACCTTATGCAGCGAAAAAGACTTGCTTTCGAAAGAACTCTCTACCAGCGAGCCGTCGTGAAGAGCGATGATAGAGGCGACCGACAACTCGGCCGTCGACGTGTTGGACGGGAGCGAGTAGGTAGCGTTGTTTTGCGGATGGTCGGCCACAAAGATGTCGTATTGCTGCTGGTTGCCACTGTCCGGCTTGACACGAATGCGCACACCATCAATACCGTTCCAATCCCACCGCAGCATAGCGCTGGTGTCGCTGCAATCCATAGCAACCCCTTGCGGAGGGAGCACTGAGACTACCGAGACTTGGTTGCCCGCACAGCACACACCGTTGTCCTCTACCACTGGCAGATAGAAGCGCTGTCCACTGAAGTCCTTTACCACCGTCATGCTGTCGCCGACGGGCCTAAGAGCCTGTGCCGTCAACGCCGAAATGTCGACAACATCGCCCTTAGAGTACGGGAAAACCTTGTCCGCGACATAGATGCGCAGCAAACCCGTGCCAGGATTGGTCCACCGAATACGAGCCTCGTTGGTAAGGTTTTCTACCGCGAGCGATGCCGGCAGTGGAACACGGCCATTGCGTGGAACCGCAGGAGCCTGCGCCGTAGCTGAAACGGAAGACATAGGCTCTGAAGCCACTGACGTTGACTGCACAGGTGGAGCGGCAACAGGTGCAAAACCGTCTGCATTCCCAGAACTCATGCGCAACTGGGCGAAGACTGCATTCCATACCGAGCGCTCCGATTCAGGGGTGACATTGATAACCACCGAAAAACGCGTCTTGAAGACATCGACAAAATAGTCGGTAGCCACTTCGCCTTGCAATATGACATCGATGGCAGCGGGTTGCCCGCCATTGTTGTAGACCAGGTTTTCAACCTCACTGAGGGTTACGCGAGCATCGTCGCACTGAACCAGCCTGTTCTTGAGCTGAGTCATGAAAATCTGGTATTCAAAATCGACCCCCAGGTCAAGACGCACCGTTCCCTGAACGATAGGCATTCCCGAATCGAGCACCTTGCGGGCTTCCTTCATAAGCACCTCGTTGTTGGAACTGCGATTGATTGCCAACCCAGGATTATTCATGCAAATCTGTTCATAGATGAAGTCGGCACAAACGCGGTAGCGCGGGTCCTGCCCTACTCCTGTAACGGTATGAGACCATGCTACCGGCGAACTCTTCGACGGGACGTAACTAACTGTCATTTCGTTGCCCGAACCGAACACGAGCAGTTTACCTCTATCGTTGTTAGACAGCGTGTTGAATAAGCATACATTGTACAGACCTATTGCTGCCACATTGGAATAGCCGGAGCCTTCAAACATGTCGCACACCATATCGGCCTCCGCCTTCGAGACATCGTTGGCAAAGTCGAGATAGAGCGGGAATGCGGTACGGTTGGCATCGATTGAACTGTCTGGAGACGAGATACATTTCTCGAGAAAAAGCGAGAAATAATGTTCCAAACCCACACGTAGCAGGTGCGCTGCAGGCAGACGGCTGTTATCCCACGCGAACGATGCGTCGGCATCGGCCAGAAGGCCGAAATAGTCAGCAAAAGCATTTTCGTCATGCTCCACGGCTCTGTCGGCAGCATATTGTCCCATCAGCAGCCTGTCTCCATTGAGATAGAATGCCAGCGGGATTGCGGCGGATTTATCGTCAAAGAGGTACTCCTGGACTATGCCGTTCTCTATCTGGTAATGGAAACGCACCTTGCGACGCGACAGGCTGATGACAACACAGTAATTCATGATATAGTTTAAAGTTTAAAGTTTAAAGTTTATTAATCGCAGATTTTGAGAATAATAAATAACTTTATCGTTACAACTTGTTATTAAATCATTACGTAGTTGGAATTATCGGCTAAGACAGGGCATCAGATATTTGTCGTAGAACTTCATACCCTCAAGGATGATGATGGGAGCCACAAAGTCGAAAGGTTCTTTGGTGTTCTTGCTCTTGTTGACCTTAGCGGCATAGTACTCAGGCAGGTTGGTGATGAAGTCGTTAATATTCATATTGTTGAATCCATTCATAAACTCCTGCTGAGTCATCTTGAGTCCGAAGAGGGTCGAAGTGAACTGGTAGAAAGTACCTGCAAACTCCATAAATTTGGGACAGGGAGGCATACCCGGCTGTGGCATGTACATAAAGTATGAGCCGAGATACTGCATCATTTCGGGAGTGATACTGTTTGTGGCCGGAAGCGGAACAGGTTGTCCGTTCTGGATAGCTACAAATCCATCTTCTCCAAGTATTTCTATAGCCTCTTCATTTTGGGGCACAAGAAGTTTCTTTGCTGTGGAAGCAAGTCCTTTCGAGACCTCGTACTTCACATTGTCATCGTCACCCTGGTTAGTGGGGTTGATTTTAGGCGGTCCGAAAAGGAACTGCTGGGCAACAGCGAGGCCACCCATACCGTTGATGAACTGCTGCTGGAAATAGTTGTTGGCCGACGATGGGTCGACAGCGGGCAGCCAATCGAAAATGCGGGCTCCCTTGCCGGCAAAGACCACGTTAACCTGAGGTGTCCATGCGGCACCATTGAAGGTGATGTTGTTGCGCTCGGTCGAACTGCGGAGCGAGTTGATCATCTTGTAGGTCAGCTGACCGGCGTAGTAGAGGATAAGACCAGTCACGTAGGCATTGACGCTCATTATTTCAGGGCAACTGGTGCTGAGCATCGAGTAAAAACTGTTGAACTCCTCAGGGGTGTTGAGTCGGTCGAGAATCTGGTCGAAATAGTAGGGTGCCATTTCGGGTGTGAACTTGACGGGTTCGACATTGAGCCCCTGAACGCGGTAGTTGTGCTGGTTACAAACGTTGACAAGCACATCCTTAATATTCTTCGAATTGCGTGTTGCGCGACTAACACGTTGTGCGGCAAAACGAATAGAGTTCTGTTTGACAAGAGCCAGACAGTTCTGTCCGTCTTTGGGATTACGCATCTGGCAGAGTACCGATATGTCGGTTGTTGATCCTCCGACATCGAAACAGAGTGTAAGAGAGTTGACATCGTTGTTGACGTCGCTATTGGCGATGAAGTTGGCCACAGCACGGCTCTCGGTCATACTGTCGGGTGTTTCTCCCGCTCCACTGTCGCCACCGAAGGGATTGTCACCCTGAGTGTCTCCCATTACTCTGAAATTGAATGTCGGTATGCCTGCATCGATATTGATATTAACCGTCTGAGGAGCCTCATTCTGGTTGCCCCATCCACCCCCGACGGGTTGAGGTTGGGCGGCAGGCGGTGTGGCGGTTGCGCCCCATCCACCGGCAACAGGCTGCTGTCCACCAGCAGGAGCACCCCATGGCGATGTCTGTTGCATGGGCTGACCCGCAGGAGCGCCCCATGGCGACGGCTGCTGCCCGCCTAAGGCTGCCGTATTGCCTCCGGCATTGCCCCATCCATTTGTGAATAGATTGGCTCCGTTGGAGTCGACATCGACGTTGCCACCAGCAACATTCAGAGTGGTTCCGCCTACAATGGGATTGACATCCACCAGACTACTCCAAATACCCTTATAGGTATTAATCATATTCTTCGACATTGACGACGGATACGACCAGTTGAGAATAACCGGTATTACTCCCTCTTCGAACAACTGGGCATAGATATGAAGGAGCAACGAGCCGAGATAGGCCTTCTTGTATGCATTTTCGATAGCATTCTCCGACCACTTCATATCGTACACTATCTCGGCCGAGCCGCTGCGACGATAGAAGAGCTTGTAGCGGTTTTCGGTAACGCCCTCGATAGGCAGATGCTTCTCGAAGCATGGGAAACCACCGGTAACAGCCTGGCCTATTATCATATCGCGAGTACTGTTGCGTCCATCTTCGGGCAGACGTTTGCTGTCGTGAATCGTAAGCAAGCTCTTGATCGAATTGCTACCTATCTCTTCGTTTTGGAAGAAGAAGATTTCATCCTCCATTGCCGGTTGGATGTTGTTGTTCTTCTTGTCGGAATTGAAGAGGGAAATACGTTTATTGGTGAGCTTCAGACCTTTGGCCATAGTGGAGTCGCTATTGCCGTGTACGCGGTATGCCACCGATGTGTTGGTCGAGCCGAAGTCGATACCCAGCGTTGCAGGACGAAGGTCCTTAGTGTCGCGCAGAAGGTCACTGGGAAGTCCGGGGAGGTTTCCTCCCGTGGAGTTGTATCGCAGGATGGCGTAACCGCTCTCCTGGTCGGCAGTCATCAGGCGGATGCCTTTGAAAGGATGCGAGCTCTCGTAAATCTCGTATTTATATTGGTTGTCGGAGACGCGCATATCGGAAACGACATGCAGCTTGACTTTCAGGCGGTCTTCGAACTTAGTGGGAACAGCCACTTTGCCTTCTTTGGCCAAATAGATTGGATTGGGCAGTTCGACATTGGGATTGGACGACGAGGGCATGGGGCCATCCATAAAGATGGGGAAGCGTGCGTCGTCCATGTCGCCAACAAAGGGCGTTGCGCGGAAGCGGCATTGCGACGAGGCGGTATTGTGCGGCATTTCGCTATAGAGAAAATAGCGGTTCCACTGCTTGCTGATAAAGTTTGGCCAAATGAGGATATCATGTCCCTGTATGGCATTGGGAACGGCGGTATAAACCTTCTCGATAGGCTGCGCTTCACCGTCGACCGAGACGAGCGAAAGCTTCACTTTCAGGTTGTGAGTCTCGACCATCGGGTCGAACACCGCCGTAAGGCGCGACTGCACATCAGTATCGGGATTGATACCCACGAGGGCATCGACATTGTTGCCAAACACGTTGAGACCCAGAGGGCTCAGCGGCAGGGTGA
This sequence comes from Bacteroidales bacterium, assembly GCA_017522065.1. Lineage (GTDB taxonomy): Bacteria > Bacteroidota > Bacteroidia > Bacteroidales > P3 > Colimorpha. Next base: position 158,588 of record JAFXAD010000024.1, read on the forward strand.
AATAGTAATACGTACCCGGCATCGCCTGCACTTCGGCACGCATCAGCGACACTGCGTTGTTACGCAAGAAATTTGGATCCTTCGAAGCCTCGTTGCCGTAATGTACACCGGCGATGACGGCACCGTCGTCGAGCAGAAGTTTGCGGGGATCGAAGGGAATTCCGTTTTCAAGTATGCCGTTCATGATGATACCATTCGAGCCGTACATCTGGGTCGAATAGTTGAAGAGCACGCGGAAAGCACTCTGGCTGAAGCAGCTGACCTGCGGAACGCTGGCACTGTCGAGCTTCATTCCGTTAGCGGCAGCGTATTGCTCCATCTCCTCTTTCCATCGCTGCAGATTGTTGGTTACATTGACAGGATCCATTCGGATATCATCAGGCAGGCCGGCATACATCTTGACGAATTCGGGCAGCGAGCGGTTGAGTATATGCTTCACGTAGCCATACAGTTGCTGCAGCTGTTCCTGGTTCATCTTCGATTTGAGGGGATCGGTGAACTTCTTGGTGTTCACATCGATAAAGGGCTGATGGTCGGCATTGTCCTCCACGCGGTAGGCCACGGAGGTGAAGAGGAGACTTTCGGGCGAAGTGCCACCAACAACCTTGCCACGATACTTGACAACGTTGATGTAAGGTATCTTCTTCTCGTTCTCGGCCACATCCTGGTCGCACCAGAGGGGGCGACGTTCGAAGAGCATGTTGCCGAAAGCGCCCTTAGGCTCATAGATGTTGGCCGTTTCGCCAATGGGGAGATGGTCAGAATATTCGAGCGAAATGCGTTCAGCCTCGACATGAGCATAGTCGATGGCGATGCAAGCGATGAAGCCCCGCCATTCGTCGACAAGTTGCTTGTAGAACTTCAGTAGACCGTCATCAACCTTGTCGGCCTCGTTGACGTAGTCGATAGCCAGCTTGAAGAGGTTGGCGCGAGCGAAAATCGTGGGCATACCCGACACAATGGTTCCCATGTTGTCGTCGCCGAGAGCCGGGGTTACGATGTCACGTGTGAAGGTGTTTATTTGCTGTCCGATGTCATTCCAGATGGCCTGGTTGCCGTTAGGGATGGAACGCGATTTGACCTTGATTACTAAAGGGGTTAGATTGTCTGCCATAATAACACCTCCTTATAAGTTAAATTGTTGAGCAATAACGATACCATTGTAGATATGGGCAAGGAATTTCTCCTTGGTAGTATTGACGTGCTGGCTGTCGGTCGGATGGCCTTGATTGACAAAGTTCTTGATATATCCGTCGAATCCGTTGGGCCACCAATGCGTCTTGTCGGGGAAAATCTCACCCACCTTCAGACGCTTGGGCGAGAGTTCGGCAAGCTGTGTCGGGAACGCCTCGGGACGGAAGATGAATTTGCCCGGTTCGACCGACTTGTTGATTTGGTATATCCAGCCAGGTACGAAGCGATCCTTGTCGTACTCGTAGGCAAACATTCGCAGATAGTTGTCGATTTCTTCCAGTTCGTCGTCCTGCAACGTGTCGTACTCCCTCACCTTCAGTTCGCGCAGCTGTGCCAGGAAGGATTTAGTTCCGCGGTCGCCACCGTTGCCGCGCGAGCCCTCATAGTAAGAGAGCGATATGTGGGCGAATGAGAAGAATGCGCCCAGTTTGTTGAGGAACTTGTCGGCATCCTGCTGTCCGACGAAGTCACGAGCCGAGAAGTTGAACGCATTGTTCTGGAGTTCGATGTCGCGGAAAAGGTACTGTATTCCTTCCGTATTGAACTCCTTGTCGGGCAGCGTGAAGAAATCGTATGCAGCACAGGCGCACATGAGCTCGACTACATGGCAAGCGTTTTTCTGGTTGGCTCCGCCAGTTGTGGTCTCTTTCTCCTTGCCGTCGTCGAGCTTAGAGGCATCTATCGGCCAACCGATATGGTACATGCGTTTGTACGTTTTCTGCACGGTCGGGTCGCCCTGATAGAACTGCATAGCAGCCTGACTGTTGAGCGGGAAGAAGTTGGAATCGGCTATCACGCCCTCCTTCTTGAGCTGGTTGTCGTCCGGTTTCTTGAACGAAAAGTATTGTGTCAGCAGCGTGCTGCCGAACTTCGTCTTGGAAAGATCCAACGTGGCCTGGTCGCGGAAGCGGATTTTGACAGCGTCGCGGAATGCAACAGGAATGATGGGGATGGACGAAGCTCCCGTGCCTCCGAACACGGAGCCGAAGACAAACACGCGGGCATTTTCGCCAGCCTGCTGGAGTTTGATAAGGAACTTTTCGAGGTTATAGTCGCTCTCGGTACGATCCTTCTCACTGCCCGATGTCAGACGGCGTGCCGACTCGATGATGGCATGGTACATCAGATGGCTTCCCAAGTGGGTTTGAGCACGGTAGCCATGATCGAGGTTGAAATTCTGCACGGTTTCACGCTCCAGGAAGAGGTCACTGAGATCTTCGTTCTGTCGCTTTGTAAGCTCATCGCCGTCCGCAAGGCGCGAAATGTTGCGATACGTATTCCGGGTGCTTGAATTATAGTCTGTTACGAACTTGTAGAAATTGATTTTTGCAGAGAAGAAGGTATCCGTGTTCGGCGTACCGCCTTTTGCGTCGGGATTGTCACTATGGCCTTCTGTTTTAATCTTGTTATACAGATCGATAAGTATCTGTGTGCGACCAAGATTGCCGTTGGTGCTATCGGTGTCGAGCATCATAACCTCAATGGTCTGGTTGTTGAACATGCCGATTGCACAAAGATGGACAAACGACTCCAGGCAACGCATACCTGTGCCGCCAATGGCCAGTACGAAAAGCTTTTCGTCCATTATATACGATAATTAAATGTTTATACTAAAAAAAGAAGTGTAAAGCATACAAACAGAAACAGCTTGGAATGGGTGCATTCCAAGCCGTTTGTCGCTGTTTAGAACCACTGTCCTATCTTGCCGTTTTTGAAGATTTTGCTCATCACGAAGCCAAGGACCACATACAGAACAAATCCGATGGCGGTTCCGATGCTCAGAGCAGTCATGAACTTTGAGTGCATCGTTGGAACCGTGATAGAGGGGGCTATGGCCAGGAAACCGACAAGGAATGTCGCCACAGGGGTCAGGAAGGCAAAGAGCCAGAACCATACTCTGCGTTTCTTTTTGTCGGTACGGTTAACACCCGTTTCGAACTTGATGAGGCTGGACACCAATGCGGCGAGAAGCAGAAAGGCTATCGAAATGACGACAGCAATCACGTAGGCAGTTAAAGTTTTATCGTTCATATTATGGTATTTATTAAATTAATTGTTTTTTTTAGTTAATCTCTAAAATTCGTTTAATTCGCGTTTTGTTTGCAAAACAAATTTCTAAATATCAATTCGTTTAATTCGTACAATTGCTCATTGCATTTTCTTTATTCATTATGTATTCGCAGGCATACCACGCCGTTTTAAATAATTATTAGAGGTGCTC
>JAFXAD010000025.1 GCA_017522065.1 Bacteroidales bacterium
GCTGCATATGACGGCTGCGTGCTCGGTCCTCCGACGTGTCGCCGTGACCTTCGTCGAGTCGCCAGTAGCCGATAATCGACGGGGTGCTATAGCTCTTGCCGGTATACATCTGTGGCTTGATGCCGGTATACCAGTCGAGTGCCGCAGCGTAGAGCGACAGTTCGTGCATGGCACCCGTGAGGTTCTCGCCCAGGTAGATGTTGCCCTTCGAGGCTGCTTTCTTGCCCACGGGCACACCGCTCATCAGCGTCACGTCGTCGTCGCCACTGCAGTACCATGCCGAGAGGCTTGCCGAGCTGACGTTGTATGTCAGGCCCAGGTATACCCACTGCGAGGCGGGGATGACGAGGTTCGAGCGGTAGGGCTGTGCCGTACCGTTTTCATCGGTGATATAGACGACGAGGTATCCCTGTTCGTCGATGTTGATGCGGAAGGCGTCGGGCCCCTCGCCATGACGCAGCACGGTGCCGCCCTGTCCGTCGTGTTTCAGCCAGGTGCATACGGTGAACGACGTGTTGCCCAGCGTCAGTCCCGTCTGCGAGGTGGCGACGGGTGTCGCCGTGCCGTCCATGCGCAAGGCCACTTCGTGGGCTATGGAGCCGGTGTTCAGCACGCTCTGCACCATGAAGTTGTCGGCCAGACGCAGGCTGGGGAAGATGTCTTCATCGAACGTCACGCTGATGTTGTCGCCCAGTCCCAGCACGCCGTCCGCGGGTTCTGGCAGATAGAGCGGCTTGGGCAGTGTGATGTCCTTGACGACGGATATGATGTCGCTGGAGCCCTCGATGGGCTCGCCCTGCTGGCTGCACTCCGTCACAGCTCGGAACTGGTAGGTGGCGTCGGGATAGAATATCTCGCTGCGCATGCTGATGACGGTGTCGACGGTTTCCGTCAGCAGACTCTCGTTGGACCCGACGGGGTTCTCCTTGACAAAGGTGCGCAGGGTGGTCCACTCGTTGCTGCCCTCCAGGCGCTGTTGCAGCTTCACGGCATCCAGAATCTTGCTGTTGATGTTGTAGTCGTAGGCGCGCAGCGTCAGCGTCGAGTCGGTGGCGGTGTTCACCAGGTCGGGAGTCACATCGAGCTTGATGCTCTCGGCATGCGGCTGGAAGTTGATGGACAGATAGACATCGTCGCGAATGGCCGGCTGTCCGTTCGACGAGAAGAAGAGGTGCAGGCTGTCGATGTGTATGACGTCCTCGGTCAATGCCTTCACCTGCAGGGCCATCTCGGCCGAGTAGTTGCTGGCGGGGTCGTCGCTGTGTACCAGTGTGATGGGGAAGCTGTTGCCCGTGGGCTGTTCGCCGTTGAGGGTCACTGAGGCCATCTTGCCAAACTTGTCGTAGTCCACCCACAGGTCGAAATGGAGGTCTTTTACGATCTTGGCCTCGGTGGGATTCGAGAGCGTCAGGTTGAAGGTGGCTACTCCACCGGCAGGCACGTTCGACACGGTGTACTTGTCGACATGGATGGTGGGCACCTCAATCTGCTTGGTGGCCACGGAGAAGGTGTGCTGCCCGGGCTCGTAGTATCGCGACACGTCGGCACCCTCGTAGGGCTGACTGGTCTGTCCGCCCTCCTGGATACATACGTTCGAGTAGTCGCCGGGCGACGGGTAGAACGTCACCTGATGGCTGTTCTCGTTGGCCGATTCGCGCAACGAGTAGGTATAGGATTCCGACGTCGACGAGTCGTATTGGTAGCCAGGCTGGCGCGAGCGGTCGATCTTGATGCCCCAGGAACCAGTCAGTTCTGAATATACCGTCGTAGCGGTCACTCCCTTATATCCGAATTTCAGCGAGGCGTTGCTGGCGTGTTTAAAGGCGACGCCTTCGGTGAAGTTATGGGTCTGGCCGGAGGTCTTGTCGGTGGTTGATCCCGTCTCGAACGACACGCTGGTACCCTGGTTGTAATAGCGCGTCATGGCCATCACTTTATCTTCTTCGTTCAGCGCCAGCAGGCGTTCCCAGTTCTGGATCTGCTGGTTGCAGTCGTTGACCATGTCCTCGGAGTAGTCCTTGCCTGCCGGGTAGAACACGGCATAGCTGTCGCCATAGACACAGCGGTTGGCCTCGTTCTCCTTCATCTGCGTCGTGTCGTTCGGCGCACCGAAGTCGGGGTCGTCGGGCGTGCGCCAGGTCTTGTAGACTGGCTCGTCGCCGTTGTTGACGTAGTTCAGGACGTCGCTGTCGTACTCCGTCTTCGAAACGAGCTGGAGCATGGCGTTACGTGCGTCGCGCAGTTCGGGAATCATCTGGTTGATGATGAAAAATTGCGAGTAGACGAAGTCGGTGGTCAGCGAGTCGCCCATCACCATGGCGTCGGTGGTACCCACGCGCCAACCGCCCTGCTGGTTGTTGATGAACTGCACGTTCTTGCCGTCGCCAAAGGTGATGGCGGTGGACTTACCGATGAACACATCGCCCATGCTGCCCACGTGGGTGGCATCGCTGGAGGTAGAGATGGACTGCGACGTCGTCGTATTCCACGTGATGACCTGGTCGCGGATGAGCGAGAGGTCTAAGGCCGCCGTCAGACCGTATTCTCCTGAATATTTGCCGTCCGACTCGGTCATGGCTCCCGGTGCTCCGTAGATGAAGCTATAGACGATACCTCCCGAGCCGCCCTGATCCGCAGACAAGCCAAAGCTGGTGTTGACGTTTTGCTTGTACGAGTGCGACGTGCTGCTACCCTTCGCCCACGTGGTGGTCGAATTGTTGCCGTACGGGTCGCGCAGGATGTTGATGACCTCGTCGGGCGCCTTGGTGACGAAGCTGGTTCCCAACTGTACGGCACCAAGGAGAATGCCCTTCAGCGGTCCTCCGGTGGCGTTGTCCCAGTTCCAGGTGAACACATCTTCGCCGATCTGCACGCTGATGTCGATGAGGCGCGTATAGCCGTTCGACGGATCGATGTTGGGCAGCAGTCCGGTAAACTGATAGCGGTAGGTGCCCAGCGAGTCGAGCACGCCGACAGCCAGGGTGTCCGAGCCGGCAAACATCTCGTTCTGCACCATCACCGTTCCGCTGGTAGCCTCACGGGTCTCTACGGCCTCGCCGCTGTCGTAGTTCACGTAGGGCTGGTACGACGAGATGGTGAAGTTGTATACTCCTCCGAACGAGAAGACGGGATAGTCGTAGTTGTACGTCACCTGTCCGTCGGCACTGGTATAGACGGTGATGGTGTCGCGGCTCACACCGTCGTCCTTCTTCTGGATGACGTATGCATCGCCGAAGGCTCCCACATCGTTGCCCTTCTGCTTGACGCTGATGACGGGCGCGCTGAGCCACAGGGGTATGTACGCGGCGTTATAGCAGAACTTCTGCTCTGCACCGCCGATGGTAGTCCGGACGGTATCGTTGCGCAACGGATTGCTGGCATTCAGCACCTCCTTGTCGCCGAACTTCACGTTGTCGTTGTGGTCCATGCGCGCCTCTATAGTATAAGGTATCGGCGGCAGCTTCACGGCAAACTCACCCGTGGCGGGGTCGGTGTGGATGATGATCATTTTCAGCGAGTCGGTGGCCGTGCCGCCAGGCGTATAGGCCGAGCAGCCCCCGAGGTAGTCCTGCTGAACGGTCTCGTAATCCAGCCGCTGGGGGTTGTCGTCGAAGGTGCCCTCCGTGTCGTTGAACACCACATTCATGCGTGGCGCCGTACGGATGTCGGTGCCGGGCACCAGCGTCAGCGTGGCAGCACCGATGTTGGCGTTGCTCAATCCGAAGCCCAAGGGCTTTTCGCGCTCCGTGTTACCACCCACGATGCGTCCGGCCACCACGACCTTCGTGATGTCGGTGAAGGTCAGCTGGCTAATGGAGTCGTTGAAGTTGTGCATGTCCGTCGCGGGATAGCGGCCTTCGTTCCGGAACAGGTGGCCGGCGCGCTCAATACGGATGTAGTGCTCGCCAATGGGCACGCTGATGGTGTAGGCACCGTCAGCATCGCTGCGCACGATGCGGCCGTTGGTGTCCTTCACGGGATCCTCGCTGTCGTCGATGTAGAACATACAGCTGTCCACCGGATAGGTGGTGTTCTCGTAATACACGAAGCCTTTGACGTTGAAGCTGCTGTTGTCGGTGAAGTCCTTCTCGAAGTCCAAGGCGTTGGCGGACACAGTGATGTTCGTCTTGTTAGGAATAAACTCGTGGGCTCCCTTCGACGGAATGACGTCGTAGTTCGTCTTCTGCCCAATCAGGGGGATGCCAGGCACAGAGTAGTATCCGCTGGCATCGCTGATGCCGAAGAGTCCGAACTGGTCGCTCGTGGGCAGTGTGTACTTGTCGCGTGCACCACACACGATGGTGGCATGGTTCTGGTTCAGCACCTTGCCCGTCATCGAGTAGTCGTAGGCGGCACGCATGGTGCTGACGCCTTCGTCGAAGGTCCAGTAAGTCACCAGACCATCCTCCGAGCCACCCAGCACGTGGTTATAGTTCTTCAGTACGGCGGCCTGCGACAGGGGCTTCGACCAGAAGCGCACCTCGTCGATGTATCCCAGCATGGTCTTCGTGCTGTCACGCAGCGAACCGACGGCCACACGTCCTGAAGCCGACGGCCAGTCGATGTGGGCGCCCTCCAGCAGTTTCTCGGAAGCGATGCAGCCTATGCTGTCGCGACTCAGCAGGTGAATCCACCCCTCGCCCTTGTCGTAGGTGAAGGTGATGCTGGTAAACTGTCCGGGCTTGATGCGCAGCGCCGACGTTTTCTCTTCGCCAGCAGCACTGACCGTCAGCGTGTAGCCGTCGTTGGTGTAGTCGCCCAGACTGATGCCCAGGCGGCCGTCAATGTCGAGCAGACTGTTGCCGCTCTGTACTGAGTCGGGACAGACATACATCTGTACGCTGAAACTGTTCAGTCCGAAGTAGTTCTTCATCTTGTTCTGCGACACGTTCCAGTGAACGCCGCCACCCTGGCTGATGTTGAGCGACTTGAACTGCAGCATCTGCCCGGATTGTTCTTCACTCTCGGTCTCGGTGGTGTTGTCGACCAGTACGCGGACACCCTCGACGGCATATTTACGCGACTGATAGGTAACGTGGCCGTGAACCGTGGCCGTAGCACGCGCAAAGCCCGTACACCACTGGAAGGTGTTCTGCTGGGCTGTGCCGTTGGGCATGGCCTTGACGGCGTAGGCGTAATAGCTGCCCGGCTCCACCGTCTTGTCCTCATACGTGTAGGTGTGTTCCGCATCGGTACCCCTGCCGGTGACAGTGGTCAGCGAGTCCCATACCAGCTCGCCCTGAGCCTCCTCCATGGTGTTCACGTAGTTCTCTCCTTCCCTGATCTTGTGGCGATAGACGATGAACTTCAGCATGTCCAGTTCCTTGATGTCGGCATCCCACCGAACAACCACCTTGTCGTAGCAAAACGCCCGCGTTTTGACTTTTTGACTTTTTGACCCACGAAAAAAATCCCTCGTTTCGCAACGAAGGATTTTCGACTTAACCATTAACCAAAAACATATGAACAAATTCTAAATCGCCTTTATTTATTGGCCAAAAGCCATCCTTCAACCACATCGTTAAGGTCGATTTCTCTGCCATTTTCGACAAACGTCATGGCAAGGAAAATTGCAATCATTTGGCATGCGTTATCGAATCGGACCTCGTCATTTCGACCAAAACCAGTGCGTTCGCACACGGTTTTGATGTATTTTTCGGTGTTATTCTCGTTGTTTGGTGCCCAACGGCTTACTATTTTTGCTATCGTGTTGCACTTGTGCCTCACGATGTAGTTCCTAAGCACAATGAAGGCGGCGCGAACGCCCCACTTCATTTCCTTGAATTGCTCAAAGACGTGGTCAGTCGGATGACTGACCTCGCCTTGCCAGTTATTTCCCACCCTAATGTTTAGTGGGTTGTTGTTCCTGATTCCCCTTGGAATCTTGTTCTTTCTTGAAGACATAATTCAATTTCTTTACGTAGTAGTCCAATCCGAATATCGAGCCTGCAAGCAGGAAAGCCTGCGCGATGTACATCAATGTTCCGTTGGCTACGTCATCGATATCGAGTATCTGATAGAAGGCCATGATAATTGAGGAAACAATCAGCGCAACGGCCATTAGGTATTGAACTACCTTTGGATAATTTACTTTCATAACCTAAACGAATGAAGGGGGCAGTTCGCCCCCTGTTATCCTGATTATCCTAACATGCCGGAAGCTGCTCCACCTCCTGCCCCTGCAAGAATTGCGAACAGGAATTCAAGAAACTTCCATATGATGTTTTTCGTTTTGTCAGACATAACTTGTTGAGTTTTTGTGATTAGCGTTGTTTAAGGGAAAAGGGGTGGGCTTACGCCCATCCCTGCGAGAGTTTACCCGGGGAATGCGTCCTCGTAAACACCGAAGCTGTAACCAGTTGCGGTGTCCTGTCCATCCTTGCGGAGTATCAGGGTATAAGTCTTACCTGCTGCGCAGTTAGGACAACTTACGGCTGCAACACCATTCGCGAAGGCCTGCGTTGCAACGTCATCGGTACCGTCGTTTACAACGAGCGAATATCCGGTGGAGTTGCTGGCTTCGACGCGTACGTTAATAGCTGCGGGCAGTGATTCGAGGCCAATGTTCTTTTTCGTGCCAACTACCATTGCCTGATTGCCAGCCGAAGCAGACGTAATGGATACAGACCCAGTCGAAGGAGTTGTACCACTGTTGCCACCTGAACCGCCGCTGCTTGAGCTGCCGCCCGATTCAACTGCGCCAATGCCGCCACCCTGTCCTGCGTTGTTCAGATACTGCTCTGAAGGAGCATAGATAGTCTGAACGGTGCCGTTGCCAGCTGCATCGATACAATCCTGCATGCTGTATTCGGTCAAACCGCTATAAGCGAGGTAAGTGGTAGAGCGCAACCAGTTGCCGTTTACCTGACGGCTAACGATGACGGCTGCACAAGTGCAGGTCAGAGAGCCATTGTACATGAACGACAGACCGTTAGCCGAAACGGCGAACTTAAACGCACCCTCGTTGCGAACGCTCGGGAGGTTAATGTCGCCATTTGCGTCAACAAATTGGCTCGACAAAGCAGCCTGACTATAGTCAGCATTTGTCGGGTCAAGGATGACACGGCAGAAGTGGAAGTTGCACTGACCGAATTCTGCATCGGTGTTCTGGTCAATCATGATGAACGTCAGCTGGTCACCACGCTGAATGCCTAAGGCGTCAATGACTGCCTGATAGGTGTTGGAAGTGATTGCGGGTACGAAACCCTTTGCTTCGTCATCATCGCGCAAAGTGACATTGACCGTAGGCAGTGAACCCATTGCAATCTGATACTGGTTGGGAGTGAAGCCCTTGCGGCCAAGGGGAACGAAGTTGTACATGTTCACGAAGGAAACGCCCTCTGACTGCATGCGTGCAACTGAATCACGGCAGATTTGCACGTTGCGCTTCATGAAGTAGGACATAGTTTCCTGACCCTTCTTGAAGCCCTCGAAGGAGTGGTCAGTGATAGCCTTCATCTTGCTGTACGCCTGCATGACGGTATGCATGATGATACGCTGGATAATCTGACGCTCAGTCTTGGGGTTACTGGGGGTCACAATTTCACGCATAACGGTTTCACCGTTCTGCTGATAAACGGTAGCTCCTGCGAGCTTACCCTTGGCGTTACGAAGCCAAAAACCTGTTTTTGCCATAAAAATCTAATTTTAAGTTACACTAATTCATATTACCGTTAAAAATGGGAGAGAACCTTACGAGAAGGTTGAGCAACCCTTGCTAGGCCTTAGCGGTGGCAAAGATAGGAGATTATTTTTGTGGGGCAATGGATTTTCAAATATAAGTGATTTTTGGCAAAAACGTCGAAATTGAAATTTTATCGAATACCTCCAAAAAACCGAAAAAGGGTCAAAAAGTCAAAAGGTCAAAAGCCGCTCGTTTTCAGCGGCTTACATGTATATAATAATGTACATGTATATAATAATGTATATAAAAATATAATAAGAATACCCCCCTTAATACATATAGGTCCCCCACCAAAATGCCCGATATTTGACTTTTTGACTTTTTGACCGTTTTATGTTAATGTATGCTAAAAAGATTTAACGTTTTTTTTTTTTTTTTTTGCATTCATTAATTATCCGTATATTTGCCGAAAATTTTCGAATCTAAATCAAAATTTACAGTTATGAATTACAAAAAACATTGTATCGAACTTGTTAAGGAGATAGGGCTTCTCCTTGGTATGCTAACGCTCGTTTTGTTTCCCTTTGTATTGTATATATTCATCGCATATTTAGTTCAATTTTTAACCCTTTAATTTTTTTAAACAATGGTAGAAAAAATGATTATCAATGTCGTAGGCAACTACGTAGAAAACGAATGGCAGAACCCTCGCACTGGCGAAAAGAAGCTCATCAAGTCTATTGGTTTGATTCTTCAATGTGGCAGCAACACATTCTCTGCCGAAGCGCAGGATGAAGCAGCGGTTATCATCCGCGACATGAACCTAAAGCCCGACATGCATGTCTTGGTTTCTCTCTCTTTTAGTGCTCAACGTAGCGATAAAAACGAGGTCGTTCGCTACTTCCAGAAGGTACGACTTGAAAAGATTGTGGTACTATGAAACGGCTTCTGATGACGCATCAGCAGAAAATGGCTTTGTGTGACCATTTCGGAATCACGCAGGGAACCTGTAGCGAGGTCATTAATTTCAAACGACCTCACAACATGCGCCATGCCGAAATCAGACAATACGCCATTGACGTACTTGGTGCTAAAGTATTTATAGAAAAATAACAAACAGCAAATGAAAGAGCAACTTGTAAAACAGGACATGGTAGTCGGCAAGGAGTATAAGGGCTACGCATGGCTAAATGAATACATGGAGATATTTTTCCGTCCTGCCGCGGTAGGCTCTCGAGCTGGGAGAATCAAAAAGATTGTCGAGAAAGAGAACTACACGGTCAGCGGCTCGAAAAAATATGTATTCATTCACATCAGAATCCCTAAGGCTTCTGACGGTGCAATAGGTTACATCCGCTTTCTTGGCAACATTTACACAGAGCTTATAAAAGTATTCACAAAGTATGAAATTTGATGTTTATTTTGCCATGCAGACCTCGAAGGGTCTGAAGCCAGGTGTGACCCCTGAAAGCCACGACTGGGCATGGATTGTTGACAACATTCTGAAGAATGAAAATTGGTGCAAGCAGATTGACGAGTATCGTGCCACAAAGGACATAAAACTCAAGACTTCCTTGCCGTCTATCAACTTCGTAGGTGCAAGTGTTAAAGCGAGGGCCAATGCCGACATGATCCCAACGCAGTTGGTCATGATTGACATTGACCACCTCAACCGCACACCCGAAAAATTTTGGGAGGACTTCAAGGCCTCTGCCGAGTGGGACTTCATCGTTGACCACCTTATTCTCGCTCACGTTTCGCCAGGTGGCGAAGGTGTGCATCTCTTTTTCAAGAGCTTAGGGTATAACTCCTTGCTTGAGAATATGAACGAGTACGGCTCGATGTTTTTCTTTGACCAGTACGGAGATTTTGACGTAAAGGTACACGATTTCGCCCGTGTGTCCTTTGCCTTCAAGTATTCCGAAATCCTCTACGAAAGCGCAATGCTCCTGATGAACACCGAGCCCGATTTGGGCGACAGTCTGATAAATTATGACTTCATCCCTCTAGAGGAACGTACCGAGGATACACCGAAGTCGAAAAAGAAGGATTCAAGTCCAATAGATAAGACCATGCCCGAACTGACGGAAGAGGATATTAAACGTTACCGCAAGCAGGAATACCGCGGTTTCGGTGTCGGTGTCATTGTCGACAAATATGTTGAGAAGTACGGCAACCCCTCCGCAGGCGAAGTACATAACTATTACAACGAAATGGTTAAGAACTTCCGACACATCACGTCCAACAATAGAACGTGGTTGTTAGCCGTACTTCCTCGTTTTGGTCATACCGCCGAGGAATGTTGGAGCCAGATTAAGAGTATCACTCGCGTCAACACGATGTCCAAAATGCCCTATGATTTTTGGCGTTTCCTTACTGACAATGGTTTCTACTCCAAATCAGACCAAGAGGCGTCAGAGCTGAAGGAATACATGATGTCAGACGTGGAACGAGATTCCGAGGGATTGCCGACGTTACCGCCTGTGTTCCGTGAGTTCGTGAAGGCAGCACCCAAAGACTTCCGTGTGTCGGTCATCAATGCACTCATGTCAATCATGGGATTCTTGTCGACCTACGTCAAAGCGAAGTATCCCTACGACGACCGTTGGCACACATGTTCCTTCTTCTCAATCATCTATGCCCCCGCATCGACCGGTAAGGGTTTCGTGGAAAGATTGTTGGAACCCCTGCTATACATGGTACGTGTTCGCGATGAATTGCAGAGCATTCGCGAGAACATCTACCTTCGTATCATCCAACGGAAAGGCGCGAACGATAAGGCACCCGAGTTACCCCATACCTCAATACGTATCATACCTGCCAAGTGTTCAGAGGCCGAGTTCCTCGAGAAACAGCGCGATAACCATGGCGCACACATGTTTACTTTCGCTGCCGAGATGGATTCATGGGCGAAGGGAGAAAGAGCCGCAGGCGGCAACAAGTCCGACATGATTCGCGTGGCGTGGGATAATGGCGAATATGGTCAGCAGTTCAAGTCATCGAACACTTTCCGAGGCAAGGTAAACCTATACTGGAACGTGTTGATAACTGGAACAATCGCGCAGGTCAATTCTTACTTCAAGAACGTGGAGAACGGTTTGGTTACTCGTTGTTGCTACACAACGATCGAGAACCAAGAGTTCCAATTGGCCGAGACGTGGAAGGCCATTCCCCGCAAGGGTTTGGACGTCATCACAAACTATGTCGAGAGGTGTGACGAAAACACCTACATGAGCCCCTGCAACGTGGATATCGACGAAGCCTATCTATTAAGTGACGACGAGTTCGATGACAAGATAGATTGGAAATTCAAGTTCAAGGAAAAGCAGGAGGTTGATTTGTCGTGGATAATGCCAGTCATCGACGAGTTCCTGAAGGCTCAATGTGAAGAAGCCGCCCTGGCAGTCGATAGAGCTCGCGACACATTCCGTAAACGCGTGGCTGTTCGTGGATTCCGATTGGCACTTCTCTGCACCACTTTGTATCCTCGTGTCGGCATGCGTGAAAAGAAAATCATTGCCAACTTCGTGAAGTGGTGGATGAATATCGACATCGAATGTGCTCTACAGCTGTGGGCAAAGAAATACAACGAGATAGCAGAACCCGCCGTCGGATTCTATAACCGCAACGTTTATGCTCAACTTGAAGATGAGTTTGACAAGAACGACCTTTATGTTATCTGTAAGAAAGAAGGTATCAAGACCCGCATCAAGCAGATTATTTATCAGTGGAAGAAGACTAAACATATAGTCGAAGATAAGGAAACAGGCAAATTTAGGAAAGTCAATGAGAAAAAATGAAATTGAGTTCGTTAAGTCCCTCATAGAAAAGGTCAACCCCTTTAAGCTCAAAAACCCCGATGGGACTAGCCTTATCCAACAGACACGAAGAGAAGCGTATTTGTATGTGATAGAGTTCATGCAGTCGAATAGTGCTACGGGCTACCTCGATGTGGCATACGTTCTATATCGCCTATACGACAGCACACCACGTCAATTTGCATATGTTATTGCCAAGTACTTCCAACCACTCGGCATAAAGGAACATGAGATGTTAGACCCCGACTTCGCAAAGAATAAGGGATTCTATCGAAACTTCATTAGAGGCTTGCACGCAATGTGTGAAACCTCTTTCGATGTCGGGCAATTCGATGCAGCGTTCGACGAATATCGAAACCAACTGGAGTATAAACAAATAAAAATCAAAACAAAAGAAGACGAAGAAAATGAGCAAACCAAGTAGAACTAACAAGACCGCCCAAGCTATGATTGAAGCAGGGCAGAGCGCTTCGATAATCATCGAAGCATGTGAGAACAAACACCACCTCAATAAGGCAGAAGCCCTTGATGTGTTGTGTGGTTGTGTGGTCAACTTTCTAACTCGTGACGGCGAGTTGGCAGAAGAAAAAGTACGCAAGCGTTTCTATGACTTCGCCGACCAGCTGGTAGGATTCGTGAAAGATACCCTTGATATTGACTTATCAGATGACAACTATGGCAAAGACTGTTCTTGAAATGAACGGCAAGAGATATAAGGCCGTCCCCGATAAAAAGGGTGTCAATTCGTGCGCCGCCAATGGTTGTGCGTTATGGGACTACTGCTCCCCTTCTGATATTTTGTGCGAGGAGTTTATAACTGATAGACCTGTTCACTTCGAAGAAGATGGTGCTACTCAAGAAACCTCCTAGGCTCTGTATCTTCTGCGACCAATGCGTTCGCGTTGGTACGCAGAAGTTTAATGTGTACTGGTGTGACACCAAGCAGGACATCATAAAGCCCTACGCGTTTGGTTGTCATTTTTGGAAACAACGATTAACAATTTTACCGAAATGGATAAAGAACAAAATATAAACGAAAAAGAGCGTTTGGAATTTGTGCAGGAAGTGTGCCAAGAGGCACGTGATAGTATCGCACAATTATTCGCTAAAAATCACCTTAGAATAAAAGAGGTTATTGGGGCGTTGGCCGCTATCAGCGGGTCAATGACCGAGGAGATTTCAGAAGAATTACCTCACATATCGAAAGATGAGGTAAAGGAAAGATTCATAAAAATTTACGAAGCTTATTTATCATGCGAATAGATATCCTGATAAAGTATAGCCCGTGAGGGTCATCTTCTCTATTTTAGTTAGCATGTCAATAGTTTTTTAAAGAATTCGGTTGCAGCGGCAACCATCATTGCATGATTGTTAAATTACCCCGAGAATCTGCGTTGTGAAATGCGGATTCTCTTCTTTTTATGCAATAATTAGTACGTTTGTGCGTTATTATAGCATGATTTGGATAGTCGTTTTTATATGCATAATCATCGGAATCGCCCTAAACAAAGGCCTTCACTACTAGGCGGTCAAAAAGTCAAAAGGTCAAAACGGGGGCGTTTGCTGAAATGGCCTAAAATAATCTCCAGGACCTTGTCCCTCAGACTGAGTCTCATGGTGGTCCTTGCGGTAGCGGTGCTCCTGTCGGTGTCGCTGGCGGTGATGCTGCACTTCTCGCGTCAGGCGCTGAAACACGAGGCCTTGCAGAATGCAGAACAGACGCTGGAGGGTACCGTGCAGCGCGTCGACAACATACTGTTGAGTGTCGAGCAGTCGGTGGGGAATGTCTATTGGGACATGTTGTCGCATATCGACCAGCCGGAACAGATGGAGGGCTACTGCCGCAGAATCGTGGAGTGCTGCCCGTATGTCGTGGGGTGTGCCATAGCCTTCGAACCGGATTTCTATCCCGGTCAGGAGCCGTTTATGGTTTATGTGTACCGCAGGGATGGCATGAAGGACTCGACGACTCAGTCGGAATTGGCCGTTACGCACGTTTTCGGCAAACGCCCCTACACAGAACAACAATGGTTTACAACTCCTCTGAAAAATGGA
>JAFXAD010000026.1 GCA_017522065.1 Bacteroidales bacterium
CGTGTCTCCAACATCCACCGTGCGCGTGCCCTGCACATAGCCTATGCTGATATTGTTGCTGCGACCCGTGACGGTGTATACCACCCTCTCGAACTGCACCGTGTCGCTCCACACACTCCATACACTGTCGCCATCCGACGAACAGCACAGTCCGCGCAGGCGGCACGCATAGCGCTCGCCTGGCAGCAGCGTCATCACACTGCAAGTGTCCGCTGTCGTTACTATCGTCGTATACGCACTCCTGTCCTCGCCAGCCCCGCCGTACGCCAGCTCGTAGGCGCAGTATGTGCTGTCTCCTTCCCACTCGAAAAAGGCCTTGCGCCTGTCCACTGTCACCGTGGGACGTCCCGGCGGAGGACATGCATAGTGCACTTCCAAGTCGTACTCGTCCTCTATTATCGGGAAAACGGAATAAAATTTGGGTTTCGATTCAATCCTATAATCTCGAGGATTATTGTAATGATACTCAATTGTATCCGCATCTTCATAGCCGAGTATATCTATATCTATCAGAGCAGTAATGCAATTTTCTCCTTCTGTAATAAATTCACCAATATGAGTAACACCGAGGTCGTATGGATCATAATACCAAAAAGAATGTTGAAGTATATACGCAAAATCAGGATAGTGTTTAAAATATACAAAATATATAGAACTGTCGTTCATTGTGATAACGCTATCGAAGAAAGCATCATAAACTTTATTTATTTCACTTCGATGTCCATGATCTATCCCTGCTTCATAATATCTCGTGGGTGTAGTCTCAGCATACAGCCTTACAGAATCAATTATTTCAAAAAAATCATACTGGGGATGGCTATACATTTGTGAATAGCTATTAGACGACAACAATCGCGCTTGGATTATACTGTCCGAGAGCACTGAATCCGGGCCAACATATTTTGCAAGAACCAAAGTAGCTCCATTGCCTTTTAATGAATCAGCAAAACAACTCAGTCCCAAAACCCTCACATTTGAATCTGGTTTATAGATATTACCACAGAAGTTAACTGGCATACTGGTACGACAACCAAATACTCTATAATCATTATTTGGCAGCCAATACCCTCCTTCACCAAATTCAATTGTATCCTGATATTGTGCATAAGACAATACGGAACAAAAAACTAATAAAACATTTATAACTATCTTTTTCATAGAAACTATTTATTAGGATTTGGACAAAATACATTTATTAAATCTATTCTCTCCACGCAAAGAGCATCTTGCAACAGACTAAGATTATGTGTAAACTGAAGCGGGCTCGGCAATGCAGTGTACTCAACCCGCTCGTCTCTGTCTATTGCTATCCCATAACTGTCAACGCATTGGTCAGACGATAGACTCCCGACATTATGGATATGATAGCGCTTGTCGACACCATACACGCCACCGCACAAATAAAAACTGGCTCCGGCTGGTGTCTCGCATAGTTTCGAAAGCGAATGCCAATACAACATATCATCATAATTAAACTTGTAATACACATAGTTCGTAAGTTCATCCGGTTTGAAAAGCACTACTGTGGGATTCACAGCCACATAGCCAGGATCAAAAAACTCCAATACCGCAACGGTTTTCTTCTCCGATAAATACGTTATATCTATCGGATAGTTCTTCTCGTTCAGGTGATGGCTTTGCGCATTGGTCATCCCCATTGTAGACAAATCCATCACCTTCAAAAACATGCGCCAATACATATCGTTTTTCAGGCCCGAATGTACCAAGGCTATCCTGTTTTCACCGGCATCCACTTCCTCTCTGCCAAGAAACGTGGCCTCTGGATCGAATTCAATATTCTCAGACAACGGATATTCATACAGCACATCCTTCATGGCATCATCAAGGTTCATAACATTGAACCTTCTCAGTCTCAAATTGTGTATTAAGTCGGTGGATACTATTGCTACATAGTCGTCAGTTGAAACTATATCTGTAATGTATTTATCAGACAATGGCGCAACATCATACTCCCATGTGTTTGTGTACGACGACTCATATCCCTTTACGACATAGTTTTGTCTCGTAGAATTATATTCTTTTTGCCCTATCGAAACTATCACTTCCCGACCGGAGGACATAACCCGCACCAAATCTGTAAGCACTCCTACTTCGTCAACGTCTATATAGTTCATCGACTGGAGGATGCCGGCAGCATTTATCACCATATAGCCCATGACCCCAATACTGTCATGCAACACAGGGTCCCACCTCGCTCCGCAAAAACAGACCCGGTCGGAAAAACCGCTCTGTACCATGTCGCGTACCAATATCTGAGGATATAGCACATAGCTCTTCGCAGACATGGCATCTTTGACTATTGTTATTACTCCGCGTCTTTCTCCAGAAATGACTCCTTCATAGCAGGAAACTGCCTTCTGAGGATACATACCTATGGTTTTGTCATACAGAATACTGCCACCAAATACAATACTGCTGCTGCTCACATCCTGGGATAACGAAACATAACTCGTTATCGGCTGCCCGAACGATCTGCTGCACAGAACTGTGACTATAAAGAGCAAAAGAATGGATTTTTTCATAACTCTTTGGTTTTAAATGGTTAATAAATATATTTAATTGTCTTTACTTTTGCAAATATACATTTTTTTTAAATTTCTTATAAAAAAATTGTAACTATATGTATATGGATTTACAAAATAACAATAGAAGAATGTGCACTCTACCGCGCGGCAAAGTGCACATTCTCCTATCGTCAAATATAGTTCTCTTTACTCCGTAGGGATATCTTTGTTCACATTCTTGCTGCCTACAAGAGCGTAAAAGAGGATATATGCGAAACCAAGGATGACAATCCAGTAGCTTCCGACATAGCCAATGCCGTCGGCTAACAGGTTCTGGAAGAACGGCAGAATGCCACCGCCGCATACAAGTGTCATAAAAATGCCGCTGGCCACAGGGGTGTATTTGCCCAACCCTTCTGCCGATAGGTTGAAAATGGCGCCCCACATCACCGAGGTGCAGAGTCCACAAAGTGTTGCAAAGGCAATCTTGAGCGGAACGTCGGCACCATGAAGGTGTACAGTAGAAGTTTCGGGAATAAATATCAGGCAAAGGATAAAAATGATGGCTACGGTTGACGCCGTGGCTAGCATAGCCTTGGACGACACCTTACCGCCCAGCAATCCGCCGACAAAACGACCCACAAGCATCAAGAACCAATAGGCTCCTATGAACCAGCCTGCCAAGTCGGCTCCCAAGCCAAGACCATCACCAGGCGTGGTCATATAGAGATTGGCAGTATTAGGAATGCCAACTTCTACTCCGACATAGAAAAAAATAGCAATGGCTCCCAGCACAAAGTGGCGAAACGACATAGGGCTGTATTTGTCCTTCGGTTTGGCCTGATGTTCGGCTTTCGTCTCTAAATGGGGTTCCGGAATCTTGGTCACCATTATGACCAAAAAGGCAACAGCAAAAATGACCATAGCGATAATCATTGCCGGTGCTGCATCGCCCACGCTTGCCTTGTCGACCGAACCACCGATAAGGTAGCCCAAAAGGATTGGCGCCAGTGTGCCTCCCGTGGAGTTGATGGTACCGCCCCATTGGATTAGCTGGTTGCCCTTGTTGCCGCCACCGCCAAGAGTGTTGAGCATTGGGTTGACGACAATGTTGAGCAAACACATCGAGAATCCTGCCACCAATGCACCGGCCACATAGACGGCAAAACTCTCAGCATAGCCCGACATAAACTGGATGCCAACTCCGATGAAGCCCACGGTGACAGCCAGCAGCGAGGTGAATTTATAACCCTTGCGACGCAGGATAAGACCGGCAGGGATGCCCATGCAAGCGTATGCTATGAAGTTGGCAAGCGTACCCAGCTGGGCAATGGCATTGCTGGTGCCGAACTGGTTCTTCACGATGACGCCCATCGAGCCGGCGAAGTTAGTGACAAACGCTATCATAAAGAATAGCAGAAACATCACAATGATGGGGATTGTATAGTTCTGTTTTTTTCCCATTTTTTCTTTCTTTAAAAAAGGGAAGAGACTGTGCCTCTTCCCGCAAACCATTCATTCAATTATTTATCCTTTCAGGGCTTCGCTGCCGCTGACGATTTCGATGATTTCGTTGGTGATGGCAGCCTGACGCGCCTTGTTGTAGCTGAGACGAAGGTCCTTGAGCAGCTCGGTGGCGTTGTCGGTGGCCTTCTGCATCGCCGTCATTCGTGCACCATGCTCGGCAGCAAGCGAGTCGAGGATGACGCGATAGAAATGCGAACGCAGCGTGAGCGGTATGAGTTCCTGCAGTATGGTTGTCTTGTCGGGCTCGTATATATAATCGTTGCGCGACGGGGCAGCGTTCCCGGCTTGCGACACTTGATGCCCGTCGGCGACAACAGGAAGGAACTGTTCCGTCGACAGTATCTGCGTCAGTGAATTCTTGAACTGGTTGTATACCACTTCAACCACGTCATACTCCTTGCTGCAGAAGGACGACATGATCCTGTCGCACAAATCGGACACGGCATCGAACGCGGGGTTGTCGAGCAGGTCGTCGTATGCTGCAACGACAAGACCCGACTGTTTTGCAAAGAACTCGCTGCCGCGCTTGCCTACAGTAATCATTTTTACATTCGGGCTTCCCTTCTCGTTATAGTGACGCAGTCGCGACGAGGCTTCTTTTATAACATTTGAATTGAAGGCACCGCAAAGTCCTTTGTTGGAAGTCACTACGACGATAAGCACGTTGGACACTGCGCGGACCTCATGGTAGGGTGTCTGCACTCCGTCGCCGACATCGATGTCGCTTATTATCTCGCCCAGCTGTGCCGCATACGGACGCATGCCGAGAATGGCATTCTGCGCCCTGCGGAACTTGGCAGCAGAGACCATCTTCATGGCCGAAGTGATCTGCTGCGTACTGCTGACAGAGGCTATTCGGGTGCGGACTTCTTTTAGATTTGCCATATAGTGATGAACGTTGAAAACTATATTTTACTTGTTACTTGGCATACTTTGCACTCAAATCGGCAGCCACTTTCCGCATGGTCGCAAGGTCCTCGTCGAGCAACTTGCCGGCTTTGAGGTTGGCAAGCAACGAGGAGTGATTCTGGCGAAGATAGAAAAGATACTCCGACTCGAAATTGCGCACCTTGTCGACCGGGACATTCTGTATAAGTCCATTGGTACCGCAGAAGATGATGGCAACCTGCTCCTCGACTGGCATAGGCGTATACTGAGGCTGTTTCAGTATCTCGACATTGCGCTGACCTTTGTCGAGCACTGCTTTGGTAGCTGCATCGAGGTCGCTGCCGAATTTGGAGAATGCCTCAAGCTCACGGTACTGAGCCTGGTCGAGCTTCAGCGTTCCTGCAATCTTCTTCATCGATTTGATCTGAGCCTTTCCGCCCACACGCGACACCGAGATACCGACGTTGATGGCGGGACGCACACCGCTGTTGAAGAGGTTCGTCTCCAGGAATATCTGGCCATCGGTAATGGATATCACATTGGTCGGGATGTAGGCCGACACGTCGCCTGCCTGGGTCTCGATGATGGGCAGTGCCGTCAACGAACCGCCACCCTTCACCTGGTCTTTTATCGAGGCGGGAAGGTCGTTCATCTGGCGTGCTATCTCGTCGCTCTGGATTATGCGTGCAGCCCTTTCGAGCAGACGCGAATGCAGGTAGAACACGTCGCCAGGATATGCCTCGCGTCCCGGCGGACGACGAAGCAACAACGAGACTTCACGATAGGCAACAGCCTGCTTCGAAAGGTCGTCGTATATCACAAGGGCGTTGCGGCCGGTATCGCGGAAATACTCTCCGATGGCAGCACCGGCAAAGGGTGCATAGAACTGCATGGCTGCAGGGTCGGAGGCTGTGGCGGCAACAACGATGGTGTATGCCATTGCCCCTTTCTCCTCAAGGGTCTTGACGAGGTTGGCAACAGTCGAACCCTTTTGTCCGCAGGCCACATAAATACAATATACAGGATCGCCGGCGTCGAAGAAGTTTTTCTGGTTGATGATCGTATCTATGGCTATAGCTGTCTTGCCTGTCTGACGGTCGCCGATGATGAGCTCGCGCTGGCCGCGTCCGATGGGTATCATCGAGTCAATGGCCTTGATACCGGTCTGCAAGGGCTGCTCCACAGGCTGACGGAAGATGACGCCGGGAGCCTTGCGCTCGATAGGCATATCATACAGCTGACCTTCGATGGGGCCTTTGCCGTCGATGGGCTCGCCAATGGTGTTGATGACTCGTCCTACCAATTGCTCGCCGACCTTCACCGAGGCAATACGCTTGGTCCTCTTGACGGTGTCGCCTTCATTGATGGTGTTCGACTCGGCCAACATAACGATACCGACATTATCCTCCTCAAGGTTCTGGACAATGCCCTGCTCGCCCGTCGCGAACTCTACAAGCTCGCCCGACTGCGCATTGTTGAGGCCATAGACGCGGGCAATGCCGTCGCCTACAGTCAGTACGGTCCCGACCTCCTCGAGGGAGACGTCGAGATTAACATCTGACAGTTGTTTCTTAAGAATCGCCGAAACTTCGGCTGGTTTTATTTCTGACATCTTTTATTATATTATTTCTTTTTTATTAATGCTGCAGCTCGCTCGGATTCATCACAGCTTGCTCTCATACACATTCTTGCTGAATTCTTTGCGGAGCTTGGCAACCTGCGAGCTGATGCGTGCATCGTACATGTTGTTGTCATACGTCACACTGAATCCGCCGAGAATGGACGGGTCGACCTTTGTCGTGAGTTCAACAGTTTTGCCGGTATGACGGTTCACTGCATCGCAAACAGCCTGCTTCACGCTGTCGTCGACCTCCGTTGCAGTAACAAGATTCGAGAGGACTATGTTCCGCTCGTCGCGATACAGCTCAATGAACGCATTCGATATCCCTTTAAGGTTGATTGCCCTACGCTTGCGCACAACAAACGTGAGGAACATCAGGCTGATCGACGTGATGCGCTCGGCAAACAGGTCGTTGAGTATCGCCACCTTCTTGCTTTCGCGTATCACCGGATTGGCAAACAGGGTCTCCAAGATGTGGTTCTGCACACAGACTTCGTTGACGAGTCTCATGTCGCCGCACACAGCATCAAGCTGCCCCATGTCCGATGCTACAAGGAAAAGGGCTTTAGCATAATTGAGATTTATTCTGTAGTCTTCCATTTATCAGTTGAGCTTTGCGTTCTGCAATTCACGCGACACAAGGTCATTGGCCTTCTCTTTGTCGGAGAGTTCCTCTTTTATGAGCTTTTCGGCAATCTCGATCGACAGGGTTGCAATCTGATTCTTCAAATCGTGCATCGCTTTGAGCTTCTCGTAGTTGATGTTCTCACGGGCGTTCTCCACAATTCGGTCGGCTTCTACCGTTGCTTTCGCACGGGCATCCTCTATAATCTGCTCGCTGGTAAGGCGTGCATTGCGCAGAATCTCGTCGCGCTGCTGTTTAGCCTCCTTCAGGAGGTCGTCGTTCTTCGCCTGGAGCTGTGCCATCTGCTTCTTCGTCTCCTCGGCAGCATTGAGGGCATCGCTTATCGCTTTCTCTCTCTCGTTGAGGGATTTCAGGATAACAGGCCACCCCCACTTCATCAGTATGAATGCCAAGATGCCAAAGGCAATGATCATCCAGAATATTACTCCAATTCCAGGGCTAACTAACGGATTGTTCATATAAGCAAATTTTTATTGCTGGGTTCTTTTTATTATTTGTTTTTCGCACCACGCCAGGGTTGGCAAGTTGTCTTGTTTGGTCGCTCTGCTCAAAAGTCTTCAATTTTTTTGGTAACCTCTAAAAATTCGTTTAATTATCTTCGTTGACATTTCTTTGGCTCGGAAAAGCAAACAAGTTTTCTTTTCTCTCGCTTTGCGAAACGTTCGCGTTTTGTTTGCAAAACAAATTTCTAAATTTCAATTCGTTTAATTCGTACAATTCGCCGTTTTAAATAATTATTAGAGGTGCTCTTTTCAAAATCTCACAGCTCCCTTTGCTCATCCGGCTTGGCGAAAAAAAAACATTTCTTTTTTTTAAATGGCGGCATGTTGCAGGCCCATCGCCGGCAACATGCCACCGGTTTGCCGATTAGAGCACTGCAAGGAGGCAGATAACAACTGCGAAGAAGGCGACACCTTCAACCAGTGCGGCAGCAATGATCATCGTAGTACGGATTGTACCTGCAGCCTCAGGCTGACGGGCAATGCCTTCCATTGCTCCTTGACCGATTTTTCCGATACCAAGGCCTGCTCCTATTGCGGCCAGACCAGCACCGATACCGGCTCCAAGGACTCCTACAAATTTCGCTGCTTCGGCAGACATTTCCAATAACATTGAAAGAATTGACATAATACTTTGGTTTTACGAATTTATATTAAAATTTTATTACAATACTAAGATACGCAATACATTATATATATGTATACAAATTTTCATCAAACGTGCAAAGTTACTCTTTTTTTTGAAAAAACAAACTTCTGTCGCAACCTTTTATGTTTTATTTTCAGCAATCCCCTGCTGTTCAGTGTATTATATTGCGTTATAAAATGTGGTTTACCTCAGCACCGTTCAATTGTCGGCTCGGGCATTTCAGGCATTTATCAGGTCTATCGAATAATGAAGTCCGACATTCTGGCGACGGGCCATTGCCTGCTTGATTATCAGGTAGGCGCATGCAATGAGGTTGCGCAATTCCGAAAGGGGTTCCGTAAGGACACTGCGGTTGTAGAGTTCCTCTGTCTCACGGAATATCAGATTCAGACGGTCGAAAGCACGCTGCAGACGCAGGTCGCTCCTCACTATGCCTACATAGTTGGTCATTATCTCCTGCAGCTCTTTTTTGGTTTGTGTGATAAGCACCATCTCCTCGTTGAGGACCATTCCCTCGGCATTCCAGTCGGGCACCTTATTGTTGATTTCGGTGTTCTTCACAATCTCGATGGCATCCATCGCCGCATTGTGGGCATAGACAACCGCCTCGAGGAGCGAGTTGCTGGCAAGTCGGTTGCCGCCATGCAGCCCCGTACACGAACATTCGCCCGCAGCATAGAGGTGGTGGATGGACGACCGCCCCTTGCGGTCTACCTTGATGCCTCCACACTGGTAGTGTGCCGCCGGACGCACCGGAATCATGTCTTTCGTGATGTTGATTCCGAGTTCCAGACACTTGGCATAGATGGTGGGAAAGCCGTCGATAAGCTCACGCTTGCCTATCGAACGGGCATCAAGCCACAGATACTCGACTCCGGCAATCTTCATCTCGTTGTCGATAGCTCGCGCCACGATGTCTCGTGGTGCTAACGAAAGGCGTTTGTCGTATTTCTGCATGAACTCGTTCCCGTTCCGGTCCTTCAGTATTGCACCGGCTCCTCGCATCGCCTCGGTAATGAGGAATGCGGGCTTCTCGGCCGGGTTGTAGAGACTTGTAGGATGGAACTGCATGAATTCCAAATCCTTCAAAACTCCACGTGCACGGTGTACCATGGCGACTCCGTCGCCCGTCGATATAATGGGTGTCGTCGTCGTTGTGTATACGTTGCCCATGCCTCCGGTGGCCAGCAGGGTCACCTTGGCCAGGTATGTGTCGATCTCGCCGGTCTTGCAGTTGAGGGCATAGACTCCATAGCAATCGATGTCCGGCGTGTGTTTCGTCACCCTCTGACCCAGATGGTGTTGTGTGATGAGGTCGATTGCAAACTGGTCTTCCTTCAGCTCGATATTCGGATGGTCGTGGATAGCCTGCAAGAGGCCGCGCTCGATTTCGGCACCCGTATTGTCCTTATGGTGCAGAATGCGGAACTCGGAATGGCCTCCCTCGCGGTGCAGGTCGAACCGCCCTCCCTGTTTGTCCATATCGAAATTCACACCGTATTTCACGAGCTCGCGTATGCGTTCCGGTGCCTCGCGAATGGTCATCTCAACCACGTCGCGGTCGCAGATTCCGTCGCCGGCCACGAGGGTGTCGCTTATATGCTTGTCGAAGCTGTCGGTGTCGTACATCACCGCAGCAATGCCGCCTTGCGCATATTTGGTCGAACCCTCCGATGCTGCACCCTTCGAGAGTATGCACACTTTACCGTAGGGAGCCACCTTTAGTGCAAAACTGAGTCCGGCAATGCCGGAACCTATTACGAGAAAATCTATCTGATGTCGCATATTGTTTGTTATTGGTTTTTTGATTCTAATATCGTTTTTCACAAGACAAGAGAGCAGACTTGGCTACCTCTTCAAATAATCGATTTCGTCAGGGTGTATGATGCCGAACTGTATGGCTTTGGCGATGCGCGCGCCCGACTTGTTGACGATGCCGAACTTGCGCGACAACTCTTTCTGCTTGTCTTGTATCGACTTGTCGGTCTCTACCCACTGCGTGAGGCGCTGCGCTATCTCCTGCGCCGTGCATCCCGCCGCCTCAAGCCGGAGTATCTCCCTCTCCTCGTCGCCGACGGGCTCGTCGACGACTGCATGCCGCTCCCGCTCAAAGTACAGCTGGGCGGCCTCCATAAGTGTGAGCATGACGGGATAGTTGAAATAGTATTTCTCTCCTCGCTCAAGGCACGATATGGCCCTGATTATGTTCTCTATCGAAAAACCTCCTATCGCGTTTTTGCTCACAAAGGCATTGGCTCCTTTTTTCAGGGCTTCGAAAACCACGCTGCCTATCGCCTTCACACGCTGCTGCCGGTCGGTCTCGTTCTGCAACGGATTGTCGAAACGACCCGAAAGGATTATTATCTTTATGTCCTGTCCATATATGTTCTTGTACTGCCTGCGTATGCGCTCGGTAATGAAAATGCCTCCCGTCGGCTCTCCCTGGAACTCCATATCGACCAACAGGTAGTCGGGCCGACGGCGCTGGGGGTCGTTGAGGGCCGCAAACAACTGCGGACCGCTGGCAAAGGTGTCGAGCACCTCCAGCTCTTTGCGCTCAACACGCCCGTCGTCGTCCATACGGCAATCGACAAGCTCTTTGCGCTCGTTTATCTCGTACTTGATGGCCTTCCTTATCAACGGCTCATCATCGACTATCATCAGTGTTATCTTTTCTGTTTCCATATTCTGTTTTTATGATCATCCGCTTTTGCCATAAAAAACCTCGAAGAGGCCACAAGCTCCTGTTTTTATCGTAAATTGATATTTTTAAATTATTAGTTTTTAATTGTCTCCTATCCTCTCTGTAGCACAAAGCGGAACACCGACCCTTCGCCTACTTTGCCTTCTGCCCATATACGGCATCCGCGCAGCGTGTTGTCGTCGTGCTTTTTTATGATATATCTACACAATATCAGTCCAAATCCCGTGCCATAGCCGTGCTCCGACGACGGCTTGATCTTTTTGTCGGCGCGGAACAGGTTCTCTATCGTCTCCTCATCCATACCACTCCCCGTATCGCGCACACATACCTCTACAAAACGGCTGTCCTCACTCTCTCTTGCACTGATGTCGATTCTGCCCCGCTCCGTATGCTGGATGGCATTGTTCACAAGATTGCGCAACATTATCTCTATCAGCTGGCGGTCTCCTACAACAGCCATCTCTGTTGGATGATATAATATCTCGAGCCCTTTGAAATTGCCCGTCGTGGTACCGACCGTGTCAAACACCTCCTGCAGAGGCACGCGCGACGGGTTGAACTGAAGACCGCTCGGAATCGAAAGGTTTGTCCAACTCTTGATGTTCTCAAACGTCCTGATAAGCTGGCTCGTGACCTCGCGCTTCAGCTCCTCTGGGAGGCTGTCGTTCTGCAGATATGATATGAACGGTGTGATATCGTGG
Organism: Bacteroidales bacterium; assembly: GCA_017522065.1. Classification (GTDB taxonomy): domain Bacteria; phylum Bacteroidota; class Bacteroidia; order Bacteroidales; family P3; genus Colimorpha. The sequence continues at coordinate 11,762 of JAFXAD010000026.1, forward strand.
CGCAGCACCGACAGGCATGTCTCCACGTTTGCGATTCGCTCCACGTCCTGACGCTTGGCCTCCTGCAGACGGGATGTCTCCCTCTGCAACGCCTTTGTGCGTCTGTGCAGCAACAGCAGCGTGACAAGCAGTGCCACCGCAAGCACAGACAACACTATCGCAAAAACCATGTAGGCCACACTGTTGTGGCGCGCTTTGTTCAATTGCTGCTGCAACAGGAAATCGGCTTTCTCGTTACGGGTTATATAGGCAAGCAGCTGCAGCTCGTGACGGGTCCAATCCGCCACTTCGTCGAGCGTTTCTGCACAGCCCGACGTGAGGAATCCTTCATACAGCATAGCCTCGAATTTCGGAGCCACACCCAACATCGACGAGTCCAAAAGTGCCTCCTTGAAGTAGTTGCGGGCCCTGACGGTATCGCCATGCGCCATGCAGAAACGGCCAGTCGCCACAACGCTGCCAAGCCGCTGATAGGCATCTTCGTGCTCAAAGAACAGTGCCGTTGCCTCTTTCAGGAATGCGTATGCCAGCCGGGTGTAATTGACAGCCGCGTCAGCCGCGGTATCGCCAGCGTATGCATCGAAACCGAACGCATCATAGACCAAGTTGCATATCTCTGTCAGTCTGCCGTTGTTGGCATCCAACGACGTCTCTCGCACATTGCCGTTCCACAACAGGAAACCGAGCAACTGATATGTATTCGCCAGATGGTAGGCGCTGTACCTTGTGCTGTCCGAAAGCAATCGGAAATTCTCGGCACAATAGCTCAACACTTTTGCCACATACTCGCTCTGCTCGGCAGTGTCGGCACACAACGCATGGTATCCGTATGCAATAGCATAATTCAACGACATGTCCTCCTGGTAGTCGCATTGCAGCTCCCCACGCCGGTTTTCCATCTCGGTCAGCAACTCGGTCTGCTGGTACTGCGACTTGTTCCGGTAATGGTAGTTAAGCGTCGTGGTGGTAATGTAGAACTCGCTCCTTGCCAGGTTATAGAGCCACCCCTCCCCTTTTCCGTCCAGCAATCCCGACTGCTCCGTGTCGTAAAGTATCTGGTACGACTCGGCAATATCGCATTTACGCTGCAGCAGGCGGGCTTTGAGCAATTTGGCCAACACCCGTTCAATTTCCCCGTTTCGCGTCTTTCTTCCGAAGTTCAGAACCGAGTCGGCATACATATCGGCCGTATCGTGAATCGAACGGTTGAAATACGACATCGCCAAATTGTTCCACGAACGCAGGCGACCGTCGTCGTACGTGGGCAGACTGTCATCGATATACTGAAGAGCCCGACGCGCATACCTTTCGCCGAGACGGGCATTGTCAAAACGCACCTTGAACGACGCCTTGTTCAGCGCATCCACTTTCGACCGCTTCAAACCGTCAAGCCCCCCCTCGTCGTGGCCACACCCGACAAAGGCGACAGCGCCGAAAACAAATAGCATAACCGATAGAAAACGTCGCATATTGCCTGTAATTTTTTTTGCAAAAATACACAAAAAAAACAAATCACAAATCTATTATTCACATCACCCCCATTAAACCCATTAAACCCATCAACCCCATTAACCCCATCAACCCCATCAACCCCATCAACCCCATCACCCCCCTTATAACAAAAAAAAACGGCAACATCACTGTTGCCGTAATCCTTCGAGGTCGCTTCCGGATTTGAACCGGAGTAGCAGGTTTTGCAGACCTGTGCCTAACCTCTCGGCCAAACGACCTTTTTGTCCCAAAAAGACATTGCAAAAGTACTACATTTTTCTTAATCCACAAATTTTTTTTCCAAATAAAAAGACCGGCAACCACTATCCCCCTGTTTTCAAGCATCATACACAAACCCTTCCTCTCACCGGCCACCCTCGCCGTTCGCCCTCAAAAAGCCAATCCGCCAAATGCTTTTTCCAAAATTCCGACACTTTCGTATTTTTGCATCCATGAACATAGTCCATATCGACAACATCAACAACCCACAACTCGATGTCTTTGCACGACTTACAGAGTCGCAACTCCGTAATCGCCTCGAGCCGCAAAAAGGCATTTTCATCGCCGAGAGCCTTAAAGTGATCCGCATCGCACTCCAATGCGCCATGAAGCCCATCGCCTTCCTCGCCGAACAGAAATTCATCGACACGCAGCTGGCTCCCCTCTTCAGCTCCTACAGCATTCCGCCGGACGTTCCCGTTTTCTCGGCCGACAGGTCGACCCTCTCCTCGCTGACGGGATACGAACTCAGCCGAGGCTTCCTTTGCGCTTTCCACCGGCCCGTTCTCCCATCAGTAGAACAAATCTGCTCCGGCAAACGCCGCATAGCCATCATGGACAGCGTCGTCAACTCGACCAATACCGGTGCCATCTTCCGCGCTTCAACAGCTTTGGGCGTCGACGCCCTGCTTCTCACGCCGACCTGCTGCGACCCCCTCAACCGACGCAGTGTCCGCGTCAGCATGGGCACCGTTTTCCAAATGCCGTGGACTTACATCGACAACTGGCCAAACGAGGGCATAGAACGCCTTCACCACTTGGGTTTCGCGACAGTGGCACTCGCATTGAGCGACAATGCCGTCAACATCGACGACCCTCGCCTTAAATCCAACAACCGCCTTGCCATCGTCATGGGTACCGAAGGCGACGGACTGGCTCCCGCAACCATACAAGCCTGCACCCATGTCGCCAAAATCCCCATGCAGCACGGCGTCGACTCCCTCAATGTCGCCGCAGCCGCCGCCGTCGCTTTCTGGGAATTGAGAGTTTAGCAAAACTCTTCGCATTACCGCCCAGATATAATAAAAAAACGGCCCTTATGCAGGGCCGTTCGTTTTTTCGAGGGGTTGTGTGACTATCTTACTATAGTCATCTCCTCTATAAGGTTTTTGGCTCCAGCGTACTTGTCAATGACAAACAGCATGTAGCGCGTGTCAAGGCAGATGCAGCGCTGCAGATTCTCTTCAAAATCAATATCGCCGCTCATGGCCTCGCCATTGCCGTCAAAAGCCAAGCCTATGAGGTTGCCCTCAGCATCCATGACAGGGCTGCCGGAGTTGCCTCCTGTAATGTCGTTGTTCGTCACAAAGCATGTCACCAACTCGCCCTTGCTGTTGGCGTAGGGACCGAAATCCTTCATGGCATAGAGGTTCTTCAGTCGCTCGGGAACTATGAATTCACTGCTGGTCGGATCCTCTTTCTCCATGACTCCCTTCAGCGTCGTGTAGAAACTGTACGACACAGCGTCCTTCGGATCGTATGCTTTCACATTACCGTATGTCAGACGGATAGTCGAATTGGCATCCGGGCTCATGAGCTTAACGTTCTTGTTGATCTGGAGTATGCCATCGGTAAAGTTGCGGATGCCGCGCTGCAATCCGTCAGCACTCTCTTTGGACACCATACTGTTGACTTCTACATATTTCTCATAGATTTCCTTTCCTGCCATATAGACAGGATCCTTTGCCATCGCTTTGAGGTCTATCTTCTGCATGAATTTGCGGTAGCTTTCCTCAGTGCCGAAGAACGATTTCTTGAACATGTCGTCCACATACTTGACAAAATCGCCTTTATATTTCTTGTCGGCATCGATAAGGAACTGAGGCATATACCGCATGTCCATATTGCGGTAGACGTACTCGAACAGAGCGGCCATGAGGCGCTTCTCAGTATTGGGGTTGTAGTCTTTGTAAAAATCGGCCATTGTCTTGTCCAAGGTCTCGATTATCTCGTCCTTACGGTCGGCATGACGGGCATCAAGTGCCACCTCAAGGTTGCGCCCGGTGCGATATGCTCGCCACGGCAGCTCGGGACCGCTGATCAATCCTTCTGCTATATAGGTGCTGGCTGTCTCGTAGGGCGCACGGTCTGCATAGCCTTTCTTGATCAGGGGCAGTGCTTCTGCATATTTGGGGTCTTTGTCTTTTGCCCAACTCTTGTACATGTTCTCTATATCACGCTTGATTCCCATCGTGTTGAGATTCTTCAGGGCCTTGTTCTGCTCGTTGCTGTATTTCCAGTAGTTCGAGCAGCTTGCATACTTGGAGGCATACTTGATCTTGGTCTCCTGGCTGGCAGCCATCTCTTCGCGAAGGATATTGATCTTCACCGTACGGATTTCATATCTCAGCTTGTTGGTAATATTCATGGTCTCTTCCAAACCATAGCTTGTAAGGAAATGGTCAGTAGTGCCGGGGAATCCCATCACCATAGCAAAATCACCATCCTTCAGCTCTCGGTTGCTGACTGGCAGATAGTGTTTGGGTTTCAGAGGTATATTGGCATCGGAATACTCGGCGGGATTGCCATCGGGACCAGTATAGATGCGGAACATCGAGAAGTCGCACGTGTGGCGAGGCCATGACCAGTTGTCTGTGTCACCGCCAAACTTGCCCATCGACGACGGAGGCGCTCCGACAAGACGGACATCCTTGTAGATGACATGCACGAAAAGGAAGAACTGGTTGCCGTTGAACATCGGCTTCACCTGGGCGTCATATATGGTGCCTTCCACTGCTTTCTTTGCAATACGGTCGCACACCTCCTTGACGGCACGGGCACGCTCCGATTCACTCATATCATCGCTCAATGCGGCCTTCACCTGTTCGGTCACGTCTTCCATACGGACAAGTATCGATGCCGTAAGTCCCGGATTCGGAAGCTCCTGGTCTTTGCTGTATGCCCAGAATCCATCACGAAGATAGTCGTGGCCTACCGTGGAGTGCTCCTGTATCTTCCCATAGCCGCAGTGGTGGTTGGTCGACATAAGTCCCTGGTCGGATATGATTTCTCCTGTGCAGAAATGCCAGAAGGGACTGCCTTCGTTGCCAAGTCCCACAATGGCATCCTTGATGCAATTCTGGTTAACACTGTAGATATCCTCCGGCGTCAGTTTGAATCCGGCTTTCTGCATGTCTGCATAGTTCTTGCCTAAAAGCGACAGCAGCCACATGCCTTCATCGGCTCTGGACAGACCCGGAAAAACCATAATCATGGCCAATGCCATTACAATCGATTTAATTTTCATGTTGTTTGTTGGTTTTTACAATTTATAATTATTACTTAAACTATTGATTTCTACTTAAACAACTCATTTTCCCCCACACACGTACTTTTGCAAAGTTACTATTTTTTTCTGAAAAAACAACCTCTATTATTCGCACCCTCCCACCGCAACTCTCTCTCCCCGCTTTCCAAAAAGTTATCAACAGGTTTTCAGCGCCTCCTTTTTCTTCCATTTTTTCCCATTTCACGAAAAATATCCCTTTACAAAGTCTTATATATCATTACATATCAATTATTTAAAACAATTTCTCTCAAACCGAAACTTTTGGCTCTTTTTCACGTACAAATGTGTTGAAATTGGATTTCAATGGATATTTTTAGAAAAATTTGTCAGTCGTAGGCATTTTTTGGAAAAACTTTCGTATTTTTACAACTTGAAACAAATTAGGCAAAAATGTCGTTAATCATTGGTATAGAATATTGTAAGCTCGACAACAACGGTCGCTTCAAACTGCCAATTGCTATAAAAAAGCAATTACAGGGCGAGGACTGCCGTTTTGTTATCAAGCCAAGCATCTATGCCGACTGCCTGGAACTATGGACCTATGCAAGTTTTGAAGCTGAAATCGAAAGACTCCAAAAAGAACTAAACCCCTACTCTATCGAAGACCGCAAGCTACTGCGAGTCCTCAGCGCTGGAAACATCGTCGAGATGGACACCAGCGACCGACTGGTAATCCCTAACGAACAACGCATTCGTCTCAAATCTTCTAAAGACCTCGTCATCCAGTCTTACGGAAATTTCATGGAAATCTGGGACCACGACACTTACTGCCGCATCAACGATAACGTCGATGGATACGCCGAAAAAATCGACGAACGGTTAGGGAGGGTCGACAATGAACCAGAAAAATAACATCCTTCAGCCCTCAGCAAACATTCCGCACGCAACGGACTCCGCCTCACCTCAAACCTACCATCTGCCGGTGATGCTCGACGAGTGCATGGAGTGGCTCAACATCCAACCCGAAGGTACCTATGTCGACGCAACTTTCGGTGGCGGCGGACACTCGCGCGCCATTCTCGCTCACCTCAACGAGAACGGACGACTTTTCGCTTTCGACCGCGACGCCGACGCGCTGAAAAACTCCATCGACGACCCCAGATTCTGCCTGATCAACGAAAACTTCATGTTCCTCAAGAATTACCTGCGTCTGCACGGCGTCCGACATGTCAACGGCATCATTGCAGACCTCGGCATCTCCAGCCACCAGATCGACACCGCTGAAAGGGGGTTCTCCACTCGCATGGACGGCCCCCTCGACCTGCGCATGGACAGACGCGAAGGCTCTACCGCAGCCGAACTGGTAAACTCAGCATCGGAAGAGGAACTGACATGTATCTTCAAACTATACGGCGAACTGAACAACGCACGACTTTTGGCAAGGGACATCGTCTCTGCTCGCAAAAACGAACCCATCAGCACTACACGGCAACTGTGCCTGGCCGTCGGAAAACACCTCCCGCGCGGACGCGAAAACAAAATCCTGGCCATGATTTTCCAGGCTCTCCGCATCGAAATCAACGGCGAACTGGAGGCTCTACGCGAATTGCTCTCTCAATCTGCCGACATACTCGTCACAGGAGGACGCATCTGCGTGATGTCCTACCACTCGCTGGAAGACCGACTGGTCAAGAACTTCCTCCGCTCAGGCAATTTCGAAGGCTCTTTGCAAAAGGACTTCTATGGCAACGTCATCGCTCCTCTACGTATGGTCTCTAAAGGACATATCTCTGCCTCTGAAAACGAACTCCTATCCAACAATCGCGCCCGCAGTGCAAAACTAAGGGTGGGCGAAAAAATATAACGACTTCTCATGGACAGCAGCAAACAACAGAAAAAGAAATGGGGACTGGCTCAAGTTTTGGGCGGCGACATGCTCGGATCTCGTATCGTCTTGAAGCAGATCCCGCTGTTGCTCATCATCCTTTCCGGATGCCTGCTCATGGTCGCCGTACGCTACAACGTCGAAAAATACAACAAGGAAAAGGACCGCCTGCAAAAGAAAGTCAGCTACATGCGCGAACAACGCGTACAGATGCAGAAACAATACCAAGAGTCTATCCGGATTTCGCGCATCGACGAGGTCCTCGACACTATAGGTGTAGGACTGGTGCCAGGCCCTCCCTACGAAATAAAAATAATAGAAGATAAATAATATAATAACTCACCTCATGAAAGACCGCTCTTCTCAAAGATCGAAAATCGCTCTGCTCTTCATCCTGCTTGTTGTAGGGTTCGGTGGCGCTTTGCTGTGGGCTTCCATCAAGGTGACTTGGATCGACGGCGACATGTGGCGCAAACGTGCCGAAAAACTCACGAAAAACTATATCGACAAGAAAGCCCAACGCGGCAACATATACTCCGCCGACGGCAAAATACTGGCAACAACGGTGCCGGAATGCGACCTCTATCTCGACTTTGCCATCAGACCAGCGCGCGACAGCAAAGGCGAAATCAAATTCAAAAAGGACTCTAAAGACACCATTTTCGAAACCCCCATCGCCGACTCCAACTACACAAAATACATCGACTCCGTCTGCCTCATCCTGCACAATGCTTTCCCCGATTCGTCAGCAGCTTCGTTCAAGAAGCTTATCGACTCGAAACGCAACGCAAAAAAAAGGAGCGGTTGCATCCGAATCAAGCGGCATGTGCCCTACTCCGACTGGGACCGCATCTGCAAGCTGCCCGGATGGGGGCGCGGTGTGGTCAAATACGTCGACGGCAAGTCGGTCATTCACAACAAACGCTTCCATACCTATGGCAATCTGGCAGAAAGCGTCATCGGCTTCAACATCTCTTATCTTGAGGAAAAATATACCGGTCTCGAAGGCTACTACGACTCCATCCTGAGAGGTCGCGACGGAAGGCTGCTCTGCCGACGTCTGACCTGGGGCTCATGGATCCCTGTGGGACAAGGAACCATCACCGTCTCCGAGGGCGACAGCCTCCGCACCGACACCATCCCTGGCTACCCCGTGATCAACGGTCAGCACATCGTATCCACTATCGACACGCGCCTGCAGGACATCGCTCACTATTCGCTCGAACGTGCGCTCCGTCGCTACGGAAGCGATGCCGGATGCGCCATCCTCATCGAGGCCGAGACGGGAAATGTATTGGTTTGTTCGTCGCTCATTCTCGACACAACAGGCAGATATCTTGAAATGCCTTTCCGAAACGTGGCTGTCTCTGACCTCTACGAACCGGGCTCCATATTCAAGCCCGTACTCTTGACAGCTATGTACGAAGACCCGTCTTTCACTCTCGAAAGGGACATGATGCTCCCCGTCGGACGTAAGACTTTCAGCTCCAAAAGCAAGACCGTCGAAGACCATGACATCCCCAATGGTGAGTATCCGCTATGGAAGGCTGTGGCCGTATCGTCGAACGTGGCTTTCTGCGAACTGGCATGGCGCTTCTACAACAACCGCAGAGACAGCCTCTTCGCACAAGTAAGCCGCATCTTCCCTTACCAAAAACTCAACTGCGACATCGTCACCAACGAATTCAAATGCCACACCCACCCTCTGACCTACGACAACGACTTCCTGCGCTTCTGCTACGGCTACACGAGCTCTGTCTCTCCGCTGAGGATGGCTACTTTCTACAATGCTCTCGCCAACAAGGGGCGCATGGTGAAGCCTCGCTTCTGCCGCGGCGTCATCAAGAACGGCGAGCTTGTCGAACTCCCAACCGAAGTCATCAACGAACACATCTGCTCGGTCGAGACCGCCGAGACCTTGCGCGACTTGCTGATTGGCGTTGTGGAAGGCGGTACCGGCGACAACATCAAGAACGACACCTACAGCATTGCCGGAAAAACCGGCACCGCAGTGACTTCGCCCAACGCACCGACGAGCAACGCCACTTTCGTCGGATTCTTCCCTGCCGACAAGCCCAAATATACTTGCCTTGTCATGATGCAGAACATACGAATGTTTGGACGTAATGCCGCTCCCGTGTTCCAAGACATTGCCGACTGCGTGGTGTCTCTCGACAAGGAACTGGACTGCAGACCGACCATCAAGAAAATGGCCGAACTACGAAAAAAAGACAACTCCGCTGTCTCTTCCTACCCGCTCCCCACAGTCAACAAGGCTCCTCAAGCCGCCGTACGCCTGGCCCACAGGCGACTCGGACTGAACTACAGCAACATAAGCAGACAGTCGGTTTGGTGTACTTTTGTCGACAATAACGACGAATTGGGAACTAAGGCTGCCTACGTTCCCTACTCCCCGCCACGAGGACAAGTGCCGAACTGCTACGGAATGACTATCAAGGATGCCTTGCTGCTCTGCCGTAGCATGGGCATCGACGTCTCCTACGAAGGATACGGAAAGGTGGTCTCGCAAGAACCAAAGTCCAGAACTCCTTTGACGAAAAACACCAAAGTGCATCTGATACTGAGAAACTAAACAACAACGGCTAAATCACAGAACCCAAAACATATCAACATAATCATATTAACAGAAGAAAAGTGAAAATAAAAGATATACTATATAATATAGAATACACTGCTTTCGCCGAAGGCAAGGAATGCTGCGTCGACGACCGCAACATCAAAAGCATCGTCTTCGACTCGCGCAAGGCTTGCGAAGGCTCCATTTTCGTCGCTCAAAAGGGTGTTCATGTCGACGGACACAACTACATCTCCACCGCCATCGAGAACGGTTGCAATACCGTCATCTGCCAAGACTTGCCCGCCAACCAGCCCAAAGGGGTTTGCTTTGTCAAAGTGGCCAATTCCGACATCGCTCTTGGAAAGGCGGCATCCAACTTCTATGGCAACCCCTCGGAAAAACTCAAACTGATAGGCATTACCGGCACCAACGGCAAGACCACCACGGTGACTCTGCTGCACCACATGATGCGCAAACTCGGCGTCCACGCTGGTCTGCTCTCCACAATAGTCAACATGGTTGACGACGAGGAATTCCCTGCCACTCATACAACCCCCGATGCCGTTGAGCTCAACTCGCTTCTGGCCCGGATGGTGGAAATGGGTTGCGAATACTGCTTCATGGAGGTCAGCTCACACGCCCTGGTGCAGAACCGCGTTGCTGGCATCAGCTTCGCCGGTGCCATTTTCAGCAACATCACTCACGACCACCTCGACTACCACAAGACGATGGCCAATTATATTGCAGCCAAAAAACTGCTCTTCGACAACCTGCCGGAGTCGGCCTTCGCTCTCACCAACATCGACGACAAGAACGGACTCGTCATGGTGCAGAACTGCCGCGCCAAAGTCAAAACTTACAGCCTCCAGACTGTCGCCGATTTCCGTTGCAAGATAATTGAAAGCAGCATCCACGGACAGCAACTCCAACTTAGCGTCTACGCCGGCAAACCTCTCGAATTCTGGACCTCGCTCGTCGGACGGTTCAATGCTTACAACATCACCGCCATCGTCGCCACCGCCATCCTTTGCGGATTCGACTACGAGGAGACGCTGCGCGTGGCCAGCTCGCTGCACGCTGCTCCAGGACGCTTCCAATACCTGCACGGCAAAGGCATTACCGCCATCGTCGACTATGCTCACACTCCCGACGCACTGCAAAACGTAATCGACACCATCAACGACGTGCGCTCAAAACAGCAGAACCTGATTGTCGTCGTCGGATGCGGTGGCGACCGCGACCCGCTCAAGAGACCCATAATGGCTCGCATTGCCGCCAGCGGCTCTGACCATCTGGTGCTCACCTCTGACAACCCTCGCACCGAAGACCCCGAGGCTATTCTCAACAGCATGGAAGAGGGCCTCTCCGACGAGCAGCGCGCAAAAACCGTTCGTATAACCGACCGCCGACAGGCCATAAAGACCGCCACCATGATGGCTCACGAAGGCGACATCATCCTTATCGCCGGCAAAGGCCACGAGACCTATCAGGAAATCAACAACGTGCGCCATCATTTCGACGACTCGGAAGAAGTACGCAAACTATTGAATGATTGAAAATCCATTATCGCCCATTATACCATAAACCTCAAAAACCAAACCCTATCACATGTTATATTATCTCTTCAACTGGTTAGACAAAGCCTTCGACTTCCCCGGTGCAGGTGTGTTTCAATACATCTCTTTCCGAGCAGCCATGTCGGTAATAACATCTCTGATTATCATGCTGATTCTCGGAAAACCGTTCATCAAATGGCTCAAAAAGAAACAAATCGGCGAAACCGTCCGCAACCTTGGTCTCGAAGGACAGAAGGAGAAAGAAGGCACCCCAACTATGGGTGGACTGCTTATTCTTGCCGCTATCATTATACCGACTCTGCTCTTCGCCAAACTTGACAACATCTACGTGCTCATAATGCTCGGCACCACCGTCTGGCTTGGCTTGATAGGTTTTCTTGACGACTACATTAAAGTGTTCAAAAAGCACAAGGAAGGTCTGCGTGGAAAATACAAAGTCATCGGACAGGTCGTGCTGGGACTTGTTGTCGGACTGCTTATTATGTACCATCCCGACATAACAATCAAAGAGTCCTCCTCTGTAGAAAGCTATGTCGCCTCGCACAACATCAACATCGAAGACAACTTCGAACGTGCCAAAAACGAGATGAGCCAAGACCCTGTCAAATCAACCAAAACGACTATTCCTTTCGTCAAAAACCACGAACTCGACTACGCAAAAATCATTACTTGGATGGGCGATTGGGCAAACAACTGGGTTTGGCTTGTATATGTGCTGATTGTCATCCTTGTGGTCACTGCAACGTCGAACGGGGCCAACCTCACCGACGGTATTGACGGTCTGGCGACAGGCACTTCGGCCATTGTGGGCTCCACTTTCGCCATCCTCGCTTGGGTATCGGGCAACATAATCTTCGCCAACTATCTGAACATCATGTTCCTCCCGAACATTGGAGAATTGGCTATCTTCATTACCGCCTTTGTCGGTGCCACCCTGGGATTCCTCTGGTACAACACCCACCCTGCCGAAATATTCATGGGCGACACCGGTTCGCTGACCATCGGAGGCATCATCGCCGTTTTCGCCCTGCTGATTCGCAAGGAACTTCTGATTCCTATCGTATGCGGAATATTCCTGATTGAAAGCCTGTCTGTCATCATACAGACCTCCGGATGCAAGATTTACCGTCGCCGCCACAAGCTGCCCGCAAGCGTCGCCGTGCCGGTCGAAAAGAGACCCTTCCTCATGACTCCTCTGCATCACCACTATCAGAAAAAAGGCATCCCCGAAGAGAAAATCGTCACGCGCTTCTACCTTGTCGGCATCATTCTCGCCATCATCAGCATTGTAACTTTCAAACTCCGATAATATCCAAACCATAAAATTTTAACCTTCATATAATCATCTTTGAAATCATGTACGAAGCATTAGCAACACAAGGAAAATCATCTGTCCATTCCGGATTGGCCGGCATTGACAGCGCCAAACTCAAAAAACTACGTAGCAGCCACTTGAAAGAGTGCTTCAACCTCATCGACGAGATGCGCCACAAACTCGAATTTGTGGCCCGCATCAAAGGCGTATCTTTCATCGACGATGCTGCATCGCGCAACGTCATGTCCACATGGTATGCGCTCGAGACCATCGAGGGCAAAGCCATCTGGATAGCAAACGGCGCCGCACCGTCAGCCAACAACGTCTCCCAGCTGAAACGCCTCCACAGCCTGGCCGCACAGAAAGTACAGGCCATCATCACTTTAGGCAACAGCTCGGTGTACGAACTCGTATTTGGCGACGCCAACATCAAGGTCTGCTCGGTCGAAACCATAGGCGAGGCTGTATCGAAAGCTTTCTACAGCTGCTCCGAAAACATGAAAGTGCTTTTCTCGCCAGCAGTCGAGAACGGAATCTCGTACGAGACTCAGGGCGACTCATTCAAACACGAAGTCAACGAATTATAAATGGCCACAGAGAAGAAAGACATATCACGCAAACTCCTCAACCCCTTCAAGGGCGACAGGGCCATCTGGTTCATCTTCCTGGTGCTGGCCATCATTTCGCTCGTGTCGGTCTATAGCTCGGTAGGCTACACGGCCGTCATATCCGACACCACACCTCTGAAGGCCCTTATGAGACACATGCTTTTTGTCGGTGCCTCCTTCATCCTTGTCATCCTTATGTCTAATTTCGACTACCGCAAGTTCTCCGGCTTGTCGTGGTTTGGCTTCCTTATCTCTGTAACGCTCCTCGTCATCGTTCTTGTAATCGGACACAAGGACAATGCCGCCGGCTCGGGCATGAGCCGCTGGATATACATACCGCTCATCGGACGCTTCCAGCCGTCCGAATTTGCCAAAGTCATCATCATCATCTATCTGGCACGACTGTTGGCGCAGGAGAAGGCCACTCTGCACGAGTGGACCACTCTTAGGAAAATTCTTATCCCAGTATTCGCAATCATCGGACTCATCATCTTCGACAACCTGTCTACAGCCTTCATCATCTTCTGTGTATGCTATGCTATGCTTCGACTTACAACAGTAAGCAAAAAACAACTATGGCTGACAATATTAGTATTGGTCACTACAGGTCTTCTCGCCATTCTCATAACCGACAAGCTCGACCTTAAATTCATGGAACGAGCCAACACTTGGACAAGCCGTATCGACAAATGGCTCAACTTCGACGAGGAGCAGCTCTCGCAAGAGTCCATGGCGCGAATGGCCGTCGCCTCCGGACGCTTCGTCGGTGTAGGTGTCGGGTCGACCATACAGGCTCGTCTGATGACTCAAGCCAACAACGACATGATTTACGCAATCATCGTCGAAGAGACTGGAATGCTCGGCGGCGCACTGGTATTCCTGCTCTACCTCTTCCTCTACATCCGCTGCATTCGCATCGCCTGGCGATGCAAAGGCGACTTCGGCCGAATGACGGTGGTGGGCTTAGGCACGCTCATTTTCATTCAGGCTTCCATCCACATGTGCGTCTCTGTGGGCGCTCTGCCCGTAACAGGACAAACGCTCCCCTTCATCAGTTCGGGCGGATCGGCTTACCTCTGCATGGGCCTTGCCCTTGGCGTAATCCAATCCGTTGCCTACGACGTGAACAAGAGCGAATCCAAAAACACCATTCCCGAAACAAACGGCAACAAAGCAACAAGCGACGAAAAAACAATATAAATACTCTATAAAAATTAACCTTAATTACACAATGAAAGCTATAATCAGTGGAGGTGGTACAGGCGGACATATTTTCCCCGCCATCGCGATAGCCAATGCTATCAAGGCTCGCCATAGCGATGCCAGCATTCTTTTCGTAGGAGCCGAGGGCCGAATGGAAATGGAGAAGGTGCCGGCTGCCGGCTACGATATCAAAGGCCTCCCGATAGCAGGTCTGCAACGCAAACTGACAGTCAGCAACATCATCAAGAACTTGCAGCTGCCTTTCAAGATGATGCGAAGCCGCAACATGGTCAAGAAGATTCTTCGTGACTTCAATCCCGACATCGTCGTAGGGGTCGGTGGCTTTGCAAGCGAACCCACACTCAAAGCTGCCGCCTCGATGGGCTACCCGACTCTGATTCAGGAACAGAACTCCTACGCCGGCCTGACGAACAAGATGCTCGCAAAGGACGCAAGGACCATCTGCGTCGCCTACGAAGGCATGGAACGGTTCTTCCCCGCCGAAAAAATAGTCTTCACAGGCAACCCCATACGCGCCGACATCGAAAAAATGACCGCAACAAAAGAGGAAGGACGCGCCCACTTCGAACTCGCAGACGACAGCAAAGTCCTCCTCATAATCGGCGGAAGCCTTGGCGCTCGCAGCATCAACCAGATGATGCTTTCCAACCTCGAACTCGTCAAAAAAATCGGACAAGAACAGAATCTGCAGGTAATCTGGCAAACGGGACAATGGATGAACGACGAAGCCGTCGCTGCCGTAAAACAGGCCGGAGCCGACGGCACCATAAAGGTGCACCGCTTCATCTCGCGCATGGACCTCGCCTATGCCGCCGCCGATGTCATCATTTCAAGGGCTGGCGCCATAGCCATCAGCGAGCTGTGCATCGTCGGCAAACCCCTCATCCTGATACCCTCTCCCAACGTCGCCGAAGACCACCAGACTAAGAACGCTCTTGCCCTATCCAACAAAAATGCCGCAATCCTGGTCCGCGACAGCGAATGCGCAACGAAAGGCATTCCGACCGTGGTAGAGCTCCTGGCCGACGACGAACGCCGCAACGAAATGTGCCGCAACATCCTCGCTCTCGCAAAACGCAATGCAGCAGAACTCATCGTCGACGAAATCGACAAAATAGTCACAAAATAACTAAACACAAAGACAGCAATATGACATACTACTTTTTAGGCATAGGTGGAATAGGCATGAGTGCTTTGGCTCGCTTCTTCAAGCAGAGCGGACACAACGTGTCCGGCTACGACCGTACCGAAAGCCCTCTGACGCGTCAGCTCGTGAGCGAAGGAATACCTGTGCACTACTGCGACGACCCCTCCCTCATTCCCGACAACATCGACCTCGTCGTCTACACCCCCGCCGTCCCGCAAGACACCAAGGAATTTGAATATCTGCGCGACAAAGGACTGCCTATCAAAAAACGCTCGCAAGTGCTCGGCGAACTGACCCGCGGCAAAAAATGCATTGCTGTGGCAGGCTCGCACGGCAAAACGACAACAAGCGCAATGATAGCCTTCCTGCTAAGCAAGACCGACATCGGATGCTCGGCATTTCTTGGTGGCATCTCCAAGAATTTCGGCAGCAACCTCCTGGTCAATACCAAAAGCGAATACGTGGTCGTCGAAGCCGATGAATACGACCGCTCTTTCCTGCAGCTCCACCCCTTCTATTCCGTAATCACCGCAACCGACCCCGACCATCTGGACATCTACGGCACTCACGAAAAGCTCATCGAAGCCTTCGAACAATTCGCCAACCAGACGTCGCCCGACGGTGCCATCTTCCTGAAGGAAGGTCTTGCAGGCCACCATCACGACCACGACGAGGAGCATGACGAGGAGCACGAGACCAAACACCTCCACATCGGCGAGGAAATCAAACAGTACTCCTACTCTGCACGCTCCATCGAGCCCGACTATTACGCCATCAACGTGCGCAACTACAACGGCAACATCTTCTTCGACCTCCGCACTCCTGAACGTGTACTCTACGACCTCGAACTGCAGAACTCCTGTCTCTACAATGTCGAGAACGCAGTGGCAGCAGCAGCCGTGGCCCTGAACTGCGGCATCAACGAATACCAGCTGCGCAACGGACTGAAGTCGTTCGACGGCATCCAACGGCGTTTCGATGTCCGCGTCAAAAACAACGACATTATCTATATCGACGACTACGCCCATCACCCCAAGGAAATCTCGGCAACCATCGAATCCGTCAAATACCTCTACCCCGGCAAGCGCGTCGTCGGCATATTCCAGCCGCACCTCTATTCGCGCACTCGCGACCTCGCCGACCAATTCGCCGAAGCCCTCAAACCACTCGACGAAATCATTCTGCTGCCCATCTATCCGGCACGCGAAAAACCCATCCCCGGAGTCTCCTCAGGCATGATCCTGCGAAAACTCGACACTATGAACAAATACCTCTGCACCCGCGAACAAATCCCCGACATGGTCGACGCCCTCTACCCCGACATTCTTCTTACCATGGGCGCAGGCGACATCGACCGGCTCGTACCCGTACTCGAAAAGAAACTGAAAGAAGATTTGTAACCTCATCGACAGCGACAAAGTGAATTCCAGAATCCGAAATATAATCATCATCGTCCTCCTGGCGGCAATAGTCGTCACCTTCCATATCGTTCGCCGCAACGCCACGATGAGGGGCTTGGAAATCTCGGTCGTCGACAGACAACCCAACATCATAACGGCCGACGACGTCGACAGCATTCTCATGGCCTCGTTCCCATCGCTGACGAAGACCGACATCAAAGACATCGACCGCGATGCAATTGTCGACAAGCTCTGCGAGAACCCTTATATTTTGGAAGCCTCCGCACACACAACGACTGGAGGCAAACTTCAGGTCAACGTCACGCCACGAATCCCTGTGGTGAGGATGTTCTATCAAGACAACGAGTTCTACATCTCGCACGAAGGCACCTTCATGCCAATCACCGCCAAGCACTACTGCTACACCCTGATAGGCAACAGCAACGCCGACGAGCCGAGACTCAAGAAACCATCCGGCATCAATCTCGCCGACACCGCCGTAAAGAAACAGCCTTCATCGCTCGTCAAAGTCTGGAAGACTGCTTCCTATCTATACGACAACCCCGCTTATGGCGACATTTTCGACCAAGTCAGCATTGCCGAAAACGGCGACATCTGCCTCGTCCCGAAACTTGGCCAGCTGACCGTGATTCTCGGCGACACAACCCAGATGCAGACAAAATTCGAAAACCTCTGGGCTTTCCTCGACCAAGGCATCAGCCTTGTAGGGTGGAACACCTATTCCACCATCAACCTCAAATACAAAAACCAAGTGGTCTGTACAAAGAAACAATAAATTAAAAAACATATCATCATGAACAATCTCAACGACATCATCGTAGGCTTAGACATCGGAACAACCAAAATCGCCTGTTTCATCGGGCAACGCAGTTCTGAAGGGAAAATAAAAATTATCGGCTTCGGCAGAACCGAATCGAAGGGCGTAGAACGCGGCGTTGTGAAAAACATCAAGGACACTGCCATCTCCATCAAAAAAGCAGTGGACGAAGCCACCGAACAGGCCGGAATAGCCATCAACGAAGTGTATGTCGGCATCGCCGGACAGCACATCAAAAGCACTCGCAACCTCGGCTCCTACAACATCAAAGACCACGACATAATCACTAACGAGGATGTCAACAAACTGATTGAGGACCAGTATGGCATAGCCGTCCCTCCTGGCGAAGAGATTATTCATATCTTCCCGCAGAACTTCATCGTCGACGACGAGGAGTTGAGTCCGACGGTAGACCCCGTTGGCGTGGTCGGCAAGGTGATCAAGTCCAACTTCCACATCGTAAGAGGTAACACCATGAACCTCCGCGCAATCCACGAAAGTGTGGAACGTGCAGGACTCCGCATCAAGGGTGTCGTCCTCGAGCCCATCGCCTCCTCCTACGCTGTCCTCGACGACACCGACCGCGACGCCGGTGTCGCTCTGGTCGACATCGGAGGCGGCACAACCGACATCGCCATCTTCAAAGACGGCATCATCCGTCATACAACCGTGCTCCCGCTGGCCGGAAACGCCATAACCAACGACATCAAGGAGAACTGCCGCATCATGCGTGGACAAGCCGAAGCCCTCAAAACCCGATTCGGCTCCTGCCTGCCCGAAAACGTCAGCGAAAACGACATCATATCCATTCCCGGACTTCGCTCACAGCCCCCGCGCGAAATAAGCATGCGCACCCTTGCCGGCATCATCAAGGCTCGCACCGAGACCATCATCGAGCAGGTGAAATTCGAAATCGAAGAATCTCATCTCGAAAAAGACATCTTTGCCGGCATCGTGCTGACAGGCGGCGGCGCGCAAATGCGACATATCAAAGAGTTCACGGAGTTCACCACCGGCATCGACTCGCGAATCGGCCTGCCCGACGAGCACCTCGACAGAGACACCAACCCCGAAATCATCAACACAATGTATGCAACGGGCATCGGTCTCGTACTCTACGGCTTCGACAAACTCGACGAAAAGAGAGCCCTCGAAAACGACATCGAAAGCGAGCAACCCGAACCCGTCAAGGAAACGCCCAAGGAGGAACCCGCTCAGACCACACCGAACGACATCTTCGCCGACCTGCCGGCTGTCGAGACAACAACCCCTACCATCGACGATGTCGAAACCGAGCAGCCTAAAGAGCCCGACAACAAACCCGACACCACCGCCAAACGTCCTCGCAGACCAGGCTGGGGCTCACAGGCAATGAAGGCCATCGACAAATACTTCGGACGCGTTTTCGGCGACGACAACATCAAAAACGAAGGCAAAGAAGAACGCGACATCTGACATACGCAATGCCCCCCAGCCGCGAACGTTGATAAATCTGTTGAAAACAAATACATCGACAGCAACAACTTCTCGACAATAAAGAGTAATTTTACAATTGCTTAACACCATCGCCACAACGGCATATATCATTTATTACCAACAATCTGAACAGAAATAAGTACAATGGAAGACAGCACAAATTCAACGATTTCGAATAACAACGAAACCAACAACAGCAACAACTTCATGGGCGGAACAAGCTCGGTAGAGTTTGAACCAATCCGTGAGCAGCCCGCCAAAATAAAAGTAATAGGTGTCGGCGGTGGTGGTGGAAACGCAGTCAACCACATGTTCCAGGAGGGAATCCACGGTGTAGAATTCATCGTCTGCAACACCGATGCCAAAGCCCTCGAGTCGAGCCCCGTGCCCAACAAGATAGCCCTCGGTAAACTCGGTGCCGGCAACATCCCGGAACATGCACGCAAAATGGCTCTTGAGCACAAAGACGAAATCCTCCAGGCCATTTCCGACAACACTCAGATGCTCTTCATTACAGCTGGTATGGGCGGCGGTACGGGAACAGGTGCCGCCCCGGTAGTGGCAGAAATAGCAAAAAGCATCAACCTCGACGACGAACTGGTGTCCAAAATACTCGTTGTCGCCATCGTCACCGAACCATTCGAATTTGAAGGTCCCATCCGCATGCAACAGGCCAAGGTCGGTATCGAAGCCCTGCAAGAGAATGTCGACGCCATCCTGGTAATCAACAACGACAACCTGCGCAGACTTGGCGACATGGACCTCGACGAGGCCTTCAGCAAAGCCGACGACGTCCTCCTCACCGCAGCCAAAGGCATTGCCGAAATCATCACCCGCAGCGGCAAGGTCAACATCGACTTCCGCGATGTCAACACCGTCATGAAAAACAGCGGCACCGCCCTTATGGGTACCGGCGCCGGACGCGGCGAAAACCGCGCCATGGAAGCCATCGAGAACGCTGCCACCTCTGTCCTCCTTAACGACAACGATATCCGCGGCGCAAAGAACGTCCTCCTCTACTTCTCCTACTCCCCGTCCCACAAAATCAAAATGGACGAACTCTACAACATCACCAACTACGTCAAGGAACGCACCGGCAGAACAACCAACGTCATCTGGGGTAACGGCACCGACGACAGCCTCGACGACGAACTGCGCATAACCCTTATCGCTACTGGTTTCGAACCCCTCCCCGGACGCAAGGTCATCAATCTCGACCCCGTCGAGCAACCCAAACCAACCGACGAGACCCCCAAAGTCGACACCACTCCCGCACCGACTCCGCAAGACATCCACGAGCCTCCGGTAGACGATAGCGGCATCCATCTGGTACACCGCAACAACGTCACCGTAAGCGTGGCTTCTGCACCTGCCACCACGAATGTCGAACAGCACGTCGAAGACAAAATCGAAGCAAAGAAGGAAAACGACATCTTCAACAACCCCACAAACGACGGTCCGAAACGCTATTTCCAACTCGACCCCATGACCGAAGATGCCCCCGAAGCCGAAGCTGAAGCCGAAAACGACGAATGGCCTATGAACTACGCCTCGGAAAGCGACTCCAACGACTCCAGCAACAACCACCTCAACGACATTCGCGTCATCTCACGCGAAATAATCGATGCTACGGCACCTCAACAGCACACCAGCGAGAACAGCCAACGCTTCGACAACAGCACCTCACAGATCTCTGCTTTCAGCAACGATACCGAGACTCAGGAAATGGTAGCCGAAAAACAGCAGCCGAAGCCCGAATACAACGAAACGTTCGCACAGCAGCAGATAACAAAAGCGCTCAACCCCGAAGAAAGCCTCGACGACATCAAGGCTCGCCAGCGCGCTGAACGCATCCGCCGCATGAACGACCTCCTGCGCAACGACCCTGAAGGCCCGCGCAAAGTAGAGGAAATGAGTATCGAAGAGCTCTCCTCCTCTCCAATCTATCAGGCTCCACACTCATCCGAAAGCGACGCCGCCCGCACGAAAGTCAGCTCCAGAGGCTCCTTCACCAACCCGATGGACTTCCTCAACGGACTGCCCGACTGATAAACACCGGCAATCGCTACAACAGAAACAAGTTTTTATAGACAATACATCTTCTACTTCTTATATAATGAAAAGCGTCCGGCTGGACGCTTTTTTATTCAAAAAAACTACCCTGTGAAAAACAAAAAAATATTCGGAACTCTATGCGCCATTGGCGCCGCTGTATGCTACGGAACAAACCCCATAGGAGCTTTTCTCTACAAAGAAGGCATGACACCCCCCAGCGTGCTGTTCTGGCGATTCGGGCTGGCCTGGATCATCATCTCTATTGTCATGTTCTTCCGCAAAGAGAAACTCTCCGTCACCCGCAAGGAGTTCGGCATCCTCACCGCTCTCGGACTTCTGTTTCTGGCCTCGTCGCTGACCCTCTACGTGAGCTTCACCCTCATGGACGTAGGCGTAGCCTCCACCATCCTGTTCATCTACCCCGTACTGACGGCAGCAATAATGGCCATCTGTTTCAAGGAGAGGGTTACACTTCCTACTGCCGTCTCCATCGTCATGTCGTTTGTTGGCGTGATGCTTCTCTATTGGAGTCCTCAGGGCGACACCCTTTCCGTCGCAGGCATCATCCTTGTTCTGGTATCGGCCCTCACCTACGCCGTCTATATCATCATCATGAACCGCGCGAAACTCAACATGTCGTCGTTCAAGATAAACTACTATGTACTTATCTATTGCGCACTCGGCAACCTTGCCGTTGCACTGATCGAAGGCGACGGATTCCAGACGCCCTCCAGCCTATGCAGTTGGTTCTATGTCGCATGGCTCGCTCTGGTTCCTGCCATCCTCGCTCTCGTCATGATGGTCTATGCCGCCAAATACATAGGTTCCACCCCGACGGCCATCATGGGAGCCCTCGAGCCCCTCACCGCCGTCCTCATCGGAATATTCCTTTTCAAAGAAACTTTTTCAATCAGGCTCCTAATCGGCATCATATTAATTTTCAGCTCCGTAATATTAATAGCAGTACAAAGTAACAAACCGAAACAATAAAAGGAACACTATAACGTTTCCCTAAAAGATAATCAATCAATAAACAAATCCAGTGTCACACGTAGTACTCCTGCTCCTTTTCCTATTTGGAGCGATGATCATATCCTTTCTCTGTTCCATCCTTGAGTCGGTACTCATGTCAACCCCCCTATCCTACATCACCATGCGGGAAGATGCTGGATACAAACCCGCCACGCGGTTCAAGCAATACAAGACCGACAACGGCAAACCCATTGCCGCAATCCTGTCTCTCAACACCATCGCCAACACCATCGGTGCCGCAGGCGTCGGAGCACAAGCCACACAAGCTTTTGGAAACCAATGGTTCGGACTTGTTTCCGCCATCACCACCATTCTCATCCTTATCTTTTCCGAAATCATACCCAAAACCATCGGCACCAAGTACTGGAAACGGCTGATGGGCTTCACCGCACGCGCCATCAGGCTGCTTATCATCATCCTATATCCCTTGGTCCTGTTCGTAGGACTCCTCACCAAACTCTTCGCCGCCAAGGAAGACGAGACCGCTGTAAGCCGTGAGGAAGTGGCAGCCATGGCCGACGTAGGCGAGGACGAAGGTGTGCTCGACGAGGACGAGAACAAGATTATCCAAAACGTCATCAAGCTCGACAACATCAAGGCCTACGACGTGATGACCCCCCACAGCGTGGCCGCCGTGGCTCCCGAGTCGATGACGCTGCGCGAATTCTACAAAGTGGAGGAATACAGCCATTTCAGCCGCATCCCCGTCTATGCCGACGACCCCGAATACATCACTGGCTACATTCTGCGTAGCGACGCCCTCGAGGACCTCGCCGAGGACAAATTCAACAAGAAACTCAAAGACATCAAACGCGACATACCTCTCTTCAACGAAGAGCAGTCGGTCAGCGAAATATGGGACTCGCTGCTCAAACACAAAGAGCAGATAGCCATCATCATCGACGAATACGGCGGATTCCAGGGCATCCTGACCCTCGAAGACATCATCGAAACCATCCTCGGCCTCGAAATCATCGACGAGAACGACGAGGTCAGCGATATGCAGCAGTTCGCCCGCGAACACTGGCAGCAACGCCAACGCCGCTTCAAAAGCATCCGCCTGCCGGAAGAAGAAACGGAGAACGGAGAACAGAAAACGGAAAACTGAGAACGGAGAGCGGAAAACGGAAAACGGAAAACGGAAAACGTAGGGGCGTACCCCCGTGTACGCCCGGGTGCGCCCGGAAAACTAAAAACGAAAAAAATTGTAAAATTTGAAATTAATTTGTAAAATTTCTTGCCGAAGGCAATAAGAAGTGAGAACGGAAGTTGATTTGGGAGTTAAAGGAAGTTAAGGGACAATAGTATTTGTATCTGAAGTTAAGGTTAAGGTTAAGGTTAAGGTTAAGGTTAAAGTTTCCTCTAAAAATTCGTATAATTCGCGTTTTGCTTGCAAAACAAAATTCTAAATATAAATTCGATTAATTCGATTAATTCGATGACAAAAAAAGAATAAAGCGCAAAACGGAGAACGGAGAGCGGAAATAGTATTTGTATCTGAAGTAAAAGTTAACGTTAAGGTTAAAGTCAAAATGAACATAGCAGCACTTGTTTCTGGTGGCGTCGACAGCTCCGTCGTTGTCCATCTTCTAAAAGAGCAGGGCCTGACGCCCGACATCTTCTATATCCGTATCGGTATGGAAGACGAAGAAGGCTTCATCGACTGTCCGGCAGAAGAGGACATCGAAATAACAACCTATATAGCCAAGAAATATGGCTGCCGCTTCGAAGAGGTCAACCTGCACAAGGAGTATTGGGACAACGTGGTGAGCTACACCATCGAGTCGGTGCGCAAAGGCCTCACCCCCAACCCCGACGTGATGTGCAACCGCCTCATCAAGTTCGGTGCCTTCAACGACAAGCGCGGCCACGACTACGACCGCATCGCCACCGGACACTACGCCACATCGCGCGTCGAAGGCGGCACAACATTCCTCGCCACCGCCAAAGACCCCATCAAAGACCAGACCGACTTCCTCACACAGCTCTCTTACCCTCAGATCCAGAAAGCTATGTTCCCCATAGGCCACCTGATGAAAAGCGAGGTGCGCCAGCTGGCACACGACGCACACCTCCCCTCGGCCGACCGCAAGGACAGCCAAGGCATCTGCTTTCTCGGCAAAATTAACTACAACGACTTCCTGCGCCGTTACCTCGGCGAAAAAGAAGGCAAAATCGTCGAACTCGAAACAGGCAAAATCCTCGGCACACACAAGGGCTACTGGTTCCACACCATAGGACAGCGCAAAGGGCTCTTCCTCAGCGGCGGACCCTGGTTTGTCGTCAAAAAGGACATCGACGAAAACATCCTCTACGTCAGCCAGGGCTACACCCCCGAGGCACAATACGGCAAGGAAATCAACCTATTGGGCTTCCACTACCTCAGCGCCGACATCTGGAACACACCCGCCGACGGCAGCCCCGCCGACGACTGGAGCATCCCCGTCAAGTTCAAGATTCGCCACACGCCCGAATTTGCCCAAGGCAACTTGAGCCGCATCAACGACCCCGTCTATGGCACCCTCTTCCACCTCAGCAGCGACACCAAGATACAAGGCATAGCTGCAGGACAATATGCCACCATTTACGACAACAATGCCGACCTCGTAGTCGCCACCGGAATGATCGTCTGAACAGGTAAGCTATCCTTCCCTATCGACACTATCAACGTCCCTATAGTCCACTTCAGGACAGCCATAAAGGTCCGCAGCCGGTTCGCACGAAGCCATCGACATTCCCATTATAACAGCTATGGCCTTCAGTAGCAACATTCTGATTCTGAGCGTTCTTGATTTCATAAGTAGCAGTTAATAATAGCGTAAAAAAAATATTCGCATCAGCTTAACGCCAAAGGCGGTAATAATTTACAAGATATACGAAGTTGCGGAAGCTGAGAGTAGAGCAAACCGGTTTGCTTTACCGAAGTGCAGCAGCGTTGACGTAGTCAAGATTTCGCCCGATTTGCGGGCAGGAGATTTATCCGTTCTCTCATCTCCGTCGTGATCAATACCCGGAATGGGGAGTATCCAGATATTCCCTGAAAAGGTCGAGGCAAGCCTCCCTGTCAATCTCCGTCAGGAAATCACCAAGTTCGTTACGACCAGCGAATATGTCATTGAAATAGTCGTCACGGAAACCAATAATGGCATTATCCTTGATTGTGCAACCATAGAACACGCGATGTATGTTGGCCCACAGACACGCACAGAGGCACATGTGGCAAGGCTCGCCGGTAGTGTAAATGTCACAGCCGCTCAAGTCATGCGTGCCCAACCTGCTGCAAGCGTTGCGAATGGCTTCGACTTCGCCATGGGCTGTAGGGTCATGATGACCAAGCACACAGTTGTGTCCGCGACCAACAACAACTCCATCCTTCACAACTACAGACCCGAAAGGGCCACCGTCGCCGGCTTTGATGCCCTTGCGAGCCTCGTCGATAGCCATCTGCATAAAACTGTCAGTAGCTTGTTTCATGGTGTGTGTTTTTTTCAGAAAAAGGTTTCTTTGTCCACATCAGCCGACCGAGGCTTTCAGTTTTTCAGCGTTTTCGGCAAGCTGAAGGGCTTCGATACAGTCTTCGATATCGCCATCCATAAAGGCCGGAAGGTTGTGCATCGACCAACCGATACGGTGGTCCGTCACGCGACTCTGAGGATAGTTGTATGTGCGCACCTTCTCGCTGCGGTCGCCCGTAGCAACCATCGTCTTGCGTTTCGACGACAGCTCCTCCATATATTTGTTGTATTCGCGTTCATAAAGACGTGTACGCAAGATACTTATGGCCTTTTCTTTGTTCTTTATCTGACTTTTCTGGTCTTGCATCGAGACGACAATACCCGTTGGGATATGTGTCAGACGAACAGCCGAATAAGTCGTGTTGACGCACTGACCTCCCGGGCCGCTGGCGCAAAAGGTATCGATACGCACATCGTTCATATTCAGCTCCACATCAAATTCCTCAGCTTCGGGCAGCACAACCACACCCGCCGCACTGGTATGAATACGGCCCTGGGTCTCCGTAGCAGGCACCCTCTGCACACGGTGCACACCGCTCTCGTATTTCAGCAGACCATAGACACCATCGCCTGTCACCGTGAATGTTATGTCTTTATAACCTCCCGCAGTACCCTCGTTGAAGTCGGTAACTTCAACCTTCCAGTGCTTTTTCTCGCAGTAGCGGCTATACATGCGGAACAGGTCGCCAGCGAAAATGCAGGCCTCGTCACCGCCCGTGCCGCCACGTATCTCAACAACGGCATTCTTCGAATCTGTCGGGTCGGCCGGAATAAGCAGTATACGGATTTCGTCTTCCATTTTTTCACGTCGCTCTTGGCTGGCCGTGAGTTCCTCTTTTGCCATCTCGCGCAACTCGGCATCCTTCTCGTTCTCAAGCAGCTCCTTGCATTCGGCTATCGTATCGAGCAGAGCTTTGTAGTCGTGATAGGCTTTCACCACCGGCTGCAGGTCCTTGTAGTCCTTACTCAACTTCACATATCGCTTCATGTCGCCCGTAACCGCGGGGTCGTTCATCTGCTGTTCTATCTCACAGTAACGTGAATATATTGCCTCTAATTTATCTAACATGCTTATTCAAAAACAATTAAAACAATTATATATATTTAATAGAAAATGCAAAAATAAGAAAAAAATGGGGATAACTGAAAAGTATTGTGAAAACACATATATAGCAAAAGAGGTTGGCAGTCTGTTGCGACGGGATTTCAACCATCAGTTCGAGGCATCTAATTGAATCGGTTTTTGCAGATTAAAAATCTTCATATCAAGCAGCGTCGGATTGCAAATCCGCCGCAACGGATGGCGGTTCGTAGTTCCGCTGCAACTTGAAGAACAATCAATGTAACGGAAAATTATTCTTCTACCAAACACAGCAGATTTATTTTATTACCGTTTTCAGAGAAATGTATTTCGCTTATAATGATTAATTCATCTGGATACTGACAAGGAGGATTCATTTTGTTGTCAAAAAGGTCTCTGACAATAGATCTGTCATATGATGCAAATTCGGTATACTTATATTTGTTAATTTTACATTCTGTCAACAAATCTCTTTGATATGTTAGAGAGATAAGTCCTTCAGATGTATATATATTATATTTGTATATTGGTCCTCGATATATTTCTTCTATAAGGATCTCTCTCGGGAATTTAATCATCTTGAAAACAATATCCAACACCTTGATTCTGTTATTTATTACATAAATAACGTATTCTTTCGGTGAAATAAACGTATAACATTCATTTTCATAATTAACATATAGTATTGTGTCATTATTGCTGCAGCCGTTAATGCTATCCAAAGTGTTCAATGTGACGTCTTCCCATTTTGATATAAGCTCCACTTTCCATTTATGTTCTTCCCCTTTCCTGAGCTCTTTAGTTGACGAACAAGATATGCAGATGAACAAAAAAAAACTTAATACGATAATTTTTTGAGATGTCAACATATCTAAAAAACATTTGTTTGTCTCCAGTTGTGAAGAGTGTTTACATATCTTCCTCCAATATAGTATGTCTGAGCCTTTTTTGTCACTTTGTGCACTTGTCTACCTGAAACATGTAATGATTGGCTCATATAGTCTCTCTTTTCGATTAAGTCAAAGTGTTTTGGATACTTTTTATTAGGCGTTATTCCGAAACCATACACATCCAAACCTCCATATTTTTTTCGTAATGGTAACCCACAGTCTCGTCTCACCATATTTTCCCACTCTACAGCATTCACCTCCCCAGCAGCAATCCCAGTATTTTTATTGTTCAAAAGTATTTTTCCTGTACTTGGGAATATAAAATGGGATAATTCGTGAGCCAATATCGAAATACCAGTATATAGAACCCCTCCGTTAGATTCGTCATATGTACCATTTGAAAAATCAAAAATAATAGTTGATACATTTTGATTCATCTTCTTTACAGTATTTCTCTCCTGAGATTCATTACATTTGTTTGGTTGAATTATCGCAAAACTATTTTTTGATTGTAAAGCGGCATTCACTAAAGTTTCACCTGCTTTACCTGATTTCTTTATTTCAAGAAGAATATCATATGTTTTTTTTCTGAATTGTTCATCTCCTATTATTTTTATAGTATCTCCATCCGGATCCACCAGCTTCACCGGATTCCAGGCACAATAGGCGTATGGGCTGACGCTCGGGTACTTGTCGGCCATCGGGTCGACGGAGAGGAATAGGCCCGAGAGAGAGGGGTCGTAGTAGCGGGCGCCGAAGTAGTAAAACCCTGTTTCTGAGTCTTTTTCTTTGCCGGTGAAGGTGAGAGCATTTTTGTAGGAAAACAAGCATTGAAAATCAATATGTTGCAAATACCGTTTTTCTCCGTCCGCTTTGGCGTGGAGGTTGGCGGTAAATTGTCGTGGCGATATGTCGGTTGGAGTCTTCAATACGCTGGTTTTGCGAGGTTAACGAGAATCGGAGGTTTGAATTGTGCGGAAGGAGGGAGGATATTTTTGAGTTTTGGTTTTAGTGTTGATTGGGTTGCAGATAGCAGTGCCTTATTCTAATTGGTGTCGATTAGAAACCCTGCTGTTCGAAGACGGGTGTCAGATTTATTTTAATGGTGTTAAACCATCTATCGAATTTGACGTACAAACATGTTTCCATTCTTGGAGCTCCAGATCATAATCCCTAATAACGTATCCATTTAAATACAGTCCAGAATTATGGTATTCGTCGGTACTATCTTGAAAAAAATATGGTTTTATCTTTAAGTAATATGATTCCCCAACGGCAATATCTTTGATATGCCGTTTCTTACGAGACTTCAAGCTGTAAATGTGATATTTTGTCGAGTCGTGTGTGACATCAATTCTGAATACATTATAACCATAAAGAATGCTGTCTATCGTCATCACTCCTTCAATGCTGACCCTGTCATCTTCGCTACATTGGGTGGAGAATCTTAAAAGTCGCTGTTTGTATTGTAAACTGTCTAAATATTGTGCCGAATTGATTTTTCCTGATATAGGATCAATTTCGCATACTCTAAAAACTTTTACCTTGTTGTGATAAAACCATAAAGGTATAGCAGAAAGTTTCCTTCCGACAGACTTGTATTCGTTTATTAATGAATTGTTTGAATCATTGTTGTGGGTTTTCTGCGAACGTGGAGTATTTGCAGAACATCCTGTAATAATTACAAACAATACAGCATATATGAGCAATTTCAATAACTTGTTATTTTTCATATCGATAATTTGACCTTAATACTGTCTGTATAATTGATGGATTTGTAAAATCCCTATTAAAATAAAAATAAGTCATGAAGGGATCGGAATCTATGTTGCCAGGGAAAAAAACACCTGCTTTATTGTGAGCCGTTTCATAAATGTTGTTTTTTTCATTTAGATATGCCACTTTAGCGTTTGTGTTCTGAGACAATGATATGAGACCTCCTTCGTATGCTTCAGATATTTCATGCCATATCATATTACCAGAATTTTTGCACAAAAAGTCGTACTTCTCAGACAATAGAACATTAATCGTTTGGAATGCATCGACTTTTGTACCATCATTTCTTATAGCGTTTCCCATAAAAGCAGTTCCGTACTTGTTATTAATCGGTTTGGGATAATAATTGTTTCCTTGAACCGAAAGATTTACAATGACCTCAGAACTGTTTAAAATATCAACCATGTATTTTTCCATATCAGTTTTGGCTTCACCGCTATATGTGACGAACCCGTCGTCATTAAAGTGAAATGAAATATTTGTTGCCTTGCTATTCATCTGTTCTAATGCCTTGTTGAAATATTTATCCGATCCGACTAATTTAAGAGAATCCCCATCCGGATCCACCAACTTCACCAGATTCCAGGCACAATAGGCGTATGGGCTGATGCTCGGGTACTTGTCGGCCATCGGGTCGACACTCAAGAACAGGCCCGAAAGAGACGGGTCGTAGTACCGTGCCCCGAAGTAATAAAACCCTGTTTCTGAATCCTTTTCCTTGCCGGTGAAGGTGAGAGCATTTTTGCAGGAAAACAGGCATTGAAAATCAATATGTTGCAAATGCCCAAAATCGAAGATTCCGGCATTGTGGAAATTGCTGATTGGATTGTCTGTTATGTTGCTGTTTCGATGCAAAATGGTGTGTCTTTACGGAGTTAACGCAAAAGTGGTGGTTTTATTGCAAAATATGCTGGCAGCCTGTTGCGACGGAGCTTCAACCTTCAGATCAAAGCATATATAATTGAATCGTGTTTGCGGATTGAAAATCCTTATATCAAGCAGCGTCGGTGCCGTGGCGTCGGCTCGTCCGACAACGCAGATCTGCCGCGACGGAGGGAACATCAGTCGCGACGGGTATCTCGCCCGTCTTGAATACACTTTCCCTCTATAATTTGTAGAACAAAAGAATTCTTATTTGTGAGATGCTTTATTATTCCATGTTCCATCATGGTTTTTATCAGAAGTTATTCTTTTAAGGGTTGCGTTTGTATAAAAAACGTCTTGGATACTGTCTTTACTCAAAATTTTGAATTTTCTTCTGTCTAACTCTGTGTAGTTTACTGGTTTTACCTGTAAAAAAATACCCTTTGTCTCAATTCTGTAAATACCGGGTTCCTTAATAATAATATCGTCAGATTTAAATACAACCCCTGATGTCGCATTTTCTTTAATAAAGATATTGATTGTATCTGGAAAACTTCTTTGACATAGCATTACTGTATCCGAATCAATGGTGATAGAATCCCGTGCTGTTGAAAAACACATTAAACTATTTTGATATGCAACTTTATCACATAGAATCACAACATCATCTTTTTGCGGTAAACTATCTATTCGATAAACTTCCACCGGGAAACACTCTACATTCTGGACAAAACTATTCAATACCACGTAATTCCCTTCTATCCACCAATTACCATCCGATGACAAATCTGCTATATCATAGATATAGTGCCACTCAAAAGTGCCATCTGGATTTAGTGTAACTCGATAATAAAAAATCCAATACTCCTCAAATGTTCCAGATAAAGTCGATACACTATATTTCTTTGACAGACAACTAGAGAAACTCACACAAAATGAAAGTGCTCCTATAATACACAAAAACAAACGAACTGATTTCTTTTTTAAATCACTCATAAATGGCATTATTTGATATTTATATAAGGGTGCACTTGTTTTCCATCTTTTGGATAATAAACACCTCTTACCCATTCTTCAGATATACGAGGAGAGGGGCATAAATTGTTGTATATATATTTAAAGCTGTCCGAGGAAAAAGCATATTGCGTTGAATAAGCATTTATCTCGCAGAACATTAAATTACCATTTTTCATCTGATTCCTATAATGTTGTATGGCGTGTGTTGTCTCATGTATCATATTTGCCATTCCTATAGCAATATGCTCTTGGTAGTTGATCGGAATCACCCCATTTACCTCTTGAAATGTATTTACTTGAACATCGCCCTCCGAAGGATTGAAAGAATATCTTTTATCTTGGTCGTCTCCTAAATCATGCAATCCAACAATAAAATCTTCCAGCAATTCTTTTTGATATTCCAAATCTGATAGTTCATTTTTTAAAGTGGATAGCTTTTTATCTTTTTTTGATGCTTTCATTTTTTCGTTGTTAGTTATTCTATCAATTTGTTTTCTCTTAGACTGAACCACCTTTAAAATGTCTGAAATTCTATTCTTTACAGCATTTTCCATCTTTTGAGCTTTTTCCTTATCCTCTGGTTTGTCCCATTCTTTCCCATCCGGGTCAACCAGTTTCACTGGATTCCAGGCGCAGTAGGCATACGGGCTGAGGTTCGGGTACTTGTCCGACATTGGGTCTACACTCAAAAACAGGCCCGAAAGAGACGGGTCGTAGTACCTTGCTCCGAAGTAGTAAAAACCTGTTTCTGAGTCTTTTTCTTTGCCGGTGAAGGTATTACAACACAAACAGGGGTTATTGTATTCGTTATTAGTTAATTCCGAAGAAATACAAACGTGACATTTTTGAAAAAATGTACTATCAAAACACTTTTTTGCACATAAGAATACACGGCCAAGTATAGGCGTCCTACTATCTGTTATGAGACAGTAGTTTATGTCCATTATGCAGTGAAAAGCTACAAAATTATGATTTGATAGCAACATGTTTATTGAGGAAAAATTTTGTGCAAATGTATGAAAAAAATACTATACATTATCATTTTTTACCACAACAAAAATACAAC
>JAFXAD010000027.1 GCA_017522065.1 Bacteroidales bacterium
AAATGGGGTTATGTGGTTCGTTTTGCGTTGAACAATTGAGAGACAAAGAAAAAGAAGTAAAGTAATGCATATAAAAATTAAGTATATGAGAAAACATGTCATTTTCTTGCTGCTCGCGCTCTCAGTGGCGTCGATGCAGGCCCAGGAGTTCCAGTGGGCGAAAGGCTGGACCAGCGGCGACAATATCAGCGGTGTGCCGTCGAACACGATTGTGAAAAGCCTCTTCGACCGGGAGGGCAATATCTATATTCTCGGCACTTTCGGATATGGCGCGACGCTCGACGGGGTGGAGCTGCTGCCAATGCCCGACCCCGATTCGCTGACCTATTCCCAACGTCAGTTCTACATGACGGATGTGAAATCCACGCTGATTGCCAAACTCAGCCCCGAAGGGCATCTGCTGTGGCACAAGGTTATTAAATACACACAACAAGGTCACACACAGGGTTCCAATCCATCTTGGATGCAGCTGGTTGGCGACAGTGCAATTGTAATACAGACAGAAATATTCGTTCCAACAAGAAGCGGTGAGGGATTATGGTACATAGACACGTTATTAATGGGTAATGTGAATCAAAGCCAAAACCCTACCTATCCAAGAAGTATGGGTAATTATACAGCCGTACTGACATTTGACCTTGATGGAAATAAAACAGACGAGCATTTTATATCAGTTCTCAGTTATTTCTCAGGCGGATATTACAATCAGTCTTCATTTGGAACGAACTGCCATCCATTTTATATTGACAATAGCGGTCAGATGTATATCTTCCACATAACGAGCAATGTTTGGCATTGGGATTCCGTCTTTCTGTCATTGGATGACCATAGATACAGATACGATTTAGACAATTTCGAAGATGGGTCGGCGAAATGTATGGTGTTAAAAATATCGCCTTCGTTTGAAATGTTGTGGGATAAAGCCATGTTTGACACCATCAGCACAATTGGAACAGGAAGCCCCATTTACGAAAACAATATCGTCTATTCTAATCTATGTGCTGAAAATAATACAAATATTATATTATCTGGTTATCTGGGAAATTCATCTCATGAAGATTCCACCTTCCAATGCTCAATGGCGACAAATGGTAATGGGCAGTTGACCATACAAGATGCAGGTGTAAACGATGTGGGTTTTGTATTATCAATAGACTCTTCAGGCACTGTGAAATGGTTACATCAGCTTTTCAGGCGTTCGAATAGTAGGACGCGTCATTTCAGTTCGGGGTTTTTCTCGTGTGCGGTAAACCCAGACAACAATCATCTCTATGTACTTGGGGCATTCGGCTACGACACGACAGGCAGTACATTGGCATTTGATTCAAACTATACCGATTTAATCATTGTCGGTTCCACCTCCCTGAGTCCAGCCAAGATGGAATGTTTCTTTGAAAAACTCAATGCACAAACAGGGCAACATATTTCTTATGGCATAACGAAAAGCACAAGATATGGAACTGCCGAATTTGCTGAACGCAAAGACTTGATAGCGATGAACAATCAAGTGATGTTTACAGTTAGATATAACCGCGATTTAGTTGTTAAAGATAGTGTATTCCATACGGAAAATTATGGACACGCATTACTAAGGTATAATGATTCGGGTGAACTGATCAGCGCTACGAATTTTGGAATCCCCGACGTGTCACGTTATGTGGGAGACCACAGCCGCGCGATTATCAATCCTAACAATGGCGATGTTCTGCTCACGGGCTGCTACAATGGGTCAATTGGTTTTGACGAAACAACACAATTGCAAGGAGCATCCGGCTGCAGCAATGTTTATATCACGTTGTTCAACGATACCACGCTGCTGCATCCCTACGTGCCGCCGACGGACACGGTGCAGCAGGACACCGTCGGCATTGCGCAGATGGAGGACGCCAACGTCATCCTCTACCCCAACCCCGCCCGTGGCAGCGTCACCATAGACCTCGGCGGCGAGACCCTCGTCCAGGCTACCGTCTTCAACGATGCCGCCCAGATGATACCCCTCCGCTTCAGCAGTACCAGCATCGACCTCTCACCGCTTCCTGCCGGCCATTATCTGTTGCACCTCCTCACCCGCTCCGGCAAGCAGTACAGCAAGCAACTAATCGTGACACGGTGAGATTTATTTTGCCATGTCAGATAATAACCGTATCTTTGCGAAAAATTTCTTTGCGAAAAATTTCGCAATCATAATAGGCTAAGAATATGAATCCTTTTAAGTTTGGGACAATTGTAGATGGGGACTATTTCACGGACAGGGTGGAAGAAACCGCCCTGCTGAAACAAAAGTTGGACAGTGAAAACCATATTGTCCTTATCAGTCCGCGCCGATATGGTAAAAGCAGTTTGGTGCAGCGTGTGCTGGCTGACTCTGACCGGCCACAGATTCGGCTTGATATGCAGTATGTGGTAAGCGTAAGCGACTTCGCGTCGCAGTTATTAAAGGCTCTTTTCCGTATCTATCCGATGGAGCGGATACGCCACTCGATGACGCATTTCCGCATAGCCCCAACAGTATCTGTCAATGCCGTAACTGGAGCCCTAGAGGTGAACTTTCAGCCTGCGGCCAACAACGTCGTACTGCTGGAGGACGCGATGGCTCTGCTGGAAAAGGTGGCAACGGCAGACAACCGCTTTATCGTCGTCATCGACGAGTTCCAAGAAGTAGTAAATATTGCCAAAGGCTTTGACAAGCAGCTGCGCTCGCTGATGCAACGGCAGCACAACCTGAACTATATGCTCCTTGGCAGTCAGGAATCGATGATGGAGGCTATTTTTGAGAAAAAGAAATCGCCATTCTATCATTTCGGTCAGGTAGTGAGACTGGGCAAGATTCCTTATGATGATTTCCTGCAATTTGTCACGTCCCGCCTGCCTGACGGCAGTACCGGCGTTGCGGAAGAGATTCTCTCTTTTACGGGCTGCCACCCATATTATACGCAGCAGCTTGCATCGCAGGTCTGGGAAATGCTTGTGTATCGGAAAGAAGAGGAAAATGTCGTACAACGCTCTGTCGATGCGTTGGCGACCATGCATGACCTCGACTATGAGCGGCTGTGGCAGAGCATGAACCGCACAGACCGCTTCACATTGCGGCAACTGGCGCAGGCGCAGCAGCCACTACTCAACCGCTCACAGGCCACAAGCACCACCTACAGTTCGCTGTTGCGACTGATGAAACTTGGTTATGTAGTGAAGAACGAGCATTATGAGATAGAAGATCCGTTCTTCTTTCATTGGATAAGTGAAAACAACAAATAGAAAGCCGTAGTATTATGGATACAAAAAGACCATTCATCTTAGCGCTCCTCGTACTGACCGCCCTCGCCACCCAGGCCCAGGAGTTCCAGTGGGCGAAAGGCTGGACCAGCAGCGACAATATCAGCGGTGTACCGTCGAACACGATTGTGAAAAGCCTCTTCGACCGGGAGGGCAATATCTATATTCTCGGCACATTCGGATACGGCGCGACGCTCGACGGGGTGGAGCTGTTGCCAATGCCCGACCCCGATTCGCTGACCTATTCCCAACGTCAGTTCTACATGACGGATGTGAAATCCACGCTGATTGCCAAACTCAGCCCCGAAGGGCATCTGCTGTGGCACAAGGTTATTAAGTACACCAATGGTGCAGCTCAAGGCGCATATCCACAATGGATGCAACTTGTCGGCGACTCAACGTTAGTTGTTCAAACAGATTTGCATGTTCCATTTGCTTCGGGTCAAGGTCTATGGTATTTGGACACCTTGCTTATAGGCAGCAACAATCCATCTCAGAATCCAACATACCCTGTTTCAAGCGGGCGTTATACAGCTATGCTTACATTTGATTTATCTGGTAATAAAGTCGACGAACATTTTTTATCGCTTCAACGTCATCGAGATTATTTTGGTTGGATAACGCCGTCTTATGTGCCTTCCTTTTTTAACGTTGACGACCTCGGCAATATCTATATGATTGCACAAATGGCGTGGTCTGATGAGTATGACTCAATGTATTTATCTGTAGATGAAATACGCCAATATCCGATGGATGATTTTTTCCTTATAAACGATTCTGTAACAAGTATGTATCAACGCAAGATATTGAAGTTTTCACCAGATTATGAGCT
>JAFXAD010000005.1 GCA_017522065.1 Bacteroidales bacterium
AAAAAAAAGAAAAGGAAAGAAACAATCCCGTAATAACGTAATAACGAAATCCCGTAATACCGAAATCCCAAAATCCCGTAATACCGAAATACCGAAATACCGAATCACAATAATATAATAACGGAAAAAAATGCGTCTCGACATCCTCACACTATTCCCCAACATGCTTTCCATGTTCTTTGAAGAAAGCATTGTCAGCCGTGCTCAGAAGAAAGGCCTCGTCGAGGTGCATTTCCACAACCTTCACGACTACTCGCTTACTCGCTATGGCAGCGTCGACGACTACCCCTATGGAGGCAATGCCGGCATGGTGATGGCCATCGAGCCACTCGCCAACTGCATCGAGAAACTGCAATCCGAACGCCATTACGACGATGTCATCTACACCGCCCCCGACGGCGAACTCTTCACCCAGCCCCTCGCCAACCAGCTCTCGCTCAAGGAGAACCTGATAATTCTCTGCGGACACTACAAAGGTGTCGACGAACGTCTGCGCGAACACTTCATCACTCGCGAAATCTCTATAGGCGACTACGTCCTTACCGGTGGCGAACTGGCTGCTGCCGTCATATCAGACGCCGTCATCAGACTCCTCCCGGGAGTCATCGGCGACGAACAGTCGGCTCTCGAAGACTCCTTCCAAGACGGACTCCTCGCACCGCCCGAATACACACGCCCGCCCGAATTCCGCGGTTGGCGCGTCCCCGACATACTTCTCAGCGGCAACCACGCCAAAATTGCACAATGGCGATACGAACAAGCCCTCGAACGCACACGCCAACGCCGCCCCGACCTCCTCACCCCCAAAAACAACGAAAAATAAAGAAAAAAAACAAAATCCCGTAATTCCGTAATACCGTAATCCCGAAAAAAGAAAACCAACAATATCATGACAGAATTCGAAAAATTCGCCACTCGTCATTGTGGCATCAGCAGCACCACTTACGCCAAATACACTTCGGCAATAAACAAGAACCCCATGGCCGGCGGCATCGTCACCGACTCCCTCACCCCCTACATCATCGAAGAACGCCAGCTCAACATGACACAGATGGACGTCTTCAGCCGACTGATGATGGACCGCATCATCTTCCTCGGCACCGCCATCGACGACTACACCTCCAACGTCATTCAGGCTCAGCTCCTCTTCCTCGAGAGCGTCGACAACCAGAAGGACATCCAGATTTACCTCAACTCGCCCGGAGGCAGCGTCTATGCAGGCCTCGGCATCTACGACACCATGCAGTACATCCAGCCTAAGATTGCAACCATCTGTACCGGCCTCGCCGCATCCATGGCCAGCGTTCTCCTCTGTGCCGGCGAGAAAGGCATGCGCTGCGCACTGCCGCACAGCCGCGTGATGATTCATCAGCCCATGGGCGGCGCCGAAGGACAGGCTACCGACATGGAAATCACAGTCCGCGAAATCCAGAAGCTCAAGAAAGAACTCTACGAAATCATCGCCCACCACAGCGGACAGCCCTTCGAGCAGGTCGAGAAAGACTCCGACCGCGACCACTGGTTCACTGCCGAAGAAGCCAAAGCCTATGGCATGATTGACGAAGTACTCGTCAAAAAACAGCAATAAATTGTCTTTTATGCAGATAAAAATCATCAACCGCAGCCACCACGCGCTGCCTAAATATGAGACCTCTCTGTCGGCAGGTATGGACCTCCGTGCATACCTGCCCGACGGAGCCGTCACACTGAATCCCATGGAACGCACCCTCGTCAAGACGGGTCTCTTCATGGAACTCCCGGCAGGCTATGAGGCACAAGTGCGTCCGCGCAGCGGCCTGGCACTGAAGAAAGGCATCACCGTGCTGAACAGCCCCGGTACCATTGATGCCGACTACCGTGGCGAGATTTGCGTCATCCTTATCAATCTCAGCAACGAGCCCTTCGTCATCAACGACGGCGAACGCATCGCCCAGATGGTCATCGCCCGCCACGAGCAGGCTGAAATCGTTGAGGTTCAGGAGCTCTCCGACACAGAGCGCGGCACCGGCGGCTTCGGCCACACGGGCAAAAACTAACTCCTCCCCCTGTGCGTTCCCTCTTCCACATATTGTTTTGTGTCGCCGCGCTGATGCTCTTTCCAATAGCGTGTCAGGCTCAATCGCGCTCCAATCAGGCACCGACGCCTTCTCCAATTGCCACCAAAACGTTGATGACAGGCGCCGAAGTCCTCCTCAATGGCGACTACCCCATCTATGACGGGCTCCGCTGTGCCGTGGTCGGGAACCACACCTCACTTGTCGGCAACACCCATCTGGTCGATACACTGCTCGCCAGAGGGGTCAATGTGAAGAAAATATTCTGTCCAGAACACGGTTTCAGAGGTACTGCCGAAGCCGGCGCCACCGTCAAGAACAGCACCGACACACGCACAGGACTCCCAATCATCTCGCTCTACGGCAAGAACAAGAAACCCTCGCCCGAACAACTCAGCGGCATAGACCTCGTCATCTTCGACCTTCAGGACGTGGGATGCCGTTTCTACACCTACATATCCACGCTGCACTACGTCATGGAAGCCTGCGCCGAGCAAGGCATCCCGTGCATGGTCCTCGACCGTCCAAACCCCAACGGCCATTATGTCGATGGCCCGGTCCTCGAACCCGAATGGAAATCCTTTGTCGGCATGCACCCTGTACCCGTCGTTTATGGACTCACCATAGGCGAATATGCTCAGATGATCAATGGCCAACATTGGCTCAATGACGGCATTCAGTGCCAGCTCACCGTCGTCCCGATGCAAGGCTACCGCCGCGACAGCACCTATAATCTCCCCGTCCCTCCGTCGCCCAATTTGCGCAACGCTCACGCCATTGCCCTCTACCCCTCACTATGCCTCTTCGAAGGCACCAATATCAGCGTCGGACGAGGCACCGACACCCCTTTCGAACTGATAGGCATACCCATAAAATACAGCAACTGGACCTGCATCAACACATTTTTCACCTTTGCTGATCAAAAGGCAGCGGCCACGCAATTCACTCCCAAAGGCGGCGAACAGTGTTTCGGTATCACGCTGAAAGATATAAAGAACGTCCCGCCCAAGTTCGACCTTACCTACCTCACAACGATATACAGCATCACTAAAAAAGACTTTTTCTTCCTGAAAAACAATTTCTTTGACAAACTGGCAGGCAACGGTCGGCTGCGCCACCAAATCGAGCAAAAACTCTCCGAGGAGGAGATTCGTGCATCGTGGGAACCGGCCCTGTCGCAATACAAGGAAATCCGCAAGAAGTACCTCCTATATCCCGACATCGAACAATGAAGACAATCCAACTCCTTATAGCCATCCTGCTCTTCCCGCTGAGCATCTGGTATGCCGTCGGCGTGGCTGTGCGCAACTGGCTGTATGACGTTGGAATAAAAAAAACATCCCGTTCACCCATTCCCACCATCGGCATCGGCAACCTGCGCATGGGCGGTACGGGCAAGACTCCGCACACCGAATACCTTATCCGTCAGTTTGCCGGCACCGGCACAAGCCTCGCCATCCTAAGCCGTGGCTACGGCCGCAAAACAGAGGGATTCGTCCTGTCCGACAGCACACACCCCGAGGCCTCTACCATAGGCGACGAACCGGCAATGCTGGCTCGCAAGTTCCCCGGCCTTACCGTTGCCGTCTGTCAGGATCGCAACGAGGGCATACGACAACTGCAAAAGCTCCCGCACCCTCCGCAGCTCATCCTCCTCGACGATGTCTACCAGCACCGCAGCATCCGACCCAACGTCATGATGCTCCTCACCGAATACAACGACCTCTTCTGCAACGACCATATCCTCCCTTTCGGCAACCTGCGCGAAGCACGCCGACAGAGCCGCCGTGCCGACATAGTGGTCGTGACCAAATGCCCGCCGCTGCTTAGCGAGCGCAAACGTGAGGAATTGCGCCACTGCCTCAAGCTCCAAGCCGCCCAGTCGCTCTTCTTCTCGTCGATAACCTATCTCGAGCCTCGTTCCCTCTTCGGCAACGGCAACTGGCAACCAGTCCGTGAGGTACTACTCGTCACCGGTATAGCACACCCGGCGCCACTCAAGCATCACCTCGAACGCCAATGTACAGTGCGCCACCTCTCTTTCCCAGACCACCACGCTTTTACCGATGCCGACATCCGTCAGATAACCAAAGCCTTCAACGCCATCAAGGAGCCCTCCAAGGCCATCGTCACCACCGAGAAGGACGCCATGCGCCTCATCAGCGACAATATCAGCCGACAGCTGAGCTCTATGCCCGTATTCTTCGTCCCTATCTCAATAACCTTCAACGACGAAGAGGCTTTCCTGCTAACTATTAAAAAATTTATTTAACTTTGCACCATTCTTCAAGCCCGCGCACATGGGCGTATTATTGATTTTTATATCTGATAATTAATTATATATCATATCATGGCAGAACTGAGTGAACAAGAACAAATCCGCAGAAATTCACTGAACGAGCTGAAAAAACTCGGCATCAACCCCTATCCCGCTGCCCTCTACGAGGTCAACGCCAAATCCAACGAGATTCTGGAACAATTCCCTAAAGACAACACCCTCTTCCAGAATATCAGCATTGCAGGACGTATCATGAGCCGACGCATCATGGGTGCCGCCTCCTTCGTCGAACTGCAGGACAGCTACGGCCGTATACAGCTCTATATCAAGCGCGACGAGATTTGCCCCGACGAGGACAAGACGCTCTACAACACCGTCTTCAAACGCCTCCTCGACATCGGCGACATCATCGGCGTGACCGGCTACGTCTTTGTCACACAGATGGGCGAAACCTCCATCCATGTCAAGAGCCTCACCGTACTCAGCAAGAGCCTCCGCCCCCTGCCTATCGTCAAGGAGAAAGACGGCGTGGTCTATGACGCCTTCAGCGACCCCGAGCTGCGATACCGCCAGCGCTATGTCGACCTCATCGTCAATCCGCAGGTGCGCGAAACTTTCGTGCAGCGGGCCCAGATAGTGAACACCATGCGCAACTACTTCAACGAGCAGGGCTATCTCGAAGTCGACACTCCCGTGCTGCAGAGCATCCCCGGCGGCGCCGCCGCGCGCCCCTTCGTGACGCACCACAACGCGCTGGACATCGACCTCTACCTGCGTATCGCCAACGAGCTGTACCTGAAGCGCCTTATCGTGGGTGGCTTCCCTGGCGTGTATGAGTTCAGCCGCAACTTCCGTAACGAAGGCATGGACCGCACCCACAACCCCGAGTTCACCGCCATGGAAATATATGTTCCCTACAAGGACTACAACTGGATGATGACCTTCACCGAGAACATGCTCGAACGCATCGCCAAGGCGCTGCACGGCGACACCAAGGTCAACGTCTGGGGCAACGAAATCGACTTCAAACCTCCCTTCCGTCGCGCCCCGATGTGCGAGCTGATTAAGGAAGAGACCGGCGTCGACGTGGCCCCGATGAGCGAGGACGAACTGCGCGAGGCCTGCAAGCGACTCGGCGTAGAGACCGACGCCACTATGGGTAAGGGCAAGCTCATCGACGCCATCTTCGGCGAGAAGTGCGAGGGCAAGCTCATCCAGCCCACCTTCGTCACCGACTATCCCATCGAGATGTCACCTCTCTGCAAGCGCCACCGCGACAACCCCGAGCTCACCGAACGCTTCGAGCTCTTCGTCTGCGGCAAGGAGCTGGCCAACGCCTACTCCGAGCTCAACGACCCCATCGACCAGCTGGGCCGCTTCCAGGAGCAGCTGCGCCTGAGCGAGAAGGGCGACGACGAGGCTATGTTCATCGACATGGACTTTGTCCGCGCTCTCGAATACGGCATGCCACCGACAAGCGGTATGGGCATCGGCATCGACCGTCTGGTGATGATGATGACCGGCGCCCAGAGCATCCAGGACGTCCTCCTCTTCCCCCAGATGAAACCCGAGGTGCAAGCCAAAGCCGCCGAGGAGGAGACCTCCGACCTCACCGCCCACGGCGTCGACGAAGCCTGGCTGCCCGTGCTGGCCAAGGCCGGCGTGAAGAACTTCGCCCAGCTCTGCGAGGCCAACCCCAACAAGCTCTTCAACGACCTCGGCGGTCTCCGCAAGAAGCTCAAGCTCGACATCCCCGCCCTCAAGCGCGAACAGTTCGACGCCTGGCTGAAAGGTACGGAAGTCGAGAGCAAAGACAATTAACTGGCTTTGCCGAGATGTAGTACCGACGCGACACTACCCCAACAACCGCGCCGCCGCCTTCCTCGACTGGTTCACCTACAGCGACAACACCATCGACGGACAGAGCAAGAAGAAGGGTCCAATTTGACAATGCAAATATACGTGTATTTTGTAAAATACAAAAATTTATCTAAATTGTATTTTATAAAATACACAATTCGCTGGTCTGTATAGTTCCTTATCAAGGGGCCTTTTTCTCGCCAAGCCAAAGTTCAAACAAGTTTGACTTTGGTCATTTAGCTTATCGAAAACGTTCTATTTCATTAGTCGTTTTCTCGCCTCAGCATACAAGCAAGCTTGTCTGCATTCGGCTTATCGAAAACGTTCTTTTAGTTTCCGCCCGTCTACTGCATATCGAATAATGACGAAAAACAACATTTTTCACAATTTTCGTCATTAATTTGTATATTTGCAAAAACTAAACATTCAATGGTTTCAAGAAAAACATATCTTAATCAGCTAATTAGCTTGCGCGATAAGAACCTCATCAAGGTGATAACCGGCATTCGCCGTTGTGGTAAATCAACCTTGATGGAGGAATATCAGTCGTGGCTTAAGAATAATGGTGTCGATGACAGAAGTATCTATTCAATCAATTTTGAAGAACGAGAGAGCAGCCGTTTTACCGATTGGCAAGAGGTATATGATTATGTTATGAGCCAACTTCCGCAGACTGGTATGCGTTATGTCTTCCTCGACGAGGTACAGACCTTGCCTCACTTCGAGAAACTGGTCGATGCTCTGTTTGTAAAGAGAAATGTCGATTTATATATTACGGGTTCGAATGCATATCTGTTGTCAAGCGAATTGAGCACGCTCCTTACAGGTCGCTACGTTGCCATCAACCTCCACCCGTTCTCTTTTGCGGAATACCAGTCTGCTTTTGGTGAACAAGCCAACGTCGACCGTTTGTTTCGCCAATATATGAATTCCTCCTGTTTTCCGGAGGCAGTCAATCTCTTCCTCTCCTCACCTGACGCAGTGAACATCTATCTGAAGGCACTCTACGACACCGTTGTTGTCAAGGATATTGTGAAGAGAAACCATCTCCGCAAATTTGATACTTTACAGCACGTCGTTGACTTCCTCTTCGACAGCGTCGGAAGTGTTGTCTCCCCCAATAATATTGCAAGCACTTTGCGACAAACAACTGCAGAGAATCTTTCTCACAACACCGTGCAGAAATACCTCCGATTCTTTACGGAGTCGTATCTTGTTTATCCCGTCCGTCTCTACAACATCAAAGGCAAAAGGCTGCTGTCCAGCAACTACAAGTACTATATTGTGGATTTGGGATTGAGAAACATCCTGCAAACCAACAATCCCGTTTCCGACTTGGGACACAAACTGGAGAATGTTGTCTATTTCGAGTTGCTGCGTCGTGGTGGCGAAGTCTTTGCAGGGCAAACAGACAGTGGCGAGGTGGACTTTGTGGTGATGAAGCCCAATGGAGGCAGAGAATACTATCAGGTGGCCTACACCGCCAATGACGAAAAGACGCTGAAGCGCGAACTTTCGTCACTAACAAAGATCCGGGACTCCTATCCCAAGTACCTGCTCACCACCGATTTCGACACCGCAAACTACGACGGCATCCAGAAACTCAATGTCATCGATTGGTTGCTCGAGAAGTGATTTCTGTGTATCATCACCCCACGACCATTCGGCGGACCCTCGGCGATGTGTCGCCGACCGCGAAATCTTTATGAAAGGCATCGACTACTCCTACTACTACGAGCAGGAAAAGTAGCCCGGCGTTATTGTGTTCATAAAAAAAAACGCGAATTGCCGTATAATTTTCCGTGAATTAACGTCATATTCGTGATAATTCGTGTTCGATAAATTGCAACCCTGCAAAACCCTGTTTTCATTCAGAAAGGCCTTTTCGCAACCGAGACAGCCGTTTTCAAAACCGTATGGGAATGAAACAGAACGCGACGGTCTATCTTGCACATACAGGTAGGTCTTTCACAAACACCCGTCCGAGGTTGGGGAAGCTCTTCAGCATCTCGGCGCGTTCTCGGATGTCAGCCAATGCTTCTTCTGCCCTGCGCCAACCGAAGTTCATTCCCACATAAAGCAATATTCCACGCAGGTCGCTGCGCGATTGTTCGCTCCATTCAATCCGCATAGGTCGCCAGCATTTGTTCCATTTCCTGCATCACCGTTTCGTGGTCGATGAGCTTTGCACGGCCAGACTTGATATCACGTCCGCGCTGTAGGGTCAACGCCTTGGCTTCCTCGGCTGTCAGGCTCTGCGGTTCGCCCACCTCGCTCTG
The DNA here is from genome assembly GCA_017522065.1 of Bacteroidales bacterium. GTDB lineage: Bacteria > Bacteroidota > Bacteroidia > Bacteroidales > P3 > Colimorpha. The sequence continues at coordinate 8,472 of JAFXAD010000005.1, forward strand.
TGCAAGGCGATTACGAAAAGCGTCGCGAACCTTCCGCGGCTGTTGCCAGTAGAGCGTCCAAAGCGCATCCACGGCCGACATTTCTGGATAGTTTGCTGGAGTTTGCATTTCTATTATCTATATCTGTTTCAATTTGCAAAAGTACAACTTTTATTTGGATTGACGAAATTATTTTTCTATGTCCTAAAAATCTCCTCTACGCGCTCCACTGGAGCTTGCACCTCACACGCATTCCGATGGAACTTGTGCCAGTACAAAAATAAAACTATTATTCGGATTGGCAAAAAGAAAATGGGCGATATGAGGAAATGTTTCGTATCTTTGCAAAACGGATTATCGTGCAAGTTTATGATAAAACAATTCACATTCAATCATTTCGGAGTCAACTGCTATGTCGTCTATGATGAGACGACAAAGCAGTGCGCCATCATCGACCCCGCGATGGAGGCCAGCTACGAAGATGCACAGCTGTTCCAATTCATAGAACGCAAAGAACTCACCCCCACCCTGTTGCTACTCACGCACGCCCATGTGGACCACATCTGCGGCCTGCGACAGACGTCGGCAAAATACCACCTGCCCGTCACGATGCACAACGACGGTAAAAAGCTGTTGCGCCAAGCCGAGGCTTATGGTGCGATGATGGGCTTCGACGTTACAAGGATGGACGACCTCGACACCGTCCACGCCGACGAAGGCACCCTGCTGCACGCCGGACCTATCGACATAGAATGCCGTTTTGTGCCAGGCCATTGCGAAGGCAGCCTCTGCTTCGTCATCCCTTCGGAGGAGGCCGTAGCCACGGGCGACGCCCTCTTCCAGGGCAGCATCGGACGCACCGACCTGCCTGGCGGCAACTATCAAGCACTGATATCTAACCTCAAAGAGAAAATACTCACCCTCCCCGACAACTATCTTGTCCTCCCCGGCCACGGCGAGCACTCCACCATCGGCGACGAGAAGAAATACAATCCTTTCCTGACATAACGGCAAATTATTTTTTTCAACGGCGAATTTCCCGAATTACGCGAATTAATCTATAATTGATTATCGCCAATTACTCAAATTAAAATGACACCTCAAGCATACAACATCGTTTTTTCAACGGCGAATTTCCCGAATTACGCGAATTAATCTATAATTGATTATCGCCAATTACTCAAATTAAAATGACACCTCAAGACAAAGACAGCGAATTGTTATATAAGGAAGAGTCTTATAAGATTATAGGTGCAGCCATGGAGGTTCACCGACTGTTAGGCTGTGGTTTTGTCGAACCTGTTTACCAAGAGGCTCTTGAAAAGGAATTCATTCTAAGAAGCATCCCATACGAAAGAGAGAAAGAACTCGATATCAATTATAAAGGTCATACCCTTTCCAAAACATTCAGAGCCGATTTTATATGTTATGACAAAATAATCCTCGAGCTTAAAGCCGTCAGCGATTTCACCGACGACCACTATGCACAGATTTATTCATACATCAAAGCCAGTAAAATGGGTTTAGGTATACTTATCAATTTCGGGAAGGCACATTTAGATTACATCCGCATCCCTGCCAGTCGCAAATGGCATCACAACACAATTATCAGCAAATGAAAAAAAAAACAAAAACTACATATCTTAGACGACACCTCTAATAATTATTTTATAAACGGCGAATTGTACGAATTTAACGAATTAATTTGTTGACAGTAAAATTTTGTTTTGCAAGCAAAACGCAAACGTTTCGCAAAGCGAGAGAAAAGAAAACTTGTTTGCTTTTCAGAGCCAAAGAAATGTCAACGAAGATAATTAAACGAATTTTTAGAGGTTGCCTAGAACAATTCGAAAAAAATTGAACTGTTTATCTTAGAGTAATTAGATAATAATTAACCTGCGTAGCTTAGAGTAATTAGAGTAATTCGCCGTTAAAAAATCGCCGTTAAAAAATCGCCGTTAAAAATTCGCCGTTAAAAACTCGCCGTTAAAAAACTCGCCGTCAAAATAATTCCGCCGTCAAATATCACTTATAATACAAATAGTTAGCTTATGGCTGTTAAAATAAATCCCAGTTGGTACGAAGTTCTGAAGCCGCAATTCGAAGCACCCTATTTTTCCGAGTTGAAATCATTCCTAATCGCCGAACGGCAGCAGTACACCTGCTATCCCAAGGGGGCAAACATCTTTGCCGCCTTTGACCATACTCCTTTCGACAAAGTCAAGGTTGTGATTATCGGACAAGACCCCTACCATGAGCCGGGACAAGCCATGGGCCTCTGTTTCTCTGTGCCCGACGGCATCGCCGTGCCGCCTTCGCTGGTAAACATCATCAAGGAGATAAACAGCGACCTGGGGACCAATATTCATCTCACCTGCGGCAACCTCACAGGGTGGGCCGACCAAGGGGTGTTGCTGCTCAACGCCACGCTCACCGTGCGTGCCCATCAAGCAGGCTCGCACCAGCGCCATGGATGGGAGCAGTTCACCGACGCTGCCATCAGCGAACTCTCCGCACGGCGCTCAGGCATCGTCTTCCTCCTTTGGGGTAGCTACGCCATAGCCAAAGCGCAACTCATCGACCGCAGCAAGCACCACGTGCTGACGGCGCCACACCCGTCGCCGCTCTCCGCCTACCGAGGTTTCTTCGGCTGCCGCCATTTCTCGACAACGAATACCATCCTTGCCAATCAAGGCCAACAGCCTATCGACTGGACAAGAATCAGATAATCTGACAATCAGTTCGAATCTATTTTCAGAAACTCAGGTTTGCTCCCAAGCATACCAGTATCGGCAGCTGGTCGATACGCTCGAACGACACTCGGTCGAAGTAGAAGATATTGTTCCTGTTATAGGTATTTGTGACGCTCAGCGATACCTCGAGCAGACAGCGTTTCCCGAACGAGAACTTGCGCTTTGCTCCTAAATCGAGACGATGGTATGTGGGGAGTCTGCCGCCATAGACCTCGCCATAATAGATGCCCAGGTTGCCGTTTTCGACCGTGTAGTCGCTCCAGAGGCCGTCACCGAACATCAGGCTCTCGTATAGTCCTGCCGTGCGCGTATAGGGGAACCCGCTGCCGAAGCTCCAGCGACCGCTGAGCTCCCACTGGCGGTCCTCACCGAGCGCGTATGTAGCCAGCAGGTTGACCGTATGACGGCGGTCGTAGTGCGGGTTATAGGTCTGCACCTCGTCGGTGCGTTGCACATATCCCAACGAATATGTAGCCCACAGGTATAGGCGCTCCAGGTCGTAGCAGGCGCTGACATCCAGGCCCGTGGCATAGCCTTTCTCGATGATGAAGTCCGTCATCAGGTACTGCGGCTTCTCGTACACGCCACCGGGGGCATAGGCGGGGTCCGATTGGTCGAAAATCTGGTTGTGGTTCATACCTAACAGCTGACTGAAATTCTTGAAGTACAGCTCCATATTCAGTGTCAGGTGGTCCACGACGTCGTATTCCATTCCTGCCACAATGTGCTGAGCCCTCTGCACGCAACTCGTCACCGGCTCGCCCTGGTAGAGCGTCGGCAGGTTCAGCTGACCGGTGCCGGTAAGGAAGCCGTTGAAGAGGTTCACCACATCGTGATCCGAACGCGCGTCAAGCACTATCTGGCTGTAGAGTCCCGCAGCGACCTTGAAACGCAAATCGTCACTGAGGTTGTACTTTGCCGACACTCGCGGCTCGAGCGAAGGCTCCGCTATCGAGGCGTAGTATACAAAACGCACACCGGGGTCGACGAGCCACTTGCCCGAATTGATATGGTAGTTCAAGTATGCCGAGAACGATGTGGTATTCTCGTTCTGCGAACGGTTCACGCCGTATGCGTTTGTGTATTTGTAGTCTGTCGAGTAGCCCTCGATATTCAGACCGTATTTCAGCTTATTGACACCCATGATATTGGTGACATTCAACGACATATTGAATCCGCCTATGCTGCTGTAGCGCGGCGTCCGGCTTCCGTCGTTAAGGCTCACGTTGTATTTCGAGTATGCAACGGTACCCTCTATCAGCGACGACGAGCCTGTCATCAGCGCAAAGTCGGTGCCCGCTCCGAAATTGTTCCAGTGGAAGTCTGACAACGCGTGATAGCCACTGACGCGGTCGTCGAACCGGAATCCGAAGAAGTTGACCTTGCTGCCAAGTCCCGAATTAACCGAGAGTTTGCCATACAGGTCGGTGAAATCGAACGGCAGGCCGCCTTCAATGTATGGATATATCGCCGTCGACGACTTGGAGAGGAACGAATTCTTGGCCGCCAGCAGGTACGTCACCGTCGATGTCGACCCGTTCTTTTCCTTCTTCAGCGGGCCTTCCAGTATAAGGCTCGAGCCAAAGGTGTTGAGCCCCACCTTGCCTACATGGTGTTTCTTGTTGCCGTCGCGTGTCGTGATGTCCATCACCGACGACAGACGGCCACCATATTCGGCACCGAATCCGCCGGTATAGACGTCGGCATTGAGTATTATGTCTGTCTCGAAAATCGAATATAAACCTATGGAATGGAACGGATTGTACACCACCATACCATCGAGCAGCGTGAGGTTCTGAATCATCGAACCGCCACGTATATACAGTTGTCCGCCCTGGTCGCCCGTCGAGTTCACGCCGGGCAGCACCTGCAGGTATTGCGCCAAGTCCGCCTGGCCGCCAATCGACGGCATCTGCTGTATCTGCACTGCCGTAATTTTCTCGACCGACACCTGAGTCTGCATCTTGCGCTCCTGCTTCTTGTTTTCTGTAATCACCACGTCCTTCAACCGTCTCGCCGACGGCTTGAGGTTTATGTTGCGAGTGATGGTCTGGTGCTTCAGCGACACCGGCTCGCTATATTCCTCATAGCCAATGTAGCGCACCTTGATGACGTAGTCGCCATCGGGAATCTTGTTGATAAGGAAATATCCGTTCAAGTCGGTTGACGACCAGTAGTTTGTTCCCTCAAGAAAGACCTGTGCGAACGGGATGGCTTCGCCCTTCTCATCGTCGAGCAAAACGCCCTTTATGATATTCTGACCCTGCGCCGCAGTGCCTATTGCGACAAAAAGTAATCCAAGTAGTATACATCTGATTCTGAACATTTGAGGCATAAAGTGTGATATGTGTAGTAAGTAGTGACGTAAAATTTTATTCTTATTTTAGTGTATTATTTTAAACACCAATTCTTTTAGTATCTCGCCGTCGGAAATCGTTCCATTGTTCCTCACGCCCTTCGATTTCAGGTCGGCCTCATACAGATATCCTATGCACGATGCGAGCTTGCCGAGGCTGTAGTTCTGTGCCGCCTTCTCGTAGTCTTTCAGGAAATAGGGACTCACCTTCAGCACCGATGCCGCCTTGTTCTTGTCCGGCTCCTGATGGTACAGCATCACCTTGATGAAGTACCCGTACAGCGACGCTATCACAAGCTGTATAGGGTTATCTTTTGGATTGGCTGCGAAATGGTTGACAATCTTGTTGCACTGAACCACGTCGCGTCGTCCGATGGCGTTCTGCAGCTCAAAGGCGTTGTATTCCTTGCTGATGCCTATGTTGGTCTCTATCACATCCTCGTTGATGGTGCCTCCCTCAGGCATGGAGATGTACACCTTCGACAACTCGTTGGCGATCTTGCCCAAGTCGTTGCCGAGCGACTCTGCTATCAGCACAGCACCCGTCTGCGTAATGGAGTATCCTTTCTTTTGCACCACGTTGGCTATCCAGCCCGGCACCTCGTAGTCTCTCAGTTTGTTTTTCTCGAAGACCACTCCGACGCTGTTTATGGCTTTATATGCTTTCGAGTTCTTGTTCAGCTTCTTGTGACGGTAGCAGAACACCAGTACCGTCTGCGGTTGCGGATTCTCCAGATATTTAGCCAGCAGCTCCCAGTCGCGTGCTATGCCCTGCGCCTCTTTCACCAGCACTAACTGCACCGGCGACATCATCGGGTAACGCTTGGCGAGGTCTATCACCGTCGGCATATCCACTTCCGGTCCATAGACCACCGTCTGGTCGAAATCGCGGAAATCGGCTGCAATGACATTCTTCTCAAAAAAGTTCGACACAAGGTCAATATAATAGTTTTCCTCTCCCGTAAGCAGGTATACAGGACGGAATTTGCCAGCCTTCAAATCAGCAACAATCTCTTTCTCAGTTTGTACCATTTGTTTTCACGCTAAAATAGATTACAAAAATACAAAAAAAGTCGAACTTTCAACCCAAATCGGTCGTTAGGATTCACGTAAGAATACATCTGAAAATTCATTTTTTGAACACGAATTTCACGAATAATACGAATAAGCTGCTAAAAACCAACAATCTTGTTTTGTAGGCAAAACATGAATTACACGAATTTTAGAGGTTGTCATAAGATTGTTTTTTTCGATAGACAAAATAACTTTCGTCCATCAGCTTTCCACCCGGCGCACCGAGTGAAGGAAATGGCTGTATGTGCCCTGCGCGTCGCAGACGATGCCTTTTTCGTCCATCCTGTCGAGGCGCACACGTCCCGACGAGTGTATTATCAGCCCGTTGCCGGCAACTATGCCGACATGTGTCAACCTACCCTGCTCGTTGCCGAAGAATGCCAGGTCGCCCCTACGTGCCTCCGCAAAGTCTATCTCGCAGCCGCACTCCGCCTGTTGCGACGCATCGCGTGGCAGCGACAATCCACAGGCTTTGTGGACCACCTGCACCAGTCCCGAACAGTCTATTCCCCATTTCGTGCGTCCTCCCCACAAGTATGGTGCCCCGAGAAACTGTTGCGCCAGACCGACAGTATCATGCTCCTCGCCGCCTACAGAATCTTGCTCAACAAGCCACTCCTTGCAGTAGCCGGCACCCGTGGGTATCGTCAGCACCATCTCGCCCAGTTGCAGCTCCGGTGGCTCCACGCAGAGCAGCTCTCTGTCTGCCACGCTGTCGGTGTCTATCCGTGACGACGTCATTGCCAGCTGCTTCGAGCTCACCCATCCCTCGTATCCGTCGAACAGCATCCTGCCGTGCACCCATTCCGGCTCTACGCGGTCCACCTCCATGCTCTCTCCAAAGAGCATCTGGGTGACCATCTCCGAGGCGTGCGACGCCTCGCGGCGCACCGGCACCGCCGACAGAAAGCAAAATCCGTACCTCATCATAGTTTTCCTAATTCCACCGAACGCGCCACGCGCTCCAGCAGGTTGTCATCCTTGTTATGTTTAGGGTCGAAGCGCTCCTTCATGTTGTATCCGAACATGCGGGCAAAGGTGTTGTAGAACGACGCCCTGAATTTGCCTCTCAGGTCGGCAACAAGCGTATACGAGGTGTTGCCCGTCTCGCGGTCCAGCAGCTTCAGCAGGACCTTGCCCTGCGAGAAGGTAAGGTTTTCGAGGTCTTCCTTGAATTCGTCAAGCACCTGCTGCTCCACCTTCTTCACGTAGTCGCTGCGTTTCTTGGGCGGCAGACTGGCCAGCTCTTTGTCGAGTTCCTGCAGGCGGCGACGGGCTTCCTTGGCGTACGGGAGGGTCTTCTTCACATTGCGTATCAACTTCTGGTTCTTCTTTATTTCCTTGTCGGACAGCAGCGCCCATTTGGTGACGATAGTCACGGGTTTAAGGTGGACAAGCGGTATCGTGTCGCCGTCACGCACTGTAGCGTAACTGAGTATCGTGTTGACACCCTGCCCTTGAGCCTTGACGCTGTTGCCTCCGCACACCGCGACGGCACAAACCATCAAGAATATGATAAGACCCCTCTTGTTTCGCATCGTTCCTATTTTTTGTTTTTATCTCTGGTGCGCAAGCATCCCTGCCTGCGATATTTTGGTACGCAAGCATCCTTGCTTGCGGTATTATTAAATTAAACTTTAAACAATAACCTTTCCCCTATAACTGAAAAAAAACTTTTTTCGTATCTTTGCAAACAAAAACAATTGTTGTTTTCTTACAAAACAATTGAAAATGAAAGCCATCCAAGACAACAACACGCTCTATAATATCCTAAGCCCATTAGTTCAGTTCGGCACACGATGCCACTACCAGCGTTTCGATGTCCACGGCCTCGACAATCTTCCCACCGACGGAGCCTACATCATTGCACCCTGCCATCAGCAGGCACTCATGGAGCCGCTCGCCGTGCTCAATTTCGCTCCCAAGCCTCCTGTGTTCCTCGCCCGCGCCGACATCTTCGCCAAGCCCGCCATCCGCGCCATTCTCACCTTCCTCAAGATTCTGCCGGTATACCGCATACGCGACGGACAGAGCAGTCTCGCCAAGAACAACGACATTTTCGACCGCAGCCGCGATGTGCTCCTCGACGGATTCCCGCTTTGCCTCATGGCCGAAGGGCGGCACAACAACCGCCACAGCCTCCTGCCTATGGGCAAAGGCATGTTCCGCATAGCAGGCGAGACGCAAATCAAGCTCGGCGACCATCCGCTCTACATCGTCCCAACGGGCATCGACTTCGACGAATACGAACGGCCCTACGCCAACCTCGTCGTCAATATCGGCAAGCCTATACCCGTCCAGCCTTTCATGGACGACTACCGCAACAATGAACCCGTGGCTCTCAACGAGATGCGTCATGCCCTCTCCACGGCTCTCAGCCCTCTCATGCACGACATACGCAACCAGGAGCACTACGACGAGATCTTTACGCTCTGCAATATCCTCAATAGCGAGCGCCGCCACAGCAAGGGTCTGGGCAACAGCGCCTGGAACCGGTTCCGCATGCGTCAGGAGATTTCGCTCGAACTCGACGCCATGGCTCTCTCCGACAACAAAAAGGAGAAGTTCGACACCCTTGTCGACACCACCCGCCACTTCAGCGACCAGTGCCGCCGCCTCCGCCTCCGCGAACGCATGGTGCCCGACCATTGGAGCCTTGCCACCACCGTAGCGGCTCTGCTGCCTCTCGCAGCTCTCGTCGCCGGCGTTGTAGCCATCCCCGTCGTCCGCTGGGTTTTCCTCTTCTGGTTGGTATGCTATCCCATCCCCTTCCTGCCCACCCATCTGCTTATGCGCAAGCTCATTGGCGACACGCAGTTCCGCAGTTCCGTCAATTTTGGCATCCGCTTTTTCCTCTCCATCATCTATGCCTTCGTCATCGGCATCGTGATGGCATGCAGCGGCGGACTTTGGATGGACCGTCTGGCTGACTTGGGGGCTTGGTGGGGCGTCATCGCTGTGGCTCTTCTGCATATCGAGGCAGTCCTCGCCGGACCTACCGTCAACGCACTCAAGGCCATCGGACGCAACGTACGCTACTGGTGGCTACGGCTTGTCAAAAGCAAAGCCATGCACAGCGTCCAATCTACCTTCGAGTCTATACGCCGGGAATTTAATGATGATAAAAAATAAGGTGCCCCTCACCAGAGACTCATAACGCCAATGCTTGAAATTTTGAACACGAATTACACGAATGCCTGCTAAAAGAACAATATTTCTTTTAACAGGAATTACCAGGAATTGACCAGGAATTATTCAGGAATTTTTTTTGAACGCGAATGCCCGTAAATGACCGTGAATGACCATAAATGTCAAATAAAACTGTCTAATTACTTTTTTTTGAACACGAATCACACGAATTGAACGAATTTCTTTTCCCTCCCAGTATACTACGAATGGTCGTAAACGACCAACGAATTACACGAATGTCCAGCAAAAAGAACAATATTTCTTACAACAGGAATTACCAGTTTTTTTGAACGTGAATGACCGTGAATGACCGTGAATGACCATAAATATTTTTCTTTAACCACTACATAATGTCGATAAAACAATAGAGTAAAACAATAACTGCGTCAGCATTACCGCCGTAGGCGGAACTAATTTATAAGATTTATAGATTTCGCGAGGCGATACGCCGAGCAGGAGAATAAAAGAATAAATCCACAAGATCTACAAGATCTCGCTCGCCTGCGAGCAGGAGAAAAAATATCCACAAGATCTACGAGATCTCGCTCGCGCTGGAATCTCTTAACTCCTGAAATATATCTTCTCTCCTATATGCACCTCGGGGAACAGCTCGCGCAGCTCCTCCACGCCGGCGTTGACCTCTTTCCAGCCCTCCCAGGTGTGCATCGGATAGAAGTGTCCTGTCTTTATCTGCTGCAGCCACTGGCAGGCACCGCGCAGCATCTCGCCTTCCAAGCGCGGGTCGACAGGAAACATCACGTGGTCCACCCGCTTCGTCAGGTTTCGCACTTCGCGCAGGTTCGACATGAACATCCCCTCCATCTCGTCGACCGAGCAGCGTATGTGCTCGTCTTCGTCGTGCGAGAAATACCAGTTGTTGTTGTCGCCGGCATGGTATATCGTCGTGCCGTCGGAGAGGGTCACGAGCGACGAAATGCCCACGTCGGTCGACCGCAATGCGTCGAGCCGCAGGTTCTCGTCCTCGTACCTGTCGCCCGGACGCAGTATCGCGGCGGGCACGTTGGCAGGTATGCGGCGCCGTTTCTGCGTGTCGTACGACACCAACAGCGTAGCGTCGCTGTATTCAAGTATCTCGGGGCTATAGTGGTCTTCGTGGAAGTGCGACACGACGAAATACAGTTTCCTGTTGACACGAGTGTCTATCAGGCGGTGCAGGGTACCCCTGTCGTCGTCCTGGTGATAGTCGAAAACTATCAGCACCTTGTCGTCCTCGACGGCGAAACAGCTGTGATATATGTACGAAATCAGGAGCATCAGTCTTCTTTCTTCCCTCCTATAGCTTCCGACACGTTGATCACGTAGTCGCCGAGTTTCTCGTACAATGCATAAAGTCCGCTGTAGGCGTTACCTATCGAGTAGTCGTAGATGCCGAGTTTCAGTGCATCGAGGTGCTGTGCCCTCAGCATGTCGCGGTAGGCATTGATGTCGTGCTCGGCGGCGTAGGCGGCATCGAGGTCTATGTTGTCGTAGTCTTTCAGGTTGGCATCCATCACGTCGAGGGCTTTCTGCACCAGTTCGCTCATGTGGGCCAGGTTGGCATTCAGGCTGGCATCGAAATGGACTGCATCTTCGCGCTTGGCCTTGCGTGTCATGGCTATCTGGAATATGGCGTCGCCAATACTCTCCAGATTGTCGATGATGCGCAGCATGGTGCTGATGCGCTCCGAGGCGTGCTGGCTCACGTCGCCGCTGCCGACACGGGTCAGGAACTTGGTGATTTCCTGTTCCATGCGGTCAGTGATGTTCTCATACTTCGCTATGCGTTGTATTATGGCATCGAAGGCCTCCTCGCTCTCGGCGGTGCGAAGACCCGGCAGGAAGGTGTACATACGCAGCACACGTTTCGAGAACTCCTCGATCTCGCTCTTGGCACTCTGCAGGTTGAGCTCTGCTGTCGAGAGCAGGTTGGGTTCCAGATAGGTAAGACGGAACTCCTCTTCGCCATCCTCTTTCTTGTCGGGAACCATCCAGGTCACTATCTTCTCTATCTGCGGAATGAAGAAGGCGAGGATTATTGTGGTCACGACGTTGAAGAGCGTATGGAACACTGTGATAGCCAGCGGAACCAACGGTATGTTGGGCAGCATGCCGTCGAGCTTCTCGCTGAGGAACATCACAGCGTCGCAGATAGGATAGAACGGTATGAGGAAGAAGATTACGCCCGCAACGTTGAACACCAAGTGCGCGCGGGCGGTGCGCTTGCCCGTGGTGCCTGTGGTCATTGCCACCACCTGGGCCGTCAGGGTTGTTCCCAGGTTTTGTCCCATGACGAGGGCCATCGAGGTGGGGAAATCTATCCATCCCTGGCTGGCCATAAGCAGTATCACGGCTGTCATTGCCGACGAGGTCTGAAGGATGATGCAAAGCACGGCACCGACAACGATGAAGAGCAGTATCGACCAGTAGCCCCACTGACCCCACGAGGCGATGGAGTGGGCCACGTTCTCGTCGAGTGGCGGCACCGAGTCGCCCATCAGTCCAAGTCCAAGAATCAACAGCGACAGACCCATGATGGTCTGACCCAAATACTGCATCTTGCTCTTCTTGCTGAACATGAAAAACAGGCTGATGGCGGCAATGACCATCGGCATGAACGGCACTGCCTCGTCGCCACCGCTGCCGCCAAGACCGAAGATGGTTATGATCCACGCCGTTACAGTGGTACCGATATTGGCACCCATCACCACGGCGATGGCTCCCGCCAGCGTCAACAGGCCGGCTCCGGCAAAACCTACCGTCATCACCGTCGTTGCCGTCGAACTCTGGATTATGGCTGTGACTCCTGTTCCGGCAAGGATGCCGCTCAGCGGCTTGCCGGTAATCTTGGTGAGGATATGGCGCAACTTCGACCCTGCATATTTCTGCAGTCCCTCACTCATCAGCTTCATGGCGAAGAGGAATATTGCCAATGCTCCCGCCAAATCCAAAATGACAACGAGTATATCACTGAAATTCATATTCAACAAATTGGTTTTTAGATTAATAATGCACTTGACTTTCCTTACGGAAATTCTACAAAAATATACATAATCAACCTAAAAACGTCCAAAAAGCTGTTACGTTTTTGTTACATTTTCAATTTCCACCGCGGTATTATTTTGACTTTTAAAAAAGAAAAGTAGAGAAACCCTTTGAACACGAAGCGCTTATTTGGTCGCTGCGCTCAAAATCTTTCAAAATCTGATTAAAAATCATTCAAGAAACACTTTGAACACAAAAATCTTTTTAACTGCGAATTACACGAATATTCTTTTATCCCCCCGCTCGCGTTTTTTCAATTTTCAATTTTCAAGTTTCCTGCCCCGCAAAAATTTTAATTATTAATTACCTACCCTCCGTCCTACGAGGAAAGCAGCTTTGGAAAATGGCGTGAAGAAATCCGTCCTTGAGGAGCGTCAAGAACCTCCCACCGTTCAAGCACGGTCACTGCTTATGTCGGTAGAAACGACGTACATCTTT
>JAFXAD010000003.1 GCA_017522065.1 Bacteroidales bacterium
GAACGAACTGCTCTATGTCAACCGCTTCGACAGCATGGACGATTTCAAACGTCAGCTGGCCGACTATATCGACTACTACAACAACAAACGCATCAAACTGAAACTAAAAATGAGTCCGGTACAATACCGAACTCATTTTTGTAGACAAATTAACTGATTTTATTAATCCGTCCAACTTTTTGGGGTCACTTCATTGAAGCACCTTTCTCTGTATCAGAACATTGTCTTTTACTTGATGAATTTCTTGCCAGCATCCCAGGCTTTGCCGACTTCGGCACCCACGCTGCGGTAGGCAGGGATGGCTGCATCGAAGACGATAGGCTGAAGCTTGTCGAGGTCGATACGGCCGTCGGTAAGGATAGAGGGGTCGGCAATGGTGTTGACCACCTCGCCAATCACGAAACAGCCATCCTCGCCACGCTCCATAATCTCAACCACACGGCATTCGAGGGTCAGCGGATACTGGTCGATGATTGGGGCATTGATGTTTTGGCTCTTGGTGACAGTGAATCCGGCACGGGCAATCTTGTCAGGAACATCGTTGGCACTTACAGTACCGAAGTAGTCACTCTCGGCGACGTCACGCACCGTAGCATAACTGAGCGTGAATTCCTTGGTGGCTCTTAAATTTGTTGTCGTGCGGTGAGGCGAGAGACGGAAGCACACCTGGTTGCCGTCACACTGGCCGCCCCATGCAGCCATCATCACGTCGGGATTGCCGTTCTCGTCATAAGTACCAATCATCAGCGCAGGCTGAGGTGTGACAAACATTTTGGCTCCCATATTGGTACGGCTGGCCACATCGGTCAGTTCAAGAGCAGCAGTCACTTCCTGGACGTTATTGCTGTCTGCCACAGCATTGTCTTTCTTGCAATCGCTGCACGATGCCAAAATAAGCGTCATAGCGAAAGCAGCAACTGTATATACAAATCTTTTCTTCATTGTTTGTGTTCTTTTGAGTTATGATAAAAACAACGGTATCAACATTCCAACACGGCGCGATAAAGCCACATGGTTTTGTTCGTTTGCGGGCAGTTAGAATCTGACTTTAGTTATTTTTAAGGATTAAAGCAATTTCTTCTTGAGATTCAGGATCATGTCGTCCGTCATCTTCTCCAGGTCATACTGCGGGTTCCAGCCCCATTCCTTGCGGGCGCAACTGTCGTCCATCTTGTTGGGCCAGCTGTCGGCAATAGCCTGCTTGATGGGCTCTGGTTCATATACCATCTCGAAATTCGGATAACGCTTCTTGATGGCATTGTAGATGATTTCAGGGTCAAAACTCATAGAGGTGACGTTGAACGAATTGCGGTGTACAAGCTTCGACGGGTCGGCCTCCATAATGTCTATCATGGCCTTCTGTGCATCAGGCATATACATCATATCCATATAGGTACCTTTCTTCAATGGGCAGACGAACTTCTCGCCCTTTACGGCAGCGTAGTAGATTTCTACAGCGTAGTCCGTGGTACCGCCACCAGGAAGGGTCTGGTAGCTGATCAGTCCCGGGAAGCGCACCGAGCGGGTGTCGACACCAAAACGTGTAAAGTAGTAGTCCGAAAGGAGCTCACCGGTGACCTTGGTGACACCGTAGATGGTGTTGGGACGCTGGATGGTATCCTGCGGAGTGTTGTCGTGAGGAGTCGAGGGGCCGAAAGCTCCGATGCTCGACGGTGTGAAGACTGCGCATCCGAACAGGCGTGCCACTTCGAGGCAGTTCACCAGGCTTCCGATTCCGACATTCCATCCGAGCATGGGGTTCAGCTCGGCAGTGGCGCTAAGTATGGCTGCCAGGTTATAGATAGTATCGATGTTGTACTGTTTCACGGCAGTGGCAATCTGCATAATCTGCGTGGAATCAATACGTTCAACAGGACCACGCTCGTAGGGATCGCCCTTCAGCGGACGCAGGTCGCTGCACACAACATTGTTGTCACCATAGATGTCTCTCAAATTACGTGTCAGCTCAGATCCAATCTGTCCGCCGGCACCGACGATAAGGATTTTCTTCATTGTTATTTATATTTTAACTATATCTTATACTATGTTTACCACACTAACACTTTACAACACAGCTGGTTATATGTCAATATGGTTTTCTTTTCGAGCAGCAAAGATAGCAATTAAATATTATATAGTATGCATATTTTCAAAAATAAATTGAGCCAAAAACTTCGTACGGAATCAAGAAACAAGACGAAAACTGAAACGGCATATTGGACTGGAACAGAAAAAAAATTGTATTTTTGCAGCCATTAATAGTGCGCCAAAGTGTCGACACACGCCCGCAACACATTATAATTCTACCACTTGCAACATCAAAACCTCCGACAAATTGACTATCAAAACAAGCTCATACTCTAACATTATCGCCGTTACGGTCAACCTGGCCTTGGCTTATCTGGCTTATCTCATTTGCCGTATAGCCTACGTATGGGAAAACTGGGACCTCTTCGCTCCTGGCTGGGACCAACTTAGCTTCGCCAAACTGATGCACGGCAGCTTCGTCTTCGACAGCTCGGCCATATTCTACACCAACACGCTCTACGCCATCCTCATGCTGATGCCCATCCTCGCCGCACAACGTCGATGGTGGCAAGTCATGACGAGATGGTTCTTTTTCATTATCAACTCGCTGGCCGTCATCATCAATCTTTGCGACGCCGTCTACTCACAGTTTACGGGGCGGCGCACCACCAGCACCTTCTTCCACGAATTCAGCAACGAAGGCAACCTGGGTTCCATCTTTTTTACCGAACTACTCAACCACTGGTACCTCGTCCTGCTCGGCGCTGCCCTGATAGCCATGCTCTGGCTCCTTTACGCCAAAACTGCAGAAAACGCCACAAGCCCCAACCACAAGCAATACTACTGGACGCAATCAGTAGCTCTGACTCTCTTCCTTGCCCTGTCGTTCACCGCCATACGAGGCGGTACGCCGTGGAAAGTCCTTCGGCCCGTCAACCTTGGAAGCGCCAACAACTACGTCAACCAGCCACACGAGGCGGCGATAGTTCTCAATACGCCTTTCACACTCATACGTACCGTAGGCAAAACCACATTCTCCGACCCGGGCTATTTCGACACCAACACCCTCGCCAAAATCTACACCCCTGTGCACACCCCTGCCTGCGACTCCGCTACAGTCTCGCAGCGTAAAAACATAGTGGTCATCATCGTAGAAAGCTTCGCACGCGAATATACAGGCTTCTACAATCGCACGCTCGAGAACGGCAACTACAAAGGCTACACACCTTTTGTCGACTCGCTGCTCGGCGTGTCGCTCACTTGGGAACACACATTCGCCAACGGTCGCAAAAGCATCGACGCCATGCCTTCAATCCTCGCCTCAATTCCCATGTTCGTCGAGCCATTCTACATGACGGGCTATTCGCTCAACCGCGTGAGCGGACTGCCCGCCGAACTCGCCAAGGAGGGCTACTCGTCGGCATTCTTCCATGGTGCCGAAAACGGCTCGATGGGATTTCAGGATTTCGCCCATTCCATCGGTTTCCAAAAATACTACGGACGCACGGAATACGACGCCGACACGCGATTCAACGGCGAAGAGGATTTCGACGGCACGTGGGCTATCTGGGATGAACCCTTCCTGCAATTCTTCGCCACCAAAATGAGCGAAATGCAAGAACCTTTCGTCACAGCCGTCTTCACTGCCTCTTCCCACCATCCTTTCGTCATCCCCGAAGAGTACCGCGACATCTACCCCGAAGAGGAAATGGTGATGCACAAATGCATCCGCTATACCGACAACGCCTTGCGACGCTTCTTCGCCACTGCAGCCAAACAAGAATGGTTCAAAAACACCATCTTCGTCCTCTGCAACGACCACACCAACATGACCAACCACGACCTCTACCGCACGCCCATCGGTGTCTATAGCGGCCCCGTCCTCATCTTCGACCCAAGCGGCAGCCTGCCTCGCGGCGTGATGAAGGGTATCGCCCAACAGATCGACATCATGCCTACTCTGCTGGGCATCGTGCAGCACCCATACCCATTTGTGGCTTTCGGCCAGGATCTCCTCAATACGCACCCCGACAGCACGTGGACCGTCAACTACAATTCGGGAATCTACCAGTATCTCTGCGGCGACACGCTAATCCAGTTCGACGGCGAGCATATCGTCGGCACATACGACCTCCGCAACGACCCGCTGATGAGACACCCGCTCCACTCCAAACCCGCCAAACACGAAAACAAACTTAAAGCCATCGTTCAGCAATACATGAAACGCATGGCCGAAGACAAACTGACATTATGATTATACTCGCCTACATTCTTGCTATTATTGGACTCCTGGGCTCTATCGTTCCCGGGCTCGCCGGTCCGCCGTTTTCATGGGCAGCCCTTCTTGTCGCAGGCTTCAGCGACAAAATTGAATTTACAACCCCTTTTCTCATCGTAACAGCCGCCGTAGCAGTGGTCATCACACTCCTCGACTATGTGGTTCCCTCTTGGAGCACCAAACGTCATGGCGGAAGCAAGGCCGGAGTATGGGGCTGCAATATTGGCCTCGTAATCTCTATCATCGGCCTTCCCTTCGGACCTACCGGACTCATAGGTGTTGTATTCTGGCCCTTCGTCGGCGCACTTGCTGGCGAGTTGCTGAGCGGCAAAAAAAGCCGCGAGGCCATGCGCGCCGCCTGGGGAGCCTTTGTCGGATTCCTGACGGGCACAGGCCTCAAGCTCGCCTACGCCATCTTCGCCATCGTCATGCTGATAACACGACTCGTCTGACAGCCTAACACCATAGGCCCCGACCGCTCATACCGAGTACTCCCACAGCCGCTTCTCGGCAAGGGCTTCATACTTGGTTCCCGGACGTCCATAATTAGCGAACGGGTGTATTGCTATACCCCCACGTGGCACAAAGACCCCAAGCACCTCTATATAGCGCGGATCCATCAGCTTCACAAGGTCTTTCATTATTATGTTGACGCAATCTTCATGGAAATCGCCATGATTCCTGAACGAAAACAGATACAGTTTCAGGCTCTTGCTCTCAACCATCCTCCGGTCGGGTATGTAATTGATGCGTATCTCCGCAAAGTCGGGCTGACCGGTTATCGGACACAGTGACGTGAATTCCGGACAAAGAAACTTCACAAAATAGTCATTCTCCGGATGCCTGTTCTCGAATGTCTCAAGCACCTCGGGAGCATAATCGGTACGGTATTCCGTCTTATGGCCCAACGCCTGCAACTTGTCGTTATCTCTATTCATTTTTATATTATGGGTTAAAGGGTTTAAAGGTTTAAGGGTTTTAAAGGTTAAAGGGTTTAATGGTTTTATTATTAGGTAATCTCTAAAAATTCGTTTAATTCGTACAATTGCTCATTGCATTTTCTTTATTCATTATGTATTCGCAGGCATACCACGCCGTTTTAAATAATTAATTCGTTTAATTCGCGTTTTGTTAGCAAAACAAATTTCTAAATATCAATTCGTTTAATTCGTATAATTGCTCATTGCATTTTCTTTATTCATTATGTATTCGCAGGCATACCACTCCGTTTTAAATAATTAATTCGTTTAATTCGCGTTTTGTTAGCAAAACAAATTTCTAAATATCAATTCGTTTAATTCGTATAATTCGCCGTTTTAAATAATTATTAGAGGTGCTCATTATTTCAAAAGATGTCATGCCAGCATCCATGCCTACGAAAAGAAAAAATTCAATTCCGCTGCAAAAATACAGATTTTTTTTCACTCGCAATTATATTTGCAAATAATTTTGTACTTTTGCATTTCCATTCAACAATTATTAACGACAATGAAACGTATCATATCCCTCGTCCTCGTTCTGACTCTCTTTGCCGGAACCTCAGTTGCAAACCCCGTCAACCCCAACGCTGCACGCAAGGCTGCAGCAGCATTCCTCTCTGCTTCGGGGCCCAAATACTCGACCTCGCAACTGACAGACATCTCATCCGCAACACCGTTCAACAACATGTACATTTTCAGCATCAACGATGGCAAAGGATTTATAGTCATGTCGGCCGACGACAACACCACGCCCGTCCTGGCATATTCGCCAAACAACGCCTTCCCTACCGACAATATGCCCGACCACGTGCGTTCCTGGTTCTACAACTATGAACGTTCTATCGACATCAACCGTATATGTGCCCCCTCCGACAACGTCCGCCGCGAATGGGCAGAACTGTACGATGGCAAAGACAGCAAAGATGTGGAATACGTAGGACCCTTCCTCACCACGCAGTGGAACCAGAGTCCGCTCTATAACCTCTATTGCCCATACGACAGCGCTCACCATGGACGCGCCGTCGCAGGTTGCACCGCCATCGCAACGGCCCAAATCATGAAATACTTCAACCACCCAGCTCACGGCTACGGCAACGAAACCTACACACACAAACGACTTGGGCAACTCAGCGCCAACTACGATGTCGACTACCTATGGGACAGCATGCCGGATATCATCAACAACACGAGCAGCGAAGCTCAAATCGACGCCGTTGCGACGATAGTCTACCATGTCGGTGTCGCCGTAAATATGGACTATGACGCCAACGGCAGCGCAGGCAAGACCGCCAGCTACGGCTATGGCGGAGATGCATCGTCCGAAAACGCCTTTAAATACAATTTCAAATACAGCCCCTACGTTTGGACAGCCTTCCGCATCGACTACTCCATCAACGACTGGAAACAACTGCTTGTCAACGAGCTCGACAACGGGCGACCCATACTCTACGCCGGCTACGACGAAGTGCAGTCGGGCCACGCCTTCGTCTGCGATGGATACAAACGCAGCGGCGCCCTTATCTCTTTCCACTTCAACTGGGGATGGGGCGGAGCCTATGACGGCTACTACAAAATCGACAACCTCAATCCCTCCTCTTTCGCTCTCGGCAACAGCGGCTACCACTTCGATCTCTTCGCTACCGCCACCATCGGCATTGAACCCTACAGCGGATGGGACACCGAAGGAACAACGACCGTATCCACATCGACCGAAGGCATCGGCGGCGCCATGGCCACCGATGGCACGGTTTCCGGTGCAGGAACTTACAACTTTGGCGACACAATCACCCTCGAAGCCAATGCCACAAACGAGCACTCGCGTTTCGTCGCCTGGAGCGACGGATGCCGCTACAACCCGCGCACCACTGTTGCGACAGGCGGACAGATCGCCTTTACAGCCATCTTCGCCCCACTTATGGGCGACATCGTGCGCTACCACACCTGTGACAACTCTATGAACCGGGCCGCCAACATCCCCGAAGGGCTCGGCACCGACACCGTCTGGGGCATCAAGATTCCCGCCTCTGCCATCAAATCCGGTGCAACGCTCAATGCCGTACGTTTCATGGGACGCAAACAAGCCACCCATACTCTAACCATCCTTGCTGGCAACGACACTCCCGACGAGACTCTCTACAACGCCACCTTTGTCGACAGCCTCGACTACGACTACACCTTCCACACCCACACGCTTCCGTCGCCCATCAACCTCGATGGCTCTATATCTCTTTGGATAAAACTCAAATGTACGGAAGTCGATTCCAATGCTGTCTTTTCCATCTATGGTGGCAACACCAACAGCTTGCTATGCGGCGAAAATCTCACCCCGATGGGCGACTCCAAGAAGTTCAGCTGGATGATCGAAGGTCTCTTCAGCAACAACGTAGGCATCAACACTACAAGCATCCTCACGTCGAAGGCTTTCGTATATCCAAACCCGACTACGGGTTCCTTCTCCATCGACGGAATTCACAGGGGCGACAAGGTCTATATCCTCGATGCCAACGGACGGACAGTATATACCTCTGCATGTAATGGCAATTCCATCACCATTTCCAACGCCAATCTCCTACCTGGCATCTATATCATACGCATCTCTTCCGACAAATACACTTCTACCCGCAAGCTGGTCGTGAAATAGTCCGCTTATGTGATGATATGTAAATAGTCAGATTCATTTGACATTTATGATAATTCACGGACATTCATAGCTAACGCTAAAGCTTTTTCCGTTTTCGTCTTCGATTTCGTCTTCGTGGCCGAAGGCCTTTCCGTTCTCACTTCTCACTTCTCACTTCTCCGTTTCACCACAAGCTTCCGTATCGCACACCCCTGTGACGTGCGAACCCTGACTATATACACGCCCGATCGCAGGCCGCCTACTCCAACCACTACCTCCGTCGCCGATGGAACTATCTGCCTTTGCACCTCACGGCCCCACAGGTCGCACACTTCTATACCCACTATCGGCTCGGGCGACTCCACCGTCACCTCTTCCCACGCCGGATTCGGACGCAACACTATCCCTCTCTCATTGACCTCCGCTATCCCCTCAACCACCGTAGTGTCCGGCGGCTGCGTAGTGTCAACATAGCGCTGGAAGTATGCCATAACTGTAGTGTCGCATACAGCCACCACCCGCAACGGATTAACCGTGTCGCCTCCCGTCCATTGAAGAAAGCGCACATCCTCGTATCTCGGTATCGCACGCAGCTCCACCGTGTCTCCAACATCCACCGTGCGCGTGCCCTGCACATAGCCTATGCTGATATTGTTGCTGCGACCCGTGACGGTGTA
>JAFXAD010000006.1 GCA_017522065.1 Bacteroidales bacterium
TGTGCCCTTGCCGGCTGTGTAGGTGTACGACGCATCGTAACGGTCGACGGTGTAGTTTACCGTGGTCACAATCAGCGAGGCGACATTGTCCTCTTCGAAGAATGTCAGTTCAACGCAGTTGATGCCGGTAGCGTCAGGGGTGCCTTTCCAGCGCCAACGGGTGTTGTTCATCGCAGCGGGATAGTCGGCAACCTCGGAGTTGCCGCCGGTGCCATTCTCCTTCTCGTCACAAGAGCAGAATGAAAGCACTCCCGCCGCAACAAACATTAACAGTGCAATTGTTTTAATTTGCTTAATCATAAAAAAAGGGGTTAAAAGTAAATAATCAAAAGTTTAAACAATTTAGAGTTTTAGGGTAAGTTGCGGCGGATTCAAGAATCCGCCACAATGAATATTTTTTTTTCATGCATCTAGAACGTAGTAGTCTTACCTGGTTAATGATCGTTACCTTTATCAACAGTTCTGATAACATTTCCTTTGGTATCGTATACTATCCATTCTCCGTACTCAAGATAGTCTTCTTCAAAACTACCTGAATATAAAATCGTTCCTTTTGATTTAATCATGCCCGAATTGTAGAAATTGACAAGTGTAGCCACAAATTCTGGCTTACCACCCTTGAAATAGATTTTTTTAGAATTAATTACAATACTGTCATTCTTTTGGATATTTTCAACTTTAGACAAAGGAGTACCATTATCATCGAAAAAATACCATGTACCGCTATATTCACCGTGATCAAACTCTCCTATTGATTGCAATTTGCCACTGACAGCTGAATGCGACAGATAAACTCCATGTAGAAGATTATCAAGATAGCCGCATTCAACTTGAGAGTTTACGGTCTGAATAATCCATCGACCTTGTCTTAATCCTCTTTCATCGATTTTGTTGATTTCATTTTGTCCCGAGGCATAAAAAAAGGAGCCTAATAACAATAAAGAAATAAATACCTTTTTCATTCGATATAATAATTTGATATTAATAACGGCAACTGTACTCTCGTTTTATCTGCTGGACATATCAGGTTTAACAATGGCGGAACATTTATCAAAGGCATGTTCCAGTTGGTAGGGGCAGCCATAGAACGAGAAACTGTTACACTAACAGTGACATCATCTGCAAAGCTATTGATAAAATCATTCCACTGTCCCCTATCAATAAGTAGACATCCTTCAGAGATTGCCGTACCATCATTACACATTCCTGTCAAATTATCTATTCCTGGTTTATGTATATTGATTCCATCAGCAAATGTTCTATCTGGATGTGCTGGATTTGTACCGCCAAGTTCGATATTTCCTTGTAGTTTCAGTGCTCGGTAACTGCTCTTGGAGCCATTATGAATTCCAGGTTTCGCTTCATATATGCCTTCTGGCACGGTGGCATATTTGGATGCATCCGAAGGATTTGTGCATGCTTTGAATTGTTTAGTTGTACCATCTGGCATATATACAGTAGCTGTAGAAGAACCAATATTAAAGCGATTTCTTTGATCGAAAGTTCCATTATTTGAGAAAAAAATTGCTTGTTCAAAAAGACCAGATTTCAGCGTACCGTCAGAATTGTAAGACTGTTCTGGCGCTATCCACTCATATCCTGTATACTGACCCGTGTTCTGATTAATAGTGGGTTTCCATGCATTACCATCGGGATCTATAAGGATTACCGGATTCCAAGCGCAGTAGTTGTACGGGCTCATACTCGGGTACTTGTCCATCATCGGGTCGACGCTCAGCCAGCCGGTGAGGACTTCGGACCAGTAATAGCGGGCACCGTAGTAGTGGTAGCCACTCTCATAGTCCTTTTCTTTGCCGTTGAAGGAATAGATACCAAGACGAGGGAACTGCGTTTCTGCAAAATTCTGAATGTCAACCCAGTCTTCACCGTATGGCAGGTAATTGAGGGTCTGAGTAACCTGTCCGGCATCGTTGGTGAGATATGCGGCACTACCCAAATGGTCGGAGTGATAGTAGAAGGCAGCCTCGCTGTCGTCACGACCGTGTTCGTGCATAATCACATCATAGAGGTCGTGGTAGACATCAAGTTGCGGATAAATACCAAGGCAGTCTGAAAAAGTTGTCATAAGGTTTTCGTTTTGAGCAACATACTGGTCATAATAAGATTCAGCAATTTCTGGCATTTGAGAATCTGTATATTGCTGGTCGACAGATGCAAATCCGCCGCCAATCTTGCTGCACACGCGACGTGAACCTTCAAAGTAATGCTTGGTGTAACCGTTTTTGTTGACAGTGACGAGAGACGATGCATAGAGTGTCGGGTAGGCAAGTGCCGCTCCCGAGCGGAATACATCGGCGTTCTGGCGCATGCGCGTCTGTGGCGTTGTCAGCTTGAAATTGCGGTCTCCTCCAGCATTGTAGTTATACCAGGCCGCCATATTGCCTTCATCGTCGGAGATGCGGCTGTAGGCCTGGAGGCGGTTGTCCTCGGTCCAGCAGTGGTGCTGGGCTACAAAGTGCACATGTGTCGTGCTGTGGATAAGGTTGCCGTCGGCATCCCACTCCAGGTCATGGTCGTTGCCCATATTGTCGTGGATATGGTCAGTAGCATAGGGGTTGTCGGGATTGCCATATTCATAGTCGTTGTCGTAGTCCATCGGGTATACACCCATAATGTTGTTGGCACGTGTGCTGGAGACACTCTTGTTTATAAGGCGGCCTGCGGGCGAATACTTATAGTAGTTGTCGTAGTATACAGCATCGAATCCGAGGCTGAGATTGCCTTGGGAGTGGATGAGCCGGTACTGTGCATCGTAGGCAAAATCCTGCGAGCGTTGGTTGAGTCCGTTGTCTACAATACTGATAATATTGCCGACAGCGTCATAGTCATAGTTATTGTCTTGAAGGACTGTGCCCATGGGGTTGGAGTAGTCGACAAGGTTAACAAGGCGACGGTTGAGGGGATTGTATGAATAATGACTTTCTATGCCATTGCCGTCGACTTCAATTGTTCGCTGGTCGAATTCATCGTAATGAATCTTGTCGATATAGACATATAGGGGATGTCCGGGTTTTTGACCTTCTATATGATTGACTTTACCACCGAGGTCGTAACGGTAACGGACCTCTTCCCTATCGGGATAGATTATATATCTGACACGTCCCCAGCTGTCATACTTCCATTGGGTATTCAGAGTGAACGTGTGGGGCGAACCGGGCTGGACATAGGTATGACAGTTATCGATGACGTTGCCCATATAGTCGTACTTGAACTGCTGTACGCCGGTAGCGTCCTGCTGCAGAATCACCCGTCCGGCAGCAGTACCGTCACTCATGTTGCCATATTTGTAGGCTACATTGTTAGCGTGGTGGTCAGAGTAGCGCACATTGACGGGACGATTGTACTGGTAGATGAAGTCAATGTATCGTCCGCTGTTCTGTGTTTGTCGGACGAGGTTGCCCGCTGGGTCGTAGTTCCAGACGGTATGGCCGGCAGATGGATGGTCGCGACTTGTGCGACGACCGAGGAGGTCGTAGGCATTGGTGGTATAGTTGCCCTCTGGGTCTTTGACCGATTGCAACTGACCGATGTGGTCGTAGGCATAGACGGTTGTGGCACCAAGAGGAGTGACCGTAACCGTATTCTGACCACGGACGTTGGTGAAAGTCTGCGAGACGTTGCCCTCCGGGTCGGTGGTAACGACTTTGTTGCGCAGCATAGTTCCACCCGGTTCGGTGGCGACAGAGAAGGCCGCTGTCGTAGTGGCGCCGTCGGGCATGGTGGTTATCACAGTGCGGTCGAGCAGGTCGTAGCCCATTTGAGAGAATGGGGTATTGAAGACCGTGTTGAGTGTCGAGTCGGGAGCCGTCATGGCTTCGGTGTAGGGATGATACTGTCGGACAACGCGTCCTATTCCATCGAATGTGGTCCAACCTCCGACGACACGGCAGTTGACGCCGCCGACTTCCGATTCCTTCTTGACCACACGAGGACGGCCAAGACCGTCGCTGATGGTCACAGTGGCGATATAATCAGTGCCTTGATTGTGGTTGAGTGTACGGGCCCAACGTCTCAGGTGGTGCCAATAGTAGTCGTGATTCATATATCGGTCGTAATACTCGTAGCGTATAGTCGGGGTGTTGGTACCAAACTCAAACGGTGCGTAGAGCTCGGAGAGACGGCCCTTGGAATCGTAACGGTAGTCAGCCTGTCCGCCCGATGCCGACTTGGTCCAGACGGGGGTCTGGAAGCGGTAGTCATACTCGGCGTAGGAAATCAATCCGTATGCATTGTACGTCTTGACAGGCAGCGAATGGATATTGTTGTCGTATGTATATTCGACGAAGAAGCGCTCGCCATTGTGGTTGCGTGGATAAGTGACCCTCTGCACGTTGCCGTATGTGTCGTAATCAAAATCGTAATCCGACAGGGGTTCGGGCGCATTGTAGAACTTAATTCTCAAAACAGAGCCACGATTGTTGTATGAAGCACCGCGGTGGCGCAAGACGCTGCTGCCAACCATAACCTTCTCTTCAACAACCGGAGAGACGATATAGTCGCCGATGGAGGTGTAGACCGAGACGGCAACATAGTCGTCGGAGGGGTCGTTGGTAGCGCCAAAGTCGTAGACGGTGTCGATGTTGGCGTAGGAGGTGTAGCCGAAACGGATGCGTGAGGAGAGACTGACGGTAGGACTGGGTGCATTGTAGGTTGTGGAAGTAGTCTCATAGATTGCGGGATATCCGTCGCCATAGCATCCTGGTCCGGAACCGGGGATGAGGTCACCCGAAGCAATCTCCATAAGACGGTAGTCGTTTTGCTGTTTTGTAAGCGGATTGCCCGTAGCAGGATTGACGACCATGGTCTGGTAGCAAAGCCCCTTGAAGAGGAAATCCTGGTTATGGTAGTCGCAAACAGTCATACGGTAGTGTGGGATGGAAGAGGCCGACTCACTTTCCGTAGTCACGACTTGTGCATAGCCATAGTCCTCGCGCTCGATGCGGTCGTAATGACGATCGTAGTATTCAAACTTGCGGCAAATGGCAGGAGCCGCCATGCGGTTGTCTGTAATGGAGAGTGAATCGAGGACATAGTAGCGGCGATTGCTTTCAGGTCCGTCGTTCTCGTTGAGAGTGTATCTCATGGCGTAGTGTCCACCGGTGGGCAGAGTGACGCCGACAAGTCGGTTGGCGACACCGAGGTTAGAATAGCGGACACCGATATAGTTGTCGCCCGCATCCCAGATATAGTCGGGAACACCATCGCCATTCATATCAGCCCATTGGCCTATAGTGCGGCTGAGACCACGGCTGAGACCGCCTTTGGGGTTGCCTTCGATCTTGAGCGGGATAAACCCGAAGGTGACGCCTGCAGTGATAGCTCCAGTGAGGTCGGTGCCGAAGGAGACGTTGTCATACTCCTTAGCGACATGCAGTTCTGCGTTGCTTCGGGCAAAAGAGTTGCCGTTGTTGAATTCGATATAGTAAGCGTTGCCGTATCTGACAAGTCGGTCAGGCAGGCCGTCACCGTTGAGGTCGATGGTAATCACATCGTTTTTGTTCCACGAGGTAGAGGCTCCGAAACCTGCGGTGATACTGACATTAAGCTGATTGTTGAAGCGTTGGTCGTCGAGCAAGCCCCTAATCCAATTAGCCACCGACTCAAGGCTGTCGGGCAGGCTATTGGCCAAGTCGTTCAAAGCCGCTCCTTCCCTATTGAGCCATGTGGACTCGAAGGCTGCGCTGAGACTGGCACCGCCAGACTCGCCCTTGCTGTGCGTGTGACGCACATCGCCTGTAGCGAACTCCACACCACGTGACAGGAAACCGTAACCGACATTGGGATAGTAGCAAACCTTGCCGGCAGAAAGATACGCCTTGTCGGGCAGTCCGTCGCCATTGAAGTCAACCCAGGTTGTACCTGCCGTACCGTGCGCCTCGCTGCCGCCCATATTCGCACCCACGCCGGCAGAGATGCCTTTCGTAGTATGACGGACAGAGTTGGCTGTATGATAGAGACTAACAAGGAAACTACCGCCAAAGGAGCCGTTGTTTATAGTGTCGAAGGTGTGCTCTGCGTAGCGATGGTCATCGAATATGGAGCCCTTGAGGTTACTGAGACCGCCGAAGGGTTGGCTATACTGCACTCGCACCTCCGAAAGCACATCAGGCAAACCGTCGCCGTTAAGGTCAAGCATGTCGGCGAGCTGTCGTTGCTCGGATTTGGTCCAGCCCAGACCGCCGCTAAATCCAAGAATAGGGATGCCTACACTCACATTGCCGCAAATACCGAAGCTGTTGTGATGAGTCTCTTTGCTGACCACGGTAGCGGAGGGGCTATAGATAGGCATAGTGCTCTCGCACTCAGTTCTGTCCACATCGGCAATCGTCATGCCATCGGCCGGATGAGGAGTGTTCGAGAGCATGGTGCGCTCGATATAGGCATAGTCGCTATATGCGGTCCAGCAGTTATGCTTGAAATCGGACTGCATAACAAAGAAAGACCCTGAAAGCGGGTTATATGCACCGAGACCGCCGACCGAGACATCCGACCCCACATTGTCGATGTCGACATCGACAACTGCATTGTCCTGAACATTATCGTAAGCCGAGGAGCCCGAACCATTGACACTGTTCATCTGAGCATCGAAGAGCAGATTACGGTCGAGAAAGTCGTTCGGGGCGTTCTGCGGGATTTTATAGGCGAACTGGCCCCAGTTGCGGTACATAGTGCCGAACTGCGAGTACTGCTCAGCAGAGTAGCCCGGGTACATATAGACAGTATTAGTGTCACATGCGTTATTGTATACCAGTTTCTGAATCTGCGGATAGTAGTCGAAATAGTAGCGTGTTTCGTTAGGGTCGCTCAAGTTGTCCTCGACAGGGATATCCATATCGGGCGATGTGGTCGCATCGTTGCTGACAATATAGATATGGCTGCTGGCTTCGATGGTGCTCCAGTCGATGAGTCCTGCAGCTTTGACACGCACCTGGATGACATCGTTCTTTGAAACGCTAAAACTGTTAGAGGCGTAAGACGATGAACCATTTATGTTGAAACCAAGAATCTCGCTGCCGTTTTTGAGCACCTGCAGACGGGTTGCAGAAGCAGGGCTGCCGCCGTTGCGGTCGTATGCTTGAGCTTCGACTTCGATGGTAGCATCGAAAGGTATCTGGATGCGCTGCAGTCCGCTGAGGAGGAAGTCCTCGCGATACGAGTAGCGGTTGTCGTCAATCCAGATACTGTTGTAGCTGGACGAAACGTTGCCCCACTGGTCACAATACTCAATGGTGGGATCCCACACAAAGCGGTCGGCCAAACGTGTGCCCATCGACAAAGCCCTGTAGTATATGCGATCGCCCGCGTTGACATGGATAACCGTATCCAAGAACACCGTATCCATGTCAGGACGAAGGGTATCATTGATAACATAATAATTGTGGTTCTGCATTTCATGCTGCACAATCAGCCGTACACCGTCGCCGGGCATTACCGGTGCAGGCAGCATGCGGGCACTGTCGGAGAGGTAGACGTAACCCTCGTGCGGAGCCTGCCAGAAACGGACGTTCTCGAGGTCGGGTCGATAGGGACGCGGAACGGTGTAGGTGAACGGCACGGAGTCGATGCCTACTATGCGGCCCTTCTCGTCGTATATCGTGTCGTAGATCCAGTAGGTAGAGTCGACAAAGTCCTCGAAGACCCACGGATCGACCGGCTCGCCAGCCCAGATGGTATCCTCACGTCCGCATGACGAGAGAATCATGAAACCGCCGTTGTCCTCAGCAGGAAGGAAGACATTGTAGTTGTCATCGTTGATGCGGTTGTAGAGCACCGAGCCGCGGTTGACGAGGTCCGGCAGGCCGTCGCCATCGACATCAGAGAGGTATGTGGAGGTTGCCGTGTTGCCATAGTTCCAGTTAAGTCCAAACGAGACACCAAGGCCGGTGGCACCTACGCTGCCTTCGACGACCCACGTGTCACTCGTGCCTGACGAAAAGAGAAAAGTATCAGTCCCATAGATTCTGTTCTCCTCGAGGAACTGGGTTGGATTGTAGTTGTCGCGGAGACGGTAGTAGGCGTGACTGCCACGTTTGTAGATTTTGTCCGAGAGGCCGTCGCCGTTCAGGTCTACAAGATTCACAAGACCCTCGGTCTTGTTGTTGGTATAGGTATAACCGCCGCCGAGGGTGAGGGATTTGAGGAAAGTGTTGAAACCGAATCCCACATCTATAGCACCACCGACGTTCCATGATCTTGTTCCCGTACCCTCGATGGGTCCAGGACTGCCAGACGTAAGGAACAGAGGACCTTGGAGGTTGTCGCGGCTGTTGTTGGCATTGACAATGTATTCGGTTGGCGAAAGCATGGCCAGAGGCACGCCCGAGTATTCGAACCTGTGTTCATTGTAGGCATAGTGCATACAAGTAGAGTCCATAGCCGAACAACGGTCGTATACATCGCGAATAAAAATGGGAGTATTGACTACACGTCCATGAATCTGATGATCGCTGTAGTAGTCCGAGTCGATGAGGCGGTAGTCGTCGTAGCGGTCTGTATCGGGATAAAAATAGTTGCGTTCGTCCTTGATGCGAGCATTCCTCAACGAGTCAAGCCATGCGAAGTAAGCAGAGTCGCCTTCGAAGATCAGCTGCGGCCGGTGGTAGTTGCTGTAACCGCTGTTTGTGTCGCCCGTGCAGTCGACGTTGCCCGAGGTCAAGGTCTGAGGGTCGACATCTACAATATTGCAAAGCAGAGTCTTGCCGAATGACCCCTCTTTGTATCCGAACACGTAGTGGCGTATCGGTTCCCGGTCGTACATCACATCTATACGGTCGAGCAGGGCTGCATCAGCCTCGAGGAAGCCAAACCGGGCGGAGGTTTGTGCATCGTACTTGTCTGAAGACGAATAGTTGAATTTCAGATTGTAGTGCCCATTTTCGCGAGTGCTTCTGTTTCCAGTATAAGAAATGTTACTCAACAAAATCTGGCGAGCTGTGTTCGAGCTGCCGGGGATGGCGTAGATTCTGGTTGTATAGTTATAGGTAACGGTGTTGCCATAAGAGTCCTCGACGCGCTGCAGGCACCACCTTGCGATGTGACCGGCAGCGTCTTTTAAACGTCCATTGTCAGACAGACCATAGAAGTATTTTGTGCCGTTCTTGTCGGTAACTATCCAATAGTAGTTGCTTGGCGAAGTACCGTGACGCACGATGCGCCGGAACGAGCCCTCGACACGGGGATAGAACTGGAGCTCGCCCGTCGTCACACGAGATTTCCAGGGTGAAGCATAAGCAGGCTTGTTAAGGTGCATCAAGCCATTAGCGTAGGTATAAGAAGTTACCAGCACATCGCCGTCAAGAGCGTATGTCTCGGTCTCGAGAGTGTTGTCGAAGAGCGGTACACCGCGCCGGGTATCGACGCTGATTTCGCTGATGGGGAGGCTCCAGCCTATGCCGAGGATACCGCTGCCGCCTGCACTGCTGTAGTTGACCGACAGGTTGGGCTGCATGCCATGCCGTCCTGCGGGGATGGAGAGCGGATAGCTGAGGTTGGCGGTTCCCTGATTGTTGGCCTCGGGAGGAGCAATGAGAGTTATTCCCTCCATGGGGTCGGCGGCCTTGAGGTCGCTGATGGAGGTGGGTGTGTAGGAAGCCACGTCACTGTTTTCGGGCACCTTGAGCACACCGTTGATATAGTCGGTGAAATGGTTGGTGCGCGAATAGACTATTTGTCGCTCGGTGTCTACACTGTCTCTCTCGACCTTCTGCCACAGGGCAGTCTGTTCGTTATAGAAAAAGGTGTAGATGTCGTCGGCAGTGTAGCCGTAAGGGAGTGCGGTGCTGTCATAGTGCATGGCGATGGTGATGTCTTTCTCGAACTTCTGTCCGTCGGGCAGCATGCGGTAAACAGCACCGTTGGGGGTAAGATTCTGCATGTGCTCGGGTATGGTTCCTGAATTTGCCTCAGTTGTGGCGAGAATGGAGATGTCGACATTGCCGTTCACAGCCCCGCTATCGATAAACAGCGCGACGCCATCGGTGCCAATCGCGGCAGGCTTTGAGGTCGACACACGGCCTTTGGCCAACAACTTTCCTTGTCCCGTTGTGGCCGGCTGAGTTGGTTTTGTGTCAGACTGTTTGGGTTCTATGTCGTTATTGTTATTATGCACTATGCCTTTGTTATTTGCGCATGAGACATCGGCGTGGTAATGTGCCTGCGGGGTACAGCCCTCGAGCGAGAGCAATGCCAACAGCGATGCCGTTATAAATCTATATATTCGTTTCATTTATAACACTGTTTTAACGTACAACAATCAATTTTATTGTCTTCTGACGACCATTAGATGAGACGGTGACATAGTAGATGCCACTTGCCTGCAGCTTTCCGTCGTAGGAATACTGGCTCACCTTTTCGTCCGTAGTGAAATGTTCCACCGTCCGACCATTCACGTCAAGTATGCGTACTTCCACCTCGGCTTCCTCGTCCTGCAACACATCAAGCGTGAATTTTCCTGTCGTTGGATTTGGCATTACACTTACTGTTCCTCCACTGCTTGCGGCAAACGAGCCGTTTTGGTCTTCGTTTTCGTTTTGGTCTTCGTTTTTGTCTTCGTCCACAAGCAATGTCAGAATGTATTCCACTCCACTTCTGACTTCAATGTCAACGAACTGCAGCGAGCCACGTTCGGGTGTCAGGACCTTGGTCTCTTCGTCCGAACTGAGCATCAGGCGCACTCTGTCGGCCGGCAATTCCAAGTCGGCAAGGATGTTGACTTCAGTGCTCACACCTTCTGTGCGGGCACGCAGTTTCCATCTACGGGCAACCGAACTGTAGCGCCGGCCGTCCTCATATACCGCCTCTCCGTCGAGTGACAAAGCATTGCCGTCGCTGCCAAGCATTACGTAGTCGAGGTCGGCAAGCGAGTCTGCTGTCGCGATCGTAAGGATGTCGCCACGAATCATACTCTTGGGCTGATACAGACCGAACTCAACGTCGCGCCCTATTCCACAGACTCCGTGGCTATATGCGCTGTCAGATTCCTTAGTGTCCCAAAGGGTGTACATATTCCTGTCGATGTACGGCCCGTGGAGTAAAGCCCCATAGCGGACAGCAAGTACCGACTCCAGCTGGCGCTGCTTATCGCCAGGCAGAATGCCGGGGAAATACAGCATCGCGCAGAGATTCTTTTTCCCCATGTTGCTGCCCTCGAGTCCGAGCATCAAGGTGTCGTGACCGTTATATGTGCTTTCGACAGACGGATAGCGGTATGCCATCGAATGTATCACCACTCCCCTCTCCGTCGTGGAACGGTAGCGGACAGAAAAGTCATCGTAGCTGGCACTCTGCGAGTTGAGCCACAGCGCGCGGTTGCTTCCAGATCCCAACTGCCACAAGCCGACCTCATCGTCGGCATCGGTTTCGTATACCGTAATTATCGTGGCAGTGCCATCTGTACGCATGCTGTCAAGAACGATAGACAGACTTTTGTCATCCAGACACAGCGATGGATTGAAATTGGTTGTTCTCTGTTCCTCGGGCAAGACTCGACCATACAGATCGAGGGCCGAGATTGCATATCTGGCTCCGCAATCCGTCTGGCCCCATGCTGTAAAGCACAGGGCTATAAGATATACGGCAACCATATTTTTAATAATTCTATTCATGAGTTAAAATTAAAGAGATTAATGTGGTTAGATGGGTTTTCGTTTTCGTGGTGTGCCGTCGGCTTGCCGACTGGTGTGCCGTCGGCTCGGCCGACAACGAAGTCTTCACGAAAAATCCAACCTGTCTTTATTATTTTTTTTGCCGTACAATAAAAGAGATAGCGTGTCGTTATATGCAAGTACGTACAGTCCAAAATGTACTTACAGCATAGGGCACAACCCTATGTTGACGGGGGTGCAAACACCAGGGCAGAATCGTCGACTGTGGTGGGTTTGACTAAGATTCTACGCTGTTCGGCGCCCTCTCTTTTTTTTCTCTGCTCTCCGTTGCCCCATGCAACCGGCATTATCTATTGCATGGGGCAAAGCCAGATGAGCTTGATTGGTCTAACATTTTTTGTCTTCATCACTTCTCCACTCTATCTAATTGATTCTATTTATGTGCAACGCAATTATACTCTCCGTTGCTATTATTGTAAGTTACCACAACCTGATAACCGTCTTCAGCCTTATCTTGCGACCATTCCTCCGCTTCCTTCTTGTCCTTGGTGTTCTTGGTTTCAGTTTCTTTAGCGCCACAATCACAATACAGTTCTTCTATGTAAAAACTCACATCGGCACCCTGAGCAGTCAATGTCATCATTCTGTCAAGGAAATCGCGCCATTCGGTTTCTCCATACAAAACAATCAGACCGTTTGCCCCATCGACCGTATACTTCACAGTACGTACCGATGTCATCGCCGTCTCTGACGAAAATGAATTGTCCAATTTTTCTTTTTGGCAACTCGCAGACATGATTGCCAACAAAGATGCCAGCACAACAAGAAATAGATTTTTTTTCATTTCAATTAATTTTATTTGTTAGTAATGATTAAAATAAGATATATGCAACACTGTGTTTCTATTTTCATTGCGTTATCTCGTCCGTCTTCTTGCACACTATGGCATTGCGCATAGGTTTGTCACATCCGTGAAACAGACAGGCCGTCTTTTCGTACCGCGAAAACACACACACATCCTTTATGTCGCTCCACCTCTCTGCAGTATCACTCGCGACCTCAACCCTATCTCTCAAAAGAAGCGTATCTGGCGACTTATAAAAGTATTCGAACGACTGAGGCTTGAAGAACAGTTCCCTTATCTCCAACGGAACGTCGTCCAAAGACATAATCCCCAGTTCCTCGCATAGCCATTGCCATGCAGCCGAGTCCTTCGCCTCGAGGAGCGTCACATCGAGCGTTATCGTATCGTTCAGACGATAGTCTTCCACAAACGAAGCCTCGATTCCCTCCACTGCACTCGCCCTGACATACACCTGGCTGACACGCCCCTCGGGGAATATGCGATGCCAGTTGTGCACCACCGTTATCGCCAGCAACGCCACGGCAAGAGCAACTGCAAAAAAGCTCCAGAATCTGATTATATTCTTACCATTCGTCATAACTTCTCGATAACATTGTGAATCGTTTCACATACATGTTCGCTGTCGACCCTTGTAGATGATACAATATTACTGTACTTAGGTGCTGCAACGGCCGACGAATAAGATATGCAGCACCCCATAAATATACATGTTGCAACAGTATAGCGACGTATCCTCACGCGACGGCGGTAACGCTCAAGACGACCCTCGAGCCCCTTCGAATGCTCCGCAATGAGCTCCCGGATATTTGCAAAGTCTTCCACCGACATCTGTCGCAAGTGTTCCTGTTTCCTGTTCATATTCCTTTGTATTTTTAAAATTCAGTCAGTTTTTTTCAATCTTTATAACCTTCCACCCGTTTAACCTTTAACCTTTAACCTTTATAACCTTTCAACCCCTTTTCACCCTTATTATGTTCATGTTTCAGTTTGGTTATAATCCTATACCTCAACTGTATCGCGCTCTGGTGTTTTATGTTCAGTTCCTTTGCCATCTCTTCCGGATTGTATCCTTCTGCCATCAACTGCAATGCCCTGTATTCGTGGTCGCTGAGCACAACGGCAAGCGTTTCGATGTATTCGCGCAGGCCGTTCTCCTCCGGCTCACAAAGCGTATCCGCCATACCCTCGTCAATCGGCTGCCACACATTCGCCCTTTTCAGGAAACGAAGTCTCGAGAACACACTCCTGCACTGCCAGTACACCCATAGCGTCTCCTGCATTATGTTCGCATCCGCCCGCAACGAATCCTGATGTTTCCAAATACTGATGTAGCACTCCTGTCGCAGCTCCACAAAGAGATTATACTCCCCTCTCGACCGACGCGTACACATGTTCTCTATCTGAGCCTTGTGACGGTCGAGCAAAGCGTTGAATTTCGAATATTTATCTTGCTCGCTTTGTGACATTAGTGCAAATTTGAACCTATCGGGAGTAAAACTGATTAATTGCTATATTTTTAATTGTATGAAATGAGCGAATATGTGTGAAATGAGTGAACATAGAGTAATTGTAGAGAACGAAGAGTGGAGATGTAAAAACGTAAACCTTTAAAACCATAAAACCTTTCAACCCTATAACCTTTCAACCCTAAAACCATTCAATCCTTCGTTTCTGTATATATATAACACCTTTGCCGTCCGAAAATATACAAACCATAAAATATTTAACAATTATTAACTATTTTTAACACAATTCCTCCCCCTCCTCCCCCCTTACAAACTTTTTTACTATTTTTGCAGTTTCAAACAAAACTCCAGATAACATGAAACGCATACTCCTTTTCTCTCTCGTTCTGCTGCTTACGGCAGGGTGCAACCACGGCACGAAGACAATGGAATCCGACACATATTCCTACACAGACGACTACGGAAGCGTGGTGATGGTACCAAAGACTCCTCACCGCATCGTCAGTCTATCACCAGCGGTAACGGAGATAATGTTCGCCATCGGAGCCGACAGCCTGCTGGTGGGTCGGACGGAGTTCTGCGCCTATCCGCCAGAGGCTTCTGCAATCGAGAACATCGGCGGCATCAGCAACCTGAACATCGAGAAGGTGCTTTCGCGGAATCCGGACTTGATAATCAGCGGCTCGATGGTTCCTCAGAAGGTGGTGGAGAAATTCGAGGCTATGGGTGTGCCTCTGGTCTGCGTTATAGAGAAGCAGCATTTCGCGGCGCTCTATGACAACATTATGGCCATCGGGGGGCTCGCAGGGCATCCGAAACAGGCGGAGACCCTGATAACTCACCTGAAATCCCAACTCGAGCAGACCCTCTCATCCCCTCTCCCTGTCACGCGTCCATCGGTATACTATGTTGTTGGCTTCGGCAGTGGGGGAAATTTCACGGCTGGCGGCAACACGTTCATCAACGACATCATAGAGATGGCTGGGGGCAAAAACATCGCTGCAGAGAGCAAGGGGTGGACCTTCAGCGTGGAGGCGCTTGTGCAGGCGGACCCGGACTATATACTGATCCGCGCAGAAGACAGTGCCCGATTCTGCCAGACGGCACCGTACAGCGAACTGACGGCTGTCAAGGAGGGTCGCACGATAGCGCTGGAGGATGGCATCCTGGACCTGCAGGTGCCCCGCAACATTGAGGTGATTGGGCGCCTGAAAGAAAAATTTAAAAAATGAAATAGGTTGAAGGGGTCGAGGGTTGGAAGGAGTTAATGGGGTTTTCCTTTTTTCGGGATTACGGTATTACGGTATTTCTTTTTCTGTTTTCTGTTTTCCGTTTTCCGTTCTCCGTTCTCCGTTCTCCGTTCTCCGTTCTCCGTTCTCCGTTCTCCGTTTTCCGTTCTCCGTTTTCCGTTCTCCGTTCTCCGTTCTCCGTTCTCACTTTCCCGTCCGGATGTACTCCAAAGCGCGTTCGAGCTGGTTGTCGCGGCCGTTCTGGAGCGCGGTGAAGTCGAACAGGCATTCTATATCGGGGGTAACGCCCACTCCCTCGAGACTCTTGTAGTCCTTGTCGACGACATCGAAATTACTGGTATAGACGTAATAACCTAGGCTGCCATAATCGCCAAAGACGCCGCTATACAGCATATTGTGTCCGCCAGGCAGCAGAGGGCATGTGGCTCCGTAGGTGCGCTCGCCTATCACGGTGCCATGGGGCATGGACTGGACTATGCAGGCCGAGAGTTCGGAGCAACTGACGGAGTTGACGTCGACGAGCAGCACAACTTTCTTCGAGCCGTCCAGGTGGTTGGGGTGGCTGTCTATATGGAACGGCGTCCACGAGCTGTAGTCCAAGCGTCCCAATCCCTCTTTGTGGCGCGTATAGCCTATATCAGAGCGCGAGGGGGTCAGGCTGCATATCAGCGGACGTATGTCCTCGAGATTGCCGCCGCCGTTGCCGCGCAAATCGATTATGACAGCTTCGACAGCGTCGCGTCCGGCCCAACCGTTGGTGACGCCATTGGTGGCATCGTTCCCGTAGAACCAGCGCAGGGGTCCTATGGTAGCTGCAGGCAGCGACCCGTAGGATACGGCACGTGCTGTGCTCGATGCTGAGAAGGACCTGAACCGCAGGTAGGCTATCTTCTTACCATTGCTGCCAGGGAACAGTGCCGAATAGCAACGGAAGTAATCGTTGCCTTCGTTGTATTCCGTCACCCCTTCCATGGTCTTCAGCAATGCAACCTGCTGGTCGAAAAAGGTGTAGTGGTAGTAGTCTCTGAATGGCACCTCGTCCCATGCGGGGTCGGCATAGACGGCGTTGCCGGTCTTGAGGTTCTTGACCTGCACGTACATGTGATGGTCTAACAGTCCGTGAACCATCTGTTTGTAGGCGCGGTCCAATTCCTCGTCGGTGGCGCCGCCCTTGCTGTCGAACTGTCTGAACACAGGCAGCATACGTTCGTGCAGGGCATCCCAGTCGACGGTGTCGCGATCCCAGAAGAGATAGCCTTGGTCGATGCCGGTCCAGATAGTCTCGAACTGGTCGACATAGGTGTAGCAGAAATGGCGGTCGGGATTGACGACCTCTATAGCTTCTTTGCGGCAGCCTACAGCAGCAACGGCCACAAGTGCTAACAGTATTTTTATGGTGTGAGCGTTCAAAGGTTAAAGGGTTTTAAGGTTAAAGGGTTGGAGGGATTTTCTTTTTTTCGGTATTACGGTATTACGATATTACGGTATTCTTTTTTTGTTCTCCGTTCTCCGTTCTCAGTTCTCAGTTCTCAGTCCTCAGTTCTCAGTTCTCAGTTCTCAGTTTTCAGTTTTCGCTTTCCGTTCTCCGTTTTTCTTGCCTAACCAGTACGATATGCCTACCTGAATGGCTCGCGTGGTATTGTAGCGTGGATTGAGGTTCGTCATATAATTCTTCTGGACATCCGTCAGTCCATAGTACCAGTGCATGTCGACCGACACGTCAATTTTCTTTGCGAAAGCCATGCGTAGGCCGAATCCGAAGTCGAGACCCGCATCAAAACGGTTGTCGCGCGTCTCGTCGAACTGGTAGTCCTCGTCGAAAAAAGTATCCTCTTCGTTTCCGGAGACGAGGTAACTTACCGAGAGGCTCTGCCCTTGGCGTTTTCCCGTCAGCCAATAGCCGGCGTAGGCTCCGATGTGTGCCGCAACGCGGAACGTGCGCCCGAACGAAATCTCTGCCGCCACGGGCACCAAAAGGTAGTTGTTAGTCGACTCTGTGTAGACAAACGACACGTAATAGCTGTCGCGGTCCAGCCTGTAGTTCTTCTGAACCCATGCCACATCACCTCGCAGTGTGAGCCATCCCGTCGGATGATAGCCTGCCGACAGGCCGGCCGTGGTCCCGCCCATCGACGTGTATTTCATATCAGAAGCGTAGCCGACATTAACGACATGCGTGTTGTTGTCCATGCCTCCAAAGACTCCCACACTCCATCGTCCAATCGGTTCCTTCGGAAACATCGAACTGCGGAATGTGCCGTCGTTTTCTTGTGCCGATGCGCCAACGAGGGCAGCGACACCTGCCATTAACAATAAAAACCGTTTCACCATTTCTATCATACAAACATTAACTTTAACTTCAGATACGGGACTATCATACTTGTCTGGCGTGGTGGACTATAAAACGGGGAAGACGGCGCGCCGCCTTCCCCATTTTCATGAACTTTTATCTATTATTTTTTCTTTGCTGTTTTGACAGCGGCCTTAGCCTTCGTTGTGGCAGCCTTGACGGTTGCTTTGGCTTTGGCCGTAGCTTTCTCGACACCCTTCACGGCTTTCTTGACGGCAGCCTCGACGACGTAGGGGTTGTCCTCGTTGCTGACGAAAGGATAGGTGTAGTTGTATGCGGGGTCGAAGGTCTCCTTGATGGCCTGAGGCGAAGTCCAACGTATCAGGTTCAGGTAGGAACCAGCCTTGTCGTTTGTGCCGCTGGCACGTGCACCGCCAAAGGGCTGCTGACCGACGACAGCACCGGTGGGCTTGTCGTTGTAGTAGATGTTGCCGGCAGCATATTTCAGTATGTCGGCACCTGTGCGCAGGGCCTTGCGGTCGGTAGCGAAGATGGCACCCGTCAGGGCGTAGGGCGATGTCTCGTCGCAGAGATGCAGCGTCTTCTCGTAGTCCTTGTCGTCATAGACGTATACGGTGATGATAGGTCCGAAGATCTCCTCGCACATCGATTTGTATTTCGGGGTCTTGGCAAGGATGACCGTGGGCTGGATGAACCAACCGACGCTCTTGTCGCCGGTGCCACCGAAGACGATTTCAGCATCTTTGCTCTTCTTGGCGTGGTTGATGTAGTTCATGCAGTTGTCGAACGAAGCCTCGTCGATGACGGCATTGACGAATGCCGAGAAATCGCGCACGTCGCCGACCTTTATCTCTTTCAGCATCTTGCCGACAGAATCCTTCACCTTCGGCCACATGGATTTAGGCACGTATGCGCGGCTTGCTGCCGAGCATTTCTGTCCCTGGAACTCGAAAGCTCCGCGGACAATGGCCGTTGCCACCTGGTCGGGATTTGCGCTCTGATGTGCAAAGATGAAATCCTTGCCGCCAGTCTCGCCGACAATCTTCGGATAGGTACGATAGTTGGCAATATTGTCGCCAATCGACTTCCAGAATCCGTTGAAGGTCTTGGTACCACCGGTGAAATGGACACCGGCGAGGTTCTCGTTGGCAAAAGCCACCTTGCCGATGAGGGCACCGCTGCCGGGCAGGAAGTTCACTACTCCGTCGGGCAGGCCAGCCTCTTTGTATATCTCCATAAGGATGTAGTTCGAAAGCATTGCCGTAGTCGACGGTTTCCAGATGCAAGTGTTGCCCATCAGGACGGGCGACAGGCAAAGGTTGCTGGCTATCGAGGTAAAATTGAAAGGAGTGATAGCGAAGACGAATCCCTCGAGCGGACGATAGGTCACATAGTTCAGCGTACCCTTGTCGCTGCAGGGCTGGTCGCTGTATATCTGGCTGGCATAGTATGCGTTGTAGCGCAGGAAGTCGGCCAACTCGCATGCCGAGTCGATTTCTGCCTGCATAGTGGTCTTGCCCTGGCCAAGCATGGTGGCCGCATTGATTTTCCAACGGTATTTGCCACAAATCAGGGTAGCAATCTTTTGCATCACGCTGGCACGCTCAATCCACGGGGTGTTGGCCCATTCCTCGTGAGCTTTCATGGCTGCATCGATAGCCATCTTCACCTCCTTCTCTCCGACCTTATAGTATTTGGCGAGGACATGCTTGTTCTCGGTCGGCATAACGATGGTACCAGTATCTTTGGTTTTCACGGCCTTGCCGCCAATAATGGGGCAAATCTCATACTGCATGTTGTAAAGTTCATTCAGAGCTTCGCGAATTTTTTTGCGCTCTGGACTACCGGGAGCATAACCCAGCACAGGTTCATTCTCAGGTTTCGGGAACGAGAAAAGAGTGTTGTTCATAGGATGATGTTTTTAAAAATGTTTTACAATATATTATTTTCCAAATTATTATTCAAAAATTCCACCCCTCATTTTCATTTATTCCGTTGCAAAATTACATTTATTTTTGCATTTTCAAAAAAAAAATTGCTTTCCAACGGCGTGAGAATTGATAATTTTTTACTTTTTGGCGTGGAGAGAATACTAAACTTTTTACTACTTTTGCAACTGCATTGCCCCATTAGGCACTGCAGTACAAAACACATAAACAATCAATTAAAAATACAATAACAATGAAAAAGTTCAGTATTATTTTAATGTTTGTGGCCATGTTTGCAGCCACATCGTGCAGCAGCCTCTCATCGGCCACCGACACTGCCGCCGTAACTTCCGGAGCAGCATGCAGCCAAGCCCTCCTCTCGCTCAACAAAAGCAAAAAGGCCGGCACCCTCGCCATCACCAACCCCACCGACCTCAGCAACATGCTTGTCGTCATCGGTGCCTACAACGGCCTGAAGGCCAACAAAGAAAACGCTAACTACAAAAAATCTTTCACCACTGGTATGGTCACCGGAGGCGGCTCAATCATCAACAAGACCATGGCCACCAACATCACCAACAGCCTGCTCAACGCCAGCGGTCTCGAAGGCGTGACAGCCTCCAACATAGCTCAAAAAGCCCAAACCGTCAACACTATAATCCAACTACTCGGAGCGTTGAAATAAAACGAATACTAAAAAGCTAAAAGGAAACCACTATCTTGCAGAATAATCTGAAAGATGGTGGTTTCTTTTTTAAATGCACTCAATTGCCTTTCGTTAAAAAAACACATTCAACTTTGTCAAATTTGACAAATTCAGTAATTTATCACAATGTTACATGTTTAATTGAGGGTCCTAACTACAAGTATAAAACCATCATTCAAGAAAGTTTCCTGGTTTAGGAATTATATGAATAACAAAACGTTGATTTGCATAATTACCAACGACATCGGGATATTCACGAAATCGGCTGTTACAACCGCTACCTGACACAATTAATTCACATGGCAAATCATCAAAAACTATGCCATTCGTTTTCCAATAATTCACAAGAGAAAGTGCTCTACTGTAGCTTAACTCATCATTAAGAGGATAGCTATCTTTTGAGCTCTGTCCTTCAATTATAAGCATATACTCTGCATCCGGAATAGTTCTTTTGGCATCCTTCATAAAGTTCACAACTGCTCTTCCGGCTTCCAACAGACGTTCCAAGTCGCTGAAATTTATATCATTAATATTCGAACTACGAGGCAAGAAAGAAACATTTATATTTTTTAAAGTATGTCGTTTATATTCTTCGTTATACTGAAAATAATTTGAATCAATTTTTTTGATTGAATTTTCCAGTTGTATAATTTTTGCCAGTTGCGCTGCCGTTGCATCACGTTCTTTGGCAGTTTTAACCATCTTGTAATGAAGCATACTGATAGTCAATACAAACAAGACCAACATTACAAAAAACATACTTGTCATCAAGTCCGAGTAACTAGTCCAAAAATATGATTCTTTTCTTACCGACATAAGAATTTACAGTATATTAAATGAAACCAATAAAAAGTATATAACTGCAAGACTTACAATTATACATGTAAATGCCAAAACAGCCATAATCCATACCGGAAGAACTTGTTTTTTAGCCGATGGCAATCCTGTTGGACGGTTAGCATTATCCTGGAGTATTTTATTTTGTTGTTGCGTAACTTTCACCAAATTATCTAGTAACTGTCGAACTCCAGAAAGATTATTAATCTCTGTTATGACTCTAGACATCTCTGAAGACTTACTTTCCAGCAATTGTTGCTGCTTCAGCAATGCTTTTGCCAGATTATCATCTAATTCTGCAACCTTTTGTATAATTGAATTACCTGACATATCTATAGCATTTTGTGCACTGTTAAGTGCTTCGTTGGATATCTTCTCCATTCGTTCTACATTCGTCCTTTCCCTCATAAAATATTCACCCATATCTTCCAATGTTTTCATCCTTCGCTCTGATCCATCCAGTTTCTCATTGAGTAATCGAACCTGTTCAAGATATGTAGTACTATTTTCTAACATTTCCGCCAATGTACCAATTTCTTCTGAGCACTTGGATAGACGCTCATACAATTCCAAAGCCGATTCTGTCACTCTCTTGGTTTTGAGTTGCTCTACTGCTTCAAGTAATCGCACTTGATTCTGTGTTGCAATGTTAACCTTGTCTATCGTATTGCTCATATTGATTGCATTAGACCTGAACTGAGTAACAAATTGTGTCAATTCCTGTGACAATTGTAACATAACAGCACCTGTTGAATCATTCATAACAGGAAGCAATTCGGATTGAATCCAACTAAGAAAGATGTGTTTTTTCCTTTCTATTCCTCTTTTTGCTTTACGGATTGCAAGTGTACTATATGTTGTGAATGCAACACCAAATAGGCTTCCTATCATAGCATATGCAACATCTTGGAGCAGTCCTCCGACCCCCACATTGGATAAATTTTCTATTTCTGACGACAATAATGTTTCCAACCCCTCTGAACCAACAAGGTATAACAATCCTATTATAATGCCAAGCATTGTTCCTACGAGTCCTGCATACAAAGGTACAGGCAATAGTTCTCTTACTTCATCTTCAGCAGCATCTACATTTCTATCAACGATATCTTTTACCAAAGCAAAATCACTAACTCGGCCCTTGTTTTTTGACAAATACTGATTTATAGAATCAATTATGGAATTCCATACATCCGATTTGTTCTTTTTATCAATACAATATATATGGAATTGTTCATTTATATCTGATTTGAACAATTTCATCTGAGAATTAACATTT
Source organism: Bacteroidales bacterium (assembly GCA_017522065.1). Lineage (GTDB taxonomy): Bacteria > Bacteroidota > Bacteroidia > Bacteroidales > P3 > Colimorpha. Next base: position 22,264 of record JAFXAD010000006.1, read on the forward strand.
TCAGGAAAAATTTCCTTCAATCCATGAACTCCACGAATTGTATTAATAAACCACTTCGTTTGGAATCCAATGATTCCAAAAATAATTACAATAATCAACCAACTCATAATTTTTTTTAATTATTCTTACATTTAAGATATCTTATTTGTTTTTAATACTATAATAATAAAAATCCCACCGGCACAACATGTGTCGATGGGATTCATTTTACATTCGCAAATCACAAACAATCAGAAAATCATCCTCATAGAATCTATAACTTGAGGGGGGGGTAAAACTGGTATTATAATTATGTTTTTGTACATTAATTTCTTTATTTTTGAATCCTTCTATAATAGATTCTTTTGATTTTTCTTGTCTTAACGATTTTTAGAGCGCAATTCTTTATATACAAGTTTGACATAAGATGTTGAATTTATTCCATAATGTCTTTAATTATTTTTCGATTAAATAATTATCACAGCAAGAACATACGATTAGTCCAACAATCTTCCAACATCCTCCACATCCATTCCTACACCTTGGGCTATCTGCTCCAACGTCAAACCTATTGCTCGAAGACGGCGAATGGTTTCAATTTTCTCCTTCTCTATTCCCTCTTGCCTTCCCAACCGCAGTCCTTCTTGCATACCTTTCTGCACACCTTTTTCTTCCGCGGTTTTAATGGTACTGTAATTATCCCAAAACATCTTCTTACTCTCTTCGTACTGAAGGCGTTCCGACTCCGAGTAGCGTGCAATCTCAGCCTGCTCAAAAAGTTTCTTAAACACGCGATCCTGTAAAGCCATCGGGCGCTCCAGCAGACGAGAGAGATTGTGAAGCACAAACATCCACTTGTCAAACATCGTTTCAAGTTCTACTTCGCTCTTGGTAAATTTTGGCATCTCAAGGTAAATAAATGTTAGCTTGTCGTAAAAGACATGATTGTCCTCAACATCTTTTAGCTTGATTTCGTGCCGATAGCTATCGGCAGGATACTCTCCATTAGGAAACTCGAAATTCAGTATACCAACAGTGTAGACATCGTCCAGATGGTAGTCCCATTCGCCCTTGGGAGCCTGTTGTCGTATAGGTGCAGTTGCATAATACACACTGCGGTCTTTGAAGTAAACCTGTTCTGCTTTTTGCATCTCAACGATGAATCGGCTGCCATCCTTGGCCATACAGTAGACATCGAATATAGAACGACGATCGCCATAACTATCGCCAAGATTCTCTCCGTTGAGGTACTGCACGTCCTCTATCTCCTTCTCGCTGCCTACAAGCAGAGAGTTGAGAAAACTGATGAGTAAATCCTTGTTCATCTCGGTGCCGAATAATCTCTTGAAACCGAAGTCTGTATATGGGTTTATATAACGTTCTTTGAGTTCCTGTAGCATAACATATTATCTTTTATTTATGAACGAGGATTGATTGCTTTTATTATATAACAAAAAAACTTTTTATACAAAGCGATATCTTTTCCTAGCGTGTTCTACATTACGACGTAACTGGAAATACTTTATGCGGGATAAGGCCGAATGCTTGGACATTGATTTAAACTCCTTTTCGTCGGCTTCGGGGAGCGATTCGAGATTGGCTTTACTATTGTCGTCGAGACGGAACGAGGAGGGTGCCTGGATGTTGAACGGACAGACATTCTGGCAAATATCGCAGCCGAAGACATAACCTCGGGTGTCGATGTCTGCAGGAAGACTTTCGGCACGGTTCTCGATGGTGTTGTACGATGTGCATCGGCGAGCATCGAGCATCGGCATGCCGACAGCAGAAGTCGTTATTGCATGGTTGGGGCAGGCATCGACACATCGGCGGCATTCGGCACAACATTTACCTTGATACGGTTCGTCATAATGGTCAAATTCGGCAGCTGTGACAATCTCGCCAAGATAGCACATCGAACCATAGCGCGGATGAATGAACAACGTGTTGCGTCCAATCCATCCCATGCCGGCATGCACAGCCCAATGGCGGTCGCTGATGGGGGCCGTGTCGACAAACGGACGTGCTTCGAAATCCTGATATTTCTCCTCGATGGCGACTATCAGCCTGTACATTCTGCGCTTCATCATTTCATGATAGTCTTCGCTATATGCATATTGCGATATCTTCAGGCCACCGTCCATTTGGCGGTCAGGCTTATACGGCACGACGAGCGAAATGACCGTCCTCGCCCCTTCGACCAGCAGCCGCGGGTCGCGACGCATTTCTGCATTGCGTTCCATATAGTGCATATCGGCCTGACAGCCAGCCTCGAGCCATTCGTCGAGAGGGTATTCCTCTTCGCCGAGCCGCTCGGCACGCGCAATGCCGCAGTCGGAAAAACCCTCAGCGGCAGCCAGCTGTTTGATTAACGCACTATTTATCACCAGATACAATAGATTATTTATTCCTCACTCTCAGAATGACCATCCGATTTTAAAACTTATCATTTGGGTTAGCCCCAATATAAGCTGGGCATCGTCCATCAGTCTGTCGCCATCATCCTGATGCCATTTTCTGCTAAGAGGGATATATTCAACAAATTCGGCAGTGAAACGCTTTTTTGACAGGAACCTGATTCCAAATCCAAAATCAGGTGATGCCAGCAATCGGCGGTAGTGGAACTGGCGTGTTCTGATGTCCCACCCGTCGCTGCCATCGAAAACGTCATATTTTCCTGAAGCATAAAGTAAATTGCCTCCGGTCTGAAGGAAGAACAACATTCCCCAAAGCTTTGCAAAATAGAAACGATAGTGTACCGCACCCATAGCCACCCCCACGTGATGCACACCAGCCATCAAATCCATCTGCGGCGCACCGCCAAGAGAGACTTCGGCCGCATGGCGACGGTGGATGTTGTATTCATAGAACACTGTCGGATGAAACCAAGCAAAAGGGTTGATTTTGACGGTATGCTTGTAGAGCGTATCCCAAACCGTAACAGGTTTTGGCACAACGGCTTCCACCTCTTGCGCTTTTGCGGAGCCTCCCAGTGCCGCCGTCATCAAAACCAACAAGGACAGCAACAACACGATTCTTGACTTACATACCATAATGCCACCTTCCTTTCCATCCACCTGGATATATATTCAAAGTGTCGCGAATCCAAGGGTATTCACCGCCATAAAGAGTGTCGCCTTTGTACAATATGTAAAGCCATCTGTATTCGATCGAGAACTTACTGTTGTCGACCAAATTGTCGACACCGGTATTGTAAGCGAAGCCGAAACGGCCCTGACTGTCGGTGGACACCGAGCCCAGGGTATCGAAACCGTCCATTGTGAAAAATAGTTGCTGCCCCGGCAGCGGCACGGTCAAAGTGCTGTCGGAATACAGCGTTCCGCGTATTTCGTACAGCTCGGTATCGGCACACGAAAAAAGCGTAAACGCAGTAACGGTCAGTAATATTTCTTTCATGAACTTCATTTCTCAATCCTCCATTTTCGTCTTTTTGCTGCCGCTGTATAGTTCGAACTTCAGCAGGCGGCAATCGAGCGCGCCGTTGTACAATTGGATTTTCTTCGACGGATGCAGCCCTATGTGCTTCATAGCCTCGAAGTCGGAGGTGATGAGCCACACCTCGCAACGTTCGCCGTAGAGGTTCTTGAAGGTGTCGCCGAGCTTGGTATACAGATTATTAAGATCTTCGACCTTGATGCGTTCGCCGTAAGGTGGATTGGTGACTATCAGCGTCCTTCCTTCTGGTGGTTCCTGATCCTCGAACGAGCCGTGATAGAGCATCACGTCCTTGTGCAGCTTGGTGTACTGAAGGTTCTGCTCCGCTTGTTTCAAAACGCCCATATCAATATCGTTGCCCCATATCTCGCAGTCGAAGTCGCCCGACCCTATCTTGCGGTCTTCCTGCTCCTTGACGCTCTTCCACTCGGCAATGTTGAACTCACCCCAACGTTTGAAGGCAAAGTTCTCATGACGATAGTACTGGGCCGGTATGTTGTTGGCCATCATTGCTGCCTCTATCAGCAGCGTGCCGCTACCGCACATCGGGTCGTAGAAGTTGCAGTCGCACTTCCATCCGGCCAGCTTGATCATACCGGCGGCGAGCACCTCGTTGATTGGTGCCACGCCTACACCCTGACGGTAGCCACGCTTGTGCAGCGACTCGCCCGACGAGTTGAGCAACAGCGTCACATGATTGTCGACAATATGGAGATTTATCTTGAAATCAGCATTCTCCGTATCGATACTCGGACGGCGGTTGAACATGCGGCGCATACGGTCGCAGATGGCATCCTTGGTCTTGAGGGCTGCATAGTATGAATGGGTGAAAACCTCGCCCGACGTTGTCGAGTCAATCATGAACGTGCCGTCAACGTCAAGCATTTTCTCCCACTTGATTTTGTACACGTTGTCATACAACTCTTGGTCGTCGTTGGCCTCGAATTCTGCAAAGGGTTTCAGAATTGCCAAGGCTGTCCTGCAGGTATAGTTGGCCCTGTACAGCACGCGCATGTCGCCCACAAACGACACAGCACGCGTCAGCAGCTCTATATCTTTCGCACCGCACGCGCGCAACTCGTCGGCCAATATCTCTTCCAAGCCGAACATTGTTTTGCCTATCATCTTGAATTCCACTCCACAGGGCACCTCTGTAGCTATGGTTTTACCCTTCGATTTCTGTATGATCATGTTGTGTGTATATTTTGTTGTTTATGATTGATGAACGTTGTTTCTTTCGGCAGGCACCTTTCCGACACCCCACGGACTGTGGTATATGTTCGAGCCTTGCGGCTGGCGGTGCGACGGGTCGTCGGTGCTCAGACGGTAATGCGGACGCCGTTCGCGAAGCAGCCGCTCGCGCTCGCGACGACGCTGGCGCGATGGCTTGTAGCCCGTATCACGGCTTTCGGCTATGGCAATATTGATTGCATAGCCCGACAGTATGACAACACAGTTGGCATAAATCCACAGCATCAATATCAGCACCGTACCTATCGAGCCGTATAGTATATTGTAATTGTTGAAGTTATTAATATATATCTGAAATGCCCACGACAACCCGAATATCAGAAGTGTCGAAATAACGGATCCTAATGAGAGGAAGTTTATTCGTTGTTTCTTCACAGGTGCAAGATAGTACAACAAGCTCAACGACAGCAGTGTAAGGAATACCAGCAGCAGCCAGCGTCCCAAGCTGAATGCAAAAAGGCTCAACTTGGTTTCCGCCATGAAATTGCGACTTATCATAAACTGTATGAAGAACTTGTATCCAATCAGCAGCGAGAGTATTGCCACTACAAGCACATACAGGATTATCACCAGCAGCAGGCACAGCATGTAGCGATGCACAAACGAACGCCATTCAATGCTGTGACTCACCGAGTTGAACGACTGCAACAGACCGTGTATACCGTTGGCAGCAAGAATAATCGAGCCGATGAATCCAATGGAGAGCAAACTGCTGTGCTTGTGCCCCATGACGTCGTTGATGGTTGGAGCAATACGGTCGTATATGCCTCCGGGCAGAATGGTCGACAACTGCAGCAGCAACTCGTTCTGTATGCCTTCGATAGGCAGATAGGGAATCAACGTGAAGAAGAAAATGAGCAGTGGCGGCAGGGCCATAAGGAAGGAGAACGCCAGTGCCTTTGCGCTCTGCCAGAGGTCGCGGTTCGAGAAGTGCTTCAGTATCTGGACCAGTGGCACGCCAGCGCTTCCTGGCAACACAATACGGTTCGCAACGGGCACAATACGCAACGACCAGAAGCGCAAAGCAGCCTCATAGCGGCGATAAATCCAGACGCCCAAATCACTATCCCTCAGTCTCTCAAGAATCTTCATTCACTGAGTATTCGTATACTATTTTTTCACTAAGCTAAGGTCCAAACTCTTGATATGGTGTGTCAATGCGCCGACCGAAATAAAGTCCACACCAGTCTCGGCGTACGACCGCAACGTGGCATCGGTTATGCCACCGCTGGCTTCGGTCTCATAGCGGTGGTCTATGCGACGCACAGCCTCGCGGAGCGTAGGAACATCAAAATTGTCGAGCATTATGCGGTCAACACCGCCGTGATCCAACACGCGCTGCAGCTCGTCGAGGTCACGTACCTCGATTTCTATCTTTAGTGGTTTGTTCTTTTCTTTCAGGTACTGGCGCGTCCGGTCGATGGCCGACTCAATGCCGCCGGCAAAATCAATGTGATTGTCCTTCAGCATTATCATGTCATACAGTCCAATACGGTGGTTTGTGCCGCCACCGCATGCTACAGCATACTTCTCGAGCAGCCGCATGTTGGGAGTCGTCTTGCGCGTGTCGAGCAATCGGGTCTGCAGGCCGTCGAGCATCGACACCATGCGGCGCGTCTCGGTGGCTATGCCGCTCATGCGCTGCATGAAGTTCAATGCCGTACGTTCGGCTGTGAGGATGCTTCCCGAATGACCGCTTACCGTCATGACCACATCACCTTTCGTAATGCTGTCGCCGTCCTGCTTCAGTAGTGCCACTTTGAGCGTGGGGTCAACCATTTGAAACACTCGAAAGCCTACTTCCTGGCCACAGAGCACACCGTCTTGTTTGGCTACCATCTTGGCTGTACCCTCCGCGTCGGACGGTATGCAGGCCAGCGTGGAGTGGTCGCCATCTCCTATATCTTCACGCAGTGCCATGCGTATCAGCTCATCTAAATTTGCAATGTCGGTCATAATTTCAATGTTACTTTTTGATGGGGATTTGTATCCGGCGCTTTTCGCAACTTAATCCCGTAAAACATTTTGCAAAAATACAAATATTTTCCATTCCGCAACATTTTTTTTTACTTTACCTTATATCTTTTGTAACTTTGCACCAACTTTACAAGTCAACATTTCCAACACAACTAATTACAAATATGAAAGTTAGCATACTTAATATAGGCGACGAGCTACTTATCGGGCAGGTTGTCAACACCAATGCTTCTGCCATCTCCAAAATGCTCATCTCGGCAGGTATGGATGTGGTTGAAGTCGTTGTCTGCGCCGACGACAGGACTGCTATACTCAACAACCTCAATCGACTTACCAGCACCAACGACGCAGTACTCATGACCGGCGGTCTCGGTCCGACAAAAGACGATATCACAAAAAAAGTGCTCTGCGAGTTCTACGATTCCCATCTGGTGGAGAACCAGACTGCTCTCGACAACGTGAAGCGCATCTTCGAAGCCCGCGGCTACGAACTTACACCCATTAACCGCCAACAGTCGTGGGTACCCGAATGCTGCACCGTCATCAACAACGTCATGGGCACAGCACCCTGCATGTGGTTCGAGCGCGATGGCAAGGTGGTCGTCTCCATGCCGGGTGTTCCCTTCGAAATGGAGAACCTCATGCGCACCGAGGTATTGCCACGACTGCAGCAACATTTCCGAACCGGCCACATCGTCAACAAGAACATCCTTGTGCAAGGCATCGGCGAATCCTTCCTCAGCGACCTCATAGAACCCTGGGAACTGGCTCTGCCTCAATATATGCGATTGGCCTACCTGCCACAGGCCGGCATGGTCAAGCTTCGCATAACCGCCCATGGCGACAACCGCGACAGACTCGACGCTGCCATCGCCGACGAAGTCAAAAAACTCTACTCTTTTGCCGGACAATATATTGTAGGCGAAGATTTGGAAACCTTGCCCGAAGCCGTTGCACGACTGATGGAATCAAATAATATCACGCTCGCCACTGCCGAAAGCTGCACGGGCGGCACTATCGCATCCAAACTGACCGCCATCGCCGGAGCGTCTGCCTATTTCAAAGGCGGCGTGGTCGCATACAGCAACGAGGTCAAGATGTGTGCTCTCGGCGTTCAACACAACACCCTCGAAAAATACGGCGCCGTAAGCGAACAAACGGCCCGCGAGATGGCTGAAGGTGCACGACAACGTCTTTCTGCCGACTATGCTGTAGCCACCACCGGAATCGCCGGACCTGCAGGCGGAACGCCCGACAAACCTGTTGGTACTGTATGGATTGCCGTGGCAGGTCCCCATGGTACGGAGACTCGTCTCAAAAAATTCTGCGACGACCGCTTGCGCACCATCGAACGCACCGCCAACGAAGTATTTTCTATGTTGATAAACGCAATCAAGCGATAATGGTATAACCTCTTTATACTCTTAAAATGCCCAAAGCTCTAACGACAATTCTTCTACTCATCGTCAGCAACATCTTTATGACCTTTGCCTGGTATGGCAACCTGAAGCTGACCGAAATGAAAATCAACACTTCATGGCCTCTTATACTAATCATCTTGTCCTCGTGGGGTGTTGCCTTCTTCGAATACAGTTTTATGATTCCTGCCAACCGCATCGGTAGCCAAATCAACGGAGGCCCCTTCTCGCTGATGCAACTCAAAATCCTGGCCGAGTGCATCTCGCTGACAGTCTTCACCGTAATCGTCGCCACCGTCTTCAAAAGCGAACCAATCCGCTGGAACCACCTTGTAAGTTTCGCCTTCATTCTCCTTGCCGTAATCTTCGCTTTCTGGAAGTCAGAATAACTTTTCACTAATCACTATTCACCATTCACCATTCACTATTCACCATGGAACCTAAACAAGCACAACGCATACAGACATCACTCATCAACGCAGCCGAGCGCAAAGCCCTCGTTTGGCTCGCCGAACGGCAACCCCGTTGGGTCACATCCGATATGCTGACTCTGGTTGGCGTTGTCGGAGCCTTCCTCACCGGACTTGGATTCTACCTGACTATCTACAACATCAACTGGTTGTGGCTCAGTTCGGCAGGTCTCGTCATCAACTGGTACGGCGACTCACTCGACGGCACCCTGGCCCGCGTCCGCAACCACCAACGGCCTATTTATGGATACTATATCGACCATACTGTCGACTGCATCAACGAGGCTTTCATGTTCGTCGGAGCAGGCCTCTCGCCGCTGGTGAACCTCAACCTCACCCTCGCCGCATTCATCCTCTACCTTTTCCTGACCATCAATGTCAGCATCAACGCCCACCTGAAGAGTGAGTTCCGTCTCACCTACGCCAAGTTTGGCCCAACCGAGTTCAGACTCATCATCGTCATCGCCAACACGGTCCTCATCGCCTCGCCTTCGCTGGCAGCAGCCACATACTCCATCCTTGGTTTCTCGTTGACGCTGCTCGACATCGTCGCCGTCATCGTCATCGCTCTACTCGCCGCCATCTACCTCGTCACCTTCATCTCCGATGCTCGCCACTATGCGCACATCGACCCACCTCACAATAGGTAACCTCTAAAAATCGTTTAATTCGCGTTTTGCTTGCAAACCTCCACCCCTTTAACCTTTCTGCCTGCTTGCAGGCTTGCGACCGAAGTGGAGCAAACCTTTAACCTTTAGTATGAAACGCACCTACCTTGCCGCACTCGTTTTTGTTTTCACCTTCGCTTCATGCTCGACAAACAAAGAACAACGTATCGAACTGAACGATTGGTTTTTCTCATGGCACAATCAAGACTACACCGCCACCGTGCCGGGATTTATCCACACCGACCTGATGGCCAACGGCCTTATCGACGACCCATACTACGGCACCAACGAGGACTCGGTGCAGTGGGTCTACGACGAACGCCAGTGGGTCTACCACACCACGGTGGCCCACGAAGCACTGCCCGAAGCGGACTCACTGTGGCTGATATTTGAGGGTCTGGCAGGCCCTTGCGAGGTGAAGATAGAAGGAAGATGGAAAGACACTAATGATCAATCCTATACATGGAAGAGCACACACTTCAGAGACGACATGTTCATTGAGAATGCCATTAGCTTTGAGCCCGTGGGCGACAGTTTTGACATCACCGTAACCTTCCTGCCTTTGGAAGATAACGACTGGTGCAGAGGTCTTTACTTAAAAAATATGCGCTATGGCATCGACCTTCCCGAACGGCGTGCTTTCACCCGCATGGCCCCCTACCAGCCCGGCTGGGACTGGGGTCCGAAACTGCAGACCTGCGGCATCTGGAAACCTGTGTATATCTCAAACCGGCAGCCGGCAGCTGCGACGACTCCAAGCGTTCCGAAGAGTCTGAACGTGGAGCTACGGCAGGAGCAAGACTCCATCGGGCAGAGTTTCACCTTCTATAAGGACGGCAAACCCATCTTTATCAAGGGCGCAAACTGGATTCCGGTACACAGCTTCCCCGTGCTCGACGAGACTCAAAAAGCCCGCTACCGCTATCTGCTATGCTCAGCCAAGGAGTCGGGGTTCAACATGCTGCGCGTCTGGGGCGGCGGCATCTACGAACACGACTACTTCTACGATCTCTGCGACTCTCTCGGACTCATGGTTTGGCAGGACTTCATATTCGCCGGCACACCATATCCCGACAACGAGGAGATGCTGAATAATATCGACCGCGAGGCTCGTCAGCAGGTAAGACGCATCGCCCGACACCCCTGCGTGGTCCTCTGGTGCGGCAACAACGAGGTCAAGAACGGATGGGAAGACTGGGGCTGGCAAAGCCAGTTCAACTGGACTCCCGAGCAGCGCGCCCGGTTGGAGAAAGCCATGGACACCATCTTCGGCTATTCCAGCACCGCCACCAACACCAGCTCTACAAGCATCTTGGCTCGAGCCGTCCGCGATTGCGACCCGCTGCAACGACCCTACATCACCACCTCGCCGCTCTACGGATGGGGCCATCCCGAATGCACCACCCACGGCGACAGCCATTACTGGGGCGTATGGTGGGGCGAACTGCCTTTCGAAATATATAAGGAAAAGACCGGCCGATTCATGTCGGAATACGGATTCCAGAGCTACCCTCTGATTTCCAGCATTCGACAGTTCACACCCGCCAACCAGCTCGACATCGACTCCCCCACCCTGCGCAGCCACCAGAAGCACGCACGCGGACGACAAATTATCGACAAGGCGATGCAGTGCTACTATGGCTTCGACAGCCATACGCTGTCGCTCGACGACTACGCCTATGTCAGCCAACTGCTACAAGCCTGGGGCACCGGCTACGGCATCCTCTGCCACATCACCGACCCCCGCTGCGCCGGCACACTCTTCTGGCAGCTCAACGACTGCTGGCCCGTGGCCAGCTGGTCCTCAATCGACTACTACGGCAACTGGAAAGCTCTACAATACCGCGCACAAGCACTGTTTGAAGCGGAATTTGGAGCTTCACACGAAAACGAATACCGAGGACGGAGTTTAGACGAATGGCAGCAGTATTATGCCACATACCCCAAAGACCGCCACTACGACAAGCCCCGATACACGCTTGAACAGCATATTGAGAACAACAGTCTTGTCGTTACCATAACCGCACAGAGCGACCTCTACGATGTATACATCGAACCCGTCCCATTCGTCAACGGACACTTCGACCGCAACTTCTTCGACATGAAAACCGGCGAAAGCCGCACCGTACACTTCATTCCGTCAACAATAGACAATAATGCCGACATTCCTTCCAGCGCATCGGTAAGAACGCTTAACAGCCTTTATCAATAAAAAACGCGGAGCATTGCTCCGCGTTTTGTTTTATTTCAGCCGTTTCAAGGCTTCCGCAGCAGGCTCGTAACCGGCATCGGCAGCCTTCTTGAACCAATACTTGGCCCGCTTCAGGTCGCGTTGCACACCGTCTTCGCCATCCTCAAGCAGCAAACCTGCATTGTACATTCCAAGTATGCTCCCGGCTTCACCGGCTTTCTCGAACATCTCGAGTGCTTTCACATGGTCCTCCTCGACGTTGATGCCTTCAAGATAGCAGTATGCCAACATCACATAGCCGCGATGATAGCCTGCATCGGCAGCGGTTTTGTAAAGCTCGTATGCTTTTTTATAACTGAGTATCACGCCCCAGCCTTTCTCATAGCACAGCCCAAGGCAGCACATGCCTTCGTAGTTGCCACCGTCGGATGAACGACGGTAATACTCGACGGCTTTCTCATATTCCTCACGGCCTTCATATATGTAGCCCAGTTTGTTACAGGCTTCCAACGAACCACCGTCCGCAGCCCTCTCGAGCCATCGAAGGGCCTCTGTCGTGTCGGGCTGACAGCCATAGCCTTCAAGGTAGCATGTGCCCAGCATCGACATCGCACGCATATTGCCCAGCATGGCCGCTGTGTCTAAATAGCGTTTGCCAAGCGACTCGCTCTGCTGGCAGCCGATTCCGTACATGCGGGCACGCCCAAGTTGATAGTATGCTCCTGCATGGTCTGCGCGACGCGTAACATTTTCCAACAAGAGGTATGCATCCTCCGGATTTGCTTCCATACCTACTCCCTCCTGCTCGCACAGTGCCAAAAGCACCATAGCGTCGTAGTTGCCGCGACGTGCACCGGTATACAGATACTCTACAGCCTCTTTATAGTGGCCTTCCGTTATCAGCGACGAGCCGATATAATTGCTTGCTTCGCCACTTCCGTTTTGGTGTGCCAACATATAGTATTTTGATGCCGTGTCGCCATCGGCAACGATTCCTCCCAATCCTTTGTTGTAGAACTCGGCAAGCAGATATGCCGCTTTTCCTACACCCTGGCTGGCTGCAGCCTTCAGATACGGGATTGCTGCAGCCGTGTCGACGGCAACACCACAACCCTCCATGTAGCTGCGGGCCACATAGTAGGTACCTATCTCCTCGCCTACCGAATCGGCCTTGGTGTAGAGCTCGAACGCTTTCGCACGGTCAAGAGGCATATATTGTCCTATGCGATAGAAATCACCCAGATAGCACATTGCCTCACCATATCCCATATCGGCAGCTTTGGTGTAGTATTCAATGGCTTTTACCGAGTCGGCCTGCAGTCCACCGTCGCCCAGCTCATAGTAGAGTCCTAACTTGAAATTGCCAACGGGCGAATCGTTATCGGCCAAATATTTATAATACGACAGTGCTTTCTCGTGGTCCACCTGGTTCAGATAGGCTCCACTTTCATAGATATATCCCAAGTGGTATGCAGCGTCCATGTAGCCTAAATCAGCTGCCTTCTGTATATAGTGTACACCTTTTTCGAGCTCTTTTTCGCTCTGCTTGCCAAGCATACCGTTGAGGTAAAGCACTCCGAGCTTGTCGTACGAGCGTCCGGTACCTGAGGCGAGGTAGTATTTCTCGGCCTTCTTGTAGTCGGGTGCATCGCCCAGCGAGCCCTCTTCGTACATCACACCGAGCACCTCGCGGCAAAGTGCACTGCCCTTCTTGTCGCCCTCGTTAATCATCGAGAGCATCTTTGCCTCGTTCTGCAGCTGCGAATAGGCCACAGCCATCCAATAGTAGCCGTCGGCCTTGCCACAGTCTGCATATTGACGGAAGGCATTGAGTGCCGACTCGACATCATTGACATACATACAGTAGCGACCGAGATTTACAAGAGCGTCAGTGTCGCCAAGCTCGAACGATTTACGGTAGTACATGATTGCCGGATTGTTTCGATCTGCAGGGTCGGTTGTTTCACTATTGGCATAGTATTCGGCAAGTGCCGATGCACACGGTGCGCTACCATAGCTTTCCACTCCGCGTCTGAGCCATGCAACAGCCTCATTGTCATTTTGCTCAACACCCATACCTTGACCATACATTTGCGACAGAGCCGTACAGACCACTCCTTTTTCTTCAGAAGACGCGTTTTTGTCCGATATCACATCGTTCAGCACGCTTATTGCTTTCTCGGGATGTCCGCTGCTGATATATGGGTCAACGAGCCTCAAGCGACATGTATTGTTACCCAAAGCAGCACCCTTTTCGGCATATTCAACACCCTTTGTCTCATCGCGATACTGCTGAGCAAACAGGTTCACACGGCTTGCTATCTCGTATGTTCCTTCTGAGTACGGGAATTTCGACACCAATTCGTCGGCCATCTGCTGCGCCTTGCGTTCGTCGGCAGTGACATCATTACCGTAAAAGGTGTACAACACATTCAACGCATGAGCGTTTGGATCGTTCCACTTCAATGCGTCTTCCATATACTTGCGACCGTTTTTGAAGTCGCCCATATTGGTGTACAAATATGCCAAATCGATATTATATGTTTCATCGCCGGCTTTCATGGCTTTCTTGTAGTACTGCTCGGCTTTCTTGTAGTCTACCGGATAACCATAGTGCCCGTATGAATACAAATCACCTATCGTCGACAGCGCCCATGGCGATCCCTTGCCTGCAGCCAACTGTATGAGTTCAAGGTAGCGCGCCGTATCGACCATCACTCCAAAACCTCCCCGGTATGCATAACCAAGTGCCGCAATACCATTCGGCAGACCCTTGTCGGCCCATTCTTTTCGGATAGCGAAATAGCGTGCAGTGTCTGCCGGCACACCCCTGCCTTCCAGATAGTAGCGCGACACTCGCAGCCACGCTTCCCCGTCGCCGAGGTTGGCAGCTTTCTGATACCATTGCAACGCCGTTGCCGAATCGAGTGGAACTCCTGCTCCACGCTCGTAACAAAAAGCAAGCTTACGCATCGACTTGACATCGCCCGAATTAGCCTTAGCAATCAACTTTTGGTCGGCTTGAGCGAAAACTTCTGAAAACTGTATGCCTATAAAAGACACAACGGCAAAAAGAAACAAGACTTTTTTCATAAACTTTGAATTGATTTAGAAAATTGTTATTATCATATTTTATTTCAAAGGCATATATATCACCTTTTTTGTCTCGAAATAAGGTTCGTTGAAGAAGTCGGAAATCTCGAAGAGGCGCACTTTCTTGCGGAATGGGGCTATCTCGTCGGTCAGATCGCCGCCTTTCAGATAGATGATTCCATTCGGCAGCTTGTGGTACTGTATGTCCGATATCTTGCCACGCACCCAGCCGACAAACTGGCTGAGGTCGGTGACAGCGCGCGACACGATGAAGTCGAAATCGCGCTGCACCTGCTCGGCACGGATCTGCTCGGCGGTGACGTTCTTCAGCTGCAGCTGTTCGGCGACATCCTTTACCACCTTGATTTTCTTGCCGATGGAATCGACAAGGTAGAAGTTGGCGTCGGGGAACATTATCGCCAAAGGGATACCCGGGAATCCGCCGCCGGTGCCGAGGTCCATAATGTCGCACATCGTCTTGAACTGCACCACTTTAGCAATGGCCAGCGAATGCAGCACGTGGTGCTCGACAAAGTTGTCCATATCCTTGCGGCTGATGACATTGATCTTCGAGTTCCAATCGTTGTAAAGGTCTGGCAAAGCTGCAAACTGCTCCTTCTGGCGCTCGGTGAGGTTGGGGAAATATTTCAGTATTAAATCCATAACATTCTGCGTTTAAGACTTGAAAACAAAACCGTTTTTCGAGAATACAAATCTATTTCATCCGTTTTGGGAAGAAACGCCCTGTTCGGCGACAATAGTTGTCGTATTCGTCACCGAAATCGCGGCGCAGTCGTTTTTCCTCGCTGTGAACCTGCATCAGCATAACTGCTACAAAAACGAGGAAAACCACCAGCGTCTGCCAGCTGAACAACCATACGCAGCAACCAATCAAATATACAAATGTGCCGCTAAGCATAGGGTTGCGGCTAAGGCTATATGGACCTTCAGTCATCAGGTGCTGTGTACGAGGTGCTATCTCGTGGTTGAAAGCGTCCATCGGGTTGCCATTGCCAATGCGTCGCATATAAACTATCGTCCATACACTTAACGCAATGCCTCCTATCATCAGCACCCCCGTCATTGTAGCTCTCAACGCCCCAATATGCACTATGGGCGGCATACCCGACAGCAGCCACATCAGCAACGGAATAGCAACGACAAAGATTATGCAGCCAAGCGCATATCCAATTATTTCCCGCAACAGTTTCATCGTTTATGAAAATGTCAATGGATATTATTTGAAGTATTGGACACCGCTTTCGAATATCTGCTGGTCGTCGTTGCCATAGATGTTCAATGCGCTGCCTTTGCTGCGACGCTCGCTGTGTCCCATCTTGCCGAAGACGCGGCCGTCGGGGCTGGTGATGCCTTCGATGGCGCAGAAAGAGCCGTTCATATTGTACTCCTCGTCCATTGTGAGATTACCCTGAAGATCAACATACTGCGTAGCAACCTGACCGTTCTTGAAGAGGCGGTCGATCCACTCCTGCGGAGCCACAAAGCGACCCTCGCCGTGAGAGATGGGGATGACATAAGTGGCTCCCAGCTCGGCTTTACGCAGCCAGGGACTCAGGTTGGAGGTGACACGTGTATAAGCCATCTTGCTCTGGTGGCGTCCGATAGTGTTGAATGTCAATGTAGGAGCATCCTCAGCCTGCGGACGAATCTCCCCGTATGGCACGAGACCCAGTTTGACGAGCGCCTGGAAGCCATTGCAGATGCCCAGCATGAGGCCATCACGTTTGTTGAGGAGTTCCATCACGGCATCGGCAATCTTCTGGTTGCGGAAGACACTGGTGATGAACTTGGCGCTACCTTCGGGCTCGTCACCAGCACTGAAGCCGCCAGGAATCATGACGATCTGGCTGCGACGGATAGCGTCGATGTAAGCATCCACACTCTCACGGATCTGCTGACCGTTCTGGTTGCGGAAGACGATAATCTCGCTCTCGGCGCCGGCGCGGTTGAAGGCACGGGCAGAGTCGTATTCGCAGTTGGTGCCGGGGAAGGCGGGGATGAAGACGTGGGGTTTGGCCACTTTGTGGTGACAGATGCAGGTATTCTTAAAGTCCTTGGGTTGAATGGGCTGAATGGGCTGAATGGGAATGTTTGTGCGGGTGGGGAAGACGCCCTCCAGAGGCTTCTGCCAAGCGTCCAAAGCCTCGTCGAGGCTGACACATTCGCCATTGTATTCGAAACAGGGCTTATCGGTCACCACACCAATCTGACGGCAGCGGAACGGGAGCGAAGCGATGTCGGCATCGGTCTCCACCACGATATCGCCATAGCTGACTTGGCTGAGGTCGCCGAGCTTTACGCTGTCGTTGAGAGAGACTCCCAGTTTGTTGCCGAAAGCCATCTTGCTGACTGCCTCGATGATGCCTCCAATGCCGATGGCGTAGGCCGAGTAGATGGGTCCGAACGCCTTCTCGTCAACCTTGTCGCGAAGAGCGATAGCGTTGTGCAGCAGGCGATACTGGTTCATGGCGTCCTCGTAGTCGGGCATGCCGTAAGCGTCTTTCTTGATGTCGAGAAGCACCAGTTTGGCACCGGGCATCTTCAACTCAGGTGTGAGGACATGGTAGAGATTGTCGGTCGACACCGCGAAAGAGCAGAACGTGGGCGGCACATCAATATCATTGAAGGTGCCACTCATCGAGTCCTTGCCACCGATGGCCGGCAGGTGGAGACCCATCTGGGCGTGATAGGCGCCGAGGAGGGCACTGAAGGGTTCGCCCCAACGGTAGGGGTCGTTGCCCAGTTTCTTGAAATATTCCTGGAAGGTGAGTCGCACGCGGCTGGCATCGCCACCGGCGGCGGCAATCTTGGCAACGCTGCTGAGCACGGCATAGGCTGCGCCATGGAAGGGGCTCCACGAAGTCTGGTAGGGATCCATGCCATAGGACATGAGCGTCACAGTGTCGCACTTGCCGTCGAGCAGCGGCAATTTGCCGATCATGCACTGAGTAGGCGTCAGCTGATAACGGCCACCGAAGGGCATCACCACACTTCCGGCACCGATGGAGCTGTCGAACATCTCGACCAGCCCCTTCTGCGAACATACGTTGAGGTTGGCGAGGGTCTCCAACCACAACTCTTTGATAGATTTGGAGGGTTTGGAGGAATTGGCAGGCTCGGTGGGCATCTTGACACTGACGGTGGTCTCCTGGTGGGCTCCGTTGGTGTCGATGAAGCGGCGGCTTAGGTTGACAATCTCCTTGCCGCGCCAGCTGATGACCATGCGAGGCTCCTCGGTAACGGTAGCCACGACCGTAGCCTCGAGGTTCTCCTCGTCGGCATACTTGAGCATCAGATCCACATCCTTGGGGTCGACGACGACGGCCATACGCTCCTGGCTCTCGCTAATGGCCAGTTCGGTGCCGTCGAGGCCAGCATATTTCTTGGGAACGCGGTCGAGGTTGATCTGCAGACCGTCGGCCAATTCGCCGATAGCCACACTGACACCACCAGCGCCAAAGTCGTTGCACTTCTTGATAAGATGGCTTACCTCTTCGCGACGGAAAAGGCGCTGGATTTTGCGTTCGGTCGGGGCGTTGCCCTTCTGCACCTCGGCGCCACAGGTTGTGAGCGACTTGGTGGTGTGGCTCTTCGAGGCTCCCGTGGCACCTCCGATGCCGTCGCGGCCGGTGCGGCCACCGAGCAGGATGATGACATCGCCGGGGTCGGAACTGAGACGCTGCACGGCGCGACGCGGAGCAGCAGCGATAACGGCGCCAATCTCCATGCGTTTGGCCACATAGTTGGGATGATATATCTCGTTCACCAGGCCGGTGGCCAGGCCAATCTGGTTGCCGTAGCTGGAGTAGCCACGGGCGGCGGTGGTGACGATCTTGCGCTGTGGCAACTTGCCGGGCAGGGTTTCGTTCAGCGGCTTGGTGGGGTCAGCAGCACCGGTGACGCGCATGGCCTGGTAGACGTATGTACGGCCCGAAAGTGGGTCGCGAATGCATCCGCCAAGGCAGGTGGCAGCACCGCCGAAGGGCTCGATTTCGGTCGGGTGGTTGTGGGTCTCGTTCTTGAAGTTGATGAGCCACTCCTCCTCTACCCCGTCGATGGTGACCGGCACCACGATAGAGCAGGCATTGATTTCGTCGCTGGGCTCCTGGTCGTCGAGGTAGCCGGCCTTCTTCAGCCTTTTTGCGGCCAGTGTTCCGATATCCATCAAGCAGACGTACTTGTCGTTGCGTCCCACATATTGTTCCTTATGGTCAGCCAGATACTGCTTGAAGGCACCCTCTATCAGCGGACGGTAGTATCCGTCGTCGAAGTGCACGTCCTTCAGCTCGGTGGCGAAGGTGGTGTGGCGGCAATGGTCGCTCCAGTAGGTGTCGAGCACACGGATTTCGGTCATAGTGGGGTCGCGATGCTCCTCGTCGTGAAAGTAGCGCTGTATATGTTTGAAGTCGGCAAAGGTCATAGCCAGACCCAACGAGTCGTATAACTCTTTCAGCTGCTGTTCAGCCATATCCTTAAAGCCGTCGAAGACGATGACGTCGGCGGGCTCATCGAAATGGTCGACAAGCGTTTCGGGCTTCACCTCGTCGGTCAGGCGGCTGTCGACGGGGTTGATGCAATGCTTCTTGACAGCCTCTTTCTGTTCGTCAGTCAACGTGCCGCTGATGACGTAAGTCGTGGCGCTCTTAATGATAGGATGCTCGGCGTCGTTGAGCAGGCAGCAGCATTGCTCAGCACTGTCGGCGCGCTGGTCGAACTGGCCAGGCAGGTATTCGACCGAAAAGCAGAAATCGCCGGCGGCGTGGGGGAATTGCTCCTCATAGACATAATCGACAGGCGGTTCTGAAAAGACCGTTCCAAGAGCCTTCTTATAAGTCTCGTCGGAAAGGTTCTCAATATCATAACGAATCAGCACGCGAACATTGTTGCTGTTGATATTTAGATAATTGAGCATCTCGCTCTTTAGCTCGGAAGCTTTGATGGCAAAATCCGGCTTTTTTTCTACGTAGATACGTCGTACGTTATTCATATTATATATGTATTATTTTCTTTTCAATGTTTGTATGTGTTTTTCAGCAGCTCTAGGTCCCATCCTTTGGCATTGCGTGGCGAGACACCGCTATACAACTCGAGTATCCGCAACATGTCGGCTTCGAAGTCGCCCGTGGGTTCTATCAGTGGCCCGACGCCCATGTGCCGCGTCTTGTAGTTGATGTATGTTACTGCTATCGGCACATTGGCCTGCATTGCTATTTCGTAGAAACCGCGTTTGAAACGTTTCACCTTTTTCCTGGTACCTTCGGGCGTGATAATGAACGAAATATCATCATTCTCAGCCAATGCCTTTACTGCATTGCCTATCATGTTGTTGTTAGGGTTACCGCGGTCTATCGGCAGCGCACCGCTCCAACGCATAAAGTGGCGGAGCGGGAAGACGAAGAACTCCTTCTTGATAAAGAATCGTCCGTTCAACCCCAGACGCCACACACAGGCGGCACCCAACAGGAAATCGTAGATGCTGGTATGTGGAGCTTCGATGAGCACACAATGGTGCAGACGCTTCCAGTCGTCGGCAGGTGGAAGGTCGAACTTCCATCCAAAAAGTTTCACTATGCCTGTCCAAATCTTTTTCATCTGCCTCCGTTCATTTGTTTGCGTAGCTGTTCGGCACCTTTCTTGTCACCGTTTTTCTCCAAACCGTTGGCGTATGCCGAATAAAAACTGTATACTGCAGCGTTCTGGTCGGAGCCTTGCGCCATCCGCAGCCGCACATAAAGGTTCAGTGCATCCTGATCCATAAGGCCACGGTCGAGCATGGCGTTGAGTTCGTTCTGGGCGGCACTGACATTGCCCTGCTGGGCATAGAGTTGTGCCGTCATCGTGAACGGGAATGACGACAGACCCTCAGCCTTCAACTTGTCCAAGAGCGAAGCGGCCTCCTGCTGACGACCCGAATTCAAGTAGGCGTAGACGAGGAGCTGCTGGCCCTGCTGATTCGAGGGGTCGGCATCGTTGAGACGGTTGCAGAAGTCAATGCATTTGTCGTAGTTGCCACGCTGCAGTTCGATATTTGCCATATTGCTGAGAGCTGTTACATTGTCAGGACTCATCTGAAGGGCATTGCTGAAAAGCATGGCCGCACTGTCGACATGTCCCTCCTTGAGGAGCTGGACTCCGCGCAGGTCGTCTTTGGTTTGGCGTTTCAAGACCAGCGCAATAGGCACTCCGTCGACATCGACCGTATGGACGCAGTCCGATGGCGGGAACGAGTGGCTGAGAAGGTAGTTGCCAGATATACCCGTAATAGGAAACACCAGGTAGTCCCAGTCATATTCATATCGCTGCCCCCAGCGCACAAAACGCGTGGCGAATCGGGCAGAATCGTTGCGCAGAAAGTATTTCGTCGACTCGATGTGCCACGAACCAACAATCGTCGGCTCGCCGTCAGTCTTCGGCTCGGCATTGGCGACGACCCACTCTGTGGCCTCGCGCATCGAGTGGTAGTAGTAGTCGAGTTCATAATGGCCGAAGGCTTTCTTCACGCCACCTGCCAACTCATTGAAATAGACATATTCGTACGGATGGTTGCGCACGGTGTGCAGCGCCGGAGGCACCAGCAGGCACAGCGGCACCAGCGAACATACCAGCTCGACCCACGCTCTCCGCTTTCCGTTTTCCGCTTTCCGCTCTCCGATTTTCCGACCGCACCAGGCGGCAAAGGCGTCGAATCCAAGTCCTGCAGCAACAACCATAGGCGGATAGGCAAACAGCGAATGTCGCCAGCCACCATATACATTGGCTCCTGTATAGACAATCCAAAACACCGGGAACAGGAAACAGAAGTATATCATTATGCTTTCGATGCGCCGTTCACGCTTGAAGGCTCCGAAGAAGGGGTAGAGCAACCAGCCCACCATCACAGCAAGCGGAATGGTCATAAGCATAAACTTGGGCGTATAGTACCACGGCAGATTGCTCGACATCATCATTGTACCCTCGAACAGCTGGCGCAATTGCACGTCGAACTGCGACATCAGTTTGAAGCTCTCTATGCTGTTGTGTACAGGATTCTGCATTGCGTAGGGCCACAGCAGCAAGCCGCCAAAGAAACCTATGGCACACACCATCACCGCAGCGACGATGGTCTTGCCTATCGTCGCACCTCCGACGCTCTTGCCATAGCGTATCAGCCACAGCAGACCCCACAGCCCCATATATCCTACCACGATGAGTCCACCGATACGGTTGCTGACAGCCAAAGCAAGCGACAGCGACAACATCATCAGTGTCAATGGATTGAACTTAGGAGCATCCTTTATCAAAAGGACCACAACAAAAAGTGCGACAATCAGAACCGTATAGCCAAGACCGGCCGCCTTGATGATGAACGGCGACGGCAACACGAAGAGGAAAATTGACAGCCAACGGGTTACCTTGTCCGAAAAGGCCTGCTCTGCGTACTGCACATTCTTTGTTCCCTTCTTGACCTTCGATGCGGCGGCGTCTACAATCTGCGGAGTCACCTGACGGAAAAACATCATGATGTAGTATATCGTCATCACGACACCTGCAGCAAGCGGAATATCCTTCGGATTGTTGAATGAATGTCCCAACAGTCGTGGCGAGAAGAACATCAGCAACATCGTCAGCACTCCGGCCCTCCAGCCTCCGATGCGATAGGCTATGAGTCCGCCGAAAAGAACTATCAGCCACCCAAGCAAGGAGTTGCAGATATGGCGCGTGCGGGCGATATCGTCAACACCGAATGTCTCGTTTATCCATTCCGTCACCACATCGAACGAGCAACCATAGTATTTCAGATTCCAGCTCTGGTCTTTTCCGTTGAGGTTGACCACATCCTGCAGACAGGTTGTGTCGGCACCGTCGGAATGGAAATAATCCATCACGAAGCGTCCCTGCGGTATCTGGAACTTGTCCTCGTCACCGCTGTTGCCGGCATCGAGGCTCATCAATGGCATTGCAACGAGGAGAACGGCTGCCACAATCACGAACAGCCAAAACCAAATATTCTGCTTGTTTTCAGAAAAAAATTTCTTCATGTTATTTTTGACGTACAGATGTATAATCTCTTTATAATGTTAGCGTTTCTTGTACCTGCGATGTATCTTGAGCAACTCTACAGGGGCCTTGAAAAAATCGCGGCTTTTGAGCTGCGAGCCGTCGACGTCCTGCCATTGGTATAGCGGATATTCATAGATATGCTCCACAGCACGCTCTTTTCCGAAACGGCTGTTGTAGCGTGCCAGTATTTCGACGTCGAAGAGCCATCGTGTGATGAAAGGCTCCGAAAACAGGTCGTTCACCAACGACGCCCGGAAAAGCTTGGCGCCGCACTGTGTATCGTAAACTGGCAGATGGAGCATCATCGACGCCACCGTCGCAAAGCAGCGGCCAAGATAGTGTCGCATCGTTTTGCGCCGCACCTTTGCGCCAAGACGCATCAGTCGGAGACCCATTACGATATCGAAGTCCTTGTCTGCCCACTGCACCATGACGGGCACCTCGTCGAGGGGCGTCGCAAGGTCGGCATCCCAAAACGCCACATACTCGGGCGTATATTGGCTCACGGCATAAAGCATAGCCTTGCGCACGGCCTCGGCCTTGCCTCCGTTGGGCTGTATGTCGTAATACATCAGCCGCTCGTGGCGGGCACAAAGCTGTTGCAGTACTTCAAGGGTGTTGTCACGACTACCGTCGTTGGCAAAAAGAAACGCCACATCTTCGTTTTGCTCTACAAAACTGAGAAATTCGTCCTGATGGAGACGTTTCGACTCGTTGTAACAAGGAACAACCACTATGGTTTTCATACTTTTACAAATTCATTAGCGTCCAATTTCCGGTAGAAGGTATATCTCTTGACCGGTGTGGTCCGGGATTTAGAGATTAAATCTTTTCTTATAGGCTTTCATAGTGTTCTGCAGAAGCGACACTATCGTCAGCGGTCCTACGCCACCGGGTACGGGAGTCACCCAGCTGCATTTGGCATCGACCTCACCGTGCTTGACATCACCGATGATGCGGTAGCCGCTCTTCTTGCTCTCGTCGGCAATGCGGTGGATTCCCACATCGACCAGAACGGCCCCGTCCTTGACCATATCGGCGGTGACGAACTCGGGCTTGCCGATGGCCACGACCAGTATGTCGGCCTGACGGGTCAACTCGGGCAGGTTTTGGGTACGGCTATGGCACAGTGTCACCGTGCAGTCGAAACCTTTGCGCGACAGCAGGTTGGCGACAGGGGTACCGACGATGTTGCTGCGACCCAGCACGACACAGTGTTTGCCAGTGGTCTCTATATTGTAGTGTTTCAGTATGGAGCATATACCCATAGGTGTTGCCGGCAGGAAAGCATCCTCGCCCAGAACCATTCGTCCGATATTGATGGGCGTGAAGCCGTCGACATCCTTCTCCGGCGATATGGCATTAATCACCTTCTGCTCATTGATTTGTGCCGGCAGAGGGAGCTGGACGATAAATCCGTCGATGTCGTCGTCGTTGTTGAGGAACTCGATGGCTTTCAGCAGTTCCTCTTCGGATGTGTTTGCCGAGTAGCGGTATACCGACGAGGTGAATCCCACCTCGTGCGAGGCTTTCTCTTTGTTGGCCACGTATGTCTGGCTGGCGCCGTCGTCGCCCACAAGGATGGCAGCCAGATGGGGAGGGCGAAGTCCCTTGGTTGTATATTGGCGTACCTGATTGGCCATCTCGTCTTTGATGGCTATTGATGTCTGCTTTCCGTCAAGAATCTGAGTCATTATATTGAGTTTTAATTATTTAGTTATTATAAGTTATCGTGTTCACGATGCCTTGTTTTCAAGACTATCTTCTGCGTTTGGGCATTCTGATGTTGCCGCCTTTGGACGAGACGGCTCTCATCATCTTTCTGGTGTCTTCAAACTGCTTGACAAGTCGGTTGACCTCCTGTATCGTGCGGCCACTGCCCGCTGCTATGCGCTGCTTGCGGCTGCCATTGATGCACGACGGATTGCGGCGCTCGTACGGAGTCATCGAACCGATAATGGACTCGATCGGCACAAAGGCGTCGTCTCCGATTTCAATATCCTTGGTGAGTTTGCCAAGACCCGGAATCATGCCGAGGAGGTCCTTCATATTGCCCATTTTCTTGACTTGGGCAATTTGAGAGAGGAAATCCTCGTAGTTATACTCATTGTGTATGAGTCGTTTCTGTATCTTGCGGGCTTCTGCCTCGTCATACTGTTCCTGCGCACGCTCGACGAGCGAGACCACATCGCCCATACCGAGGATGCGGTTAGCCATACGGTCGGGATGGAAGAGGTCGAGGGCGTCCATCTTCTCGCCGATACCGACGAACTTGATCGGTTTTTTCACAGAATAACGGATCGTGAGAGCCGCACCACCGCGTGTATCGCCGTCGAGTTTCGTGAGCACCACTCCGTCATAGTCTATGCGTTCATTGAAGGCTTTGGCCGTATTGACGGCGTCCTGACCCGTCATGGAGTCGACGACAAACAGCGTCTCCTGCGGCTGCAGGGTGTTCTTGAGATTCGAAATCTCGTTCATCATCTCCTCGTCGACAGCCAAACGACCGGCAGTATCAACAATCACAACGTTAATGCCCTTGAGCTTTGCCTCACGGATGGCATCTTCGGCAATCTTGACAGGGTCGGCAATGCCCAACTGGGCATAGACCGGAACGCCTATCTGCTCACCCAGAACCTGCAACTGGTTGATAGCTGCTGGGCGGTAGACGTCGCCTGCCACGAGCATAACGCTCTTGGAACGTTTGGTTTTAAGGTAGTTAGCAAGCTTTGCACAGAAAGTTGTCTTTCCCGAGCCCTGAAGACCGGCGACAAGAACAATGGCCGGCGAGCCTTTGATATTGATGTCGACTGTCTCCGAACCCATAAGCTTGGTAAGCTCCTCGTGGACGATTTTCACCATCAACTGTCCTGGTTCGATGGACTGGATAACATCGCGACCGAGGGCCTCCTGTTTGACCCTGTCGGTAAACTCTTTGGCTATAGGATAGCTCACGTCGGCGTCGAGCAACGCCTTGCGGATCTCTTTTACTGTTTCAGCAATATTGATATCGGTTATTGAGCCCTTGCCACGCAATGTGTGCAACGCTTTTTCGATCTTACTGCTTATATTTTCAAACATGATAGGTAGTTTTATTTTCCAAAATTCAACACACAACGTAATCCAAAAGTCGAGCCAAAAGCCTAAGCCTAATGACAGACACTACTGGATTACATCTATTTACAACGCTCTCACACCCTGCCCAAGCAATGTGTGGAAACACTCTAAACAAATGCAAAAATATGAAAAAAAAGCCAAATGGAATATTTTTTTTTACAATAATGAAACTTTTTTCTGAAAAAGTCGTTAATGCAGGAAAACGGATTGAAAAAAGCGACTAACGATATATGAGACAATTAAAAATTACCCATTCCATCACCAACCGCGACATCAAATCGCTCGACAAGTATCTTCAAGACATTTGCAGCGAAGAGTTGTTGACACCCGAAGAGGAAGTTCAGTTGGCTCAACGCATCAAAGCCGGCGACCAAGCAGCACTCGACCGCCTGACGAAGGCTAACCTGCGCTTCGTCGTCTCTGTTGCAAAACAGTACCAGAACCAAGGTCTTAGCCTCCCCGACCTCATCAACGAAGGCAATGTGGGACTTATTAAAGCCGCCAAGCGCTTCGACGAAACTCGCGGATTCAAGTTCATATCCTACGCCGTGTGGTGGATCAGACAATCTATCCTGCAGGCCATTGCCGAGAATTCGCGCATTGTGCGACTCCCCTCCAACCAGCTTGGAGCTCTCAACCGACTGAAAAAAGAAATCTCCAAACTGGAGCAGAAACTGGAACGCCCCCCATCGGAAGAGGAACTGTCCGAACTTCTGGGAATACCGGAAGACAAAATCAAAAGCATCCTCGGCATCTCCGGACGCCACATCTCTATCGACGCCCCGCTTATCGCCGACGAAGATGTGAACTTCGTGGATGTGCTTCCTAACGAAGACACTCCCGCTACCGACGAGGCCCTGATGCAAGAATCGCTCTCGCTCGAAATCGAACGTGCACTTTCCTCCCTCACCGAGTACGAACGCGATGTTATCAGAATGTACTTCGGTATTGGAATGCCTCACGCCCTCAGCCTTGACGAGATAGCCATGAAATTCGGCCTCACACGCGAGCGCGTGCGCCAAATCAAAGAAAAAGGCCTCAAACGCCTCAAATCCAGCTCAAAGAGCAAACACCTCATCGCCTATCTTTAAACAATAAAAACATAAACATCATGAAAAAATTAACAATTCTTTTAGCTGTAGCCTTCATTTTCGCACTAAGCAGCTGCAACAAAGGCAAAGACTGCAAATGTACCACTGTCCAAAAATGGGATATTGAGGGCATGGACGGAGTAACTGAGCAAATGATCCACATTGACAAAGGCGAGTGCTCCGACGGCAACACCACTGCTAACATGAGTGTGGGTGGTCAGCAATACACTCAAACCACCACATGTGTAGAGATATAATCAAAATCTTTACGACAAAAAAGACCGTCCGGTTGGACGGTCTTTTTTTTATATTCCGGATAATGTCAAATCCTACAAATCAGCATCGGCATCCGTTTCGGGAACGATATTCGACCAGTCGAGGTGTATCGGATAGACATTGTCGTTGACGATGGTGCCTGGATAGCGGTCCTTGATGCGACGCATGAAGACGTAGGCATCCAGCTTGCTGGTAAAATCACCAACCCTGATGCGGAAATTAGGCTCGTTGAAGATTATATACACTTCGACATCAGGATATTCCTCCTTAAACTTGCTTTTCAGCTCGAAGGACTGGTTGCGGGAATCGGCACCGGACAAGGCTGCTATCTGCACACGATAGCCGGGCACCGTCTGCATGCGCTCGTTGAACTCGATATGCTTTTTGACGAGTTCGCTAACATTCACATCACCGGTAATCTCCACCTTGCCCTTTCGCGTCTGGGCATACGACGCCGACGTTACAGCAAGAAAGAGTAAAAACAGGTATACTAATTTCTTCTTCATCATTTTATCTTGACTGCGAACCGATCTGTTCAGGACGGATAGAGAGGATGGGGTGCTTGGACAGATGCAGCATTTGCTGAGCGTAATTTCCAATCAGCCAACTCGTGAGAGCCTTCTCCTGCTCCGTCATGATAACTATCAGGTCGGCATTGACCTTGTCGGCATACTCGAGAGTGGTGACCGTGAGGTTTTTCTTGGCGTCGACAAACTCCGTCACATGCTTCACTTCATACTTGTCGAGATATTTTTCGACCTGGTCGACATATCCATTCACGAGGCCTTTGATATCCTTCGAATCGGACGTGTATAGACCCAACAGGTGGACTGTGGCGCCGAATGTCTTGGCCATTCGGGTTGCGAATGGGACTTTTTGCCTCGTCTCCGTGGTGCTGTCGAGCGGCACAATAATACGCTCCAAATCCTTACTGAAATCGAAACCTTCGCGCACCGAAAGCACTGGCACCGGCGAGTCTGTTATGGTCCGGTAAGTATTCTTGCCCACCCAGTTCTTTTCGTATCCCGACATGCCGTTGGTGCCGACAACAATCATCAGTGCCTGGTCCTCTATAGCCTGATTCGTAAGCTGTTCGGCCACTTTACCTTCACGAATGACATACTCGAGTTTTATACCCTTCAATAGATGTGCCACACCGGCATTGCGGCGTTCAATTTCCGCACGGATGGGCGCTTCGTCTTCATTCTCCGATTTGACATATACCAGACGAATATCGGACTGCCATCTGTTGGCAAGGTCAATGGTCAAGTCAACAGCATTTGCAGAACCGGTAGAAAAGTCGAATCCAACAATTATATTGTTCATAGATGGTAAGTTTTGTGTTTGATTTGTCAATTGATTTGAGAGTACAAAGATACAAAGTTTTTTACAACTGGCAAAATATTTATGAAAACAACGGGCCAAATACTTTGCAAAAACTATCGGAAACAGTGGCTTCCACCAAAGAAAAACACCAAGATACTACCACTTATAAGATTAATTTACAAGCAATTGACATTACGATGTTAAAATATCGAAAAATTAATTTTCCATAGATAAAAAAAAAGGTGTAAATTTGCAATTTATAAATAAGAAACAATCCATAAAAACTAAATAAAACAGAATTATGACAGAAATCTGGTCAGCAGTATTAGTTCTAAGCATTACCGGAGCCATCTTTGCGATGGTGCTGTACTTTGTAGCTCAGAAGTTTAAGGTTGTCGAAGACCCTCTGATTGACGAGGTCGCAGAGGTGTTGCCGGGAGCCAATTGTGGTGGATGCGGCAAAGCCGGATGCCGTGCGATGGCTGAAGCCTTCGTAAAGCAGGGCAACATGGACGGCCTGAGCTGTCCCGCAGGCGGAGCCGAAGTAGCCAAGAAGGTCGCTGCCATTCTCGGCTGCACTCCCGAAGAGAAAGAACCCCAAGTGGCAGTGGTGCGCTGCAACGGCACCTGCGCCAACGCAACTGCAAAGACCCACTACGACGGCTTGCAGGACTGCGCTTTTGCCAACAGCCTCTACACCGGCGAAAGCGGATGCGTCTTTGGCTGCCTCGGACTTGGCAACTGCACTCGCGCTTGCCAGTTCGACGCTCTGAGCATGGACCCCGAAACTGGTCTGCCCATCGTCAACGAAGACAAATGTGTTGCCTGTGGAGCCTGCGTGAAGGCTTGTCCCCGCGGCATCATCGAACTGCGCAACAAGGGCATGAAGAACCGCAGGGTCTACGTGGCCTGCCGCAACAAAGAAAAAGGCGGCGAAGCCAAGAAATCGTGCAGCGCAGCCTGTATCGGATGCGGAAAATGCGCCAAGACTTGCCCCTTCGGAGCCATCACCGTCGAGAACAATCTGGCTTACATCGACTTCAACGTGTGCAAACTCTGCCGCAAATGCGTCGCCGAATGCCCGACAGGTGCCATCCATGCTGTCAACTTCCCTCCCAAAGTGGATCGCCCTGCCGCTCCCGCACAGCCTGCCGCACAAGCTCAGGAACCGGCCACAGCACCCGCTGAGAACAAGGAAGCCTGAAAAGCTCATCAAAAAAAACTGAACACATTTACATCAACACCTTTTCAATCTAAAAGGAATATATGAAGACATTCGCCATGGGTGGTGTCCACCCCGAAGAAAACAAAATATCGACAAACGCTGTCATCGAAGAGTTCCCTCTTCCCAAGACTGCCGTTATTCTCATGAACCAGCACCTGGGCGCCCCTGCCACTCCCTGCGTGGAAAAAGGCGACAAGGTCAAGGTCGGACAACTGATAGGCAAAGCTGAAGCTTTCATGTGCGCCAACGTCCACTCCCCCTTCAGCGGCACGGTTGCCAAAATCGACACCTGCAAAGACGCATTCGGACTGTCCAAACCCGCCATCTACATCAACATCGAAGGCGACGAATGGGAGGAGACCATCGACCGCACTCCCGACATCAAACGCGAATGCAATCTCGAACCCAAAGAAATCGTCGACAAACTGAAAGCCATGGGTGTGGTCGGACTTGGCGGTGCCACCTTCCCCACCCACATCAAATATTCCATCGCTCCCGACAAGAAAGCCGAATACCTTATTATCAACGCTGTCGAGTGCGAACCCTACCTGACCAGCGACCACCGCGTGATGATGGAACACGCCGAAGAGATATGCATCGGCGTAAGCATACTGCGCAAGGCCCTCGGCGTACCCAACGCCTACATTGGCATCGAGAACAACAAACCGGAACCCATAGCCGTAATGAAGGCTATGGCAGCCAAATTTGAAGGCATCATCGTCGAACCCCTCAAAGTCAAATACCCGCAGGGTGCCGAGAAACAGCTTATCAATGCCATCACCGGACGTCGTGTGCCGTCGGGCAAACTGCCTATCGATGTCGGATGCGTGGTAAGCAACGTCGGCACATCCTACGCCGTCTATGAAGCCATTCAGAAAAACAAGCCTCTCATCGAGAACATACTCACCGTAACAGGCAAGAAACTCGCCACGCAGCACAACTATCACGTACGTTTCGGCATAAGCTATAAAGACATCATCGAACACAGCATGGGTTCACTTCCCGAAACGACCGGCAAGGTCATCAGCGGTGGTCCTATGATGGGCAAGGCCGTCAGCAACCTCGACGGTCCGACAACCAAAGGTGCATCGAGTGTGCTGGTTATCGACGAGAGCGAGGCTGTGCGTGCCAAGGAGAGCAACTGCATCCGCTGCGGCAAGTGCATGAACGCTTGCCCCATGGGATTGGAGCCCTACCTCTTCTCGTCGCTGGTGAAGAACCGCCGCATCGAGGAAGCCGGCGCCCACAACATTCTGGACTGCATAGAGTGCGGATGCTGCTTCTTCTCCTGCCCGGCAAACAAGCCGCTTCTCGACGAGATTCGTCTGGGCAAGAACCTCTACAGAGGCATCCTGATGGCAAAGAAGAAATAGTCATCAACCACACACAAATTCACATTCGAACGAACAATATTATTTTAAAGAATACATAAATATATAATATATGAAACTGCTAAACGTATCCGGATCGCCGCATGTACACAGCGATGAATCGACCAAGCGAATCATGTGGCGAGTGAACCTGGCCCTCGTGCCGAGCCTGATAGTGGCCGTGGCATTCTTCGGACTCAACGCACTGCTGATTAGCCTCATTTCGGTATGCAGCTGCGTGCTGTTCCAATGGCTTATCGAAAAGTTTATTATGAAAGTGCCTTCGACCGTCAGCGACGGCAGCGCCGTCGTCACCGGCCTGCTGCTGGCATTCAACGTGCCGGCAACGCGCGAAATGATTTGGCTGGTCATCATTGCCGCTCTTGTGGCTATAGCCATAGGCAAAATGAGCTTCGGCGGCCTCGGCAAGAACCCCTTCAACCCTGCACTGGTAGGTCGTGTCTTCATGCTCATCTCTTTCCCCGTGCAGATGACCACATGGCCCAAACCTGGCGAGAACCTCTTCTCGTTGGTCAGCGTCCCCACAACCGACGCCACCACGGGAGCCACCCCGCTCGGACTCATCAAAGAGCAGATGAGCCAAGGACGCAGCCTTAGCGATGTGATGGCAGACCCAAGCCTGAACCTGCCGTCGCTGGGCGACATATTCCTCGGACACATGGGCGGATCGCTGGGCGAAGTGTCGGCAATAGCCATCCTCATCGGTGCCATCTACCTGCTCTGCAGAAAGATAATAAGCTGGCACATACCCGTTTCGTTCATCGGAACAGCTTTCGTGTTCAGCGCCATTCTTTGGCTGTGCGACAAGACCGCCTTCGTCGACCCCGTAACGACAATACTGACCGGCGGCATCATGCTGGGTGCCTGCTTCATGGCTACCGACATGGTCACATCGCCCATGACAAAGACCGGACAATTGATATTCGGATTCGGATGCGGACTGCTGACCATCATCATCCGCAATTGGGGCAACTACCCCGAAGGTGTCAGCTTCGCCATCTTGCTTATGAACTCTGTCACACCACTGCTGAACCGCTGGTGCAAACCAAAAAGATTTGCTAACTGATAAAGAAAGGAGAAAAAAATGGCAAAGAAAGCAGAATCGACATTGATAAACATGCTGTTGGCGCTGACGCTGATAGCATTTGTGGCAAGTCTTGCATTGGCATTTGTAAACAAAATGACCAAAGGCCCTATCGAAGAAGTCAACAAAAAGAAGGTGGCTGAGGCTGTAGCCAAAGTGCTGCCGAAATACGAAAGCTATAGCGTCGACACCGTGACGGTCAAGACCGACAAAGGCGATATGCCTATGGTACGCTACACCGCAGTCGACGCCCAAGGCGCAATGGTTGGACAAGCCATGGAAAGCTGGGACGACAACGGCTTCGGCGGCAAGCTGACGGCTATGGTAGGCTTTGATGCCGAAGGAAACATCAGCGGCTACGAGATTCTCGGTTCGAGCGAGACCCCTGGACTTGGCGCCAAAGCCGACAAGTGGTTCCAGAAAGACGGCAAGGGCAACGTGATAGGGAAGAACCCCGGAACGAACCCACTGATGGTGAAAAAAGACAATGGCGACGTCGATGCCATCACCGGCTCGACAATCACTTCAAGAGCTTTTTGCAGACTTGTAACACTGGCCTATAGTGCATTCAACAACGAGAAAGGAGAAAACGAACAATGAAAGCATCAGAGATAATCAAAAACGGTCTTATCAAGGAAAACCCCACATGGGTGCTTGTACTGGGCATGTGCCCTACCCTTGCCACCACCACGTCGGCCATCAACGGTCTGTGTATGGGACTGGCAACGACGTTTGTGCTGATGATGTCTAACATCGTCATTTCGCTGCTCAAGAGCGTAGTGCCCGACAAGGTGCGCATACCATGCTTCATCGTTGTCATCGCCACCTTCGTCACCATAGTCCAGATGGTCATGCAGGGATTCATCCCTGACCTGTATGCCTCGTTAGGTCTCTTCATTCCGCTGATTGTTGTCAACTGCATCGTCCTCGGACGTGCAGAGGCCTTTGCATCGAAAAACAATGTATGGCACTCGTTGCTCGACGGACTCTTCATGGGCTTGGGATTCACATGGGCTCTCACCCTGCTGGGTATTGTTCGCGAAGCACTCGGTGCCGGCAGCTTCTTCGGCGTGAACTTCATAGGCGGCGCCGACGGCATGCTGCTGTTCATCCTTGCACCCGGCGGCTTCATCTGCCTCGGACTCCTTATGGCACTTATCAACCACATAAGAAGCAAATCGAAAGCAAAATAACGGTGGTCACATCGCAACCACGTTTTCACGCCTCGGAACAGTGAACAAGCTCACTCTCATCTCGGACTTACGAAAACGTTGGTTTCTGCGCGACCACGTTTTCACGCCTCGGGATAGTGAGCAAGCTCACTCTCCTCTCGGACTTACGAAAACGTTAACATTTTTTAAGAAAGTTTTTCAGACTTTTTGAGGGCAAAAAAGCGACAACCAGTCAGAAAAACAAGATTAACGCAAAAATAAAACAATTATGAAAAGACTTGGAATATTATTAGGGTTATTGATGGTTGCCTTAATTGGACAAGCCCAGAACGATGCCGAAGTAACTCTGACAAGCAGTGTAAGCGGTAATACCTACTCTATGGTTACTACCTCGGAGAACTACCTACTGCACATCTATTCAGAGAAAGGTGCCGACGGCAACTATACAGACGGTCCCTACAACAGATGGATTGTAATAGACACTGGTGAATGCGAAAACGAAGAATGGGGAATGAGTTTGTATTTCGATGAGTTTGACATCGACCCCGGCGACACTTTGAAGATTCATGACGGTGTAGGTATCGACAAAACCGCGATTGTCACCTGCAACAACAACCTGAATCCTCAGATCCAGACAACAGTGTTCCCGTCACCAGCCAACATGTCGGGAAAACTGACTCTGGAATTCATAACCAACGGCGACGGCGTTACTGGCAAAGGATTCCGCATCACAGTCCAATGTCGTGAGAAATGCGAAACCGTCATACCTGTTATCGATTCGATGTACTATAAGACCAGGAACGGAGTGATTGTCGACTCGGCATATTCGAGAATGGTAATGATGACCGACACGAACTGGAGTGCCGATTCGTCGAGCTATGTTTTGGACACCCAATGGTTCAGGGGAATGCACCTGTGCCTTGGCGAAGGTATCATCTTCAACGCTCACGGCGAATACACCAACTACTATGCCTACCATCCCGAAGACGCCATGTCGATGTTCGAATGGAATTTCGGCAACGGCGAAGACACGGCTGGAATTGCGCTAACACAAGCATACGCCTATTACAGAGACCTTGACTGCTACGATGTCACTCTGCGACTAATGGACTATCATAATTGCAAGTCGACGGTGTTGGAGTCGGTCAGGGTAAGAATTGCACAAAATCCTATCAAGACGATCTACGACCTGAATACAATGTGTACTACCGACTCGGTAATCGTCAACATCGGATATGAGGGAACCGGGTCAACCATTACGCTGACACGTATCGAATTTGCCCAGACCAAATCGAAGACTATCGACTGTAAGACATTCATCCCCGACGGCCCCTATGCTGGCAACTGTGCTGGTCCAGACAAATGCTTCAATGCATCAATCCACCTCGACGAATTTCCTCCGGGACGCACCGTGCAATCATCTGCTGACATCTGCTCGATATGTATCAATGTGGAACACGAATACCTTGGCGACATCGGAGGCCGAATCAGATGTCCGACTGGACAAGAGGAAATTCTTTGGTTTGGTACAGTTGGTAAAGACAGTAAATTACCATCCCAATACAGCCAAACTTTATTTGACTCTTTAGGCATTTTGCAAGGAATGTATGGTGGTGGTGGAATGTATCTCGGCATTCCATACGGCGGCGATTCGCACCACTCGTACGACGGACAATGCGGTTCGGAAGGAGGAGATATATATTGTGATACGGTTTGCAACATGTATGGTGTAGGTTGGGACTACTGCTTCTCGAAAAACAAAGACTATATCCTACAGACCGGCGAAGCTTGCAACACCACAAGCACCGTACCTGAAAACTATTTCTGTTATTCTCAAGCCAACGACACTACTGTGTCCAACTATACATTCGAGCCCATACCGGCACCTTTCGCACAGGCCGGCCAGCAAGCAACAAACGGACATGCCAGAACGAGAATGCCCAGCAACCACGATGAGAAAACAGGATACTACCTACCTGCAACAGACTTGAGCAAACTTGAGGGCTGCCCACTGAATGGCGACTGGACATTCCAGCTGTGCGACAACTTCGGTTCGGACAACGGATGGATTTTCTCCTGGACAATCGACTTCTGCGGTATCAGTTCCGGCGGTGGATGCGAATACCAGGTGGGTATCGACTCCGTGATTTGGGAACCCGACTCGATAGCCGGTGACTTTGACCTTGGATATTGGAGGGGTCTGAACATCGAAAACAGCAACCCCACACGCTCGGTCATTTCGAGCCACGACACCGCTGGCTACTTCCCAATCAACGTACACATCTACGACGAATTCGGCTGCGTATGGGACACCACCACCGGTATCAAAACCATTTGGAGCCCAACGCCACATCTCTCGGACGATGACACTCTGCTGATATGCGATGTCGAAACAGTGATTCTCGATGCCAAAGACCGCCACACCTGGCAAGACACAACAGGCGAAGATCCCTACAGATATACATTCAAGTGGGAACCCTTCGGCCAGACGACAGACACCATCGAGACCAGAGCCATGATGGGTTCGTCGACACTGTATCTGGTCGAAGCTGAAACCAACTGGCGTAGCACGACATGCGCAACACGCGACTCGGTACGTGTCAACATCAACCGACAGCCGCTGCCTAACTTCGACCCCGGCGTCTATCCGCTTGAAGGATGCGAACCCTATACTATACACTTCGAGAACACATCGCAATTTGGCGACAGCTATGTATGGGTCTTTGGCGATGGCGACACCTCGTTTGCCGAAAGCCCGACACACACATACGGTACAGGCCAATATGACTTCAAATACTTTGTCAAGAATGTCCATGGCTGCAACGACTCGCTTGTCTACAGCAAACTTATCACGGTCTACTCAAGCCCTGTGGCACGTTTCTCGTGGGAGCCGATGAACCCGACGGTGATGCACCCCTCGGTGACATTCCAGAACCTGACAATACCACAGTCGGACGAGAACCGCTACTATTGGGAGATACAGTACGACCGCGACAACCCGATATCGTACCATACGCTCCGCGACGTGAACCCCACTTTCGAATGGGAAACCGACGGCGAGGACATTACCGGCAACTACACAGCTCGTCTGATTGCCATGACACAAACAATGGGACCGAGCGGCAATGTGGTTGAATGCCGCGACACGAGCGAAAGCTCGATACTGTTGGTCAACGACTACCTGCAGTTCCCGAATGCCGTGACTCCCAATGGCGACGGCGTGAACGACAAATTCATAATCCGCAACCTTGTGAACGGTCTCGGATACCCCAACAACTCGCTGGTTGTTTACGACCGCTGGGGCAAACGGGTATTCTATAAAGAAAACATCTCGTCAGAAGATGATTTCTGGGATCCTGCCAAGGACAACATCCCTGCCGGAACATACTTCTGGCGCTTCACAGGAAAGGGATACCTCGGCGACATACAGCGCAACGGTGTTGTAGAAGTCATCTACTAACCGTTACTGCCAAGAGCAAAAAGACAAGGCCCGCTTTTCAGCGGGCCTTGTCCGTTTTTGGTTCTAACCAAAAAAAAGAAGATTTCGCCAGGTCTTGACCCGTGCGCCGTCAACGGATAAGAGTGATCGTGCCCTTGTAGTGGTGAAGACCCGTCACGGCATCGTTGACTTGTATGACATAGACATAGGTTCCCATCGGTTGACTGTGGCCATTAGCGATTCCGTCCCAGCCTTGGTTGATGTCTTTGCTGTGATAGACCATTCGTCCTCCACGTGAGTAGATGTACATTTCAAACGAAACGATAGAGGCATTATTGTTGGGCCGGACCTTGAAGAGTCGCACGGCTTCATCAGGATCGTCGGGAGCGAAAGCATTGGGGATCCAGACTACGAGTTCCGACGCAGGTGCCTTGACATCACGGTCTGTGCTTACTTTGGGCGTAGCCTTGGTCGGCAAAGGATCCGCAGTTGCATTTGGCGTCACCGGATTGGCAGTGCTCGTCGTGGCAACTGGATTGACGTTAGCTTCGACGGTTTCGACAGGAGTATCGATTTGTTTCGTTGTGGTGGTATTCGGTGCTTCAAGTTCGCTGCTTTGCACCGGTACCTCGAGCGATTCAGTGGTGACTTGTACTTCTGCCGGAATGTCGCTGGCCGATTGTTGTGATTTTTTCTGTGGAGCTACAGCTACTGGCGTCGTTGCGTTGTCCTGGTTGTAGACTACTGCGGAAGATGATTCGCGGACAGTCGTTTCGGATTCGGCCGACAGGGTGTTCTGTGCCACGATGGGGACGGTACTTTCCGGGAGTTCAGCCTTCGGCTGACGGTTGATGAAAGCAAAAACAAGAGCGGCAACGACTGCTGCAGAGGCTGAGCCTACAATGGCACGACGACGCACAACGACGCGGTGGCGCATTGTATCGGATATAGATTCCCAGACCTGCGGGTCGGGGTTGATTTCAAGGTTATCGAAACGTTCTTTCAAATCGTTCATGGGATAGTTGAGGGTTATAGGGTTTGAGGGTTTGAGGGTTCGAGGGTTATAGGGTTTGAGGGTTATAGGGTTTTAGGGTTATAGGGTTTTTATGGGGTTAATGGGGTTTATAGGTTAAATGGTTGGTTTCTTTTTGTATATTTTTCCTAGTTTTGTGGCGAGGATTGACCTTGCACGGGTTAGGTTTGAGCGGACTGTGGACTCGGTAATGCCAAGGATGTCTGCAGCTTCTGCGAATTGGTACCCTTCGACGTCGCACAGGTTGAAAGCCATTCTATAGGCTGGCGGCAAGGAACGCACCTCGTTGAGGATTACCTGTATGTCGATATGGGCGCAGATTTCGGAGAACGAATTGTACGAAAACTCCATATTTTCAGGCAGGGTATCAATATTTGCCGTCTGTTTTTCCTTATGCCAGTTATCGATGGCTGTTTTGACGATAACTGAGCGTATCCATGCTGCGAGCGAAGAGGCTGAGCGCAATTTGGAGAGATTATCAAAGACCTTAATGAAACCGTCGTGAAGAATGTCTTGCGCTACGAGGTTGGAATGCGAGTATCGCAAACAAAGGGCATACATTTGTGGTGCAAAGCGGTCATAGAGCTGTTTGCAAGCACGCTGGTCGCCACGTATACAAGCCTTTATTAATTCTTCGTCGTTATTCATTTATTTCTA
The DNA here is from genome assembly GCA_017522065.1 of Bacteroidales bacterium. Lineage (GTDB taxonomy): Bacteria > Bacteroidota > Bacteroidia > Bacteroidales > P3 > Colimorpha. Next base: position 60,639 of record JAFXAD010000006.1, read on the forward strand.
AGACGAGACTGAACGTGTTTTTGCTGCGTTAAAAAAAGTTAAATTATATCAACTATGGTAAGTTTTTTCCCGTCGACAGAGAATTTCACGTTGTACGACCAGAAGCGCATACCGTAAACACGCTCAGGATCATCATGATATGAAGGGCGAGGATCGTTAGCCAAAAGGTCGAAGAGAGACGATTGCAACTCGACAGGAATTTTAACGGCCAAACGTTCGGGACATTCGACGTCGAGCAGTCTGTCGGACGGTGTCGGTGCAAAGCCACTGCGGGCTTCGGGATGCGAATCGGTATAGGGTAGATACGGTTTGATGTCAAAAATAGGGGTTCCGTCAAGCAAGTCGGCACCGGCCACATAGAGCAAGGGCCCCTCGGCGGTATGCAGCTTGACATCAATCAGGCGTACCGAAGAGAGAGCCAGTGCGTTGGGTCGAAACGACGACCGTGTGGCAAAGACGCCCATACGCTTGTTTCCTCCCAGCCGGGGCGGACGAACCGTTGGCGACCAACCCTCGCGAAGATTCTCCGAGAACTGCCATATCAACCATATATAATCGAACTCTTCTATGCCTCGAAGTGCATCGGGATTGCGGTAATCCGGTTCAAAAACGATTGTGGAAGTGATATCCGACACGATGTTGCTTTGGCGCGGGATACCGAATTTTTCAGGGAACGGAGAGTTGATATGTGCAATTTGTTTCATAAATCACTACTGATAAGCCTTCTATTGGGACATCACCTGCGATGTCGTGAATTGCGTATTTTTGATTCGAGGGCATTGTTGAGCAACCATGAGAGGTCGGCGGCAATGATGCCGATGGCTGCGCCGGCGAGGACATCGCCTGTCCAATGGCAATCGTTGAACACTCTCATAAAACCCGTAAGCGAAGCGACGAGATAGCCCGCCACAGGGATAAGCGTCGATGTCTCGGAATACTCAAGTCTTAGCAACTCGGCACCGGCGAAAGCGAACGCAGTGTGCCCCGAAGGGAAACTGGTCGAGGAACTGCGGTTGGGGCGCCACTCTGTGACAGCAAATTTGATGGGATGGACAAGGACCGCCGAAGCCAACATTGTCGAGGCCGAGCGGACAACGAGCTGAGGCATGGGGTGCACCGACTTGACACCGAACAGATTCAATGCAATCACCGAACCGATAGGCAGAAACTGCGTGTAGTTGTCGAAAGAGAAATAGCGATGGTCGAAGGTATTGCGCCGGTACAGCTGCACCCGTTCGCGGACAAGGATGTTCTGTCGGCGCGAAGGCTCGAAAAAAAAGGGTGAGGCACCCACGAGAAGCGACGTGCCGACCGTTGCCGCCGGAACGGGACGGAGGATTGCGGGCTGCGGCGAAGACTGCGACTGGTCGATTCGGAAGAGAGGCACTCTAACTACAGATGTGTCAACCGCTTGCGCCTCCATCAATATTGGAAGTGCGAATAAAAGCACAAACAGTATATGGCATCTGGGTCGCATCGGTCAGTCGTTTTTGCCGAGGGTATGAGAGAGTTGTAGAGATGCCGACGCCCGGTTGTAGACAGGCACCAGTGGGCATGCGTCGATCTGCAACGACCATCGGATGTCGGCTTGGCATCCCAATTTCATGAGCCTGTGTACATGCGTAGCCTTCAAGCAGTATTCGTACAGGTTGTCGGAAGCGACTTTCCAAAGGTCGAGAGCCATCATTGCAGCATCGTTGACAAGGGTGACGGACTTGAGTGCCGTCATGAGTCGTGAAATAAGGGCTCCCGCAAAGAGTGTGTCCTCGATGGAAGGGTCGCCTTTCCATCCGGAACAGAGGATGACAAGGTTTTCGCTATTTGCCTCGACGATGGCATTGGCAAGGGCCGACAGATTGACGAACGAACCGACATACAACGCATCGGAGTCTGAAGCACGAAGTATTGAGACCGTGCCGTTGGTTGTAGAGTAAGCCAACTTGGCGCCGTTGAGCTGCATCATGAGATATTCGGTAGGCGAATTGCCGCATGTGGCACCAGAGAGCTTCATCCCGTTGCGCTCGGCGGCAATCATATAGCCCTGCGAGCGGAAGTCAGGGAGCGGCTCCAACGAGTCGAGCGGAACGATCTGCGACGCACCGGCCGCGAAAGCAGCACAGATGGCCGATGTGGCGCGCAATACGTCAACAGCCACCGTGGAGTGGGATTGGTTCAGTTGGCGGCCTTCGTACAGTTGCGGCGAGAGTATGGCTTCGATATTCACGTGTTATATTGAAAATTGAGATGTGAGCGATTATGTCAAAACAAAAAAAGCGGCAACCTGTAAGCCGGGTTCTGTAACTGCGCAGGCAGTCCTCTGCCATTAATCTAGGGCTGCCGTCACCGGCAACCTCAATCAACCTACCCCCCGACAACGGGCGAGTCAACCCTTGACTGTCGGTATATTTGGTTTTTCAGCCCATAAGGTTTACCATCATCCGCATCACTGCGGAAGTCGTGAGCTCTTACCTCGCGTTTTCACCCTTACCTCCCGAAGGAGGCGGTATGTTTTCTGTGGCACTTGCTGTGGCGTAGCGCTTGGGCGATACGTCCCTTCCCGTTAGGAAGTATGGTGACTCTGAGCTGCCCGGACTTTCCTCCCGCAACGCTAACGCTGCCGGCGACAGAGCGGTTACCGCTTTATTTGGAGGTGCAAAAGTAACCATTTTTTCTGACTTTGTGGCGATAAAAAAAAACGGCAAATGGAAATAGCAGAGTTTCAGCATGGAAAGGAATCAAATATTTTTTTATTTTAGAATGCAAAAGAATAAAATATCGTTTTTTTTTGTATTTTTGCAAATTGTTTTGAAAGCAGACACTGTTGCCATATCCAACAGCAACGCGGCTGCAGTATATTATTGCACAACAAATTGCATCAGCAAGATGAATAAAAAAAAGACAACCGCAGGGTTGATAATTATCGGTGTTGGCTTAATCATGGCTTCGTGCGGCAGCAGTGAGGCCATGGTTGATTCCGCAACAATGCTTACTTACGGCAAAGAGCCGACGGAACAGAATCTTGAGAATCTGGCCAAAAATTATGGCTCGGTAATCAACAAAAACCGCAAATCCGGCATAAAGCGCCCCGGCATCTACAGCGACTATGCTGTGGCTCTGGCAAGACAAGGGAAACACGCCGAAGCCAACAACTGGTTCAATACCGAAATGGCGACCTTCCCGTCGTCGAGAGGGTACGTGATGCAGCTGAAAAAGAAGATGATTCCCGAATACATCGACGACAACAGCATAAGCAGCAACAGCGCTTCCGAGACTGACGAGAGCGGCCTTTCGCCCAAAAAACGTGCCGCCGCCGAAGAGAGGGCTTCGGGTGTGATGGAGACCGAAAAGAGGGAGATGGACGCTGAAAAGAAAGCTACGGACGAAGAAAAAAGCGTGATGAACACCGAAAAAAAGGATTAACCGCAATAGAGTCGACATGAAAAGAAATATCACACACATCATCATGCTGGCAGCCCTTCTGCTCACAGCATGCAAAGTAGAAAAGAAAATAACCTCATACAGCGATATATACAGCGAACGTCCGACGACTATTTACATTGCCCCGATAGCCGACAACGCAGAGCGCAAAATAGAAAAATACCCTACCGACATCGCCTACAACAACGAGCTCAACAGCGCCAAGGCCTATATGTACCAGACCATGGGCAATCCGCTCATCAACAAGGGATACTATGTGATAGGCCCTATTGCATCGGAAGAAATCGCCAAACAAACAAACCTTACACACAAGCAGCTAAAAAACAGCGATATAAAGACATTCTACGAACAATATGGTGTCGATGCAATACTTGTGGTGACGCTTCACAAATGGAAAGACGAAAACGGTAAAAAGACCGCCTTCCTGGAATACCAACTAAGATCGACAAAAACCAACATCGACCTGTTCCACAGCTGGGTTATGGCGACAAAACAGGTATCGACAAATTTGAAAGGCGACCCTATAAAGCTCAAGAACGACGAACGTTTCGCAAAACGTTACGACATGGACAACGGGACGGCCCAGAGATGCTTTCTGGTCGAAAAGGTTAATGACTACGTGCTTCGCAACCTCCCCACCAGCAGCCAACGTCGCCAATTCGAAAAAGACCTCTACAAGAATGCCAATCCAAGCTACATCAAATACATGTGGATTGACGGAGGGGCAAACGTGGAACCCTGCAGCGCAGAAGAATACGAGACTGAAGCATTCCTTTAAGAACCAACACATTTCATCAGGTTGCAGGCGCATGGACCGGCAACCTTTTTTTGACAATTCATTTATTTGACGAGAACACAATAGAGTAATTACAAATGAGAAAAATCCTTGTAAGTTTTTTGTTATTTTTTGCAGCGACAACAGCCATGGCTGTTCCGGCATTTCCTGATATGGTAGTGTTCAGACAGCCCTGCAATCGCGAGACAACAGTATCGATCTATCTTAAAGGCGACGAACGCGTGCATTGGGCGGAGACCGTTGACGGATACAGCCTCCTGCACGGTGACGATGGAAGTCTTATGTACGCCATGCGCGACGAGAACGGCAACATGATTGCCAGCAACCTGCTTGCCACCGAAAAAGAGATGCGCAGCCAAGAGGTACGCGACTTCCTCGAGAAAACTCCCAAACACCTGCGTTTCAGCAAACGGCAGATCGACGAACTGCTTAATATATGGAAACAGGTCGAAAACGCCAAAAGCGGACCGAAGACGATGACCAACGTGTTGGGCGAGAAGAAATTTCTCGTCATCTTATTCGCCTTCAACGACAAAAGTTTCACATTCAACAAACTGGATTTCAAACGCCTGTTCAACCAAGTGAACTATACGACACACGGCAGCACCGGAAGCGTCCACGACTATTACTACGATGTCAGCGGAGGATTGTTTTCGCTCAGCGTTGATGTTGTCGGACCTTATACCGGCATGTACAATATGGCCCACTACGGCAACAGCAACAATGGTTATCAGGATTTTGCTAACGAGGCCGTGGAAATGGCTTCGGCCGACGTGGACTTCTCGAGATACGACAACGACGGTGACGGATACATCGATGGCCTGCACATAATCTTTGCCGGCGTAGGAGAAGAAGCTGGCGGTGGAGCAGACTGCATCTGGTCGCACAAATGGAACATTTTCAACGCTCCCGAATACAACAACACTATCGTCGACGTATATTCATGCTCACCGGAATGTAGCGGTTCGGACGGGACTGAGTTGACAGCCATCGGCGTTATATGCCATGAACTGGGCCATGTGTTCGGTGCCCCTGATTACTACGACACCGATTACGAAGGGAGCGGCGGACAGTTCCCCGGTCTTGGCTCATGGGACATCATGTCGGGCGGCAGCTGGAATCGCGGCGGCAGAACTCCCGCCCACCACAACCCGTACACCAAACTGTACATCTACAACTGGAAGACTTGCGACACCATCGATGCTACGGCAGCAAGATACATCATGAATCCCGTCGAGACTGGCGGCGAGATTCATCGTGTGAACACCTCTACCAACGGCGATTTCTTCCTGCTCGAGAACCGACAACCGATTAAATGGGACGTTGGCGTTCCCGGCCACGGAATGCTGGTATACCACATACATCCAAGTGCCCACGGAGCCAGCGTCAGCAACTATCGCCATCCGCAGCAGATCTACATCCTCGCCAAACCATACAATCCGACAGACTCTATGCCCAATTCCTCTCCTACGAGCTACGGCATATTGGGCCACACCGACACGCCCTATCCGGGAGCCAGCGGCATGAGAGATTCGCTGACCGACAATTCGGCTCCCTGGTTCCGTCCCTGGTCGATGGCAAAAAACAACACTCCCATATACAACATCTCCGAAAACGAGACCACACAACAGGTGTTCTTTACCGTACAGAAACTGTCGCCCGACCCGACATCGGCTACGGTTATAGGCGTTGACCGCCAATCGGTTGTAGTCGACTGGACACCCTACGGCAACATGAACGTCCTGGTGGTGATGAGCACCGAAGAAGGGGCATTTGGAATTCCGAGCGGCATGTACAACGTCGGCGACAGCGTTGACGGCGGCGGTGTCGTCATCTATCGCGGCAGCGGAAAAACGGCCATAGCAAATGGACTGACAACAGGAACGACCTATTACTTCAAGATATTCTCGATAGATCGACGCGGCAGATACTCTGACGGCATCACGACTGCAGGAAGCCCCATAGACTGCGACATCACGGAATGGGTCAACGAAGACTTTGAAGAATATACTTTAGGGAATATGCCCGGATGCTGGAACGGCACATGGACCGTTGACAGCCTTATGGGACAGAAATCGCTGACAAGTGCCAACGAGCGCATCAGCACTGCGACCAGCGCACCTTTCATTATGGAACCGCAGAACGACGCTGTGCTTAAATTCAAAATCCATTTCAACGCATTGTGCAACGAAAACACGATGCTGGTTACCGAATTGCGTCGCACACTTACCGACGAATGGAGCGTGCTGGATACAACCACATGGAGAGTCGGAATGGCCACATGGGGTGACGTATATCTGCCCATGTCCAACGTCGGCGACTACAGCAGAATACAATTCACAGCATATACGGAAGAAGGACAACAGATTGCAATAGACAATGTTGAAATCAGACAAGGAGCATTGATCAAATCCGATTGCGACGCCAACGGAACAATCGCGCCATACGGAAACACCATAAAAGCCGACGGAGACACTATTGAATATACCATCACTCCGGCCAACGGATACGCATTGGAGGATATCACATTGGACAATAGATACATATCTCCCAGCCTGATACAAAACAACGACAACGGAACATACACCTTCCGCTATGGTACCAATGGCGGAAGCCACACCATCTATGCTTCGTTCGAAAGAAAAACCGACATAGCCGAAGCACTGAGCGAAAGAATTTCGATATACCCCAACCCCAACAACGGACAGTTCAACATCAACGTGCCTCATGCAGGTGTCATGGAACTTTTCGACATTCGAGGTGCCAGAATCCTGGTCCGCAATCTGGAAGCAGGCAACACCACCATCGACCTCCAGAATGCAGCCAAAGGCATCTACATCGTCAAGTTCGACGGCAAGGCCACCAAGATAGTCTGCAAATAGTCATTTGAAACACAAATGTTAAACAAACATAAAAAAAATACGAAACAAAAAAACTTGTGTACTTTTGCAAATCATTAGAAAAGAAAACAAACATCTAAAACATTAAAAAACAATGAAGAAAGTATTTTTATTCTTTGCAAGCGCAGCTATTTGCGCAGTTATGGCTTCCTGCGGCGGCAACGCTGAGGCAACCGACACCACCAACACCGACACCACCGCATGCGAGCAGAACGAAGTTGCTAATCCCGCTGCTGAATGCACCGACGCCAACAACGACGCTCGTCAGGCTGCTATCATGGACGCTGCACAGCAGATCTGCAACTGCGGCGACGTCCTGAACTGTGTCAACACCGTTATCGACCAGAGCTTCGCTCAGTACGCTAACGACGAAGAGTTCAAGGCTGCTGTCAAGGCTGAGGCCGAGAAGTGCATCGCCAACAAGGTGAAAGACGCTGCCGTCGACAAGACCAAAGAAGTTGCCAAAGACGCTGCCAAGAAAGGCGTTGAGGAAGGTCTGAAAGCTCTGAAGAAATAACTTTTTCTAAAGGACTAAAAAACGCGACTCGAATGAGCCGCGTTTTTTTTTACACATAAGAACGCAGCGGCATTTCGCTGATCTCGAGATAGGAAAGGCTAATTCGTTTAATTCGCCGTTATAAAATAAGGTAACCTCTAAAATTCGTTTAATTCGCGTTTTGTTAGCAAAACAAATTTCTAAATATCAATTCGTTTAATTCGTACAATTGCTCATTGCATTTTCTTTATTCATTATGTATTCGCAGGCATACCACGCCGTTTTAAATAATTATTAGAGGTGCTCATAAATTTTAGGAGTGACCTATATCCGTTCGAGCAGGAAACTGACGGGTCGGAAACCATCGTTGCAACTGATCATTGCACTGTAGGGATTTTTCATCCAGCCATCGTAAAAGTCGCCCCTACCCTCGGCCAACTCCCTAACAAACCAACGCATAGTGTCCCAAGCGCTGTCGCACATCGTTTCGGGCTTTTGGGCATTGTGGGCAACCCACTCCTGCCCTACCTGTATGTCGCAGGTGTGAAGAATAGGATTTTCATATATTTGCTGCAAATCTTTATAGTCCGACTTGCGAATGGCTGTAATTCTTACATCGTACATAATAGCGCTCTGAGAGGAATAGTTTGCGATATAAAACGATTATTTACGGAGTTTATTGCATGAACGTGAATGGCAAAGGGAAAAGAATTGTTTGAGGACAAAGACTAAACAAGAGAAATAGACGTTATCAAAAGAAAAAACATGACTCGCAAAGCTAAAATCATCACAATCAGCACATCCATCATCGTCCTGGCTTTAGGGCTTTTTATCTTCTTCCGTTTCTTCTTCGTCTACAGCACTGGCGTCAACGCCGGCGACATCAACTATTTCCAGAAAGAGGGCATCCTCTTCAAAACCTACGAGGGCAAGATGATACAGAGCGGATTCCGCTCGGCCAAAGTGAACACCACTTCCATACAGAGCAACGAATTTAAATTCTCTGTCACCGACGAGAAAATCGCCGAGCGCCTGATGCGCGCCAGCGGCAAGCACGTCGAGCTGCGCTGGAAACGCCACCTGGGCACCCTCCCCTGGCGCGGCAACAGCCAGTTTGTTGTCACTGAAATACTTTCGATAGAATAATTGCTTCCATATATGGCGCTCTCGGAGACCTCATACCACATTCTTTTCGCTGCCAATGTGGCGTTCATCGCCGTGCACCTATACAGCTGGCTGCTGAAGTGGTTCTACCGGCCAGCAGCATACGACGAGCATTTTCGCGAGCTCTTTCCAGCGCAGCGGGCCGTAGGTTTTATCTACTTGCTGCAACTGTTCGAACTGCCCTACACGCTTCAGATCGGCGACCGCGACGCGCTGCTCTATGTCAACGCGTTCTCGCTACTCTTCTTCTCGTTGCAGATGCTAATTATGTGCGAAAGTTATTTCTTTCCCAAACATAAACACTCGACACGGGACTACTGGATTGTGCTGCCTGCCATCGTGGTGCTGGTGCCGATGTTTGGACAGGCCGTGAGCCACTCGCTGCTGCCCGAAGGTTGGCGTGTCTGGATGGTGGGGGCCGTGAGTATCATATTCTTGGGCTACCTATGCCTGTCGGTGCAGATGGCTATCAAGATAGCGCGTGCCGTGCAGCGCGCCAACGAGGAACGCTATGCCGACAGCGACGACTTCCCTGTCGACTTCGCCAACATCATCCGCTGGGTACCGACACTGATACTCATCCTCTTAGCCATCAACTTTTATGCCGACAATCCGTGGGTGAAGTTTGCACGCGATATCATCTTTATAGGTGCCAGCGTCTGGTTCTGCATCTTTACCCTCAACCCCTGGCGCAAGGTGCCTACCCAGATGGGGCAGTCCGACCCGTCTGAACAATCAGACAAATCCCACAACATAGGAACCCGTGAGAACTTGGCACATCGCCTTGAGGCACTTCTCAACGACGAGCAAATTTTCACTGAGCCGCACATCACCAGCGACCTGCTGATTTCGCGCCTCGGCACCAACAGCAAATACCTCTCCGAAGCTATCCGTCGTAGCGGCTACGCGTCATTCTACGATATGATCAACCAGCACCGCGTGCGCCACGCCATCGCCCTCATCCACCAGCATCCCGACGCACTGCTGGCCGACATCGCCGACCAGTGTGGCTTTTCCTCCCAAGCCTCTATGTCCAAGGCCTTCAAAGCCCAAGGGAAAGACACCCCGTCGAGCTACCGGCAGAATGGTTAATGGTTGATTGGATATAATGGTTGATGGTTGATTGGATATAATGGTTGATGGCAATTTGGATATAATGGTTTATGGTTGATTGGATATATGGTTAATGGTTGATTGGATATAATGGTTGATGGCAATTTGGATATAATGGTTTATGGTTGATTGGATATATGGTTAATGGTTGATTGGATATATTGGATATAATGGTTGATGGTTGATGGCAATTTGGATATAAATCGAGGCCGTTAGGCCTCGGATTGGGGTAGCCAGCCGTTTCAACGGCTGGACATAATACGACAACAATAAAATGCACCCCTTTAGGGGTGCGACACAACAACAACACAATGGCTAACACCTATACGCAAATCTATATGCACATTGTCTTCGCCGTATCTCGACGCGAGGCTCTCATCTCCGACGATTGGGTCGACGAATTGTATAAATATCTGGCTGGAGCCTGTCAAAACAGGAAACATTTCGTTCACGCCATTGGCGGCACTGCCGACCACGTTCATTTGCTTATCGGAATGCACCCGGCGGAAAGCGTAGCATCGTTGGTAAAGGAATTGAAAGGGCAGTCTACACGATGGATAAACGAAAAATTTCTTCACGGGGATTTTTCGTGGCAGACGGGTTACGGGGCATTCTCTTATAGCCGATCTCTTGTCCCTACCGTACAGACGTACATACAGAACCAGCGTGAGCATCACCGACGTGTGACGTTCCAAGAAGAAATGGCCGACATTTTTCGCAAAGCCGGCATCGATTACAATCCGGAATATATGATGCGTGGATTTGCCGATTGACGTGTGACGGTTGTTGTGTTTTCGATTATCGCACCCCTATGGGGTGCATAATGAATGGATGACAAACAACCAGCCGTTTCAACGGCTGGACATAATATGGCAACAATAAATTGCACCCCTTTTGGGGTGCGATATTCTAAACACATTATCATTTCCCATCCGCCGAATCCCAGCCGTTGAAACAGATGGATATAAAACGCGAAAACAAATCGCACCCCTAAAGGGGTGCATACGGGGGGGCATCCGTTGACCCCCAGCCGTTGAAACGGCAGGCTACCCATATCTAATGCCTACGGCATTTTTTCATTCGGTCACCTATACCTAATGCCGACTGCATTTTCACACATTTGGCTACCATTATCTAATGCCGACGGCATTTTATGAATTGGGATACGCCGTTGAATACAAATCGAGGCCGTTAGGCCTCTGATTGGGGTAGCCAGCCGTTTCAACGGCTGGACATAATATGGCAACAATAAATTGCACCCCTTTAGGGGTGCGATATTATAAACACATCATCAATTTCCATCCGCCGAATCCCAGCCGTTAAAATAGATGGATATAAAACGCGAAAACAAATCGCACCCCTAAGGGGTGCATATGGGGGTGGCACCCGTTGACCACCAGCCGTTGAAACGGCTGGCTACCCATATCTAATGCCTACGGCATTTTCACGAATTCAACCACCCACGAACAACGATTCACCGAATCCCACAATCGTTGAACGGCTGGCTACCCATATCTTATGCCTACGGCATTCCCTCTTTCTTATCCATTTTTCCATTTTCCTTTGACAGAATTTCTTTTTCCTCTGGCGGAAATTTCCATCAGAGGAAAATCTATATGTATTGATATATGTACTTTTGCATCCCGAAACACTTTCGATGATGCACCTCAAAACAATCATACTTCTGCTTTTTGCCCTGATGGTCCTGGCTATTCTGTTTTGGACCGCCATCCGCGTCTGGCGTTACCGCCGCGACCACCCGGACGAATTCTTTTAGACAAATAAATGTAAACAATATATTGTATGAACAGACACCACCTTTTCAAACCATTCCTCACCGCCTTGCTGACCATTGCAGCACTGGTGGCGGGGCAGAGCACCTGGGCCGCAAGCACGTGGACCTTGACGAGCAGCACCAGCGCAGGCATCACCACCTTCACCATCACGCGCAGCGAGAGCACCTCGGCCGAGACGGTCTATTACCGCACGGTGAGCCTCTCGGCAATCGAGGGGCAGCATTTCACCGCCGTCAGCGGCAGCCTCACCTTCACCGCCGGACAGACAAGCAAGACCGTCACCGTGACGGAAGAAGTACCCAGCGATGCTGTCTACAAGGTCTATAGCAGCGCCTCGCGCCAGTACCGCTTCGAGCTGCTCGACCTCGATGGCACCATCATCACCCAATGCGACCGCACCGTCTCGGGCGGCACCCAGTTCACGGACATTTATCTGAACAACAGCATCACTGGCCTGACCTATTTCTACCATAACGGCGACGGCAGCCTCCTCTCTGGCACCACCCACTATTTAGACGTGGCCCACAGCGGCTCTGCCGCTACGTGGGTCAAGGTTGGTGACGGTGGCTACAGCCAGGCCATCCACACCGTGAGCACCGGCGCGCTCTATAACAGCAACAGCACCCTGCGCACCTACCTGAACAGCAGCGGTACCAAAATGTATGCCACCGTCTATTTCACGCAGAAGGAAGATCAGGACGGCTACCAGTACATCCAGATACTGGCCGACAACAGCACCACCTACGACGGCAACGACCAAAACGGAGGTGTCAACACCCCCTCCACATCGCTCTACAAGGCCTGCTTTATCCTCAGTTACACCCCCAGCGGCAGTGTGGAGACAAATCCGCATACGCAGTTCTTCCCTCATCGCTGGGACTATGCAGACAGGAACGCGCAGTACAGCGGCAACGGCTGGAACTTGCAGGAGTTCGACTACGACAACGCGCACCTCTATGAGCAGGAGTTTAAGAACGCCACGCCCTCCCTCCGTGCCGAGAACTCAGGCTCGCTGGTTCTCGCTCCTACGGTGAACAATATCAATGTCCGTTTCGATGCGGCTGGCTCGGGCGGCGACGACTGGTACTTCAAGGACCTGAAGGTGCGCCTGGCTCTCGTCGATGCCACCGCACCCACCGTGCTCAACAACTACATGGTCAGCGGCGGGCGTCACCAGAAGGGCAACATCGTCTACGTCAGCGTGCCGTTCAGCGAGCTTGTCACCGTGGAGGGTACACCGACGCTCACCACCACGTGGGGCACGCTCAGCTACTGCGCCGGTAGCGGCAGCAACGTGCTCACCTTCAGCGGAGCAATAGCCAGCGATGCTACCGGAACCTTCAGCGTCAGCGCCCTGAGCGGCACCGTCAAAGACCTGGCGGGCAACAACTTCAGCGGCACCGTCAGCAAGGACTTCAGCATCACACTTGATGCGACCTATGTCTGGTCGCTCAGCGACCTCAACCAGCTGGCGGCCAACACCTACGAGATAGCCACCAAGACCGACCTCTACCGTCTGGCCAACATCGTCAACGTGAGCCACAACGAGTGCAGTGGCATCACCTTCCGCCAGACGCAGGACATCGTCTGCGATGCCGGCTACACGCCCATCGGCTACGAAGGCGACAACGACCACGCTTACTTCCGCGGCACCTACGACGGGCAGGGCCACACCGTGAGCGGCATCACCGTCACCCGCACGGGCAACACCAGAGCCGACCAATATATCGGCCTCTTCGGCTGCATCGTTTTTGGCACCGTGCAGAATGTCGTCCTTGCCAACAGTACCTTCACCGGATACGAACACGTCGGAGGCATCGCCGGGTACAACAGTTGGGGCACCGTGCACAACTGCCGCGTGGAAAGCAGCGTTACCATCAAGGGCGGATATGTTTTTGGTGGCGTCGTGGGTTATTTAGGTGGCACTGAAGCCCTGATATCTGGTTGCGTCAGCGCCGCTACCATCAACGGAAATAGCCAAGTCGATCATCAGTGCGGCGGTATCGTCGGCATGGTGCAGAATGGTACTCTCAAGGACTGCCTCTACATTGGCACCAGCGTCACCGGCTCAAGCAATGTCGGCAGCATTGCGGGTGAAAAAACAGGAGGCACCATCAGCAACAACTACTACACCGCCATCAACCTCGGCGGTGTGGGTGCCTACACCGGCGCCGCCGACCAGAACGGTGCCCGCCGCGCCCGCACCATCACTCTGGGCGAAGGCATCTCCCTCAGCGGCACCGAGACCACCTATGACGTGAGCGGCATCACCACCTACGGCAGCACGGCCATCGGCTATGGCGGCAAGATATACAGCGGCGCGGGCCAGACGCTCACGCTCAGCTACACCGGCACGGTGCCAGAAGGCTACAGCATAGGCTACACAGTGAACGGCACGCCCATCGTCGGAAACAGTTTTACTATGCCCGCCGGCAACGTCACTGTCAACGCCTTCTTCACTACCACCCTCGACGTACCCGCCGCCACATGGCAGGCCTTCTCCGCGCCGGTGAGCAACCCCACCGTGGCTTCCACCGGCCTCACAAGCGGCAGCTATGACCTCTACCGCTACGACGAGCCCTCGGCTACCTGGCAGAACTACAAGGCATCCCCCTTCAGCCTCGACGCCGCGCGTGGTTACCTCTACCGTCGCACCAATGCCACGACGCTCACCTTCAGCGGACAGCTCAACAGCGAAGCCACATACAGCGTCGCCCTCACCGCTTCGGGGCCTGGCGACCTCAAGGGCTTCAACCTTGTGGGCAACCCCTATCCATACAAGGTGCTACTCGACCGCGCCTTCTATTCGCTCAACGCCGACGGTACCTGGCAGGAACACCTTGAAGGCGACAGCCTCGCCGTAGGCCAAGCCGCCCTGGTGCATTGCTCTAGCGCCGAGACCCTCACCTTCTATGCCGCCACCCGCAGCACCAACGCCGGAGCAAAGGGAGCGATGCCACCGCTGCCAAAGGGCTTATTCTTAAACGAAAACGAAGACGAAAACGAAGACGAAAACACGACGTTGAATAATCACCGCTTCGCTTACTTTGACGGCGACCGCGTCGTCATCAGCGGCACCGGACTCCTCCAGGCATACGACATAATGGGACGCCAATTATTCGCCAAGGAGCTTTCAACTTTAAACTCTCATATTTCAATTCTCAACTTCCCCGGTTCTGGGGTCTACCTGTTGCGATTGAATGGTCAAACACAAAAAATTGTGATACGATAATGAATGATGCCACATTATTGTCGCGTACCTACGGCACGCGGAATCGTGACGATGGCCACATATCCCAGCCAATGAATTGGCTGGCTACCCCAATCATACACCTAACGGTGTATCCGCATACAACGAAAGCCAAATGTCTTACGCGAGGCCGTTGGCTGGCTACCCCAATCATACACCTAACGGTGTATCCGCATACAACGAAAGCCGAATGTCTTACGCGAGGCCGTTAGGCCTCGGATTGGGGTAGCTACCCAAATCATACACCTAACGGTGTATTCGCATACAACGAAAGCCGAATGTCTTACGCGAGGCCGTTAGGCCTCGGATTGGGGTAGCCAGCCGTTTCAACGGCTAGAACGGAAACGGGAACGAAAACGAAAACAGAATGCAAAAAGCAAATGCACCCCTTTAGGGGTGCGACAAAAAATTACAACAATAAAACATATAATAATATGAAAACATACAGATTAACAA
>JAFXAD010000028.1 GCA_017522065.1 Bacteroidales bacterium
ATAATTATATATATTATATATATAAATAATATTTAGAGAGGGGGGTAGTATAAAAAACAACTGTCCCAACCGTCCTACTGTCCCAGGTTATATTTTTTTTGCCGATTCAGAATTATTGTGTATCTTTGCAGTTGCAATTCTTTTGCCAAGATGCAACAAGAGAAAACACATAATACGCTGATACACAGAGGGTCTACCCCCCCCCTATCGCATTGTGTTAGAGTAAGTTACAACATTCTTCGCGGAGCCTTCAGGACCCTGCCGCGCGCGTGCAATCCCCGTGTCGGCAGGGTCTTGCCGTTTATGCTGTTTTCTTTGTTCATGGTGCCCGTCTTCACGGGTTGCGACAAAGAGGACGCTCCTCAAGCCCATGCCTCCGCTGAGAGCTATGCCCCCTGGGGCGGCGACACCGCCGTTTATTGGAGCAAGCAGACCTCTGCCCCCCAAGCGACAACAACAAACATCTGATACCATGTGCTTCCTGTTGAGACGTAGAAAAGAAGACCGCATAGCGCGCGCGATAGCCGCCAGCCACAATATGCTGGACGACTACAAGGCTGCGCGGAGGGGTGGGCTTACGCCCATCGAGGCGCTGGAGGAGTGGGACCTGCTGGATGAGGAAGCAATAAAGAGACTAAACGTACGTACAAATGAAACCTGAAGAGACCGTCAATATCGACATCCTCACAAGAATGCAGGAATTGTCTAAAATGACAGATGAGCAATTAGCTCAATCTGCTGGTGTTCCGATGTGGATATTGGAAAACGTGAAATCAGGAAAATTGAAAAACAAAATAACGTTCGCCAATATTCTTGCCGGTATTGTGAAAAGCGAACGCAAAAGAAAAGGATATACAATAAAACAACTGGCAAAAGCAACGCAACAAACAAACGAGACAATAGAGAAGCTAGAAAAAGGCGGTATCGGAAACTGGTTAGTGTATGAGGATTGCCTCGAAAAACTAATGAATACAAAACTTTTTGTAGAAAAAGATACAGATAAACGTGTTGCCCCTAATGGAACTAATGTCACAATAAAATATCAAAGTATACAAGAAGAATGTGGCGATTTTGTACGTACAATACTTCAATATACAATAAAGCATTGCCATCAAAGAGTTGCTACCAATCTGGAGAAGAAGAAAGGAGTCGCTGCAAAAACTGTTGCCGAAATCACAAAAGGAAATGTTGTTGACCTGAAACCTTATTACACAATAATACATTATTGTTTAAGATTGCTTGTTTACAAAGCGGGACTTAAAAAATCAGATTGGAATTTAGAAGGAGTCTCTTTTGTCAGGTTTGATGCAATGACAAAAGATTTGCCGGGTAATGACACTTCGATAGCTGAATACAAAAAGGTCTTTCTATACTTAAAAAGCACAATCGACAAAAACGGAAAGAAACGACATAATAGTGAGGCCAAAACAATTCCACAGAAACCAGTTACCCATACCATAAGAAAACATATGGTCATCCATTCGTCAGACCCGATTAGTCAAGAAGGGAATGCTGTCAGGTGGAGTACATACAGCTCAGGAAGCGATTTCGATTATGGATTAACCGATACATAATGATATATAGCTATGAAAGCGCCAGGGCGAAAGAAGTCGTGAAACATATCGCGACATTAGAAAACATTAAGAGCATCTTTGAGAACTCAAGAGACGAAGAAGCAATAAAGAAACTGAACGAAGAATAAAATCATCATATGGCAAATAAAGAGTTTACAGAGAACACCCGTGTTCAAGTACCGGCGGCATTACATCTTTGCCGTTTGGGTTACACATATTTGTCTGCCATCAAAGACGGCGATTTTGACGACAAGACAAACATCTTGAAGAAGATTTTTGTCAAGTCGGTTTGTCATATCAATAAAGACAAAGATCTGACCGAGGCTCAGGCAGATAGTTTGCTAAATGATCTAATCCGCATTTCGGCCAACGATGACTTGGGTAGAGAGTTCTATCAGCACTTGTCCACCAACAGTGGAATCAAACTGATAGATTTTGATCACCCCGAGGAGAATGAGTGGCACGTAACCACCGAGTTTACTTGCGAAGACAGAGAAAGCGGAGATAATTTCCGCCCTGACATCACCTGCTTTATCAATGGCATTCCTGTTTGTATTATTGAGGTGAAGAAGCCCAATAATCGCGATGGAATCCTTGCAGAACGCGACCGCATCAACAAACGAATGGCCAAGAAGGTGTTCCGCACTTTCTTCAATGTCACCCAGCTGATGATATTCTCCAATAACCAAGAGTACGACCACGAGGGGTTGGTGCCGATTCAGGGCGCATTCTATGCCACCACTTCCAAGAAAGAGGCATTCTTTAATGTATTCCGCGAGGCAGATGTCGACATTCTGCCCAAGAGTGGGTATAATCCCGAGCTACCAGAAGGGGTGGAGAAACAGGTGTTAACCCATCGTAATTGCATACCCATCAAAGAATCTGAAGAGTACAAGCATAACCAACGGCCCGATTCCCCCACCAACCGCATCATCACTTCAATGTTGAGTCGCGAAAGAATATTGTTCCTTTTGCGCTATGGTTTTGCCTATGTTGACAAAAAGGAGAAGATTGAGGTTGACGGGAAAGAGGAGGAAAGAGAAGAATTGCAGAAACACATCATGCGTTATCAGCAGATGTTTGCATCGATGGCCATCCGCAAACGGCTTGAAGGCGGTGGAAAATCGGGCATCATCTGGCATACGCAGGGTTCTGGGAAAACCGCTCTTGCCTTCTATAATGTCAAGTATCTTACCGACTACTATGCAACGCAAGGTATTGCCGCCAAATTCTATTTCATTGTTGACCGCATCGACCTGATGGAACAAGCCTCTACGGAATTTGCTGAAAGGGGGTTGCTTGTTCGTCAAGCCCAAGACAGAGATTCGCTAATGGCCGACTTTCGCGACAATAACTTCCGAGTGAACGCAGGTGGCAAACCGGAAATAATGGTGGTCAATATACAGAAATTCAAGGAAGACCACAAGAAAGTGTCGATGGAGGGTGCATACAATACCAAGCTACAGCGCATTTTCTTCATTGATGAGGCTCACAGGGGATATCGTGCCGATGGCTCATTCCTTGCCAACCTCCTAGAAGCGGACAAAGATTCCGTGAAGATTGCTCTCACAGGAACGCCCCTGCTGAAAGAAGAGGCTGAATCTTGGCGCGTGTTCGGCGACTATATTGACAAATACTACTATGACAAATCCATCAGCGACGGCTATACGCTGAAACTGATGCGTGAAGATATAGAAACATCGTATAAAGAGAAAATAACTCAGATACTGGAGCGACTAACACAAGATGTGGAAGTGAAGCCCGGGGATGTGAAGCATAGCGTCATTATCGAAAGCGACAAATATTTAAACTCGCTGCTTGAATATATTATCCACGATATGCGAAGGTCGCGCATCCACTTTGCAGCACCGGCAATGGCTGGAATGATCGTTTGCGAAACCAACCGGCAAGCCCGTAATCTTTATGATTTGTTCCAAGAGCGATTCAAACCGACTAATCTACAATCTGGCGAGAAACCCATGCGTGCTCAGCTTATTCTGCACGACGAGGATGACAAAACAACCAGAAAAAGCTACATAACTGAATACAAAAGAAACGAATCCATCGATTTCCTGATTGTCAATGCAATGTTACTGACCGGATTCGATGCTGCTCGACTGAAAAAGTTATATTTGTGTCGCAAACTTGATGGCCACAACCTGCTGCAGGCTTTGACGCGAGTGAATCGTCCCTATCGCGATTTCAAGTACGGCTATGTGGTCGACTTCGCCAATATCAAGGAAAACTTCATCGAAACGAACAATCTCTACCTAAAAGAGCTGAATCGCACAAACGAGGATAGCACCGAGTCGCAGAATGAACCTCCGGCAGGTGACATCCTGATGGCAGCACCAGAAGAGATTAAAGCAAAAATGGACAAGGTCAAAGACACCTTGTGGCCATACGACTGTGAGAACAAGGAGGTGTTTCGTGAACAACTGGATGAAATAACCGACAATGAAGTTCTCTACACATTGCGCACGGCTCTGGAAACGGCAAAGTCGCTCGTCAATCAAGTACGTTCCTATGGCGATGAGGCTCTAAAAAAGAAAATAGAGGAGCTTAAACCCGGCGACCTCAACGACCTGCTGAAAGAGGTAAACCACCGCATAGAACGCAACAACTTGCTTAACTCAACCGACCATAGCGATGATGTGACGGGAATTATTCGTGAGGCCATTTCACAGATAGAATTCGAGTTCCGTAAGAAAGGACAGGAAGAACTGGAGATTATCTACAACGACCTTAAGGAACGTTATGACAAAGTGAGAGAGGAGTTCGAGGCCAACTTCGACAAGCAGAAAGATCCTGTCTATGTCAGTTTGGCCGACGAGTTCAAGAAATACTTCCGCAAGCGTGGTTTCCAGTTGCAGGATGTAGTGCAGGCGAAAGAGGAAATTGGCTATATGGATACTGTGATGGAACGCATACGCGCCATCAACCGCGCCAACGAAATGCTGAAACGGAAGTATAACGACGACGAAAGCTTTGCACGCATTCACAAACGCATACGCGAGGAGAATGAAAAACGTAGCAAGCGAGAGCCCAAAGAGAAACCTATCATTTCGGACAACGAACGAGAGTTGGCGGAAGAGCTGAGCAAAATGAAAGAAGCCATCGATGCGCAAATCTTTTTCAATGTCCACATATTGAACAACGAGGAGGCTTTTGGCCAAGATGTGCTAAAGGACATCAGCCTCACACTGGTTGGCAACGGAATAGCGGCTCCTGTGAGCGACAAGAAAGCTATCCGCCGCGAGATAGTAAGCGAATATATGGCCCGATACTCACCTATGAGAACGGCCGCAAACTTTTAAAACAAAATGGAATCAAAGAGTATTGACCAAGCAACCAAACAACTGATTGATGCGCTGAAACAGACGTGCGGCGCATTCGGTTTGGGCAATGACGGCAACGAATACAAAATCATCGTTCAGGTATTTCTGTACAAATACTTCAACGACAAGTTCGGTTATGAGGCGAAGAAAACGCCCGGCTATGGCGAACGGCTTAAAAAGGCCGAGAAATGGGACGAGGAATACGACAAGTTTACTGACGATGAGATAGAAGACCTCTTCACCTTCTTGCCTTCCAACACTCCCAAGATGCGCCCAGAGCACACCATTGCGCATTTGTATAACGCACAAGGGCAAGGCGATTTCTCGAACCTTTTCGACTCTACAATGGTGTCGATAGCTTACCTGAATGCCGATATCTTCTCGATGGCAACGGTGAACAAAACCAAGTTGACCATTTTTGAACCCATCACCATCTTTATTCCCGACTCGTCGCAGAGGGATGAGTTTGCAATATCGCTTATGCGTTACATTGCCAATCCTGAGACGAACTTCGAGCAGATGTTCAGCGAGAAATACGATTTCTTCTCCACGATGTTCGAGTATCTCATCAAGGATTACAACAAAGACGGTGGTGGAAAATATGCTGAATATTATACGCCTCGTTCCATCGCGCAGATAATGGCTCGCCTGCTGGTAGGCAACGACAAAGATAGTTTGCGTGGCGTCACCTGCTGCGACCCTTCGGCAGGTTCCGGCACACTCTTGATGGCATTGGCTCACGAAATAGGCGAAGACCGTTGCACTATCTACTCTCAGGACATTTCGCAGAAATCGTCGAAAATGCTGCGACTGAACCTGATTTTGAATAATCTCGTGAGCAGCATTCAGAACATCATCCAAGGCAACACTCTATTGCATCCGGGTCACAAAGAGGCAGATGGCTCGTTGAAGAAATTCGACTATATTGTCTCCAATCCTCCATTCAAACTTGACTTCCCTGATGAACGTGATGCTATAGCCGCCGACACCATTCGCTTCTGGGCGGGAGTACCCAACAAGCCAAAGGAGATTGACCCCGACAAGCCCAAAATGGAAATATACCTATGCTTTATTCAGCATGTGCTGTATTCATTAAAAGGAAAGGGTAAAGGTGCTATTGTGGTTCCTACAGGATTTATTACAGGTAAGACTGGTATCAAGAAAAAAATCATCGAGAAACTCGTTGACGATCATATCATATATGGAGTTGTACAAATGCCATCAAGAATATTCGCAACTACTGGCACCAATGTTTCAGTTCTATTCTTTGACAAGAGTGGACAACAGGATAAAGTAGTACTTATTGATGCTTCTCGCATGGGTCATGACGAAAAAGATGGTAATAATCTAAGAACTTTTCTCGACCAGAAAGAGATTAACACTATCGTTGACACCTTTAGTAAAAGAACTAGCATTAATGGGTTTAGTGTGGTTGTAAGCCACCAAGATGTCAGAGATAACGGATATTCTCTTAATGCAGGACAATATTTCGATGTGAATATTGAATACGTTGACATTACACAAAATGAATTTGCACAGAGGATGATAGAATATAAGCGACAGTTTCAATCCATGATAAAAGACGACAAAGCATATAAAGAACAGCTTATATTTCAACTTGATAAAATAATTTTCAATGAGTATCCCGTATCTGAGTGAACATAAACTAAAAGAACTAATCAAGGTTACAAGAGGTGCATCACTTTCAGGTCAGTATTTCGAGGAAGAAGGTGATTTAATAAGATTAACCCTCGGTAATTTCGATTATACAAACGGAGGCTTCAAAGAGAATACCTCTAAAGAAAATCTTTATTATAGCGGCCCCGTTGCAGACAACTTCATTATGAATGAAGGGGATATTATTACACCTATGACGGAACAGACACCCGGACTTTTAGGTAGCACTGCAAGAATTCCAGAAAGTGGTAAGTATATTCAAAGTCAAGACGTCGGGCTTGTTACCTGTGATGAAGAAAAGATAGATAAGGATTTTTGCTATTACTTGTTACCCTCAGAAATTGTTAAAAAACAGCTGTCGGCAGGTGCACAACAAACTAAAATACGACACACATCACCTGATAAGATTGAAGCGTGTACAGTGTTCATTCCAAGTCCAAAGGAGCAGAATAAGATAGGGAGGTTTCTTTCTTCCATAGATAAACTCATAAATCTGAAAAGAAAAGAGATTACTCTGATGGAATTGATGGCCAAGCAAATCTATGATTACTGGTTTGTGCAGTTTGACTTCCCAAATGATGAGGGAAAGCCTTATAAATCTTCTGGAGGCAAAATGATATGGAATGAAAAGTTAAAGAGGGAGATTCCTGAGGGGTGGAATGATACAACTCTTGACTATTATTGCAAAATGTATCAACCACAAACCATCAGTACAAAATTGTTAAACGGTAATGGGAAATATCCAGTATATGGTGCAAATGGTATAATTGGGTTTTATAATAATTATAATCACACCGAAAGTGAAATAGTTATAGCCTGTAGGGGAAATAGTTGTGGCGTTGTAAATCGTACAGACCCTTTCTCTTGGATAACAGGAAATGCTATGGTAATGGCAATGAAGAATTCAAAATACAGTAACGAATACATATCTCAAAGTTTAAGGTATGTTAATATACGAGGAGCTATCACGGGTTCTGGTCAACCTCAAATTACAAGAGAGAATCTAAAAGGAATAAGAATTATTCTACCTCATGATAAAAACATTGTCAAATATTCAGAAGCTGTAACTGGTATAGTAAAAAAAATATTGAAGATAAGAGAAGAAATAAATGAGATTGTTGTGATGCGAGAGTTCTTCAAGCCACTATTAATGACTGGACAAGTAACCATCAAAGACTAATGGATTCCGTAGCCACCATCGACCTGGAAACCGACGTCATACAACGTTGCGAGTTTGTGAAGGACTTCTTCGACAAACTCAACGATGTGGTATGGGTTCTCGGCAAGTTCTGCGAACGGGCCGACTGGTTGATGGCACGAGAAAGTCGAGTTAGTCAGTTGATGAGTGAAATGAACTTCGCCGCCACCGAGGTCGAGGGCATCTTGAAATATGCCGAGATTTTCGATATCAATATGAGTGGTATGCTTCTGCTGGCCAACGGATGCGAACTGCCGCAAGATTACCAAAGTGTGCGCAAAGATCTGCAAAGCGTCTTGCCAAGAATATTGCCCTATTGCAGCAACGAGCTGGAGGATATGGCAAAATTGTTACGGGCTTCGGAAGAAGAGAATGAGCCAACCAAGACAATAAACCGCCAAATGCTCCGTGAGGCGACCAACATAATAAAGAATTTCGGTCAGGTTCTACATTTGCTCTTTTTCCACATTGAACACGCATACAAGAGCTTTGAGGAACTGAACGACGCCCGGATAAAAAGTTTGTATGAGAGCCAATATATGAGGTATTGCAACGACAACGTACAAATGCTTCAGGAGTATGCCGACGAAATAGACGATGTCAACGAAGCAAAGAAAGAGCTGAAAGAGATGTTTTCCCTCCCATCGCTACACAGTATCTACAAGCGCAATGTCGGTAAGCCCCATCTTCTTATCCGTGAGATGCGGCAGCAATGTATGTTCGAGAATCACTTGATGGAAATATTTGCCTATCGCTCCAAGATGGAAAAGTTGAAGGGTATGACGAAAACGACGAAAGAAACACAACCGCAATATGTGGTGCAGGGCGATTTGGTGATGACCAAGCACGTAGAAAATGAAGTTAACGGTGTAGCCTCTGGCGCCACTGGCGTAAGCATTAACAAAGGATTAGCAGTATGAACCCAGAAGATATACAGAAAGCACTTGAAGCAATAAGCAAAGGCGGCATCAACGTGAAGGGCGACTTGGTGCTTGAGAAACACGTCGAGCATGAAGTGAACAATGTGGAACCAGGCGGCATCGGCATACAGATCAACAACACAATGACACCCATAGCAAATGAAGAGATTGATACCGTTGTCGACGGGAACTATTCGAGCGACACACAAGACAACACTTCAAGAGACACACGGAAGGCAATCTTTGCCGAACTCATGGATTTGGTGGAGAAGGGCGATTGGGTTGAGGGCATCAGGGCCAATGATATCAAAGGGATGTTGACGACCATACTCGGAATGGGAGAAGTGACGTTGACGGCTGAACAGGCTGAGCTGTCGGGAAGGCTTTGGTTACTGCTTGAAGCGGGAAGAAAAGGTGAAAATGGCCGGGTGAGGATAATATGGGAGAATATCGTGGGATTTCTGGATGAAAAACGTCTTTTCGTACAGAAGGGTTCACCAGCATTGGACAAGGACTTCTTTGGAGATAGCAAGAAATATACAAATATAGATAAGGGGCGACCCGGCAACGATTATATGTCAAATGGCTTCCGCGAAATATTGCCATTACTGGAGGAATTTGCCCCGAAATTACCCAAGAGGTGATGAGCTGAAATAAGCTGAATGCATAAATGATACCCAACACTCAATTTTTGAGAGTTGGGTATTTCTTTTATTTTATCTAATTTTCATTAACTTGAACGTAAAAATGGGTGTTTGAACTGAGATTATTTACTCAGCTCTACAGCTTATCTATTTTTGCAATCGCAAAGCAACGAAGAAGACGTTGGTTGCCGAATCGGGGAAAGTCCCCGAGGGTTATTAAAACAACTTAAATCTTATAAAGATGCAGACAAAAATTTGTAAAGTGATTGCGCAAACCGAGCCGGTGTATGTGCAGTCGAAGAAGAGCGAGAACGGCCAGGTGGCCAAGTGTTACATCCGTCTCCGCGAACTGGGCGGCGACTACGAGGATGAGTACCAGTGTGCGGTGTTCGGCAACCTTGCCGTGTGCAAGTTCACCCCCGGAAAGATGGTGGCGGCAAGCCTCCGCTTCTCGACGCACGAGAACAATGGCGCCTGGTATCAGGACATCGTGGCTAACGAAATCGTGACAATCAACTGAGTTTATTAACCCGAGTGATGTGAGTGAAGAGAGTCTTGCAAGTGAAAATGGCCAACCTTTCCGCTCCTTGCTCACAAATCTCTTAAAAATGGTAAGAACCAAAAAAGAAGATGTCGAAAAGACAACGATGCTGGATGGTGTGATGACCTTCGGCAAGACAAGCAAAGGGCAGAAGATGCTCGACTTTATGTGCACGGAGAGTGCGGAGATGGAGCCGTTCATAGCCGACTGCAAGGTGCAGGCGATGCACAACGGCGACGTATACATCAGCGAGAAGCCGAAGCGCATACACAACAAACCGCTGTTCCGCGAGGACAACAGCACGCTGACTCTGGGCAGAGACGGGAGGTACTACTTCGTGTTCACGATGGAAAAAGGACAGGTGAAGGAGCTGCCTGAGGCGCTGGTGCACCAGTCGCTGGCGATAGCGCAGAAAGTGGAGCGTGTGATACTGAAGAAGAAGGAGGTGAAGAGATGAGCGTGCACGTAATCTATTATCAGGATGGGGCCAAAAGGATGCGCCCCATCCTCTCCAGAGAGGAGTATATGCTGCTGCGCGGCAGCAGAAAGCAGAAGTCCATGCTGGCGGCTGTGCGTGCGGGCGACGAGGAGAAGAAGATGAAGCTGCTGCAGATGAACTACAGCTGTCTGCCCAACGAGGACGGCACATTGAAAGGCTCAACAAGGATGAGCACAACGGTGGGGATGGACGTCGACCACATTGCGCAGGAGCAGATGGAGAGCGTGAAGGAGCGCATCCTCGCGAAGAAAGAGGAACTCGGATTGCTGATGCTGGAGAGGAGTGCGAGAGGACAGGGGTACCATGTGGTGTTCAGACGTCGGGAGGGGCTGACGCAGGAGGAGAACCTGAAGTGGGCGAGCGAGCTGCTGGGGGTGGAATTCGATAGCGGAGCAAAGGACATCACGAGGGTGTTCTTCACGACAACGGACGACGCGGAGGAGTTGCTGTTTCTTGACGATGAGATCTTTGAGAGCGGCGAAGCGGCGCGTGGGACAGTGGACAGTTGGGACGGTTCAAAAATGCAGGCATCACCCATCGCCACTCAGTCTTCAGAGATAAGCTATCCCACCGACTACAAAGGTATTGCCTACAAGGACATCATAGCCAAGTATTGGGAGCTGTTCAACGACGGCAAGGAGCCCTCGACGGGTGACAGGGACACGCTGACGTACCAGCTGGCGTGTGACCTGCGGCATATCTGCGGCAGGGATGCCGAGTGGCTCGATCAGGTGATCCCGTGCTACGACGGCTTCACGGAGGGCGAGAAACGTCAGAAGATACAGAACGCCCTGCAGGCAAAGAGCGAGGGGATGCCCTACAGGTTGAAGCAGGTGCTGTCGGCATTGAAGTCGGAAGCAGCGGTGAAAGCCTGTGGCGGAACGCTGACGACTCCGCCGGAGATGCCCAAGAAGCTGCCGCCGCTGGTGAAGCTGCTGACGAAGAATGTGCCGTGGTTCTACAAGCCCGCTGTAGCCAGCGCCGTATTCCCTGCTTTGGCGGCGCATCTGCATGGGGTGAAGTTCCGCTATTGGGACAACGTCGACCATGAGGCCACCTTCATGAATGTACTGATTGGCAGGCAGAGCATCGGCAAGGGCACCATCAAGAAGCCCGTCGAGTACATCATGGAGAGCATACGGCAGAGAGACCTGCCCAACCGACAGCGCGAGGCGGAGTGGAAGCAGAAGAACCCGGGGGCCAAGCAGAAGAAAGATCCGCGGCCTACGGACATCTGCATACAGATGCTGATAGACAACCTGACGGATGCCGTCTTCAACCAGAGAATCGTCGATGCCCACAACAACGGGGAAAGATTCCTCTACACCATCGTGGACGAGATTGACGCCCTGAAGAAGGTGACGTCGAAGGGAACGACCGACGAGGTAGGGTTGCTGATAAGGAAAGCCTTCGACAACGCCTATGCCGGTCAGGAGCGAGTAGGCGCCGACTCGGTGAGCGGCATAGCGCCGCTGCGGTGGAACTTCAACGCCAGCACGACGCCACCGAACGCGCGTAGGTTCTTCGGCAAGATGGTGAATGACGGCACCGTGAGCCGACTGGATGTAGCCACCATAATCCGAAACGACGACAGCGACGATGCACCGATACTTGGCATCTACGACCACATTTTCGCACAAGAGCTTAAGCCCTACCTCGACCGTTTGGAGGCTGCGAGCGGATTGATAGAATGCCCGCAGGCGAAGAAACTGTCGCTGGAGATGAAGAAAAAAAACATGGAGGCGGCGCAACTCTACGACTCGGAGGCCTACAGGGTGCTGAGTTACAGAGCCAATGTGATTGCGTGGCTCAAAGGGATGGTGCTATATGTGGCGCAGGGGTATCGGTGGAGCAAAGAGATTGCCGACTTCGTGCGGTGGAGCGAGCAGTACAACCTGTGGTGCAAGATGCTGTATTTCGGTCAGCAGTTGGAGAAAGAGTTAAGGGAGGAGGTGGAGATACAGCGTCAGAGCGGGCCGAGAAATTTGCTGGAATTGTTGCCCGACGAGTTCACACGAGAGCAGTATCGCCGGATGCGGCAGGGGCAAGGGAAGAGTGGAGACGGCGCGGAAACGTTGCGGAAATGGGGCATCCGTGGATACATCGCCTATGACGAAGCGACGGGCATGTATTGCAAGACTGTGGCTTACAAGAAAAGGGTAAAGGGTTATGATTGAGATTCGGAATGATTATGAATGCTTCGTGCAGCTCTGGCTACAGCTGGAGCGCACGAGGCAGATGTTCGGGATGCAATACAAGCGGTTCTGCATCAGGAGAGTGCTGCAGTCGTGGTTTGGGAGCGAGGCTACGGACGACGTCATCTGGGAAGTGTGCTTCAACACTATCGTCGACGAGCAGCAGATGTACGGGTTGGACATGCTGCCGGCGCCGGCGCTGCATCCGCGTGCGAGCCGTGAGTTCCTGCGGGCTTTGGTGGCCGTGAAGCTCGGCATAGGTATGCGGAAGGTGGATTTGAAGGCTTTGGACAGAGCCTATTCGGCGGCCTTCCCACACAGTACGCCGCTGAATGTCAACAAGAAGAAGAGAGAACCGCCGTAGGATGGGTGGCGAGAGGGGCGAGAATGGCGAGACGGGAGGGGTAACAGGATGCCGGTGAGGGAGAAAAAGGTGTATTTGAAGCACGGAAATAGTTGAATGACAGCAGACAGGAAAATATTTTCGGCAGTATTCGTAGACCGCAATGCGGAGGTTGTACTTTTGCACCAGATTTCGAAATCAAACCAACCACCAAACC
>JAFXAD010000029.1 GCA_017522065.1 Bacteroidales bacterium
CAAAATTATAAGAAAATCTATTCAGAAAATCATAAGAGTTTTGCTTTTACAATTTTGGAACCAATTTTCTTATAATTTTGAGCGAAGCAACCAGATAATACTATTTACGTTTCAGCACCGCGTGCACCTTCTCGACGATGTCGGCGGCGCGGAGGTGGTAGTTGGTGAGCATCTCGTCGGGTGTGCCGCTCTCGCCGAACTTGTCGTCCACGGCCACGTACTCCATCGGCGTGGGGCAGCGGAGGGCGAGGGTCTGGGCCACGCTGTCGCCGAGGCCGCCGTTGAAGAGGTGCTCCTCGCAGGTCACCACGGCGCGGGTCTTCTTGGCGCTGGCCACGATGGCCTCCACGTCGAGCGGCTTGATGGTGTGGATGTTGATGACTTCGGCGCTGATGCCTTCCTTCTCCAGGGCTTCGGCAGCCTGCAGGGCTTCCCACACCAGGTGGCCGCAGGCGAAGAGGGTCACGTCCTTGCCCTCGCTCAGCAGCTGGGCCTTGCCAATCTCGAACTTCTCATTCTCCGGCAGGAAGCAGGGCATCTTCGAGCGGCCGAGGCGCAGGTAGACGGGTCCGACGTGCTCGGCGGCGGCCAGCGTGGCGGCCTTGGCCTGGTTGAAGTCGGCGGGCACGAGGACGGTCATGTTGGGCAGGGCCTTCATCAGGGCGATGTCCTCCATCGTCTGGTGTGTGGCGCCGTCCTCGCCGAGCGAGATGCCGGCGTGCGAGCCGCAGATCTTCACGTTCTTGTTGCTGTAGGCCACGACCTGGCGGATCTGGTCGTAGACGCGGCCGGTGACGAACTCGGCGAAGCCGCCCAGGAAGGGCACCTTGCCGCAGAGGCTCAGGCCGGCGGCGATGCCGACCATATTGGCCTCGGCGATGCCGCACTGGATGAAGCGCTCGGGGAACTCCTTGGCGAAGCCGTCCATCTTGACGCTGCCTTTCACGTCGGCGCTCAGCGCCACGACATTCTCATTGCGCTTGCCAGCTTCCACAAGGCCTTCGCCCATACCGGCGCGCAGTTCTTTCATTGATTGTTTTTCGTAGTGGGTCATAATATTTGTTGTTTTTATTGTTTGTATTCTATTTTTATGGGGTTAATGGGTTTTATGGGTTTTATGGGCGGTCTGTTCACCGTTGCCCATTAGACCCATCCTGCCCATTAAATCCATTCCTATCCCTATATGCTTTCCTCGCTCTATACATCTCTTCCTTGATTCCTCCGTTCTCGAGGAAGTTACGCTTCTGCCATTCTATTAGGCCTCGTATCAGCACATCGCACTGGTGTATCAGCGTGATGGCGATATTGGCGATGATTTCGTCGGAGCGGTCTCTTATCTTCTCCCTATACACCGTCGAGTCCAGATGCTTCTTGCAAAAGGCGCGCGTCTGCACACAGCGCGGGTCATCGTAGGGCCACTGCTCCAATCCACGCACCCGCAGGTAATCTTCATAGTCGAGCAACAGTTCGTGTAGCGAGGCACGGTTGACGTTGGTCAGTTTTATCTCCATCTCCTTCGAGGTCACCCCGTCGATGTTGCCCTCTGCCAGGTTCTGCTTGCCACTCCGCGCAGCCTGCACCATTTGGTCTATCGTGCGGTCACCCTTGCTCAAGAACTTGTTGGCAAAATAATACGTCACGTCGTAGACGCACTCCGCTTTCCGGAACGCCTTCAACGTGCGATAGTTGTTGTCTTGCCGTATAAAGTCCTTGTTGTCCATGTATTACTGGTTATTCTTGTTAATCAAAATAACCACCACCTTCACCATCACGTCCTTCTCCTCGGGGCGGCTCTCGGCGATAGTATTATGCAGAATCTGCAAATTAGTGGTATGTGCAAATTTTGCATACGTGCTATCAACGCGTATTTGCTGTTGTGTCAGCCAAATGGTCTCATCCGCCAATTTTACTTCTAAATTGGTACTGCCATCCATTGAATGATAGATTACTATCTCCCCTCGGTTCTCCATGTTGGCTATTGTTTATCAAGCATTATCATCCTATCCTCGGCAGTCGTCGCGGGTGTGGCTTCCACAATAAAACTACCGTCGTCAAACCTGAAGTCGGAGTGCTCACGGAGGTAGTCGGCATCGAACGAGGAACGAACTACGAACCAGCTGCTGTCTGATTTGGGCGATGGCTTCTCGCGCATGATGGGGATATAGTTATTGGTGTCGACCATTAGACAGAAGGGGACGCCCTCCATACGGCTGCGGCTGTCGATGGGCTGCGCGGTGCGAAAGAGGTCTACCACCTCCCTGTACATTCCTTCTTTGAAAGGCAGGCTGCAATGATGTATCAATTTGCGTGGAACGCCCATGTCCATCATGTCGCCAAGCACCTCCTCCCAATGGGCGGAGTCGACGATGTCTTCGACGACGAGGTAGTAGATGCGCCACATTGAGGTATCCATTTCGGAGACGGCCAGTTGCGTTTCCTCGTTCATCTGTCGGCAGCCGTAGCAGTAGGGGCTGGTGAAGATAAGGGCGCGATAGTGTGCGGTATCCTGCGCAATGGCGGCCAGTTCTTCCATACCGAAGGAGCCCTCCGGTATATAGCTTAGTGTCTCGACCTTATGTCGGCAGCCTGCGAAAGATAGCAGAAAGGAGCAAAAAAATATTGTCAGTATTGTTCTCTTCATTGTATTATTAGTTTTTCTCGTTTTCCAGTTTCATGATCTTTACCGGTCTGTTGCCGCCGACAGCAAGATTCGGACAGAAAGTCTCCTGTCCGGTATCGGCGAAGCCGCATTTCTCCATTACGCGGCCCGAGGCAGGATTGGTGGGAAAGAAACATCCCCACAGTGTAGCTAATCCTTCCTTACGAAAACAGTGATCAATTATAAGCTGCAGTGCTTCGGTGCAGATGCCTTTGCCCCAATAGGTACGGGCAATCCAGTAGCCTACTTCGCACTCGTTGTCAGCTATTTCCAGATTCGATTTCGATGCCGTCAGGTAGCCGATGCAGCCGATGGGTTCCATGCTTGTTTTCCATACTATGGCCCAAGTACATTCGTTGCTGAAGAGGGTGCGGATAATCTCGCGGCTTTCCGTCACGCTCTTGTGCGGAGGCCACCCCGCAAGAGGTCCCAATACAGTGTCGGAGGCGTACTTAAACAGTACGTCGGCGTCGGTTTCCTTCCACGGTCGTAGTATGATTCTTGCAGTTTCCATCTTCAGTCGAACATTACTCCGGGGTTCATCATCGAAGGGCTGCGCCATACGATGCCGTATTTCTCTTCCAGAAGTTCGCGCTTGCAGTGCCAGTAGTGGTGGCAGAAGCCCATCCCTTTGGGAAAGTCCTTCAGCATCTCGTCCAACTCTTTTTCAACGTCGTCGATAATGGCCTTGAATTCAGGCGTGTCTTCGATAGGGTCGCGTTTTAGCATGGGGGGTAAGGGTTTGAGGGTTTAATGGTTTAAGGGTTTAAGGGTTTAATGGTTTAAGGGGGTATAGTCCTTACAATCCGATATTTGTTGTCTGGCCCGATTCTATCTGGAACCGCTTGGTGCGGACAGTGCGGTATTCGATGCTGTTCTGTGGTTTGATGACCAGCATGTACTGTCCGGGCATCAACAGGATGCGCTCGTTGACCTTGTTGGGGTTGAGGTCGCAGACGTAGGTCAGCACGCCTTCTTTCAGTTCAAAGATGGCTCCTGACGATATGGCCTTGGGCTTGTTGATGTTGGCCAAGCCGGGGGTGGGAATGCTAAGGTCGGTCGCAGACGAACTGACGATGCCGACATTTTCGAGTCGTAGGGTAGGGGTGGAGAGAACCTCGATGTCGTAGTTGCCAGAGATATAGTTCTTTGTCTCGCCTAACAGCTGACTGCCAACCAGCTGGTTTTTGCCGTGGCTGTAGACCAGAATCTGATACTGTGGCACTTGGTAGTTTGTCCTTCGTCCATCGAGCCGTAGTTGTAAAGAGCCTTGATCTACGGTGATGTTCAGACGGTTGACGCGGCCAGGCTTGAACTGCTTGTTTTTGAGTACTGTCGGTGGCGTGGTGAAAAGTGTGATGTCGTAGTTGACCAGCGGGTCAACGGTCAGCGTGTCGGGTGTATATCGTCCGTCGATGCTGTAGAGCGTAGCGTATTTCACCACGCCCGTCTGTGTGTCGTAGAATGCAAGTGGGAGAGTGGCTTCCATCAGGTGGTCGGTCTCGTCGTTGACGCTCACCACCACACGGGCCTCTTCTTCCGACAGACGGAAAATGTTGTAGAGCGTCTCGGTGTACTGCTCCTCGTTGGGCACGTAGGTGAATTTGCCAGCGCAGTCCAGGCTGTGTTGGAAATCCTTCTTGTCGCCGATGCCGAGGATGAAGGTCTGTACGATGACGCCGCTCATCTGCACCTGGCGCGCCACGTCGCAGATGTTGCCGTCGCAGTCGTCCATACCGTCGGTGATAATCAGTATGATGTTGCGCGGCTGGACGTCATCCTTCGAGTCGCCCGTCAGTGGCGGGAAGTCGTTCAGCGAGTTGCTCAACGCTGTCGCCGCCGTGCAGGAACCGTTGGGGACAAGGGTTTTTATCTTGCTCTGAATCTTGTAGTTGTTGTCCTTCTCGAAAGGTACCTCAAGGCGAGTGCCGTACGAGTTCTTGTTCAAGTGGCCGAACACGCGCAGCGCCACCTCGATATTCTGCTGGTTGGCAACGCTGTCCATAAACTTCAGCAGCACCTGCTGCGTCACCTTAATCTTTGCGTCGCTCTGCCAGCGGTCCCACATACTGTGCGAACAGTCGAGGATTATCAGCACACGCGTATGCTGCTCGGACGGAGCCGTTTGTGTGTGTGCAACGGCTCCGCCAAACAACAAGAAGAGGACAATAAAAAATCTAAGTGATTTCAATGTTCAAGTGATTAGAGATTAGTGACCTGTGAAAAGTGACCTGTGATACGAGCGCATTCGTGTCACTGGTCACTCATCACTTGTCACAAGTGATCAATAGTCGCCCAGTTCCGTTTCGGGAAGCTGTGCCAGAGCTTTCTGCAGGTCTTCGTCGTTCAGCACGGCACCGTGGTACTTGTTGGTGTTCTGCATAAAATCTACACCATAGCCCATCTGACTCTGCAGCAGCACGCATACCGGCTTGCCCTTGCCAGTCAGCGACTTGGCTTTCTGCATACCGTCAATCACCTGCTGCATGTCGTTGCCGTTCTCAATCACGACCACTTCCCACATAAAGCTCTCGAACTTGGCCTTCAGGTTGCCGAGGTCCATCACCTGCTCCACGGTACCGTCGATCTGCTGGTGGTTGAAGTCGACAGTGCTGATCAGGTTGTCTACCTTCTTGGCACCGGCAAACATCACGGCCTCCCATATCTGGCCTTCCTGCAGCTCGCCGTCGCCGTGCATGGTATATACCAGGTGTTTGTCGCCGGTCATCTTCTTGCCCAGTGCGGCACCGATGCCGACGCTCATGCCTTGTCCCAGTGAGCCGCTGGCCATGCGGATTCCGGGCAGGCCGTGTTCGGTCGAGGGATGGCCCTGCAGACGGGTGCCGAATTTGCGGAACGTGGCCAACTCGCTGACAGGGAAATATCCGCGACGTGCCATAGTGCTGTAAATTACTGGCGTGATGTGGCCCTGGCTGACGAAGAGCATATCCTGGCCGTCACCGTCCATGGTGAACTTGGCGGGGTCGTGGTCCATCAGGTTGAACTGCATTGCAACGAACCAGTCGGTCGTTCCAAGCGAGCCACCCGGATGTCCGCTCTTGGCGGCTGTGGTCATTCGTAATATGTCTCTGCGCACCTGACGTGCAAGGGTCTGTAATTCTTGTGTGGTTTTCATGTTATGTTGTTTTTTATTGTTTTTCAGGTTCGTTTATTTTTTTGCAAAAGTACTATAATATTTTTTGTGATGTGTCTAAAGTTATTAATCTTTATCAACAGATATTCCGTACGAAAACGAATAACTTCGTACAAAGACGAAAACAAAAATCATAGCTATGCCTCATTTTGTGTCGGTCCGTGGACGTCCCGACCTCCTTGTTTACCGCTTTCTATAGGCGGAAAACGTACTGGCGGCCATTTTGGTCGGTACCATACAGCTCGCCACCGTGTCGCGTCACAGTGATGCTGTAGCTGTTTTCGTCGTCGTCATGAATTGTTCCGCGTCCTGTCTTTCCGTTCATGGTCACGTGCCCCCATACCTTGCCGTTGGCACCGTAGGTCGAAATGTATAGAGTCTCCTTTCCGCCGTATGAGGGGGTGTCGGTGCGATTTGTTTTGGTTTGCGTTTTTTTGTTGTCGGTGGCATTGGTAATGTCGTTGTCGGTCGAAACGGCATATACGGACAGTGTCGTGTCGCTTTCCCTGTCTGCGAAGGTTGTGTCGACATTTTCGTCGGGAGCATTGACGGTCGAATCTTGTGTCGCTTGTTCGGTCGGGGTTGCCGTAACGGACGGGTTGCAACTCGAAGTCAAAACCATTGCAAATACCGAAAATATAAGCGCGGTAGCATTTTTTTGTCTTTTCATGTTCGATAGATTTGAATCTGCAAAATTACTAATAAAAATTGACATACGACGCACATTTGCCATAGGTAGAACTCTTTTTTCAGAAGTTGATTGTTTTTGCGTTCAAATATAATTATTTTGTATAACTTTGCAGTTTCGATTGTTATTGATACATTTTTTGTGAACTAACAGATTGCTAATATTATAGAATAGAAATGGATAAAAAATCAATCGTCGGTCTTGTACTGATTTTCCTGATTTTCTTGGGCTACATGTTTTGGATTAAGCCCAGCGACGAAGAAATTGCTGCCCGTAGGCATCAAGATTCGCTGAACTATGTGGAGCGTATGCGCGCCGATTCGTTGGCACGTGCCGAAGTCGAGAATGTAAGGATACAGGATTCGCTCTATCAGCTTGCAGAACAGGATAGTATGATGGTCGATAGCACAGGTATGCCTGTTGCTCCAGCCTATCAAGTCAATCTTGGCCGTTTTGGAGCCAACGCAACCAATCCTCGTGTGCATGTGACGGTGAGCAACGGCAAACTGTGTGCCGACTTGCAGTCGCTCGGTGCCCAGGTGCAACAGGTTGTGCTTGAGGATTATGTGACATTCGATAGTATGCCTCTCGAGATAATCACTCCCGACGCAAAAAATTTGGATTTTGTTTTCGTCGACTCGCATAACGATGTCGTCAACACGCGGCTCATACCGTTCTCGGTCTATGCCGGAGGCAATCAGATTACCGAAAATACGGAGCTGTCGGTCCCGGAGGGCGATTCTCTTACGTTGAGTTTCAGGGCTTATGCCGTGACGTCGGATTCCGCCGATGTGGATATGGACAAGTATCTTGAATTCAAATATATATTCCGCCACGACAGCTACGAGGTTGATTTTGATGTCGTATTCCATAATATTAGCGAGTGCATCAGTGTGTCGCCAAACCTTACGATGACGTGGCGCAACCGTCTGAACCGTCAGGAACAGTTCGACCGCAGCCAGAAGGGCCGCAACGCTAACCGCAACAAAGACAGCGAGCGTTTCTATACGACATTGTGCTACAAGAATATAGAGGATAATGCCACTGGTCTGAAGGATGGTCGCGACGATGAGAAGCAGATCACGACACCTCTCGAGTGGGTGGCATACAAACAGCAGTTCTTCTGCGCCATACTGATGTCGGAGAACGGATTCCGCAACGCACAGCAGCTCCAGGTCAGCACCGATAGGGGTGTGGACAGCGACAACTACCTGTGCGACATGTCCAGCACATTGGGCGTCGACTACGATGCTTCGGACAATAACTACAAGCTCGATATGGGCTTCTATTTCGGTCCCAACAAATACCGTGTGCTGAAAGATATGGATCGCGGATTCGAGCGTATGCTGCCGCTTGGTTGGGGATTCTTCCTGACACAGTGGTTCAGCCGTTTTGTAATCATTCCCGTATTCAATTTCCTTGAAGGCTTTGGGTGGAACTATGGCATCATCATCATTGTGCTCACCATTCTGCTGCGTATCGTCATCACACCTCTTACGTGGAACAGCTACAAGACGGGAGCCGTCATGCGTCACCTCAAACCCGAGATGGACGC
This sequence comes from Bacteroidales bacterium, assembly GCA_017522065.1. Taxonomy (GTDB): domain Bacteria; phylum Bacteroidota; class Bacteroidia; order Bacteroidales; family P3; genus Colimorpha. Next base: position 8,057 of record JAFXAD010000029.1, read on the forward strand.
CATCAACAAGAAGTTCCCCAAACAGGAGCAGGCCATGCAGAAGCAGCAGGCAATGACAGCCCTGCAGCGCAAGGCGGGCATCAACCCCATGGCCGGCTGTCTGCCTATGCTCATACAGCTGCCTATCCTCTTCGCCATGTTCCGCTTCTATCCTGCCTCTATCGAGCTGCGCCAGAAGCCGTTCCTGTGGTGCGACGACCTTTCGAGCTATGACTCGATTCTCGACCTCCCGTTCAACATTCCGCTCTACGGCGACCATATCAGCCTCTTCTGCTTGCTGATGTTTGCCATGCAGCTTGTATATACCATATATACAATGAAACAGCAACAGAGTCAGGCTTCGATGCCCGGCATGAAGTTTATGATGTATTTTATGCCCTTTATGATGCTGTTCATCTTCAACAGCCAATCGGCAGCACTCAATATCTACTACTTCTTCAACCTGTTGCTCTCGATTGCCACAATGTTCCTTATCCGCGCCCTCACGACCGAGGACAAGGTGCGTGCACGTATGGCAAAAGCCGAAGCCGCCGGCAAAGGCAAGCCGCAGAAAAAATCGAAGTTCCAGCAGCGCCTCGAGGAGATGCAGAAGATGCAGGAACAGTTGCAGAAGCAACAGCAGCAAAGACGATAAAAAAAACATTAAAAAAGTAATAAGACATGGTAGTAACTTTAGTAACCATTTTCATCATCGGATATGCATGCATAGCATTGGAGCATCCGTTGAAAATAAACAAGACGGCAACGGCATTGCTTCTTGGTGTGCTGACCTGGGCTGTCTACAACGCCTTTAACCTCGCTGCAGGTGTTGATATCGACACCTACCGCCAGTTCGTCAGCGAAAAACTGATCGAAAACCTTGGCGAGACGGCTGAAATCGTCTTCTTCCTGCTTGGAGCAATGACGATTGTGACCCTGATTGAAGACTATCAGGGTTTCAGCATCATAACAGACAAAATCAAGACCACCGACAAGAAACGCCTGTTGTGGATCATCTCCATACTGACATTCTTCCTGTCGGCACTTCTCGACAATATGACCACCGCTATCGTCATGGTGGCCCTTCTGCGCAAGCTTATAGCCGACCAGAAAGAACGCTGGCTCTATGCCGGTATGGTCATCTTGGCAGCCAACGCCGGTGGCGCATGGAGCCCTATCGGAGACGTGACGACAATCATGCTCTGGATTAAGGGCGAAGTCACTACAGTCAATATTATAGTTAAGACCCTTCTTGCCAGCCTCGCTTGTATGGCAGTGCCGGTGTGGTTGATTGGTCGCACTCTGAAGGGCGACATCGAACGCCCTGCTGAATCAAGCGAGGGAGTACAGGTGCCCCACCGTTTCCGCGTTTTGGTACTCACGATGGGTGTGTGTGCACTTATCTTCGTTCCCATTTTCAAGACCATAACCCACTTGCCTCCATATCTTGGAATGCTCTTCGGCCTTTCTGTAATGTGGGTCACTACCGAAATACTGAGCCGCAAATATTCAAAAGAGCATAAACTGCCTACCGCAGTCAGCACCCTCGAGCATGTCGATGTGCCGACCATCCTCTTCTTCCTCGGAATCCTGATGGCAGTGGCATGCCTTAAGGTTGCCGGCATTCTGAGTGGTCTTGCACAAGGTCTGAACGACACTTTCCTCAATATGCATATCGGTGAAGAACCTGTAGGATTCTTCGTCATCGACCTCATTATCGGTGTCCTCTCGTCGATAGTCGACAACGTGCCGCTTGTTGCAGCCGTGCAGGGTATGTATCCTCATGTCGGTGAAGGCGTTATTTTCGCTCAGAACCATCCCTTCTGGGAGTTCCTTGCCTACTGCGCCGGAACGGGCGGAAGCCTCCTCATCATTGGCTCGGCAGCAGGTGTCGCCGTTATGGGTATGGAGAAGATCGACTTCATCTGGTACTTCAAACGCATCACCCTTCTTGCTCTTGCTGGTTATATCGCCGGAGCTATTGTCTTCATCCTCATGGATGTCACCCTCTTCGAGAAGGTCGACTTCCTCAGGGATTTGGCTTGCATTCCGGGAACGATGCCCATGGTCTGTTGAACTTGAACATTATTGCATACGGTAAATTTCAATTTTCATAGCCATTTTGGTCTTCAACGTAATCAAGATGGAATGACAAAATACCAAACTGATGCAGAATCCAAGAGCTAAGCAGACTGTAAAGACACCTCTGGGCAGGCGTATATTCAACATCGTTGTATATCTGTTTGCCCTTGCCGGCTTTGGCATAATAATGGCGTGGGTGGTGTTCAAACTGGGACTGACCAACAACAAGGGCGCGGTGGACAACAATTACCGTTACCTTATGTCGGTGTCGGAATTGAAGGATTTGGAAGATGCCGAGCTGTCTCCGCAGCAGCGCAATTCCATCTGGCTCGAGCAGTATATTAAACTGGCGGCATTCGGAAAATACTATCCTGAAAATGCCCACTTGATGCTTGAGGCTGCAGAACGCAGTGACAATCCGTTGCTTGTGGACCGCATGATTGCTGCAGCATCGCTCTATACGGACAGCAACGATGCCTACCACAGCCTCCTCGACGAGCTGAATCGGGTATACGACAGCCGCAAGGCACAGCAGTCGCCAACGGTGATACCCTGGATGGCAACCACCGAATGGGAGATGCTTAAACCGTCGATACTGAAAGACAGTGCATTGCTTGTCGAGGCGGGCCGACTCACGGGCGTCGAACCGCGTCTGATAGTCGCTTGCTTGGTGGGTGAACAGATACGTCTTTTCAACAGCAACCGCGAGATTGTCAAGAAGTACCTTGGTCCCGTCAAGATGCTGTCGGTGCAGTCGCAGTTTTCGTACGGTGTCAACGGAATCAAGGAGCATACGGCCCAGGCTGTGGAGCGCCACCTGAAAGATTCGACGTCGGAGTTCTATATGGGCAAGCACTATGAGAACATTCTCGACTTCCGCACCGATAACCACGAGATGGAGCGCTACAACCGCCTGGTGGACTATCGCAACCATCTCTATTCGTATATTTATACGGGCTGCATCTTGCACCAGACTATGCTGCAGTGGCGTCGCGCGGGGTTCGACATCTCGGACCGTCCCGACATATTGTGCACACTCTTCAATGTGGGCTTCTCTCAGTCCCATCCACACGGTGAGCCGCGCTGCGGAGGTTCGCATATCAACATCGACGGACAGACCTACACCTTCGGAGCCATAGGTTTCGATTTCTACTATTCCGGCGATTTGTCGTCGGCATTCCCCTACATGAAAAAGCGTTTTATTGAGGATGACGGCAAACCCCTCACTGCTGCCCAGATCGACAGCATACAGGATAATATGAGCAACTGTACTCGTCCGGAGAAGGGCCTCGAATACCGTCAGGACAATGAACCGCAGACGCTTAGCTGGTAAATATACGCAATAAAGCATTAACACAAATAACACTGTTTTTATATGAACGATTTTGGTAACGGATATAAAATAGAGAACACGGTAGGATTCTTCAAACGCCACTGGAAACTACTGACCATCGTCACCGTGGTGGCTCTTGCCATCTCCATTGTAGCCTCTTTTCTTGTGACGCCTCGCTTCAAGTCGTCGGTCGTCATTTTCCCGACCAGTTCGAACCGCTTGTCGAAGGCTATTCTTGCCGACCGCTACAGTCTCGACTACATGGACTACGGCATTGAGCGCGACTGCGAGTATGCCATTCAGATACTCTCGTCGCAGTCGATGGAGGACGATGTATGCCGCCGTTTCAACCTCATGGAGCATTACGGCATCAGTGACGACGACCCGCAGAAGATGTTCAAGCTACACGAGAATTACCGCAGCAATGTCGGTGTCCGCCGTACCGAATTCCTCGGTGTCGAGGTGTCTGTGCTTGATGTCGACGCACAGTGGGCAGCAGATATAGCCAACTACATGGCTGCCAACTACGACACCATCTGCAGCCGTATTCAGAAAGACCGTGCTCGCGATGCGTACTCTATCATGAACGATGTCTGTTCGGAGATCGAGAACGACATCCGCGCCCTGAATGATACACTGAAGAAAGACAAGAGCCGCTACGATGTCACAGAACTTATTGGAAACAAGACCAAAGAACTTGCCGAACTGCAGTCGCGCATGTCTCAGACCAAAGTCGACATGTCGCGTCAGGTCTCGTACAAATTCTGGCTCGACCAGGCATCGCCTGCCGACAAGAAGGCCTATCCGAAAAGGTCTGTTATCGTCCTTCTCGGCACTCTGGGCGCATTGGCAATATGTATACTGGTGCTGCTGATTGCGGAACGCAGAAAACTCGAAGATTGATTTTGTCAGAAGCTAACGTTATCGATTTAAATTGAGCGATTTCCTTAAAAAAAACAAGTCTTTGCTTTGGGCTGTGATTGCCACGGCAGCATTCGTTGCGCTCAATTTTTGGCTTCTCTCGAAAGACATCTACTGGTTGTTCATGCTCCCTTTGGCTGGGCTAGTTGTGCTGCTCTTTGTCATGAAGCTCGAGACCGGCCTGATGATGATAGCCTTGCTCACACCGTTTGCTGTCGATTTTGCATTGCTGCCGGGCATGGAGCTGTCGATGCCTGTCGAGCCGATGATGATACTCTTCACGGTGATGTTCATCTTCAGGGTCCTTGTCGAGAAGAACTATGACCGACGGCTGCTGCGTCATCCCGTTTCGGTGGCTGTCTTCGCAATGCTTGTGTGGATGCTCGTAACATCCATCACATCGCAGTTGCCCGAGGTGTCGTTCAAATATTTTGCAGCCCGCCTGTGGTTTGTCATACCGTTCTTTTTTGCTGCGGCACAGATATTCCGCAACAAGGAGCGTATCCGTCAGTTTGTCTTCTGCTATGCCTTTTCGCTTGTTGTTGTGGTTCTTATCTCTACGGCGAAGACATTGGGCAACTTTCACGACCTGCAGACGCTGCATCGCGTCATGAAGCCGTTCTACAACGACCATACTGCTTACGGCTGTGTCATTGCGCTTTTCACGCCCGTAGGGTTCTACTATACATTCCGTAACGACGACAGGAAGTGGCTCAAACCGCTACTGGTAGCCTGCTTCGCCTTGCTGATGGTAGGATTGTTTTTTTCCTATTCGCGCGCTGCGTGGATCAGTGTCTGCGGAGCCATTGCCGTCTACTTTGCCATCCGCATGGGGATGAAAGTGCGCTGGATGCTGCTTGGTTTTGCTCTTTTGGTGTCGTTGTTCTTTGTCTATCAGTCGGATGTGTTGTATAAACTGGGCAAAAACAAGCAGGATTCGTCCTACGACATTTCTGGTCAGGTTAAATCCATATCCAATATTTCAACTGATGCCTCCAATCTTGAGCGCCTTAACCGTTGGGCATCAGCAATAAGGATGTTCAAAGAGAGTCCCGTTATCGGGTGCGGCCCCGGAACCTACCAGTTCCTTTATGCCCGCTATCAGCGCAGCTACCAGCTTTCGGTAATCAGTACCAACTCCGGCAATCGCGGCAACGCACATAGCGAATATATTGGTCCGTTGACCGAGCAGGGCGTGCCTGGGGCACTCTTTATGCTGGGCATATTCCTGATAACATTCGCTACGGGAGTGCGCGTATACCGTACGGCAGCCGACGAGACCGTTGGTCGCGTGGCACTTGTCTTCACACTTAGTCTCTTGACCTACTACATACATGGAGTCTTCAATAATTTTCTCGATACAGACAAACTTTCCGTACCGTTTTGGGCATTTACGGCCGTTGTGGTAGCACTCGATGTCTTTTGTGAGAAAAAATCGATAGGTTCTGACAATCAGACTGTAATAAAATCTGACAATCTTAAAAAAGAATAAAAAGACATTTCTATAAGGTCTCTTTTGCGCTTTTTTCGTATTTTTGCATTCTATTTTTAGTTTTCCCTCCTACAAAGGGGAATGCAATTCCGTTTAATACATCTTCTGTAATTAAGCACAAAACAACAAATATGTATTAATCAAAGAATTGAGGATGAATTCTATATTAAAGAAATCTTTAGTCGTGTTATTTTTGATTTGCATGGTGACGTGTGGACGTATGTCGGCACAAAGCCTTCTGTTGCGTCCTGATGCTCCGACGGTTGCCGACCTTGTGATAGAGGAAGCTATGAGGTATATCGGCATCCCTTATCGCTGGGGCGGCGGCAGTCCTAAAGGTTTTGACTGTGCGGGATTTACACGATTCATTTATGGGAAATTCGGTGTTGAGCTGGCGCCGTCTGCAGCGCCGCAGTACCGTGTCGGAAAAGCTGTCGAGACTTCAGAGATACAGAAAGGCGATCTTGTGTTCTATGGTGGCCGTCATGGGTCGAAGTCAATTGGTCATGTCGGCATCGTTACATCTATCGACGAGAATGGATTCAACTTTATTCATAGTGCCACGTCGACAGGCATAACCATATCGCATTCCAGCGAACCCTACTATCGCAGCCGCTATATCGGAGCCTGCAGGGTGGTAGACCAGATTGTTTCCAACATGCCCGCCAACGACTCGGCAGCACGCAAGGAAACTCCCGTCTATCGTCAGGTATACAGCCAGATGCATATCATCACACCGCAAGTCCCCTTCGCCTACGGGCAGTAATAATTATTCTTATTATATGTCAATGTCTATTAAACAAATAGAACAATTGTGCCAAGACAAGGAACAAGAACTGATTGAGAAGTATTTCCGCAGTCAGATTTGTGAACCCACCTTCGGCAGTCAAGACGTGATTTTAGAATACACGCCCGATATATCGTTGAAGGTCGAGACAGAATATAAGTCATTCCTTGAAGAGGTATGGAAAAAGAATGCTCCTGATAGTTTTAAAGACAGACCGTTACCATTTGAGGAATGGAATTTGCGCAATATAGTGACCGAAGACGACCGAGTTGCCGTGGAGCGGGCATATAGAAAAGCCACTACCATGAATCTGTGGAAACGCATAACAAAAAACACCCATAAGGATGTCCTGATATATATGGATTTGCTCAAGTCCTATACGCACGAAGTGCTTGTAACAATTCGTATGGATTTTATGGATGAAATTGAAAAAAATAATATTTCTTGATTCCGTCAATGTTATAGACCTTGTTGACTGTCCCTTGAAGGATTCCGGGAGCCGCAAAAAAAGAAAGCGTCCATATCAACAGATATGGACGCTTTCTTATGTAAGAATGTGTTGTGTTTATTTGTCAATAAGGTTAAGGATGTCGCTCATTTTCGGGGTGAGGATTATCTCGGTGCGGCGGTTGAGGGCTTTGTTTGCTGGGGTGTCGTTGGGCACTTTAGGTGCAAATTCGGCGTGGCCGCTGGCCTCGATGCGGGTGGGGTCGATGGCGGGACCGTGCTGCAGGAGGAGTTTGACGATAGAGGTGGCGCGCATCACGCTGAGGTCCCAGTTGTCTTTGACGGCGGTGCTGCCTTTGTAGGCTGCATTGTCGGTGTGGCCTTCGACCATGATGTTGAGGTCGGTGTTCTGCTCCAACACTTTAGCAAGGGTTTTGATGGCTTCGATACCTTCTTTCGACACTGTCCAGCTGGCAGAGGGGAAGAGGAGTTTGCTGTCCATCGACACATACACTTTGCCGTCGCGTGTTTCCACGTTCATGCCTTTGTCGGCAAAACCCACCAGTGCGTTGTTGAGCGATGAGCGTAGGTTTTCCAGTTCGCGCTCTTTGGCGGCGAGGGCTTTGCGTGCGTCAGCCTCTTTCTTTTCGAGTTCGGCTTGTTTGGCTCGCAATGCATTTTCCTGTTCTTTGAAAGACTGCTCTTTGGCTTGGAATGCAGCTTCTTTGTCGGCCAGCTCTTTGGTGCGGGCTGTCAGCAGACCCGTGGTGCGGTTAAGGTCTTGGCTTTGCCCCGTGAGGCGCTGGTTGTAGTTTTCGATGATGGTGTCGTAGCCCATCTTCATGTTCTCCATGCGTTGTTTGAGCAGTGCAATGCTGTCGTTCTGCTTGTTGCGCATGTCGTTGAGGTCGGTTATCTGCGTTGAGAGGGCTTGGTTCTGGCGTTGCAGGTTGGCGTTTTCGTCGCGAAGGTCGCTGAGTTCGCTTTGCGAGGTGTTGTACTCACGTCTCAGTTGTGCGTTTTTGTTTTCGAGGGCTTCGTATTTGCCAAGTGTCACGCATGATGAGAAAAGCAACGGAATGGCAAGGACAAAAGTTAGTCGTTTCATTATATTTAATTTTTATTGTTCTAAAAATATATAAATTCATATTTATAACGTCGGAAGTTCGAAATTAGTTTGCGAGTGATAAAAAAATTTGGCGGTGAGATAAAAAGTATGTATTTTTGCTGTTTTGAACAATGATGAAGAATATTTATAAACGATTTATTATATGGAGGATGCGTCATGTCAGTGACCGTGTCTTCCTTCTGTTGCTCAGTGTTCTGGCAGGGCTATTGTCCGGCTTGGCAGCTGTCTTGCTCAAAACGCTTGTGCATCAGACCAATCGTTGGCTTCTCTCGTTCAATATTCCGACGTTCCTTGGAGGCAATCAGCTGATTCTTATTTATCCTGCAATAGGTATTGTCCTTACAATTCTTTATGTGCGTTATGTCGTCAAGGGCGAAATCGGCCATGGGCTTCCCTCGGTGCTCTTGTCGCTGTCGCGCGGCGGTGGCAAATTGCCTGCGAAAAACATGTATACATCGCTTGTTGCTTCAACACTCACTGTTGCTTTTGGCGGCAGTGTCGGACTCGAGGCTCCGATAGCGTCAACGGGCAGTGCCATCGGCTCGAATGTGGGTCGCCTGTTCAGGATGAGGGAGCACGATGTCAAGCTGCTTCTCGGATGTGGTGCCGCCGGTGCTATAGCAGGAATATTCAAGGCTCCGATAGCTGGTGTGTTGTTCGTTATCGAGATTTTCATGTTCGACATGACGGCCACATCGATTCTGCCGCTTATGCTTTCGGCCATTAGTGCGTCGACGGTTGCCTACTTCCTGATGGGCAACGACTTGCAGTTTGCTTTTACAGTAGTCGGACAAGTCGAGATTTCGCAGATTCCTTATTATGCGGTCCTCGGTGTGTTCTGCGCGCTCGTGTCGCTTTATTTCCTGAGAGTTACTGATTGGATTGAGGAATGGTTCTCGCGTCGCAAGAATGTGGTTGTCAGGGCGCTCATTGGATGTATTGCGCTGGGTGTGATGATATTCCTTTTCCCTCCGCTGTTCGGCGAAGGTTATTCGTTCCTGACCGAATTGCTGAATGGTAGCGACGAAATGCTCTTTGAACATAGTATTTTTGCATCGCTGAGCGACAAGAGCTGGGCAGTATTGACATTCCTTTTCCTGCTGATTTTGATGAAGGCTGTTGCTACGGCAACCACAATAGGCTGTGGTGGAGTAGGAGGTACGTTCGGTCCCTCGTTGATAATTGGAGGTGTGTCGGGCTATTTTGTTTGCATGCTTTCCAACCAGATGGGACTTCCGGAGCAGTCGACGGCCAATTTTGCACTTGTCGGTATGGCGGCGGTGATGACCGGAGTGATGCATGCACCGTTCATGGCAATATTCCTCATTGCCGAAATTACAGGAGGCTATGCCCTTATGGTTCCGCTGCTTGTGGCGTCGTCCGTCACATACCTTTGTGTCTCGCCCTTCGAGAAGCATAGTATCTATGCCCGCAAACTGGCAAAGCAGGGCAACCTGCTTACTCACGACAAGGATTCGTCGGCATGGCATCTGATGGATCTGCACAAGCTGATTGAGACCAATTTCGTGGTGGTTCGTGAGGGCGACACCCTTGGCGACTTGGTCGAGGCCATCAAGTACTCGCGTCGCAATGTCTTCCCCGTCCTTACGGATGACGACAAGTTCCTCGGAGTGATACATCTTGACGATGTACGTCAGATAATGTTCCGACCTGATTTGTATGAAAATACGAAAGTTATAGATTTAATGCATGATATTTCGGAAGGGGATATTGTACGCATAAACGAACCGCCCGACGAGGTGGTCAATAAATTCAAAGTCGGGAACCGTTACAACCTAATCGTCATCGACGACGACGGCTACTATCTTGGATTCCTTTCCCGTGCCAACACATTCTCGGCCTACAGGCGTTTTGTCAGTGCATTGTCCGAAGAGTAGTACTGCGTGGTGCGGAGAATATCAACATGCGCGGTTAAGAACTTTTTTTTGAGTGTCTATATATTTGATGTAATTTTGCAACTTGAAAGATGGATGCTTTAGGTCTTCCTTTCAAGTGCCTGAATATTCATATTGAGTACTTTGAACATACTGACGGCAAGGGAATCCCAAGAAGGCTCTCTGACAAAGAGCGACTGCGGGAGGGAATCACGTTAAAATCGTGAGCTGACGCGCAACTGTAAGTTGAGTGAACAATCTTCGGAAACAAGAAGCCATTGGCCTATAGACGGTTGAGAAGGCATCCGTTAGATTCAACGAGCCAGGAGACCGGCCCTTGCCTTAAAAACATACTTTCGCGAAATAAAGTAAAAAAATACATCTATAATGGAAACTAGTCTGCTGTCAATTACAAAGCGCGATGGGAAGTCGGAACGTTTCTCCGTCGACAAGATAATGAATGCCGTAGTGAAGGCCTTCGATTCGGTTGGAGTAACTGTCGACCTCGCGGCAATATCCAAAATTCTGTCTCATCTCGACATACATAACGGTATCACTGTCGAGGAGATTCAAAACCAGGTAGAAGTGGCCCTCATGAAGGAGGAGTTTTATGATGTGGCCAAGAGCTTTATGCTTTATCGTCAGCGTCATACGGAAGACCGTGAAACAATGGAGAAGCTGAAATTCCTGGCCGACTATTGTGACGCCGCCAATGCCGCTACAGGGTCGAAGTATGATGCCAACGCCAACGTGGAGCATAAAAACATCGCCACGCTGATTGGTGAATTGCCGAAATCCGGCTTTATCCGCCTCAACCGTCGCTTGCTTACTGACCGTATCAAACAGATGTATGGTAAAGAGTTGGCTGATAGATACATCGACTTGCTTACCCATCATTTCATATATAAGAACGACGAGACCTCGTTGGCAAACTATTGTGCCAGCATCACCATGTATCCGTGGTTGCTCAGCGGAACGGCTTCTATTGGTGGCAATTCTACGGCTCCGACAAACCTCAAATCGTTCTGCGGAGGCTTCGTCAATATGGTTTTCATGGTCAGCAGTATGCTGAGTGGTGCTTGCGCAACGCCCGAATTTCTCATGTATCTTAACTACTTCATAGGCAAGGATTATGGAGTTGATTATTATAAGCGAGCAGACGAAGTTGTGGATTTGAGCCTGAAGCGTCGCACCCTCGACAAGGTGATAACCGACTGTTTTGAGCAGATAGTCTATACTCTCAACCAGCCTACCGGAGCACGAAACTATCAGGCTGTTTTCTGGAACATTTCATACTACGACAAGCCCTATTTCGACAGCCTTTTCGGTGAGTTCCGTTTCCCCGACGGTACGGCTCCCGATTGGGAAGGCTTGAAATGGCTTCAGAAACGTTTCATGCGTTGGTTCAATGCCGAACGCACAAAGGCAGTGTTGACTTTCCCTGTCGAAACAATGGCTCTGTTGAGCAAGGACGGCGAAATGGTGGACGAAGATATGGCCGAGTTCACGGCCGAGATGTATGCCGAGGGTCACAGTTTCTTTACTTACATGAGCGACAATGCCGACTCGCTTAGCAGCTGCTGCCGCTTGCGTAACGAGATAACAGACAATGGGTTCAGCTATACGCTTGGAGCCGGAGGCGTCTCAACGGGGTCGAAGAGTGTGCTCACCATCAACTTGAACCGTTGTATCCAGTATGCTGTTAACAACAAGATGGATTACAAGGAGTTCCTTACCGACATCATCGACCTTTGCCATAAGGTTCAGCTGGCCTACAACGAAAACCTCAAAGACTTGGCTTCGCACGGCATGCTGCCTCTGTTCGATGCCGGCTACATCAACATATCACGTCAGTACCTCACCATCGGTGTCAATGGCCTTGTTGAAGCAGCAGAGTTTATGGGACTTACCATCAACGACAATCCTAACTACAAGAATTTTGTTCAGACGGTACTTGGACTTGTCGAAAAGAAAAACAAGGAATATCGGACCAAGGACGTTATGTTCAATTGCGAGATGATTCCTGCCGAAAATGTCGGCGTAAAGCACGCCAAATGGGACCGCGAGGACGGCTACTTCGTGCCGCGCGACTGCTACAACAGTTATTTTTACATTGTCGAAGACCCATCGATATCAGTACTCGAGAAGTTCCGCCTGCATGGAGCACCGTATATTGAACATCTCACGGGCGGTAGCGCATTGCATTGCAACCTGGAAGAGCACCTGTCGCAGGAACAATATCTGCAGTTGCTGCATGTGGCTGCAAAAGAGGGTTGTAACTATTTTACATTCAATATTCCCAACACTATCTGCAACGATTGTGGACATATAGACAAACGCTATCTGAAGGAGTGTCCGGAATGCCATTCGAAGAATGTCGACTACATGACTCGCATAATCGGCTATCTGAAGCGGGTGAGCAATTTCTCTATGCCGCGCCAGCAGGAAGCCTCACGTCGTTACTATGCAACTGTAGAAGCTGAGCAATAGTAAGTTGCGTATATCTGGGCGATATGTTGAAGTATTTGAACAGTGATATTGTATTTCAAGAGATACCCGATGAGGTTTCGTTGGCCATAAACCTCACCGGGTGTCCTTGTAGGTGTCCCGGGTGCCATTCGAAGTATCTGTGGAACGATGTCGGTGAACCGCTGACAGAGAGTGCTCTCGACAGGTTGATAGCGCAGTGCCATTCCAACATCACATGTGTTGCATTGATGGGTGGCGATGCCATACCTGAAGAGGTCGACCGCCTGATGAGTCATCTGCGACGCCATCATCAGAAACTGCACACGGCGTGGTATAGCGGTCGCTCGATACTCTCCTCGAAAACTCATCTCAAAAACTTCGACTACATTAAGTTAGGCCCCTATCTTGCACATCTTGGAGCCTTGCGAAGCCGATGCACAAACCAGAGGCTGTATAGGGTTGCTGACGGTGTGATGCATGATATCACTTCGCGTTTTTGGAAAAAGTGATTTGAAAGATACTTTAAGAGCACCTCTAATAATTATTTAAAACGACGTGGTATGCCTGCGAATACATAATGAATAAAGAAAATGCAATGAGCAATTGTACGAATTAAACGAATTGATATTTAGAAATTTGTTTTGCAAACAAAACGCGAATTAAAAGAATTTTTAGAGGATACTTCAAGATATAAGAGCTCTGAAACGTCAGTTTAGAGCTCTTTTTTTGTGTATCTTAGGTCGAGGGCGTTCATTGCATTGGTCCTCATCCCGCTGATGTTCTTGTGAGTGAAGTGCAGTATCTGGTCGTAGTATAGCACCACAACCGGGGCCTCGTCCATCACGAGTGAGTCCATCTGCCGGTATAGTCTTAGTCGGACGGAGGGATCCGTTTCAGAGAGAGATGCCTTGTAAAGTCTGTCGAACGCTTTCGACGAGAAGTGAGTGTAGTTCGGTCCGTTGGGCGAGTGGTTTGGACTGTAGAAGAGTGTCATGTAGTTTTCGGCATCAGGGTAGTCTGCAATCCAAGAGCCTCTGAACCAAGGAGATTTGCCTTGCGCCATCTGCTCGCGGAGTGCTGCCGGCGGGTTGACGTCGAGTTTTATGTCGATGCCAACGATTGACAGTTGTTGCTGTATGTATTTGCATAAGTCGAGATAACTGCTTGTTGTCGCGAGGCTTATTGCCGGAAGTCCGTCGCCGTTCGGGTAGCCGGCATCGGCAAGCAGGTGTCGTGCTTTGTCAGGGTCGTAGTTGTATCCGTATCCGGCCGCTGTGTCGTAGCCAGGCAATCCGGCAGGAATCATGCCTTTGCACCCAGGTAGTCCTACATTGTTGCGCATGTATTTCATCATTTTACGACGGTCGAAGCCATAGTTTATTGCTTGTCGGACGGCTTTGGGAATTTGATTTTTGCCATCCATCAGGAAACCAAGATATTCTGTGTTGAGGAAAGGTATGGACAGCATGTCGATTCGGTCGGCGTATTTGCTTTTGAGTTGACCTGTGCGTGTCAGGATTTCGTCCTTGTACGATGCGTCAAGCGAGTTCATAAAGTCCAGATTGCCTTTTACAAACTCGAGGAAAGCTGTTTGCTTGTCGATGATGAAAGTCACGGCGATAGCGTCGAGGTAGGGGAGCCGATTGATGGCTGTCGGGTTCATTTCGGTGTCGAAAACCGTGTCGTATTCAAAATAATTGGGATTCTTTCTGAGAACCAGTTTGACACCCTCTTTCCAATACTGGAATTGGAATGGACCGGTACCGCAGGGGTGGTTGCGGAAGTCGGAACCGTAGTTGTCGGCAACTTCGTGCGGCACTACGCTGCAGTAAGGCATCGACAGGAGTGAGAGCATCGGTGCAAAGGGCTCTTTAAGTTTAACGATAAAAGTGGAGTCGTTTGGTGCCGAAAAACCGTTGGTGGCAAGATGGGCGAATATCCAAAGTCCTGGCGATGCCACTTGGGGATCGAGAATCCTGTTTAGAGAATATACAAAATCCGAAGCAGTTATTTTTCGTGTTGAATCAGCATTGTTAAATAGTGGATTTTTATGAAAATACACATCGTTTCTTAAAGTAAAGGTGTAAGTTAGGCCATCGCTGCTGATATCCCATTTCTTTGCTATGCAAGGTTCTACGTTGAGGTTCGTGTCGAGACGTACCAAGCCGTTGTATATTTGTGAAGTAGCCCATATAAGGGCCTGGTCTTTTGCGAAGGCGGGGTCGAGTGTGGAGATGCCCGCTGCTTCGTTGTATCTGAATATTGCCTTGCCTTCGCTTTCGGAGTGGTGACGGCATGATGTGGCAATGGCTAAGATGCAGAATAATAGTGATATGTGTTTTTTCATGAGGTGGCTTGTGACTGATGGTTCCTTTTCAAAGGGTTGTTTACTCGCTGTATTTGTTTTGTTCATCGGTGCTTGCAGTCATTGGCATTCTCGCCATGCCAATATAGGCGAGTGTCCTTTGGTCATTTGGCTTAACGAAAACGTTTCTATTGGGTTATAGTCTGGCTTACATAATTGCCGTTTCCGGCATAGATAAGCCGGTTGAGAAATTCTGTATACCTTTGAGTAGGGGTTGAATTAATGATGTCTATATTTTTGAAAATTTGTTTATTAAGTTTTATAATAATAAAGTCTGCAACGTTCCCGGTTTTGATGTCGTTGTCGTTTAGTCGCAGAGCTTTTCTGCCGTTGCGGGTTGCCACGCCAAGTACTTCGTCGGCGGGGAGTATCGACGGGTTGTTGCGAATGCCTTTCTGTAGCAGCGACATTGTTTTCATGGCCTCGACCATATCCAGGTTGTCGCTCGATGCGCACCCGTCGGTCCCGAGTGTCACATTCACGCCTGCATCGCGCAATTCGGTGTACAGGAATCTAAATCCGGAGCCGAGTTTCAGGTTGGAATTAGGGCAATGCACAACGTTGGCTTTGTGTTCGCCAAGTATTTGTATTTCATCGTTGTCCAGCCATAGGGCGTGAGCGCCAATGAATCTGGAACCTGTCTTGTCGAGGATCTTCAATTTTTCGAGATATTTGACCGGAGGCATGCCGAATTGCTGTATGCAATCCATGCGTTCTTTCTGAGTTTCAGAGAGGTGCATGTGAAACAGCATGTCGTGTTCTTTTGCGAAGTCAGCCAAATATTGAAGGTTTTTACCTGAGACCGTATAAATGGCGTGAGGGGCAATGGATGTCGTTATCTTTGTGTTAGAGATTGTTTTAAGGATTTTTTCAAGTCCGTCGACGAAATTCTTCACGTTGCCGTTTCCGAAGTCGGCATCTGTGACCGACAGTGCAATATTGGCGTTGAGTCCTGTCTCGATAGCGGCCTGTATTGTGCTTTCGATGTGGAAGTACATGTCGTTGAAAGCCGTTGTGCCAGTTGACTTCATTTCGTTGCAAGCGTCGAGAGCTCCCTCGTACACTTTTTCAGGAGTCAGTTTTGTTTCGCGAGGAAAGATGGCATTGTTAAGCCACTCGAAAAGAGGCAGTCCGCTGCCGGCGCTGCGGAGCAGGGTCATGGCCGAGTGGGTGTGGAGGTTGGCGAATCCCGGTATTGCAAATGCCGGGTCGTCGGGAACAGTATTGGTGGGGCAGGGCTCCACGGCAGTGATGACACCATTGTCGACAGTGATGTCCGAGAGAATGCCGTCTACGTATATGTTATTGTATTTCATTTGAAAGTGCAAGTTGTTGAGGTCGTATGTCTAATTGTGCTTGCTGAACTTTAGTTATAGCTCATTAAGGTTGTGCAATTCTAACGTTTCATTTCATGAGTCGTTTTTCGCCATGCCAATGGAAGCGAGCTTCCATTGGTCATTTGGCTTAATGAAAACGTTAAATTTTTTTTAATATTGTATAATATAAATTTTAATTTTGCGTTAATGCACAGAAAACATCGAATAAGTAAAGCTAAATTATCTATGAAGCGAGCATTCTTACTATGCGTCGGTCTGGCGGCTATGTCGTTGGGACTGAGGGCGCAGGGCGGGCCGGGAACCAGCAGTCCGGCCGATTTGTATCGAGAAGCTTCTGATCTGTTCAGGAAAGAGAAATATGCAGTAGCACAGCATTTTTTCGACAAGTACATGGAAAAAGCTGATGCGTCGTCGGATGAGGCCGCCGATGCCATGTATTATGCTGCTGTCTGTTCGGAGCAGTTGCGCAACGATGATGCATTGTACCGTATCAACGAGTTTATGCGCCTCTATCCAGAGAGCGAAAAGTTGAACATGGCGCGTATGGCGCTGGGTAATGTCTATTTCGAAAAGGAAGACTATAATGCTGCCCTCCACGAGTACCTGCAGGTCGAGGCATCGGAGGTTGAATTCAACCATCGTAGTGAATATGAGTACAAAACAGGCTTTTGCTACTTCCAGCAGGGAGACAAAGACAATGCCAAAAAGTATTTCAAGCGTGTTGCAGACGGCAAGTCGTACTACCGCAATGCGGCCACTTATTATTATGCCGACATACTCTTCTCGTCAAAGCAGTACGAGTCGGCCGATAAGGAATTCAGGAAGATAGAGAAGGAGAAATCGTTCAAGAAGCTTGTTCCTGTATATCGTTTTTATATAAAGTATCATCTTGGCTATGAAGACGATGTGCTGCGTATGGCTCCTGATCTGCTGAGCGATCCCAATCTGGTTCTGCGCGATGAGGTTGAACGTATTGTCGGTGATGTATACTTCAATCGCGGTGAGTATCGCCGTGCGTTGGACTACTATCATCAAGCCAATTCCGATGCGGAGAAGAAGAACGGAGGCAATGCAGTCATGGCAGGCAACTACCCGATGGGCTACTGCTACTATATGCTTGGAAAGTACGACTCGGCAGCCACTTTCCTGTCGAAGTTTGTTGGCAAGGAAGATTCCACGGCCCAAAACGCATTGTTCACCCTCGGCGACACATACATCAAGCTGGATAGAAAGAATGATGCCCGCACAGCCTTCAAGAGTGCGTCGGAAATGCGTCATAATCTTGACATACAGGAAGAAGCTGCGTTCAATTATGCCAAATTGAGCTGCGAACTGAACCCTAACGCATACAACGAGTCGATACGTTCGTTCGAGAACTACCTGCAGCGGTATCCGAAATCGAAACGCAAGGCCGAAATCCAGCAGATACTCACGTCGCTGTATTGTACCACAAGGAATTATAAAGATGCCCTTGCCCTGATTGAGCGCAACAAGAAGGAACTGCTCAAGGATGCTACCATGCGCCGTGCATATCAACGCATACTTGTCAATAGAGGCATCGACCTTTTCAATGAGCGCAATCTGCAGCAGGCTGCCGTATGTTTCGACAGTGCTGTATCGGTAAACGCCACACCGTCAATAACTACCGATGCCCTTTACCTATCGGCAGAGTCGCAATACCGTCTGGCCAACTATGGCAAGGCGCAGAAGTTGCTCGACCGTTTCTTTACCGCCACCTCGCGCAAGAGCTCCGCATACTACACCCAGGCGCTCTACACAGCTGGCTACGTGTATATGCGCCGCAAAAACTACGAACGTGCAGAGGAGAAATTCACTGAATTCCTGAGACTTTCGAATACAGAGTCCGACCGCAAGCAGATTCTTGACACCTATAACCGCAAGGGCGACTGCCTGTATGTGCGTAAAGATTTCGACGGAGCCATAGGCTATTACGACAGGGTGATAAACGCTCAGGGTCAGGATGCCGACTACGCCACCTATCAGAAGGCATTGTGCTATGGCGCCCAGGGCAAGAATGTCGAAAAACTCAACAGTCTGAACTACATCTTCGAGAAATTCAGCAACTCGCCTCTGTCGCCAAAGGCAATGTTCGAGATTGCCAACACCTATCTGATTTGCGACAACAACGAGATGGCACTTCTCTATTACAACAACTTCATCAAGAAGTATTCGCAAAGCAGTTTTGTTCCGCAGGCTATGTTGAATGTAGGCCTGATTTACTATAATACAGAGCAGAACGACAAGGCATTGGAGACATTCGACAAACTCCTTGCCCGCTATCCCGGAACCGACGAGGCCCGCGATGCCTTGATGTCTATCAAAAATATCTACGTCGAGCAAGACAGGGTGGAGGAGTACTTCACATACGTAAGTCGCGTGACCAAGACTACCGTTTCGGCTGTTGAACAGGATTCGACGCTTTACCTCGCCGCCGAGAACCGCTATTTCGCTGGCAACTATGACAATGCCATAGCAGGATTTTCCAATTATATCCAGAAGTTCCCTCATGGTTTGTTCATATTGAAAGCCCACTACTATCTGGCAGATGCTTTGACGCGTACAAATCAGCAGGCCAAAGCGTTAAGTCACTACGAATGGGTTGCAGAGCGAGGCAACAACCCATACACCGAAAACAGTCTGTATCAAGCAGCTGCGACAAACTTTTCGCAGCGTAACTATCGTAAGGCCCTCGACTACTATGTGCCGCTCGTCGTTGTTTCCACGACCGACGCGTCGCGCCTTCAGGCACGTATGGGCATTCTTCGATGCTGGTATGCGTTGAAAGACACCGGCAATGTAGCAATATCGGCAAGGGAACTCGTCGCAGAGTCCAAGAGTACCGACGAGATGAGAGACGAGGCTGCCGTGCTGCTCTCCAGAAGCTATTATTATGCTGACGACATGGCGAAGGCATTCGAATCGTACGCACCGCTAATGAGCTCGTCGAACGGTGATTTCATGGGCGAGGCTGGCTACCGCAGGGCTTACATCAAATATGCTCAGAACGACCTCGATGCCGCCGAACACATAGTTGAGGATATTGTCAACAATCCAGGCAGCGACTACTGGTTGGCAAAGACATTCATCCTGTGGGCAGACATTTTCCACCGCAGAGGGAACGATGTACAGGCAAAACAGACACTGCAGAGCATCATCGACAACTACGAAGTCGGAAACGATGCCGACGAAGAGGTTGTTATGGAGGCACGCCAGCACTTGCAGTCGTTGGAGCAGCCGAAACAGGAGACCGAAACCGGCAACAACGAGGGTGAAACCCCGACGATAAACCTTGACGAGGAATGACCTCATAGAGGAACCGGATAATCATATTCTAATGTCTTACAATTTACTAATGATAAATCATGAATAGAAAACCAAATATATTTCTCGGAACGATGCTGACGGCATGCCTGACAATCCTTGCAGCAGGAGAGTCGATGGCGCAAAGCGACACAAATGTTTACAACGAGTCGGTAATCGTTGTCGGTGACTACAATCCGGTGCTCGACGGGGTCACCGAAAAGGTCAATGTTGCGCCTGCCGTCAACGATAATGTTGCTGAGGAACTGCAACCCAAGTTCAACTACAGCATTACCCCTCGCCGTATCAGTTCGTTATCGGCCACCACAGGTCTCAAGGCCGCCAAGGTAATCGGGTCGCCGACAAGATTATACAATAATTATATGCGATTTGGAATAGGTCACGATTTCGCTGCTTTTGCCGATTTCAACCCGCTGGTAGACCTTTACTATACGTCAATGCGTCACGACAATATGGCCTATGGTGCCCGTCTGTACCATCAGACCGACGTCACCACCTTCGGCAAGAAGAATGAGACCACGCCGTCGCCCGACTACTATGGACGTAACCGCTTTTCGGATACCAAATACGATGTCTTCGGCAAGTATATTCTCGACAAGAAACACCTTTTCGCTGCCGACCTCGCTTTCGACCGTTCCTATGGACGCTACTATGGCTTTAGCGACTCGACGTTGCAGAGCCATCTTGCACAGACCCATGACGATATCTCGTTTTCGGATTATGCATTTGCTTACAATAATATAGCCCTCAATCTGGGCGCCAGAAGCCTCAATACCGATGTCAATAAGTTTGGATACAATGCATCGGTCGGAATGGCAGACATGTGGGGACGCTACGACTTCTCGCAGCTATCGATGACACTCGATGGAGATGTTCATTACGGCTTTCCAATGTTTGTGAAATACAAGGCGTTGGCATACCTGCACCTCAACTGGCAGGGCTACAAGCAGAACTATGACACCCCGCAGTCGATAGCCGACCTTCCGCTTGGATACGATGCTACGCAGCCATTGCCCGACTCGGCCGACAATGGGCGTCACTTGTTGACAATCAACCCCTATGTCGATTTCCTCTTCAAAGGCTTCAAGTTCCATGCTGGACTTTCGCTCGGATTCAACGGATATGACAATGCCGAATCGACCACCCACAACCTTTTGCCCGACTTGATGGTGACTAAGTCATTCTCGAACAATTCGATGAGTCTGGCTGTGGGCTTCAGGGGCGATTATGAAGCCAACGACTGGAACACATTGCGTCTTGCCAATCCCTTTGTAGGGCCGGCTCCATATACGCTGGCTTCGGTCGTAAACAATCTTTATGCCCATCTGAGAATCAATTTTTCAAAGAAGCTGATTCTTAATGTTGATGTAGACAATAGCTTTTGTAAAAACCGATTATTCTACCGTCTGGACAAGAGGTATACCCTCGGCAATGTATATGAGACCTATTACCTCGATCAGAATGAGTTGAAGATTGCAGCCGATTTCACATTCGTCAACGACGAGATGATTACGCTCACACTGGGAGGTGTATATAATAAAGACTATAATCTTCCGGACAATGCTGTGACCCTCTTCAGTCCGGACTTCGAAGCCCACCTGGATGCCGAAGTGAACTACAAGGACAAGTTGCTCTTCACGTTGCAGACACTCTTTATATCGAGAGTCGATGCTGACTATGAGACCAATCCCGTTACCGGCATCAACGAGGTTACGGCAACATTGCCGGCACGTTTCGGCATGGGGCTTGAAGTTGAATACCTCTACAATAGGGCATTGTCGTTCTTCGCAAAGTTCGACAATCTCACATTCCAGCGCTATTGGCTGTGGACCAACTATCCGGCACAACGTTTCAATGCCATGGTCGGCCTGACATATACGATACCCAACCAGAAACGATAATCCCATATCACATACCACAATCCATGACTTACCAAGAAACTTTAGATTTCCTCTACAACTCACTCCCTGCATACCACAGAATAGGTGCGGCGGCTTATAAAGCCGACCTCAAGAATACAGAAGCGATGATGGACCAGTTGGGACATCCCGAGACGGCGTTCCGCTCGATACATGTGGCTGGCACCAACGGCAAGGGCTCGGTCTCGCACTTCCTTGCCTCGATACTTCAGGAGGCAGGCTACAAAGTGGGGCTTTATACGTCGCCCCATCTTGTCGACTTCAGAGAACGAATTCGCATCAACGGTGAGAAAATCCCAGAAGAAGCGGTTGTTGAGTTTGTTGAAAAGAATAAATTGTTTTTTGTTAATCAAGGACTGTCTTTTTTCGAGATGACTGTAGGACTGGCCTACGACTATTTCCGCAGCGAGCAAGTCGACATAGCAGTGGTTGAGGTCGGCATGGGCGGCCGGCTCGATTCCACCAATGTCATAACCCCACTGCTCAGCATAATCACCAATATAGGACTGGATCACACCCAGTTCCTTGGCGACACCCTTGAGAAGATAGCCTACGAGAAGGCTGGTATAATCAAACCTGGCGTTCCGGTTGTCGTAGGTCAGACACAACCTGAGACCAAGCCCGTGTTCGAACGTGTCGCTGCAGAACGGCAGAGCCCTATAACCTTCGCAGACAGCAAATGGCGCGTCGACCCTAACTGGAAATTTGATGGTGAGCGGATGGTTTTCACTCTCGAGCATGAAGGTGCCCTGTTGACAGACCATACTACAGGCAATGTCGACGAATTCACATCGGGACTGATAGGACCATACCAGATGTGGAATATCGCAACGGTGTGCGAGGCAGTGCAACAGCTGCGTGATGGCGGGGTCTTGACAATCGGTGAAGATGCCTTCCGTCGTGGACTCGACCGGGTGGTGGACAACACGCATCTTATGGGTCGGTGGCAGATTGTAGGTCGCAACCCTTTGACAGTGTGCGAGACGGCCCACAATTTCGACGGAATCAACGCGATGATGCTTGGACTTGTCGGACTCGACTTCAAGCGTCTACATATTATATATGGTTGTGTCAACGACAAGGACTACAAAAAGATACTCACATACCTGCACTCGCAGCTCGATGCAGAGCATATAGGGCAGGATCCCGTATGGTACTTCAGCCAGCCCAGTGTGCAGCGCGGCTTGGAGGTGAATATTCTGCAAGAGGCTGCACGTGGTTTGGGCATAGAGGGCGATGCATACGCCGATGTGCGTGATGCTGTCGCCGCTGCCCGCAGCAATGCCGACGACAACGACCTGGTTCTCGTAACGGGTAGCATCTTCCTCATTGCCGACCTGTTGAGAGGGGTGTAACTTTGTCCGAAA
>JAFXAD010000030.1 GCA_017522065.1 Bacteroidales bacterium
CCTCCAACCCTCCAACCCTCCAACCCTCCAACCCTCCAACCCATCCACCCCTTCCAACAAAAGACAAATCAATAAAAAAAATATCTATATGAAACGTAACTACTTTAAACTTGCGATGATTTCGTTCGTCGCTTCAGCTACATTCTTCTTTACATCGTGCAAAGAAGATGAAAAAACTACCAACAACGTCAGTGGTGACGAGAACGCTTCGGCTATCGCTGCGCAGTTCGTCGACCACACCGTGGCTCCGACCTATACGGCTCTTGCTGCTGCAACCGAAGATTTGGCTGACCAACTCGCAGCCCTTAAAGCCAATCCGTCGCAGAGCGCCTTGCAGTCGGCCTGCGACAAATTCCTCGAGGCACGTGCCTGGTGGGAGAAGAGCGAAGCTTTCCTCTTCGGTGCCGCTGGTGATTTCGGCATCGACCCCCATATCGACAGCTGGCCCCTCGACGAGAGTGCCTTTAATACCTTGATGAACAGCCCTTCGATGATTGCTGCACTCGATGATGAAGACGGCGATGTTGTCGCTGGCGACCGTTTAGGTAACGCCCTTCTTGGCTTCCATGGAATAGAGTACATCCTCTTCCGTAACGGAGAGGCTCGCAATGTCAACGACATTACGTCTGACCAATGGATTTATGTCGTTGCCGTTGCCGGCGACCTGCGCAACCGTTGCTACCAGCTCGAGGTGGGTTGGATGGGCGACGCAGCCCCTGCTGACCATATCGCAAAACTCGACGACCTTGAAATGCCGTACACAGTCGCCAGCAGCGACAACAGCTATAGCGAAAATATGAAGAATGCAGGCAAGGCAGGAAGCACCTACTCGAGCCGCATGGCAGCCCTTATCGCCATTGTGCAGGGCTGCGTCGACATTGCCGACGAGGTTGGAAGCTCGAAAATATATGCTGCATGGCACGGCGAGGACATCACCTACATCGAATCGCCCTACAGCTATATGTCGATCACCGACTTTGCCAACAATATCCACAGCATTGAGAACGTATGGATGGGCGGTGTCGAAGGCCAGCGCGACAACAGCAAGTCGCTCCACAACTACATCGGCAGCATCAATGCAGACCTCGATGCCAAGGTGATGTCGAAAATCGAGAATGCCCTGTCGAAAATCAACGCAATGCCTGTACCTTTTGCACTCCATTACAGCGACGCCGCCAATGGTGAGGCCGTAGAGGCCTGTGCCGAACTGAGCGAAGCCCTCGATGAGGTAATCGATGCCCTCAGCGAGAATTAAAATCATAATAATAACAGGATAAATAACAAACATATAAATAATGAAAAAATACACAATACTCATGAGTTCCATCATGGCTGCCGCTATGATGGTCTCGTGCAACGATGACGAGCCGCAGCCCAATCCTGTTGACCCCAATCTGCCGGCTTGGGTACAGGAAGAAACCCTCGCAGGCGGCGAATTGGGTACCACCTTCAACCAGTCGGCTTCGGCCTACGAGGACCCCACGCCTGCAACCGAACGTGCCGGCATGGCTACTGCCTTCAAATATGGTGAGTTCTTCTTCGAACACACTATCACTCAAGATAATCCGCCTTTCAATGGCTTGGGTCCTGTGTATGTGCGTTCGAGCTGCGAGACCTGTCACCCCGGCTATGGCCACGGTCGCCGTATGGACCGCTACCGTGCCGACGACTGGGCCAACGGATACCTGCTCGTAGTCTACAATGCCCAGACCGGCGCCTACGAACCGTCGGTGGCCGGCATGCCGCAGACCAAAGCTGTCGAGCCTTTCAAGGCTCCTATCGATGAGAATCAAATCACAATCAACTGGCTTCCCTATACCGACGAATGGGGCAACAAGTTCGAGGACGGCGAGTCGTACGACCTCATCTACCCGGAGGTCAACATTCCGCAGTCGGCCTTCTATGCTCCGCTCGTCAACGACTATGGCCAGTTGGCTTTTCGTCTCGAAACTACCATCGGAATCTATGGCACAGGCCTGATAGATGCCATCCCAGACGACTCGCTGAAGGCTCAGTATCAGCGTGAATATGAGGCCGGCGCCAACCTCAATCCCGCCATTTGGAATGGTGCCGACTGGACTCCCGTCAGTGGATACTATGGCGGAACGTCCTCCAATCCTACAGGCTCCGGTCATCCACGCAGATTTACCTATGCTCTCAGCCGCGGCCCGCTTCAGGATGCTCCCGGCAGCAACGCCATCTGGAACATCACCAACGTCAACCGCAGCAACAAGCGCAGCCACTACCTCAGCCTGACGCCCAGCATCTATGCCGACGCTTCGGCTGCCGACCCCGACGTGCAGGCCCGCTTCTACGACTTTTTCCCGCAGTGGAACAAGACCGGCGACCCTGCTACCGACATACGTAACTATCTGCTTTGCGATACATTGCCTGTCGAGATGAGCGACCAAGACTACATTAATTTTATGATTTGGCACCGTGGATTGGCTGTACCGGCAGCGCGCAACTTGGCCGATGCCGACGTGCAGCGCGGACGTCAGCTGTTTCGTGAGATGGGTTGTGCTACGTGCCACCGCCCCAGCTGGGAGACCGGCGACGACAACTTCACAGACCCCACCCACTTCTTCAGCGATGGCGACTCGCGCCTGCCGCGTTACCCGCATCAGAAGATATGGCCCTACAGCGACTTTGTGCAACACCGCCTCTACATGGTCAACGACATACGCACAGGCTGGTGCCGTACCACACCGCTTTGGGGTCGTGGATTGGCTCCGCTTTGCAGCGGACATGGCGACCGCTTGCACGATGCTCGCGCTCGTAATGTCATCGAAGCCATCATGTGGCACGGCGCTCCGCAGAGCGATGCCCGCTGGACCGTGGAGAAATTCCGCAAGCTGAGCAAGGCCGACCGCGATGCAGTGGTTAAATTTATTAATGCAATCTAAATAATAACCTTAACTTTGACCTTGATTTTGAATTTGGAATGATTTGTTGATGTGTATCACTATTAGGTAGTTAATGTTAAAGTTAAGGCTAAAGTTAAAGTTAAAAAATGAAAAAACTCGAATTGCTGCTAATGGTACCGACGGTGAGTGTCCTCGCCGCCGGCACCATCGTCGAAAAGTTTCATGGTAATGAATTTGCCACCACACACATCTACGGTGCGTGGTGGTTTTTTGTCCTTTTGGCGTTGATAGGCATCTATGCCGTCTATTCAATCGTTAAAGAAAAAATGTGGACCAAACCGTACAAGCTGTTGCTCTACAGTTCGGTACTGTTCATGCTGGCAGGCGGTGCGCTTACGGCATGGACAGGCAAGCACGGGAGCGTAACGCTTCAACCTGGAGTGGCAGTGTCGGAATATCAAGCCGACAACGGCACTGTCGTCAAGCTGCCTGTGGATTTGACACTCAACGGCTTTGAGGTCGTTACATATCCTGGCACGCATACGCCGATGGATTTTGTGAGTCACCTGTCGTACAAACCTGCCGAAGGCGAGTCGGCATCGGTCGATGTCTCCATGAACAATATTTTCAAATACAAGGGTTTCAGATTCTATCAAGAAGACTATGACGACGAGGGCAATTCTACACTCAGTGTAGCCCACGACCCATGGGGGATAGCAGTGACTTATACTGGCTATATTCTTATGGCATTGGGTATTGTCTTTCTTTTTGTCTCGCGGAAATCGGGATTCCGCAAATTGTTGCAAAGCCAGGCTGCAGCTACTGTGCTGCTGATAGGCTTTCTTACGATGTCAGGCGTTGCGTCGGCAGCACCGCGAACACTGCCAAAATCCACTGCCGACAAGATGGGACAGATGTATGTCCTCTACAAAGGACGTGTGTGTCCGTTGCAGACGTTGACCAAGGATTTCACCACAAAGCTCTGTGGCTCGGCTCGATATGAGGGTCTTACGTCGGAACAGGTTTTTGCTGGTTGGATGTTCTATTTCAGCGAATGGGCCGATGAACCGATGATCAAGGTGAAAGGCGACGACGTGCGAGGACTGCTGGGCATCGATGGTAAACGTGCCTCGTTCAACGACTTTGTGGCACATCAGGATGCCTTTGCGTCGCAACGTTCAATGGGCGCCCAGATGCCTATGGGTATGGGCGGTGCCGTCAAGTCGAAGACTATGCGTGCCGCCAGCGAGAAATACAATCTCATACAGATGCTCGTCGGTGGAAAGCTGGCTAAAGAGTTTCCTGTGCGCGACAGTGCCGGTACGGTCGGCTGGTATGCGCAGAACGATGACCTGCCTTTCGCAACACCCGACGATGATTACTTTTTTATCAAAAAGCAGCTCAGCTATTGTCAAGAACTGGTTCTGAAAGGTGATTTCGACGAGTTGGAGAAGGTATTCGAAAAGATCAAATCATTTCAAGAAAAACGTGCTGGAAGCGAAGTGCTACCTTCATCAACCTCTTACAATGCCGAACGGCTTTATAATAGGCTTACTACTGGTAAGTGGCTGGCAATGTTGGTCGTTACTTTGGGACTTCTCTTCTTCGCGTTAAGTCTTTTCAGAGCAAAGGACAAAAATCGAGAGTCGAATGTCGACTGGGTGCCGTTCTGCGTCGTTGCTGCGGTCTCGGTGTTACTGCTGACTATTTTTATCCTGCGATGGATTGCGGGGGGACACATCCCGATGGCTGGAGGGTTCGACAGCATGAACCTCATGTCCATAGCCATAGGAATCATCGGACTTGCGATGTCGCGCCGCTACCGGATGGCGCCGTCGATTGCACTGTTGACCATGGGCTTCTGCCAACTTGTGGCCATGATGAGCGGCAGCAACCCGCCGGTCACGCATCTCATGCCTGTGCTGAGTTCTCCGCTGCTCACGCTGCATGTGACGGTGATAATGATTTCGTACGCGCTGTTCTTCTTCGTTATGGTTACGGGAGTGGCCGGTCTGATAGTACCGAGTCGTTCCAATGAGTTCCGCCGTCTTAACCTGCTGATGCTCTATCCCGCTGTGGCACTGCTGTCTATAGGTATCGTGATAGGCGCTTTGTGGGCCAACATCTCGTGGGGCAACTATTGGTCGTGGGATCCAAAAGAGGTGTGGGCACTCATCACTCTCTTGGTTTATCTGTATCCGTTGGTGCGATGCCAGCAGGAGGGTGGATTCCGCTCAGACAGAGCACTGCATATCTACTGTGTTATAGCCTTCTTTAGTGTGATAATCACCTATTTCGGCGTCAACCTCATCCTCGGCGGAATACACTCGTATAATTAAAGTGAATGGTGATTGTGAATGGTTAAAAGTGAAGAGAGGATTGTCCCCTCTTCACTTTTTCTTTCCCTTTTTCCAGTCGAAATATATCATTCCGGCCATCCATAGCAGGGCGCAGACTATGGCCCAGATTGCTCCTGTGTTCATAGCAGAAAACTAACGGTTATCCAACGTTGCATCGATTTCATTCTGAACCCGTAGGCGTCGGGGTCGAGGTATGACGTGCCTTGGTAGAGCATCATATATGCGATGGTGGTGCGCCCCAAGCGAAAGCCGAAGGTCCAATGTACGCCCCATAGGTCTGCATTGTACGTCGCAGTGTGGTTCAGCAGGCGGCGGTAGTTGATGCCGGCACCGAGGTAAACATCGCCTTCCGGAATGGCATTCCATATCGCCGTTACGGGAATCAGAAGACTGGTCTGCGTCTCGCTGCTGCTATGGCCGAAAATGTCGGTTGCGGTTCCGCTCAAGTCGACGTTTGGCATCATTGCTGCATTGAACAGCGCCTGACCCTGAAGAGTGAACGAACCAAAATTGAGCCGGGTGTCGAGGCCGGCGTGGCATTCCAGTCCCAGTCGGCCCTTCAGCGACGAGTTTGGGTAGCGCAGGCTGGCGGTTCCGAATCCTGCGGCGGGTCCGATTTCAAACATCGGCAGGTGGTCGCGGTGCTTGGGTGCCACTTTGCCGCTGGCCTTGAGCGGAGCGCGGTCGGTGGCCCATTGCAGGGTCAGCTCGGTGAGGAAACTGCAGATGCGGTCAAGGCCTTCGTAGTCAATCAGGTCGGCATCGTCTTCGGGCTTGTGGTAGGGCGATTTCAGGCCCGTGGTGACCGCCAGCGTCGGCAACTGGCCTATGCTGGCGAAGGGTTCGGTGTCGGTGGCTGTCAGTGCCGATGTCTCAAAACGTTTCAGTTTCAGCGTCATCCCTTGCTCGTCGGCAATCTGTCTCATCGTCTTGTCGGCACCGGTGAGTGTGGCAACGCCTTCGATTTCAAGCGCGTTGTTGGTGCTGAGCCAACCCACCATATCGATGCTCATCATCACTTTGACCTTATGGATGTCGTCACCCATCATCCGCACCATATCTTTCGAGCCGTACAGCCCTTGCTCCTCACTGTCGAAAGCGGCGATGATGATGCTGCGTTTCAGCTCGTTGCGGTGGGCGTAAAGCTCGCGGGCAATCTCGATCAGGGCCGTGCTGCCCGACGCGTTGTCGTCGGCGCCGTTATGGACCTGCCCGTTTTTTACTCCAATGTGGTCATAATGAGCGCCCAGCACGATATATTCGTCCTTCAGCACCGGGTCGTTGCCCGGAATCATCATAATTATGTTGCTGATCATCCCGGTGTCAAAGCCTACCGGCATAACTTGCGACAATCTCGGTCTGAATGGGTAAAGGCAACTATCGCCGTAGGGCTGCAGACCTATCGTTTGGTATTGGTTCAGAATGTATTGGCGTGCTTTGGCACCGCCCACGCTGCCCGCCAGGCGGCCCTGCAGGCTGTCGCTGGCCAGCAGGTACAGATGCTGCCGCAGCCGCTGCTGGCGCGACTGCTGCGCGTTGGCCGAGCCGGCACACACCGTGGCCATCAGCGCGGCGATGGCAATAAAAACAAGAATCCTTTTCTGTCTCATAATGACTACATAACTAAAAATCACGCTTTTTATTGCTCAGCGACTTTCGTTTTTTTGCAAATAAAGACAAATAGTTGTCTGCATTATAAAAATGTTCGTATATTTGCACAATCAAACACTGGAATGCAATTATGCGTTAATTTCTGAAAATCATATTTTTAAATCGAGAAACATTGTTCGTCGGGTTGCCAAAAGCGTCCTTCGGAAGGGGTGTTGTACGCCTTTTTTGACGCCTTCAGGTCACCGAGGTCTTTGACATAGTTTCTCCCTTTTGCAAAAGCCTGAGCGACCCGGCCGAATCATCGCTTTTGTAAAACTTTTAAAACATTTAAGAATATGATTTACAAGAAAAACGAAAACCAAAACGTAACTTCGTGCGAAAACCAAAACGAAAACGTAACTTCGTACGAAAACCAAAACGAAAACCAAAAGTCTGGCGCACAGCCGAAAACAAAAGTTATGCTGGCTTGGAGCAACGGCCGCGAGACGCACCTGCACCCCTCGATGATGCACTTGGTCGAGGAGCGTCACCTGAAGCAGCTGGCAATACTCAAACAACAGGAAAATGAATTTAAGCTGGGCCCCGAAGGCTATTGCCGCAAGCTCAGCAGCGAGTACGAACGCTATAGCGACGAGCTGTGGCAGCTAGGGCTCCGCATCGAAAGCTATCGCTTGCTACTCTATGCCGCCGAGGCCCTGTTCGGGACCCCTCGCAGCTGGATCCACAGCATCCACACCAGCTGGTACCACGACAACCTCAGGCAGTTCCGCCGCCTGTTTCATCGCTGCCGCGAACGTGCCCAGCAGGACACGCGCCTGATGCCCGTCTTCAACGCCAGCCTGGTTAAAAAGCTCTATTTCCGTATGCTGGATGAATATTCCGGCTGCGCAATCAGCTACCGCGACAAGCGCAAGGACTGGACCCTTTGGGACGACATCTACCACTGGGATGGTGACAACCCGCTGTGTTCTTGAAAACGGAGAACGGAGAACGGAAAACGGAAAACGGAAAACGGAGAACGGAAAGCGGAGAACGGAAAGCGGAACGACAGTCAGAAAACTCGGCGTCGAAAAGCACCCTCGCCGAGCCTTATTCCGAAAAAGTTATTAACAACTTCTGACCATCTTCTACTGAGGTAGAATATGGTTAGAATTTGATAAGAACTTGGGTAGAATTTGGTAAGAAGATGGTGCCTGGAAAACAGGCAGTTGTGAAATGCCGTTTTTGGCCATTTTTTGGCTTGCCGAAAGGAGAGTTATTAACAAAAAAAAGAAGTGTTTTTTGGAGAAAACTCTGCTCCAAAAAACACTGTAGGATTAGTGAATGGTGAATAGTGACCTGTGACCAGTGGCCAGTATACGATTTGTCCCTTTAACTTCCCTTAATTTCCTTTAACGTCCCTTAATTCCCCCAATCTCAACTTCCAACTTTTCAGAAGGTGCTGATGCTCTCTTTTATGGCGGTGCGCATTGGCTCTGTCAGGTCGGGGAAGAAGGTGAGGCCGGTGATGCGTTCCACCTCGCGGATGGTGTTGGTATAAAGGTCTTTTTTCTTTGTACCCTCGTTGTTGCGGCAGATGAAGCCTATGCCTTTGGGGTTGTTCTCGTCCAGACAGACAATAACTTTGAAGAAGGCTTCGGGCACCGGAATGTTGTGTTGGCCTATGGTGTCATGCTCTTGGTTGAGGAACAGAGGTCCGCAGACGATGTAAATCTCGCCGTATTTGCGAGCCCATTCGCGGCAGTCCATCTCAATCTGGTTCCAGATGCCGCTGTTCAGTGTCTTGTTTTGCGGGCATGCGTTGGTCATCAGGAAGGTCTCGTACATGGCTGTGCTGTCCCACTTGTTGTCACCGGCAGGACACATGTGTCCGCGATCCCAGCAGGTGCCACGATAGTCCTGATAGTAGGCTCGCGGCTGCGGCACCTCTTTGTCGTCGTGCCATCCCGTCACGGGTCGTGGTACGGGACCGTCGGTATGGTCGGCAGTGAGACGCCATGCCACCCAATTGGGCTGACGGGTATCTTTGTTGTAGGAAACGACGTAAGATTTGCGCGTCAGTATCTGCTCCTCGCGGTCGGTGAGGGGAGAGGGTAGGGGCAGGTCGCATGTCCAGCACTGGGGGTCGGCCTGTTGCACAAATGTGGTTGTCTGCGTGTTGGCTTGTCGGCACGATGCGGTCGAAAAAAGCAGCAACAGGAGGACGGGTATTATGTGTATGTGTCTCATATTCTATTATGGATTATTGATATTTACTCCTTCGCTGAAAGCGATGGGCTCTTTTTTGCGTCGGTTTTTTGTTGGAATTTGTCGGTGTCAATGACAAAGCGTTCGTGGGTGCCTTCGCCAATTAGCCCACATTCGTCGTAGGCGCGGACGCTGAACACTATGCGACGTCTGTCGACCTCAACGACTTCGCTGTC
Source organism: Bacteroidales bacterium (assembly GCA_017522065.1). Lineage (GTDB taxonomy): Bacteria > Bacteroidota > Bacteroidia > Bacteroidales > P3 > Colimorpha. The sequence goes on from JAFXAD010000030.1 coordinate 9,262, forward strand.
GCACCATACCTTCATGCCTACAGGGGTGGCCGAGATGTGCGTGACGTCGATGCGTGTACCCACGGTGCCTTGTCCGGGCTCGAGTTGTGGGATAACGCTTTCATTACATGTGCGTTCGATGAGGGCTATCATCATCGGTGTGGCAAAAACCTTGACGAGTCCGCTGCCGATGCGGTCGGCGCAAATGTCGTCGCTGACGGTCTGCTCGAGGTGTCCTTTTGTTCCTTTTTGTATCATGTTTTTCATAACGCGAAGTGGTTTTATTTATTGCGTGTGGTAAGACTGGTTCAATGCAATAATATTGAAAATAACGCTTTTGTCAGTAACTAAACAGCAATTATCATCAAATGTCTTTTTTCTTTTAACAGCAATTATCAGCAATTGAACGGCAAATAACCATAAATGTCAAATATAGTTGACTAATTGATTATCATGATTTCGTTCATTGTCGTTGTGTAATAGTGGAATAAGAAAGCGGCGGTGCAGGTATTGCATCGCCGCTTATGGTTTATGTGTTAATAAAGTCGTTGTTTACAAGGCATAGCCGACACCGACGAAGAAGCCTGCGGCTTTGCGTGTGGTGTTGTCGGCGGTGCTGAGGTTGAGCAGGCCAAGGTTGTAGCCGCCATAGACGCGGAATTGGTTGAACGAGATGCATGCGCCTGCAGTGGCACCAAGGTCGAAGCGAGAGTTGTTGCTGCCATCGTCGTACCAGTCGTCCTCGCCGTCGGTGCCAAGGTTGAGAGCCCCAAGTACATTTGCGTTACCGCTCCAAGTGGTTTTGCCTATAAGAGCGAAGCTGATTGTGGGACCTGCGAAGAGGGTGAGGCGGGCACTGCCGAGGTTGAAGCCATAGTTGAGCAGCACAGGGACGTCGACCAGCAGATGCTTGTAGCTGGCTGTGGCTTTTGCCGAACCGAGCAGGCCGAGGTCAACGGTGGTCTCTGAACTTGCAAAGCCGTAGCGCCCTTGCAGTCCTACCGACAGGGCGAGGTCGCCGCTGAGCTGGATGTTCTGGTTTATTCCGACAGCTACACCATCGAGTCTGATGGTGTCGTGCCAGTTGCCGTTAGAGGAGGTGATGGTTTGAGGCGTGTAGCCGATGTTTAAGCCTGTTTGGGCGTTAGCGGTGGCGAGCATTGCAACGGCCACTGCAAAGATTGTGAGTGCTTTTTTCATCTGTTTAGAGTTTTTATTATTTGACAAAATGTTTCTTGCTTGTTTCTTTGACGTTATCATTGTGAATTGTGGCACGAATGCGCTCGTTTCACAAGCCATGAGTCACTGATTAAACTGGATATTAATATCTTCTGCATTTATGATTTTCCTTTTTCAGGATGCAAAAATAGCCCCTTTGTCGTTATTGGCAAAGGAACTATGGTGATTTGCGACGGATAAGGGTCAACGTATCATACCATCCGCGCAGTAGCCTCGCGGACGATGGCGGCCATCTTGGCTGGCGGTTGGTCGAAGTCGCGGATGATCCATTCGCGCAGCACGCCGTAGAGCGAGAAGGCGAACATTGCCGCGTGGTAGGCTTGCACTGGGTTGTCGGTGCTGTGGTCGTGCATCGTTACTGTGAACGATGCGCAGAGGTCGTCCATCAACCCGCGGCGGTAGAGCAGGCGCGTAGTATCGCGGATCTCATAATTATATTGGAAGAAAGCTTCTGCTTGCTCGATGCGGAAATCGTTAGGAGCAGGTACGCCGTGCTGTTGGCAGTAATTTTGCCATAGACGAACCATATAGTAGGTCGCTGCCTCGTGTTTGGAACGGAAGGCGCGAAACCACGAGGCGCGGTGATAGCCACTGGTGTCGCAAATTTGCTTCACCTGTATCTTGTCGATTGGGTACTGCTCGAGCAGTCTCATCATGGCACCAGCCATACAGTCGCGCAAAAATTCGGAGGGTTGGGGCTGTTTTTTTGTGTGCATAGTATTATCTATCGTACGTAGTTGATAATATAACAGATTAACGTTATTTTCATTTGGTTTATTGTATGTGTGTCGGTAATTCTACGTATATATATAAAAAAAACGCTCCTACTTCTTTGGAGCGCTTTTTTATGTGTTGTGAATGTCGCTATTCGTTGCCTTTGGGCTCTTTCACCGTGACGGGTTTGGATATCGACTCGCGCATATCGGTGTCGGCCTGGATGTTTTTCATTCGGTAGTAGTCCATAATGCCGAGGTTGCCGTTGCGGAAGGCTTCGGCCATAGCCAGTGGCACTTCGGCTTCGGCCTGAATGACCTTGGCGCGGGCTTCCTGAGCCTTGGCTTTCATCTCTTGCTCCTGAGCCACAGCCATTGCGCGACGCTCTTCGGCCTTGGCCTGTGCGATGTTCTTGTCGGCATTGGCCTGGTCCATCTGCAGTTGGGCGCCGATGTTCTTTCCGACGTCGATGTCGGCGATGTCGATGGAGAGGATTTCGAAGGCTGTGCCGCTATCCAAACCTTTGGTGAGGACGAGCTTGGAGATGCTGTCAGGATTTTCGAGCACTTGCTTGTGGCTCTGTGCCGAGCCGATGGAGGTGACGATACCTTCGCCAACACGGGCAAGGATTGTCTCTTCGCCGGCGCCTCCGACGAGCTGTTTGATGTTGGTGCGCACGGTGACGCGAGCCTTGGCAATCAGCTGGATACCGTCTTTGGCAACAGCGGCGACGGGCGGTGTGTCGATGACCTTGGGGTTGACTGAAGTCTGGACGGCGTTGAGCACGTCGCGTCCAGCGAGGTCGATGGCTGTACAGGTTTTGAAATCAAGGTTCATGTTGGCTTTGTCGGCCGAAATGAGTGCCTTGACGACGCTGTTGACACGTCCGCCAGCCAGATAGTGGGCCTCGAGCTCGTTCTGCGACACTTTCAGTCCGGCCTTGGCAGCAGAGACCATATTGTTGACAATCACTGCTGGAGGTACCTTACGGAAACGCATGAATATGAGCTGGATGAGCGATGTGTGTACGCCCGAGATAAGGGCCTGGAACCAGATTCCGATGGGTACAAGCCACAGGAAGAGTATCAGAAAAACGATACATGCAAAGATGATGATTAATGTCATGGGATCCATAGTTGTTATTTTTAAAGTTTATAGTTTCGGTTTAAAAGTTGGGCTCTTTATAACTTTGGTCGTACAATGATTTTGTACCCTTGTATTTCAATGACTTCGATTGGTTTGTTTTCGTCAATGAACGGGCCGTCGCTATGCACTTCGACAATATCGTTGCCGATTTGGGCCTTGCCTGCCGGTGCAAGTCGGGAGAGGGTCGTTCCGCAGTCGCCGATTTTGATAGTGCTGTCTATCTGATTCACCTTGCTGTCGCTCTCCTCTTTTAGGCTGAAGCGTTTCCATGTGCCGCTTTTCATAAGCAACACAAGCATTAAGATGCCAACAACAATACTGCAAATCAGTGTGATGTTGCCTGCTGTGGCTCCGTGGCTGGTGTAGGTTTGCCATATTCCGACAGCAACCATGATGCCGCCGAAAATTCCGCATATGCCTCCTGGCAGTGCTACGATTTCGAGTGCCACGAGTGCCAAACCGACAAGGACGATGATGATTATGATTGGCCAGGACATTGATGTTTTTTTTAAATTATTATGGATGTCTTGTGTTGAAAATCAGAATGGACGACTATTGTATTATTTCGGAGGTCAGTTGCTTGTTGAGCAGTGCGGTGTGCATGGGGAGCAGCTCCTCGTAGCCGCCTGTCTTTACGATGCATTTGCCGGTATAATGGATCATGATGGTGCATTGCTCGGCCTGTTCATATGTATGGCGACAAATGTCGACGAGAGCCTTTATGACATAGTCGAATGTGTGGTAGTCATCGTTGTGGACAATGAGTTTGCATCCGCTGTCGTCGAGCAGGTCAACGTCTTGTTCTTCTTGTTGCTTGTATTGGTTGTCGTCTTTCATCGATATTAATTTCATTAACCGTTTTCTTGCCTTTGGGCTTTGTTTGCTTAGGCATTACGAAAACGTTCAATCGTCGTTTTTTGTTATGAGCACGTTGGCTATGGCTGAGATTCCTTCTTCGCGTCCCTCGAATCCAAGGTGTTCGGTCGTGGTGGCTTTGACTGACACTTTGTCGATGGCTATGCCCATGGTAGCTGCGAGGGTCTCTCTCATGGCGGGTATAAACGGTGCGACTTTGGGCTTCTGCATGCATAGTATCGAGTCGATGTTGCCTATGCTGTAGCCGTTGTCTTTGAGGAGCATGCAAACGTTGGCAAGCAGAATCTTGCTGTCGATACCCTTGTAGGCGGGGTCGCTGTCGGGGAAGTGTTTGCCGATATCACCCAGAGCGGCGGCACCAAGCAGTGCGTCGCAGATGGCGTGGATCAGCACATCGGCGTCGGAATGGCCTAACAGCCCTTTCGTGTGGGGAACCTGTACTCCTCCCAGCCACAGCGGGAGTCCGTCGCGGAGCTGGTGTACATCATATCCTATTCCGGTGCGTATGGTCATTATTTTTTGTTTTTGTCGATGTTGTATGTCAGAGAGACACGCAGGGTGTTGGCCAGCGGGTTGTTGCTGAAATTGGAGGTGGGGACAAGGTACGAGAAGTCGAACTCGAGGCGTTTGGCACGGAAGCCGACGCCAAGGGTGAGGTACTGGCGTGCACCTTTGGTCTTGTGCTCGTAGAAATAGCCGAGGCGGGCGGCAAAGGCATTCGAGTACCAGTATTCGGCACCGAGCGAGAGGCTGATTTCGCGCAGCTCTTCGCCAAATCCGCCGGGGGCATCGTAGAACGACTGCAACGCACCCATTACAGAACTGGTCTGGTTATAGTCGGTCAGATTGTCGTAAAGTCCGCTCCATGTGGAGTCGCTGCTGTTCCAGAGTGGAGGTGTCGGGACCAGCAGTTTGTTTAAGTCAAGCAATACGTTGATTTTGTTGTATTCGTCGACTTCGTATGTGTAGCGACCTCCGATTCGGAGATTGGCAGGCAGGAATTCGTTTTCGGTATCGTCGTCCGAGTATGACAGTTTTGAACCCAAGTTACTAATTGTTAGTGCTCCGGCAACTTGCTGGTTCTTGTCTATGTCTTGTTGGTAGTAGAGTCCTACGTCGGCGGCCAGTCCGTTGGCCGGTTTGGTAGTCATCTGCTCCACCTCAAGTCCTTGCGTGAGGTCGTCGTGGATGAAGCGTGCTGTGGCTCCGAGGGCCATGTAGTCAGAGAGTTTCATGGAGTAGGTGACATCGATGGCGAACTCGTTGGGGCGGAACTCACCACGCAGATTGCCTTGGTCGTCGGTGTGATCGATTTTGCCGAGGGTGAAATAGGTAAGTGATGCTCCTACGGTGCTGCGTTTGTTTATGCGCTTGTATGCGCCGAGGTAGAGGAAGTTCATCTCCGAGTCGAGTTTGCGCAGCCAGGGGGTGTAGGTGGTGCTGATGCTCATGTCCATGGGCGCGAAGGCAAGCTTGGCGTTGTTCCAGTGAGCAGAGTAGGCATTGGGCTCGTAGGCTGCACCAGCATCGCCGAGAGCACCGGAAATGGCATCGGGAGCGATTTGCAGAATTGGTATACCGGTGTGGATATAATTGTTGCTCTGTCCGGTAGCAACGTTGTTGTTGTATTGTGCCATTGCATTGCCTGTAAAGGCGAAGACAGATGTGAAAAGGATGACTCTTCTTAAAGTGGTTTTATTCATGTGTTGATTAATAAATGTCTCCTTTTAACGGAGCTCTTCATTATTTATTGTGTGATGTGAATAAAAAGGCGATGAGGATTTTTTGTGCACTGTTGCGGGCTGTCGCATAATGCTCTTTAATGGCTAATGTACAACGATTTTGCCGTTCTGGATTATCTTTTCACCGTCGGAGGTTGTCACTTGGAAACGCGCCATATATATTCCTGGGGCGACGCGACGGCCTGAGTATGAGCAAAGATTCCAGTCGACGGGTCCTACCACATAACTGTCGGGATTGACGGGCGGTGTGAAGGATGCTACTGGCTGACCCTGAATGTTGTAGATGTTGAGCTCTGCACTGACGATAGTGCCTTTGCAGTTGTGCTCCATGCGCAAAAGTGTGTGGCTCGTTGCCGGATTTGGCGAGGCGTTGAACTGTGTGGTCGTGGTGTCTGTACCGTGGACGTAGAAAACTATTGTCGCGGTATTGGAATAGTTGAAGATGTTCCAGGCTTTCACGACGATGGTGTGTCGGCCGGCGGCCAAGTCTTTCAAACTGTAATGTATCGTTCCGCTGTGTTCATCATTGATGTCGGTCTCGTACAGATCGTTGAGGACAATGATTTCGTTTGGATTGTTGTCGACAGTTGCCGTGATGTCGTGCCCCAAGCCGCTACCCACGGCGTTGATGCCTATGGTGTCGTGAAGCATAACCAAAAGGGTGGGGTTCGGATCGGTTATTCCTCCGTTGCGGAAAGTTGTGTCGTTGATGAAGGCTCGGATTTCGGGGCGTGTCTCGGATATGACAACCGATTCGTCGAAGCCGCCGAGATAGAGATTCAGGTAGGCTCCGGCAGCGTCTTCGGTGGCGCTTTTGGCATAGTGTGTTATCCGTGCACGGTCGAATTTATAGGCCACGTCGCGCGGGACAGTGAAGCGGTAACTGAAGTGTCCGCCTTTGACATTGGTCCGCCCACGGTATATAAGGTTGTTCTGTGTGGTATATGATACTTCGTGCCCGATGTTGTCGTTGGCAAGTGTGTGTGTTGATATCGGGCGGTCGTATACTTCGGGAAAGATGTCGCCGTCGAAGTCGCTGACCACTTCGCCGTTGCTGTCGCGGATTTCGCCTTCGACGGTGACGGTGGAGAGGACAAGTGCCGTGTCGCCCTTCGTACTGTCAACAGGGGTGCCGTTGATGGCGGTGACAACAACTTGGTTGGTGGGGTGACTGAGCCGGAGTGCCGGGTCGCCCATAAGCGTCAGGGCCTGTGTTGTCACGCGGTGATTCTTGGCAATGCGGATGGCGTCGCCTATGGTGTTGGCGGGGTTGAGCGCCTGCAATACTATGTCGGTGTTTACCACCTGGATGTGCGAGATGGGTCGCGAAGCAGCCAAACAAGCTATGCCGGCTCCGTCGGCCAAAAGGAATTCTTCGGCACCGCAAGTCTCGTCGGGGTCGTCATGGCGACCAAAAGTGCAGGTGCTTGTAATGAAGAATGGCAACTGGTTATAATTTGTATAGGTACTTATGTCGGATTTCATCATGAAGCGCTCTGTGCCTATGTATTGCGATGAGCCATGTCCTATGTAGTTGAGCAGCAGGCATCCGTAGTTGATGCGTTTGCGCAGGGCATTGTTGACGTCGGGATAGTATGAGCCGTCGGCGCCTGTTTTTTGGACATAGGCATCGGCATATATTTTATCGATGGTAATGTGTGGGTACTGACTGTTGATCTGGCGTGCGGTGACTTCTGACGACCAAGTGAACGATGTGTCGCCGCCACAGCTTGGGTCGGCATCGTCGGCCAGCAGTGCCACGCTGTTGCGCCAATCGCCTCGAATGTTTTCGATAGTGAGGTCTTTACGGGTGATGTAATTCTCTATCTTGTCGACAATGTGTTTTGCTTCGGCCGCATTCTTTACCGGCAGACGCCCCACGGAGACATCCATGGTCGATGTGCTCGAGAGGCTCTCGCCATTGTCAAGATATGTGAAGATGTCGTCTGAGGCTATCGATTCACCATCGTCGTCGAACGAAACGAGGGTCTGGTAAGTGACCACATCGGTGTGGTTGTGTCCCAAGATATTGCGATTGTCATAAGTGCCTTTACCCATGATTAGCAGGTGCTTGGGCGTTGGCAGGTCCGCGTTTGCTGTGGCGTTACTGCGATAACAGCGCAGCAACTCGCGAATAGCCATGGGGTCCTTACGTCCGCAACCGAACTCGTTGAATACTTGTTCCTGTGTCACGACAACAGCATGAATGCCGTCGTGAATGCTGTGCAACGAGGCCAGGCGTTCGGCCTCGGCTCTCAGGTCGTTGTGGCATACTATGACCATTTCGGCACTGCCGGTGCCATGGAGGTCTTGGTTGTCGATTTTTGTGACGCTACGGGGAGTTTTGTACGTCGAGCTGCCAAAGACGATGAAGGTTCTCCATTTGTCCGAGAGGGCGTTGAAGGTTGCATCGCTATTGTTGAATGAAAGTGGGCATTCGTAGCTGTTGTTGTAGTCGGTTATGTCCCAAATGCGCATCGAGGAGTTTGCACCAGTGAGATGGTGACGGATTTCGGCATTGTTGATGGGCGGCACGCGCATGAAGGTCTGGCTGGCAGTGGCGGCCATGGGGGTGACTGCGTCGATCTCTATATAGTCAATGTAGCCGGAAGCCATGCTCTCGTTGTAATTATATGTTATATCAAATGAAATGTTGGTCGACGACGGGGCATCGAACTCGTCCATGAACTCCGAATAGCGGTTGTTGCTGCCAAAACTCTGAGTACGTTGGTTGCTGCCGAGCGATATCGTGAAACTGCTCGGGGCACTGGAGACCGTGGCCAATGCGTAGCGCACTTTGATGGTGCCGTTTGCGGCAGCGGGCAGCGAGAAGCTGACATTCCGATGCGTGTTGCTGCCGTACATACGGTCGCCCACCCATATAAGTCCTGATTTGTGAGTGTTTGTTTCGTCGATGTCGTGAACGGCTACGGTGTGGCAAGAACTATTGTCCATAGTTGCAGTGGTTTGCTCTTTGGTGCCAACCCTGTTGTGCTGCCCTTCGCGAAGTGTCAGGAAAACGTAATTGGAGGTGGAGTAGTGGTTGGGGAAGTGATGGATCGAGGCGTACTGCTCGCTATATTCCCATTTGTCGGCGCCATCGGCATAGAAGAGTATGTAGTCGTTGTTGTCAAAAATACCATTGCCGTTGTCGTCGTGGATGTCGATGGCCATTTCGCTTAGGTCGTCGATACGTGCATTGCCGTTTGTCGTGGCCAGTTCGCCACCCGAGTGTCCAAAAAGTGCAATTTGGTCGATACTGCATGATGATAGCGCGGATATGTCGTTGGTTGTCAGTCTGTAGATTCCTGCATCAGCAATCTCTATTTTCCACCAATCGCCGTTGCTCAGCACCGAGTGTGCCGCATACTGTGCAGAGACGGGCACGCTTGTCACAACGGCAAGCATAAAAAAGAATAATATCTTAATTTTATTTTTCATGACAAGATAACTCCCTTTTTTCGTTTTTATTGTCCGGACATGAACTTTTGGGTGCGGTAAACTGAAAAAAACAGGCTTGAAAATTGAAACAAAATTTACATATTATCGTATTATCATTTCAACAATAATTATATCGAATTTTTTGTATTTGCGATTAGAAAAGAACGCGTTTTATCTGAAGTTTGTTAGTATTTGTAAAGTTGAATGTGTTGATATATAATGATTTGTAAAATATTTTTCTGAAAACGATTTGCGTTTGAAAGAAAATTCGTAATATTGCCAAATATTTTTAGGCTCATTTTATACTTATTATATGATGAAGAATCTTACAAAAATTGCCTTAGTGACAGCATTGCTTTTCGGAGCCATGCAGGGAGTCAAAGCCCAGGATGTCATATTCTCGCAATTCTATGCTAATCCGCTTTACATGAACCCGGCATTTGCAGGTTCGAAAGTCTGTCCTCGCATAGCGATCAACTACCGTAACCAGTGGCCTGCCCTTGTGTCGGCATATACCACGGTGTCAGCTTCGTATGACCAGTATTTCGATGCACTCCATGGCGGTCTCGGAGCAATCCTTATGGCAGACCGTCAGGGTGACCATGGCGCTTTGTCGACAAGCTCGCTGGGACTCATCTATTCGTTCCGCTTTCAGTTGGCACGCGAACTGTGGGTCAATGCCGGTTTGAAGGCTGGAATAGCAAATACAAGTCTGAATTGGAATGACTTGCTCTTCCCTGACATGCTTGATCCCGTGATGGGTTTTGTCGGAGCATCGTCGGCCCAGATGCCCGAGAAGACAAACGTGTGGTATCTCGATTTCGATGCTGGCGCTTTGTTCTATGGTTCTTCATGGTATGCCGGTTTTGCAGCCTCGCATCTTACCCAGCCTTCAAACGGTTTCTATGGCGTCTGCAAACTGCCTATGAAGTTCACTGGCAATGTCGGAGCTCTGATCAATATCGCCGAAGAGGCTCGCCGTACATCCTCCCTCGGACTTGGTACCCCGGTGCTTTCGCCCAACTTCATCTATCAGTATCAGGCAGGATTCCATTATTTCAACTATGGTATCTATCTCGACTGGATGCCTTTCCTCGTTGGCGTATGGTTCCGCAACGGTATCGAGAATGCCGACGCTTTCATTTTCCAAGTCGGATTTCAACAGGACTACTTTAAAATCGGATACAGCTACGACGTGACGGTTTCCAAACTCTCGAACAACACCTACGGAGCTCATGAATTCAGCATCGGTATTCTGCTGCCGTGCCCCGAGAAGAAACATAAAGTCAAAGCAATCCGCTGTCCGTCGTTCTAAGGACAATGCCTTTGTTGAAAAGACGACGAAACATTTTTGCGAATTGTACGTATAGAATAAGAACACAAAACGAAATAAGAAAATAGTAAAATCATATTTATATATCATGAAAAACCTCAGAATTGCATCATTCTTGTTGGTGGCAGCCGTGGTGATTACAGGCTGCAGCAAACAGAAATCGGCTACAACAGGGTGGAACTACAATGACCCTGATTGGGGCGGATTCGAAGTGTCTGACTACAACGAGCAGATTACGGCTCCAGGTCTCGTATTTATCGAAGGTGGAGCTTTCGTTATGGGACGCGTGTCGGACGACTCCCGATTCCAGTGGAACAACGTGGCACACAACGTCACCGTGTCCTCGTTCTATATGGATGAAACGGAGGTGACTAACCAGTCATACCGCGAATACGTGTACTGGATGCAAAGAGCCTACGGCGAAGAATATCCCGAGCGCGTACGTGCTATCTATCCCGACACCAACTGCTGGCGCGACAAGCTGGCATGGCGCGAAGGTTTTGTAGACTATTATTTCCAAAGTCCCATCTACGACCAGTATCCCGTTGTCGGTGTGTCGTGGGAACAGGCTTCGAAATATTGCATCTGGCGTACCGACCGTGTCAACGAAAAGATTCTTGTCGACAAGGGCATCATCGTTCTTGACCTGACAGACCTCCGTGGTGAGACTGCCTTCCAGACCGATGTATACCTCGCAGGTCAGTACCGTGGCGAGTCGAAAAACGAACTTGATAATCTCGACCCGAGCGCCGGTGGCGAACCTCGTCAAGTGCGTCGTGAGGACGGTATCCTTGTTCCTCACTATCGTCTGCCTACCGAGGCTGAATGGGAATTCGCTGCTCTTGGCATGATTGGCAACACCTACGACGAGCGTGTCGTTGAACACAAGACCTATCCTTGGGCCGGCTCGAGCGTACGTTCTGCAAACAAGAAATACTACGGTCAGTTCCTTGCCAACTTCAAGCGCAGCCGCGGTGACGCTATGGGCGTGGCAGGCAACCTGAACGATGGTTGGGACTATACTTGCCCAGTCAAGTGGTACTTCCCGAACGACTACGGTCTGTACAACATGGCAGGCAACGTCAGCGAATGGTGTATGGATGTCTATCGTAAAGACCAGAACCCCATCGGAGGCGAAGACCAGAACCCCTTCCGTGGTAATGTTTATCGCACTCCTACCTATATTGACGAGGAAATTGCAATCAACGATACTACGGGTAGCATCATCTACAAGAACGTTGATGACGACCTGAACCGTCGCAACTACCGCCAGGCTGACAATATCAACTACTTGGATGGTGACTACGCTTCGAATATCTATGATTACACCACGAACCAAAGTATAACCGAATGGGTCGCAGTCAGTGACGACGAAGAAGAGGTTGGCAACGACGACGATTCGATGCTCTCGAATCCTGACAGTGTGACCAACATGATGTATCGTCGTAACGTTACCAACCAGCGTAACGTAACCTCGCTACTCAGCAACAAGGTCCGCGTCGTGAAGGGTGGCTCTTGGAACGACCGCGCTTACTGGATGCAGTCGGGCACTCGCCGCTTCTACGAACAGGATCGTTCTACTTCGTGGATCGGATTCCGCTGCGCAATGGATCGCCTCGGACCTCGTGCAGAATAAGCTTGAAAAGAATTTCATAATAGTTTTAAAGGATTATAAATGTGGGAAGACTGAAACAGTCTTCCCTTTTTCATGGTCAGGCGTCATTGAAGCTATTTTTGTAAGACAATAAAAAAAAACAGATTATTTAAGGTGAACTCTATTATTAGATTGATTCGCGTTTTGCATGCAAATCCAATTTTTTAATGGCAACAAGTTAATTCGCTAAATTCGTTTAATTTGCCGTAGAAAAACCAATTATCAGGAGTTGACCATCACTTAAAAAACTTCAAAATTATGCGTTACAAGAAACTTTCACATATTTCAAAAAGAAATACCTTCCGTTTCCGTCGTTTTTGCCGTGCTGCGTATGCAGTCTTCAATTCGCTTCACCGTGAGGTGACAATTGGCAGGTTGGCTACATACGTTGCAGACCACCAGTTGCGCAAGTCGGCTGTGACGGCATTGTCGATGTTTATGCTCGTGCCATTAATGGCAAATTCGCAGGAGGACGACGCCGTTGATGTCCAGTTACTCCCGGTGCTGCAGATTGTGGCACCTACATCCACAGCGCTGAGTGCTGCTGAACCTGCGGTTGTGCTCACGTCGCAGGATATCTCAAACCATACTGTTCAGAGTATTGGCGATTTGCTCACACTTGTTGCCGGAGTTGACCTTCGGGTGCGTGGCACTGCCGATATTCAAGGAGACCTCTCAATGCGTGGAGGCTCGTTCGACCAGATGCTCGTGCTCGTCAACGGTATAAATCTGACGGATGCACAGACTGGTCATCATCTGCTTGACATTCCAATAGATATCACGATGGTGGAGCGCGTGGAGGTTCTTACACCTTCAATGTTGCTCTCTCGGGGCTTTGTTGCTTTTTGCGGTGCTGTCAATATTGTGGTCAATGAAAATGACAAAGACAGGATAATGGCTGAAGTCGGCTTGGGCTCTGACTGCACTGCTCGTCTGTCGGCTTTGGCGACGGCAGCGCATAAAAACTGGACCCATACAATTGCAGCATCGTATGCGCGCAGCGATGGATATATGAAAAATACAGACTACAATCAGGCAAACCTATTCCTGCAGTCGGATCGTAAGGGTTTGAGCGACAGGTGGTCGGTCAGCGCAGGAGCACAAATCAAGGATTTCGGTAGCCAGGCTTTCTACAGCGTCTCGTATCCAGACCAGTTTGAAGCAACACGAACGCTAACGCTCATGGCATCCAATGTGCATCTTTGGAAGTCGGCGCGTCTGGAGACGGATATATACGGACGACTGCACAGCGACCGTTTTGAACTGTTTCGCGAGGGCAGGGTGGAAGCACCTGCTTGGTACGGGGGACACAACTACCACATCTCCGAAATCTCAGGAGTGCGAACTCGTTATGTGCGTCGAATCGCGACAGGCGATTTATTCCTCGGTGTCGAAATGCGCAGCGAAGGCATTGTCAGTAGCGTTCTCGGTGAACCCGATACTGAATTTGTACTGTGCCGTCAACCGTCGAAATATAACCATAGCGCCTCACGTGTGTCGGCAAATGTCTTTGGCGGCTATCGCTTTGATTTCAATAGCGGTAGCGTGGAGGGAGTGCTGCTGGGGAGCCATAACAATGTTTTCGGAACAAATTATGGGGCTTCAATCGATGCTGTATGGCAACCAGCCCGACAATGGCGTTTGGGAGCTTCGCTGACGCGTGCGTTCAGGACTCCCACTTTTACCGATTTGTATTATCAGGGTGTCAACCAAGTTGCAAATCCGGATCTGAACAGTGAACGAAGCCTTTCGACAGAAGTCAAAGCCCGCTATGTTACGACTTTTTCAGGCTGTCGGCTCGCAGCTTTGGTGTCGCTATACTATCGCGCCGGTCGTGACATTATCGACTGGGTACGCAGTCCGGACGAAGAGTTGTGGTATTCCATGAACCATACCGTCTTGGATGCGATGGGTGCGGAATTTACATTTATGCTGCATGTGGGTTCGGGGATTGACGAAGTGGGATGCAGCTATTCGTACTGCACAGAGCGACAGGATGCTGCGGGAATGATGAGTGCCTACAACCTTGAGTATTTGCGCCACAAGGCAAATATGTACGTTGTTCTGTCTCCCGCCAGGATTCTTTTTGCAAATGACGCGCCAGTCAGTCTGAAATGCGATGTGAATTACCGAAACCGGCAGGGCTTTTATATTGATAATCTCGGGAACGAGACTCCTTTTGCCGATGCATTCATTATCAATACCTCGATAGAATATGCATTCCCTAAAGTCACATTGTCGTTCAGAGTACACAATATCGGCGATTGCAAATATCGCGACTATGGGGGCGTTCCACAGCCGGGACGCAGTTTTATGTTTGCTGCTAAAATGAAACTGTAGTGCCTGCCATATCCGCTTCGGCGGAAGCCGGCACTTGCACCTGTGTTGTCAGACATATTGCACGAACTGTTGCCGCTACAAAGTTTTTAGTAGAGGGAAAGCTATTTTTTTGTATTTTTGCATTTTATATGCAATGGTATATATGCTGCGAAAAAGTCTGAAAATATTAGCTTTAGTGATGCTGCTGTCTGGTTTTGGACCAGAGCTGTCGGCACAGCGTGTCATAGAATATGTAGCAGGAATGGGCACACGCGACCCGAACAATCCTGATGTTTGGATTCTTTATCAGAACGTGAAAGCGATGCACGATGGAATGACACTCTATACCGATTCGGCATCGTTCGACACAAGGAACAACGTGTTTGTTGCTCACAGGAATGTAAGGATATTGTTCACTGACACGACCACGCTGACGGGCGCGACTGCCATATATGACGGCACCACGCGCATCGCTGACGTGTGGGGTGACACGGTGACGCTTGTCGATGGCAGGACAATTCTGAAGACAGACTTGCTCAGCTATGATAGAAATACAAGCACGGCATCATATTTCCATTGGGGCCATACGGTGCACGACAGCTCCATACTCGACAGTCAGAAAGGATATTACCATTCCGACACACGCGACATATACCTCTTCGACAATGTCGTCCTTTACGACTCGTCGTCTCGCCTCGAGACAGACACACTGCTCTATAACATGGATTCAAAGATCGCAGTGTTCATCTCGCCAACATACATCTTTAGCGACTCGTCAACGATATACAGTGAGGACGGAACCTATAATACTGAACTGCACGAAGCATCGTCGTACATGTCAACCCGATTGTCCAATCGTGAGAAATGGATTACGGCTGACACTCTGTTTTTCAACGACATTAAAGAGTATGGCGAAGCTTTTGGCAATGTTGTGATTGTTGATTCGCTCAACGACATTATCTGCAAAGGCCAAGTGGGCATTACCAACCAGGCCGAACATTTGTCGTTTGTGACCGATTCGGCCTTGATCGTATTCATCGACAAAGGCGACTCGGTTTTTATGCACGCCGATACTATATGGGCATTCAATAACGACAATCGTGAATTCGAATCGGCTAAGGCTTATAGGGGTGTACGTGTATACAGGTTTGATGCACAGGCTGTTTGCGATTCTCTCTTCTTTTCGGCTACCGACTCAGTTGTCTCTCTGTATTATAGTCCTGTGGTCTGGTATGAAGATTATCAGTGTTTCGCCGACACCATACACTGCCATTACGACACGGGCGGCATTGACCGCGTATACCTGAATGGCAACATGATGACTATAGAGAAGGTGGATTCGCTGAAATACAACCAGGCGAAAGGTCGCAACTCAATAGTCTATCTTCAGAAAAGCGAACCTTTGTATGCCGACATTTTGGGGTCGGCGCGTATGGTGTACTATGTGCTCGACGAGGAGTCTATAAACGGTAAAATAGAGAAGAGTCTCATCGGTGTGAATGCCGGTGTCGGGTCGGATATGCGCATCTATTTCAAGCAACGCAAACCGAGCCGTTTTGTCACCATAGGGCAGCCCGACATGAAGATGTATCCGCCCGAAATGCTGCCTGCAGACGAAAAACAGCTGCCCGGATTCGAATGGAAAGACCGGATTCGCCCGCAAAATCGCGATGACGTGTTCAGAAAAGTGACAAAATGACATACATTTATTGTTGGCATTTTTATTGATTCATTCTTAAAAAACAATATAGGAAAAAGATAAAAATATAGATATGGAAGAAAATGACAATATAAAACAGGCTGTCGACGAACAGACAGCAAAAGACGAGGTTGAACAGCAGATGGATGAGAATGCTGCTGCAGAGGAGCCTGAATCGGAAAATGTTGAACGCGACACCTCGGACGGCCACGCTAACGATAGCGAACCTCGGGGCCGACGCGCAAAGAAAAGACATAGTATGCAGCAGATTGATGAGTTGAATGCCAAAGTTGAGGATATGGGCCACAAACTGGCCGAAATGAACGACAAATATCTACGCATCTATTCTGAGTACGAAAACTACCGTAAACGCACAAGCGCAGAGAAGGCAGGACTAATCCTCAATGGTGGCAAAGATGTCATCAAGCTTATGCTCCCTATCATCGACGATATGGAGCGTGCGCTTGCCAATATGTCAGACGGTGACAGCGCTCGCGAAGGAATGCAGCTGATTTTGAAAAATATGCTTAATGCTTTGCAACAGAAGGGACTAAAGCCAATGGAATCGAAGGGCGAGAAGTTCGACGAGAACTATCATGAGGCTATCACTCAAATACCTGCCCCAACTCCCGAAGCCAAAGGAACGGTTATAGATGTTGTAAAAAAAGGTTATTTCCTCAACGACGAAGTGCTCCGTTTTGCACAGGTCGTTGTGGCAAACTGAAAAAAGTAAGAAAGAAAGGATTCGTCATACCAATAGGGCTCTACCCGTTTGATATCCGGAAAAATAACTATGGCAAAAAGAGATTATTACGAAGTGTTGGGGGTTGACAAGAATGTAACTCCCGAAGAGTTGAAAAAGGCCTACCGCAAGCTGGCTCTGAAGTACCATCCCGACCGCAACCCTGGCGACAAGGAAGCGGAAGAGAAATTCAAGGAGGCTGCAGAGGCATACGACGTGCTTAGCAATCCAGACAAGAAAGCCAAATACGACCAGTTCGGACATGCAGGACTGGAAGGCGCAGGCGGATTCGGCGGACAAGGTATGAGCATGGACGATATTTTCTCATCGTTCGGAAGCATTTTCGGAGACTTGTTCGGCGGAGGCGGTGGCTTTGGATTCAGCGGTTTCGGCGATGCCCGCGGACGCGGAGGACGTCCCACATCACGTGGCTCGAACTTGCGTATAAAAGTGAAACTCACCCTCGAAGAGATAGAGCAGGGTGTGGAAAAGAAGATAAAGGTTGCCAAATATGTCCCTTGCAAGAGCTGCGGCGGAACGGGTGCACGCAACAATAGTTTCGAGACTTGTTCGCACTGCCACGGAACGGGTGTCGTGACAGAGGTGCGCCGCTCTCTTTTCGGACAGATGCAGACGCAGTCGGCTTGCCCCTATTGCGGCGGACAGGGCAGAATTATCAAAGATAAATGCCACGACTGTCATGGCGACGGAATTGTCAAATCGGACGAAATCATCACTATCAATATCCCTGCCGGCGTAAGCGACGGAATGCAACTCTCGATGAGGGGACAGGGTAATGCCGCCCCGCACGGTGGCGTGGCCGGCGACCTTATCATTCAGGTGGAGGAAATTCCGCACGACTTGTTCGAACGTCAGGATAATAACTTGTTCTATAACGCTTTCGTGACATTTGCCGAAGCCGCTATGGGCGCATCGATCGAAATACCTACTCTGAACGGAAAGGTGAGAGTGAAAATTGAGCAGGGTACTCCTTCGGGTAAGGTTATCCGACTGAAGGGTAAGGGATTGCCCGACCTGAACGGATATTCGCGCGGCGACCTCTTGGTCAGTATCAACGTATGGATCCCCAAAAGTCTTACAAAAGAAGAGAAAAATATTTTGGAAGAACTCAATAAGCATCCTAATTTCCAACCTAATCCGTCGAAACAGGAACGCGGGTTCTTTGACAAGATGAAAGACCTTTTCAATTAGATGTTCAAGTAAAGTTTACGTGAACGACTAAAACCACAAGAAGTTGACTGAAGCATTCCTGCAATATGTATGGCAGCATGAACTGCTTGACAAGCCCCTGACGACAACAGAGGGCTTGTCTGTAGTCGTCGAACGCCCGGGAGAACTGAACCGCGATGCAGGCCCCGACTTCTTGGATGCTCGCCTTACAATAGGCAATGTGAGCTGGGCAGGCAATGTGGAGGTTCATATCAAATCTTCCGATTGGAACCTTCACGGTCATTCAAAAGACAAGAACTACAACAATGTCATACTGCATGTTGTCTATGCCAACGATGCGGAAATTACGCTTCAGAACGGCAAAAAGATGCCGACGCTTGCTATAGCCGATGCCATACCGCAACATGTGTGGGAGAACTATGAACGGCTTATGAATCCTGACAACGGAAGTGAAATCGCATGTGAGGACCGTTTGAAAGAGATTCCGGATTTCCTTTTCCAGATGAGTCAGGAAAGACTGCTCGTTGAACGTTTGGAGCGCAAATCGGCCAATGTACAACGTATTCTCAAGGAGTCGAAGGGCAACTGGGAGCAGGCTTGCTATATTATGACGGCGCACTATTTGGGTGCTAAAGCCAATGCGTTCCCGTTCGAGTTGCTGGCAAAAAAAGTACCGATGAGCATCGTCGCCAAGATAAAAGACGACAAGTTCCGTGTTGAGTCGTTATACTTCGGACAAGCGGGCTTGTTGGAAGACGATTTCCATGACGATTATCCGCAGGCAATGCAACGGGAATACAAATACATGAGCATAGCATATAAGCTTGAACCCATGGCAGGCCATTTGTGGAGGTTCTTCAGAATTCGTCCTGCTGGATTCCCAACGCTACGGATAAGCCAGTTGGCTGCGTTGATGGGTGGTTCGGCAAACATGTTCTCCAAATTGCTCGACACGACGGATATCGCTAAACTTCGCGAACTGTTCGATGTGCATTCGTCTGAATATTGGCAAACGCATTATTCGTTTGACAATGAAACTCTTCGGCATAGTGTCCACCTCGGACAGAGTGTTGTTGATGCAATTATCATCAATGCGTGGGTGCCTCTGCTTTTCGAATATGGGGCTGCCCATGACGATGAAAAACGTAAGGAACAGGCTCTTATGATATTGCAGCAACTGCCCGCTGAGAATAACCGTATCGTCAGGCTATGGACATCTGCATCGAAAATGCCTCGAAATGCTGCCGATACGCAAGCCTTTATACAACGCTATACGGAATACTGCAGCCGTCGCCGCTGCCTCGATTGCCAGATAGCGTTCAGACTTATCAAATGTAAGAAATGAAAGTATCAGAAATATCCCAAATTGTCAAAGCTGTTGAAACGCAGTGTGTTGCTGATGAGGTGACTGTCCTCAATCTGCTTACCGACAGCCGTAAACTCGTCGAAAGCGAAGGCACGCTTTTTTTCGCCATCCCGACCAAGAGAAACAATGGCGTGAGATATGTTTTCGGACTGTATAATAAAGGAGTCCGCAATTTTGTGGTGGGCGAAGAACTCGATGACGTTGTCCGAAGTCGCCTGCAGAGCCTGAAAGAGGCAAATATATGGTATGTGCGTGATGTCGTAGGTGCACTGCAGCGCATAGCTGAGTACCATCGCCAAAAGTACGAGATACCTGTCATAGGCATCACGGGCAGCAACGGGAAAACAATTGTGAAGGACTGGATTGTGCAATTGATGTCGTCCGACCACAGTGTCGTGGCCAGCCCGAAGAGCTACAATTCACAAATCGGTGTCCCGCTGTCCGTATGGAATATTTCTGACGATAACGATATCGCTGTTTTTGAGGCTGGTATCTCGGAGGCTGGAGAGATGGAGGCTTTGCGCTCGGTGATTCAGCCAACCATCGGAATCTTTACTAATATCGGACAGGCTCACGACGAGAATTTCTTGACAAGATACCAGAAAATTGCCGAAAAACTGCAACTCTTCACACACTGCAAGGCATTGATATATTGCTTGGATCATCGCGATATTCATTCTGTCGTGTCCGAAAAAGAGAGCCTGCGACAACTAAGCCGTTTCACGTGGGGACGAACGGATGAAAACCCGGTCCAACTTGTCTCTGTCGAAGTTAAAGAACACCATACCGAGTTGAATGTCATGCTGCACAATACTGCCGAGTACCCACTGAAGGAGGTCTCTTTCAAAGTCGAGATTCCATTCATCGACAGCGCTTCTGCAGAAAACGCAATGCACTGCGTGGCATTGATGTGCTACTTGGGGTACGATGCTGAAGAAATAACACGACGCTGCAAAAACCTGATGCCTGTTGAAATGCGTATGGAAATGGATGAAGGCATCAACAACTGCCTGCTTATCAACGATAGCTATAGTCTTGATATCAATTCGCTATCGATAGCTCTCGATTTTGTCCAGCATGAGCAGCAACACTTCAACAAGACACTTATCATCAGCGATTTCCTTCAGTCGGGACTGCCGGAACAGGAACTCTATTCGCAAGTGGCTAATTTGATTCAGCAGCGCGGTATTAACAAACTGATAGGCATCGGCGAAGCCCTGATGCGCAACAGGTCGATGTTCGGCGAAATGAAGGCGTTCTTCTATCCTTCGACCGAGGATTTCTTATTGAAATGCCAACTGTCGGATTTTGAGAACGAAACAATTCTGCTGAAAGGTGCTCGAGTGTTCGGTTTTGAGAACATTGCCAAGGTGCTGCAACGCAAGAGCCACGAAACCATTATGGAAGTGAATCTCGACGCAATGGTGCGGAACGTAAATTATTACCGGTCGCTCATAAAACCTACGACGAAACTGATGGCTATGGTCAAGGCATCGTCGTATGGGGCTGGCAAAGTCGAGGTTGCCAATACATTGCAGTTCAATCATGTCGACTATCTGACGGTGGCCTATTCCGACGAGGGCGTCGAACTGCGCCGCAATGGTATTTACTTGCCGATAATGGTAATGAATCCGGAAGAAGAGAGTTTTGACAACATTATAAAGTATAATCTCGAGCCGGACATATACAGTTTCCGTATCCTTAAACTGTTCTCTAACGTGGCTCGGCTGTATGCATCACGAAATGCCCCGATTCCTATTCATATTGAACTTGATACGGGTATGCACAGACTTGGATTCGCTGCGTCCCAGATGGACGAGCTGGCCAAACTGTTGATGGCCGACGACTCGCCCCTGACGGTGAAGAGCATCTTCTCCCACCTTGCTTGTAGCGAGGATCCCGAGATGGACTACTTCACACGGCAGCAAATCAGCACGTTTGAAGAAGGCTCGTCGCGACTCAAAACTCTCCTCGGTCGTGATGATATATTGTGCCACATCTTAAACTCGTCAGGTATCACCAGGTTTCCACAAGCACAGATGGATATGGTACGTTTGGGCATAGGTCTCTACGGTATATCGCCAGAGGAAGATGTGCAGCGTATGCTCTCGCCGGTGAGCACTCTGAAAACGCGTATCTCACAGCTGAAGGATATTCCTGCTGGCGATTCGGTCGGATACAACCGCCGTTGGATAGCCGCACGCGATTCGCGCATCGCCATAATCCCAATCGGTTATGCCGACGGTTTGTCGCGTCATTTGGGTTATGGCAACGGTCATTTCCTGATAAACGGCCATAAGGTTCCGATAATCGGCAGTATTTGTATGGATATGTGCTTTGTAGATGTCACTGGCGTAGAGTGCTCGGAGGGCGATGATGTGGTGATTTTCGGGTCCGCCAAGTCGCTCTGCGAAATGTCGGATGCTGCAGGAACAATTCCGTACGAGATTCTTACATCGGTCTCGCCACGCGTAAAGCGTGTCTATGTCAGTGAAAATTAGTAGTAGAAAACTATTATAACCAGATCTGTATGTTTACACAACGAATGAAACTTGCGGACATAATTGCTGCAAACTACAACCTGATTCTTGTTCTGCCTCGCATAGGTATCGCTTTGGGCTTTGGCGAAAAGTCGGTCAAAGAGGTGTGTGCCGCTTCGCATGTGCCGGTCGACTTCATGCTAATGATATGCAATCTCTATACGTTTGATGATTATAGACCAGAGATCGATGAGTTCTCGAAAGTGGATATGTCGCCTTTGGTACCGTATCTAAAGGCATCGCATAGCTACTATACCGCTGAGCGACTGCCACATATAGGGAAACATATTAACCATATAGCAAAAGGTATCGACGAACGCTATGGTCGCGTACTGAAACAGTTCTATTCGGATTTCAGGACCGAAATCACCGAACATTTCCTTCTCGAGGAAAAGTATGATTTTCCGAAATTGCTCAGTCTGCAGCAAGGCATCCGAAAACGTGGGTCGGCAAAAACGCATTCGGAGAAATCGCACAGCATGCTTGTGGACAAACTCAACGACTTGACGCAGATTGTGTACAAATATTTGCCGGGAAATGTTCTGCCTGAAGAGACAATGGAACTTGTTTTCGACATTTTGCAGCTCTCGTCCGACATCCAGAAGCATGCTTTGGTCGAGGACCGTATTCTCTTGCCGTATATCGACTGGCTGGAAAGGAGTGCGGAATGAAAGCTTTGGTGTCAGTACTTGTCGTTGAGCCCTCGGAAATAATATGTGAAGGGTTGCGTTCGGTCCTTTCCGGTTCGGGCAACTATAACGTCCTTGCTCCAATGCACGATGCAACTGGACTTATGGAAAGAATACCCATAATCAGGCCCGATGTGCTTATTATAAATCCTACTCTCTTGTCTTCGACCCCAAAGCAACAGCTCGCCTCAATCGTACAGCTGAGACCTGCCATGCCGATAGTGGCTCTGGTATACCAGTATGTGGAACGAAGTGTTCTTGAGCTCTTTACTCATGCTATCGATATACGGCAAAGTCGCAGCGTTGTGCTCTCTGTTCTGCATAATTCGCTGTCCGATAAGAAAAGAGAGTCGCAACCTGTCGAGGAACAGGAAAACTACGAATTGAGTGATCGTGAAACCGATGTTCTTGTTCTTGTTGCAAAGGGATTGAGCAGCAAGGAGATAGCAAACAGACTGAACATATCGGTCCATACCGTCAATTCTCATCGCAAAAACATAACGCACAAAACGGGTATCAAATCGGTCGCCGGTTTAGCCGTTTATGCAATGATTCATAATTTGATGGAGTGACGGACGTCTCGATGGAGACGGACAGTCTCATCAGGATTCAATATTCTTGGCAAGGAATTCGGTACACTCTTCGAAGGTCTTGAAGGTGTGCTCTTCTGGTACAACCTCTGGAATGAGGTTCATCGTTTTGAGCATATACATGGGCTGTGGCTGTATAATGGTCATAAGCACCATGATTCCACGGGCCTGCAGGTCTTTAATGGCAGTTTCCATAGCATAGAGGCCTGACTGGTCCATGAAACTGACAAGACGCATGCGGATAATGACTATTTTGGCGTGGTCGGGCACGTCGTTCATGACCTCCTGGAACTTGGTGATGGTGCCGAAGAAAATCGGACCATTGAGGCGCTGGATATATATATGTTTCCGCATTTCGTCGGTGATTCCGCCCTCGTCGCTCCAGGGACTCTCCTTGTCGAATCCTGTCATTACTGACGAACTGTAGCCGCCTTCGACAAGGTCGCTGGCTCGCTTCATGAATAGTACGCAGGCAATAACCATGCCTATTCCGACGGCGGTGAGCAAGTCGACAAATACGGTCATGAGGAAGACCACGATAAGCACAAAGGCATCGGCTTTGGGAATGCGGAGCAAGTCTTTGAAACCTTTGAAATCTATTATGCCCCAACCTACAGTGATAAGTATGCCGGCAAGGACTGAAAGGGGTACGTACTTGACAAGACTGCCCAAACCGAGCAAGATGGCGAGGAGGAACAGCGAGTGGAACATGCCGCTCAGCTGGGTGCGACCGCCACTTTTGACGTTGACGACAGTACGCATTGTTGCACCTGCACCTGCTATGCCGCAGAATAGTCCACTTATGGTATTTCCTATGCCTTGCCCTATAAGCTCACGGTTGCTGTTGTGGTGCGTCTTCGTGATGTTGTCGGCAACGACGGAGGTCAGTAGTGTGTCTATGCTGCCAAGTCCGGCTAAGGTCAGTCCTGGAATGATGCTGGCTTTGAGCACCCCAAACCAATCAACTCCAGCAAGTTCTATGCCTTCTTTGGCAAAGAACGGTACCGGCAGACCACTCGGTATCGAGCCGATAGTGAGCTTCTCCGGCATGTTGACAAACAGCGATATGACCGTCATCACGATAAGGGCGACCAGTGTGGCAGGGATTTTCTTTGTAATCAGCGGGAAAAGATATATGATGGCGATGGTGCCAAGCCCAAGCCATAAAGCATTGAGCGATATGCCTCCGGCAACGCGCGACGGAAGCTCCGTAATCATGTCTATAGCCAAAACAGGTGACTTCAGACCAAACAGCGGATAGATTTGCTGCAAAATGATGATGACGCCGATGTCGCTCATGAAACCGGAAAGAACAGGGTAG
The DNA here is from genome assembly GCA_017522065.1 of Bacteroidales bacterium. Taxonomy (GTDB): domain Bacteria; phylum Bacteroidota; class Bacteroidia; order Bacteroidales; family P3; genus Colimorpha. The sequence continues at coordinate 33,843 of JAFXAD010000030.1, forward strand.
GGGATATAACGTACATATTTACCTATCTTGATGATACCGAACAGAATCTGGAATAATCCGCAGAATATTCCGGCCATTGACATGGCAAGCAGAACCTCCGAAAAGGACCCGCCCGACGAAGCCCATACGCCTGATATCATCGAGGCCGTTATAACTGTCATGGGGCCCGTAGGACCGCTAATCTGCGAATGGGTACCGCCAAAGAGTGATGCGAAGAAACCAAGCAATGTGGCTCCGACAAGTCCAGCCAACGCTCCCATGCTGCTCGCAGCAGGATGGTCTATACCACCAAATGCTTGAATGCCAAATGCAAGAGCTAACGGAAGGGCAACAATGCCGGCAGTGATGCCTCCGAAAATATCACCTTTTATGTTCTTTGTACTTATAAAAGCCATTTCTATTTTTTTTAATGAAAAATAATTGGATTTTTTGTATTCCTAAATACTTTGTGTGTTTGATTTGTGATTTAATATTCTGATTTGCAGTGCTTTATGTTGTGATTCGCTCATCAAGCTGATTTGCAAAAATACGTAAATAAAACATTTTTTGTAACTTTGCACTTTATTTTGGTTTTCTATAATAAGTATATATTAAAATATTTAACTGATGATAAGAAAGATACGTACTGTTTTGGCAATTCTGTTTTTTCTATGCCTGACAGCCATGTTCCTCGATTTTACGGGGGTGCTGCAACATTATTTCTCATGGATAGCCTCGATGCAGTTTTTCCCAGCTGTTATGGCTGGCAATATTGTTGTGGTCTGTTTTGTACTGCTTGTGACGTTGCTCTTCGGACGTTTCTATTGTTCGATAATGTGTCCGCTCGGAGTGATGCAGGATGGGTTCAACTTCTTGGCACGCAAGGCGAAGAAAAACAGATTCCATTATGTCAAGGAACATGCCTGGCTCCGTTATTCGGTGCTTGCACTGTTCGTGCTGCTGATAATCTTTGGCCTTAATGCAATCGCCGTACTCATTGCTCCATATAGCGCATACGGACGTATCGTCACATCGGTTTTCCAGCCGGTTTATATATGGATAAATAATATTTTTGCCGGCATTGCCGAACGCCATGAAAGCTACGCCTTCTATGGCAGAGACTTATGGCTGAAGAGCGGTGTCTCGCTGGCCATTGCTGCTGTAACCTTCGTAGTCGTCGCTCTTATGGCATTGCATCGCGGACGCACCTGGTGTAGTAATATCTGCCCAGTGGGAACAGTCCTTGGCCTATTTTCTCGTTTCTCGCTTTTCCGTCCGGTAATCGACACCGACAAATGCAAGAACTGCCACATGTGTGAGAAGAACTGCAAGGCGTCATGTATCGACATAGAGAATCATTTTATTGACTATTCTCGTTGCGTGGCTTGCATGGACTGCATCGACGAGTGCAAGTTCGGAGCACTGGAGTATCGCTATTCACGTGGCAAGAAGGCTGACCACGATGCAGCTCACGCTACGGAAAAAACGACTTCGCCGACCGATACGTCGCGTCGTGCCTTTATCGCAACGACAGCATTGACAGCGGCGGCTGTAGGCCTGCAGGCACAGGAGAAGAAGGTGGACGGAGGTCTTGCTGTTATCGAAGAAAAACAGATTCCTCACCGCGATGTACCGCTCAAACCTGCGGGGTCGATTGGTTTGAAGAATTTCAGTAAACATTGTACCAGCTGCCAGTTGTGTGTCAGCGAATGCCCTAACAACGTTTTGCGTCCATCAACACAGTTGCAGACGCTTTTGCAACCCGAGATGTCGTTCGAGCGTGGCTGGTGCCGTCCGGAATGTACCCGTTGTGGCGATGTCTGCCCTGCAGGGGCTATCCACTCGGTCAGCAGGGAAGAAAAGACCGACATTCATATTGGATTTGCCGTCGTCGTGCCTGACAATTGTGTGGCATATCGCGACGGTGTGCAATGTGGCAATTGTGCACGTCACTGTCCTACGGGTGCAGTACGAATGGTGGAGAGAGGGTCTGGTGTACCGGTCCCTGCTGTCAATGCCGAAGCGTGTATCGGTTGCGGAGCATGTGAGTATCTCTGCCCGTCCAGACCTTTCAGCGCTATTTATGTCAACGGAAGAGAAACGCACATTGTGGGCTGAAACTCCAGACCAACCGTGCGACCGGCTGGCTGTAGCAATATTTTTACAAAAAAGCAATCGCTTTGAACTCCCAAAGTTCGAAGCGATTGCTTTTTTTAGTAATCATTCAAATTTTTTTGACATTTATGGCAATTCACGGACATTTGCGGGCATTCGCGTTCTATAATATGATATAAGGTTAATTCCTGGACAAATCATGGTAATTCCTGTTTAAAGAAAGTGAAAGTTAAATTTTGATCAGTTGCTTATAATTTGGAACTTTCTTTTTTTAGATACAAAAAAACCGCCCTGTTAAGGCGGTTTGTGTGATCTGCACAAGATTTGAACTTGTGACCTCTTGCCTGTCAAGCAAGCGCTCTAAACCAACTGAGCTAGCAGATCATGTTTCGTTGTCGAAATCGGGTGCAAAAGTACAACAAAAATTTGAAACAGAAAAAAAAGTTTTTCTATTTTGGTCTTTTTTTTCTTCTTGGATTATGTAATGTGTTGGAAAACAAAAATACACTATTGCTGAATTTTTTGTTTTTAGATGATGGTTTTCATTGCTGAGGATTGATAAATGTGAGATAAAAACCGCGAATTTTATGAAATTCGTCCTTTTTTTATTAAGTAATTATTCAAATTTATTTGACATTTATGGTAATTCACAGATATTTACGGTTTTTCACGTTCTAAAACATATTTCCTGGTAATTCCTGTCAAAATAAAATGAAAGCTTTTTTGACCGTTAATAATTTATTAGAGTAATTAGCCTGTAATCAAATCCTGCGTAGCTTAGAGAAATTCGAGAAATTCGCCGTTTAAGTAATAAGTCAAATTTATGATAATTCACAGATATTCACATTCTATAACATAATTTCTGGTTAATTCTTGGCCAATTCCTGGTAATTCCTGTTAATAATAAAGCGAAAGTTATTTTTGACCGTTTACTTATTCTATGATTGCAACCGCCCACCGAAAAGCCTTTCGGTGGGCGGTTGTAATTCGGGAATGGATTGTTGTATCAGAAACTTATCGTGACACCAAGAGTGTGGATTTTGTCGGCATCGGTGCCAGTGCGGAAAGTGGGCAGCAGATCGTAGGTCAGACCAATTGAGCCTCCGAGGGTGGTGGGACTTCCCAGGCTTACGAATGCGCGCAGCTGCCAGGGATTCATCACATCGGTCTTTTCGCGAGTACGGTGCCAGCGGTTGTCGGTACCCATAGTGCGGGTCACGAGGCGTTCGCCAACATTGTACATTGCATCGACACCGAAGTTCAAGAAGAACGGTTTCTTGCCCGTTTCGGGGTTCCGCTGGCCGAAACTATAGTTGAACTGTAGTTTCACGCCCAGATTCTCGGAATACAAATGCTGCTGCGGTATTTCTCCAGAAGATGGAGTGTTGAGCTGCAACGCGTTGCCGTTATAGCTGACGCTGTTCAGCAGTCGGCTCCAGTCACATTCCAGGTTGAACCACGGTTTGAACGTGAAGTTTTCGGCAAGGCGGAACGGCTTGAGAAAAGAGGCAGCCATCGTGATGCGGTAGTTTTCGCCGCGGTTGTAGGGCGAACCGCTTTTGTTGTTCATATAGAGCGGAACCGGCGAAGTGAGGCCAAAGCTGACCGACAGACCCTCTAAGTGTTCCGTCCAGCTGCGATTGACGTTCTTGACGCTTAGGTTTCGGGTGGTGTCGGTCTGGTAGAGCGAACCGAAGCTGTTGATATCGTTCCGGACGTTGGTGTTGCTGCTGATGAGCACGGGGCATTGCACGGTGGCTCTGTAGGCACGCAGCAGCGTCAGTTCGTCGGCTGCCTGTAGCGTGTCGAGCCGCAGCGTCGCGTCGTGCTCCACGTCGACCTCAAGCGACTTCTCGCCTCTCCACGAGCGGCCGCTGACGGTGGCGCTTTCAAAAATATTCACATTGGCACCTTTGCCGTAGAACAGCAGGTCGTCCGTCTGGACGGTGGCGTTTTTCTCGATTTGCAGATAATGGAGTTTGTGCTTCAGCGTGATTTCCACAACCGTGCTTTTCGGCATCCAGCTGTTGCTCAGCAGGGTCAGCTCGCGACCTTTGACTGCGCTGATCTGCGGCTCGTTGCCTTCGTCGAAGAAGACGCTGCACGGTGTGACGATAGTCACCGACGACTGCTCGCCGTGGCGGATGCGCACCTGCCATCCGTCGTAGATGACGAGGCTGCTGATGCTGTCGGGTATGGGTTGGCTGATGCGGTATTCGTTTTGGGCGCTTGCATTTGTGCCAAAGGCGAAAACGATAAGAACAATAAATGTTGCTGCTGCTAAAAGAGTTGTTTTTTTCATTTTGATTCGATTTTTTGTGTTTCTGCCTTAAAGACGAACGGTTTTTGGATTCCTTACAATAATTTTGAAAAAAAATCAGAAACCGCTGCTTCCTATACCGATAGTAGTGCCTGTACTTGAGATGTTCGTAAAAGCAAAGCTGGGTGTGTCTTCTTGGTTGTGACGCACTTCGGGACGGCATCCCGATCCGCAGACCAGACGCGTCGATGTGCGCTCATAGACAACGGGACTGTTGGACTCATGCTGATACATATCCTGATCTTTGTCTTCAGTCCTCTGTTCTCCGTTCTGGGTCTCTTCTGCCAAAAGTGGCTCGTCAGGCAGAACAACGGGCATTTCGATAATGGTCTTGTCTTCTTCCGATTCGTTCTGCTGCATTCCGTGTGATGGTACCTCGGCGGTGGTTTCGCTGATGGCAAGTACCGCTGAGGTGTTCGGCCTGCGTACTTGGACTACCGATTCCATTCTCTGCTCTCCGCTCTCCGCACTCTTCTCTTCGCTTTCCACATGTGGCTTGGTTTTTGCAATCAATTGTTGCTGAGATGACGAAGTGCTGCCCTGCGAAAGTATGCGCAGCCCCACGATGGAAAGAAGCAGAACGCTGGCAGCAATGCCCGCATACGTCCAAAACAGACCGCCTTTCGCTTTCCGTTTCCCGCTTTCTGTTTTCTGTTCGTTTTTTGCCAGACGATCAATCATGTCGCTCAGTTGTTGCTGGCGGCGTATATCGGCCTCGCGGCGGCGTGCGGCCTCGAAAAGCTTGTTTATGTCGGGGGTGTCGTTCATATCTTGATGGTTTTGATTTTTTCTTTTAATGACTGTAATGCACGTGAAAGTGTGGTGTAGACGTTGTTGCTGCTCATCTGTAAGGCCTGCTCGATGTACTGCGTGTCGCGTTCTTCTATGTATTTCATTTTTATGGCCTGACGCTGTTTTTCGGGTAAGTCGTCGAGCAGGCGGTCCAGCAAGGCGGCATGGCTGGCAGTCTCTTCGACCTCCATTTCGACCTCCTTGTCGCTTAGGTAAGCAATCTGCTCGTGGTGGAAGGCGTCGCGCTTTCGCTTGCGGATTATGTCGATGCATCGCAAGCGCACCGTCTGCAGGCAGTAGGCCTGGAGGTTTAGCACCTTGTCAAGGTCGCTGCGCTGATTCCAAAGTGTGACAAAGATGTCTTGCACAACATCTTCGGCTTCAGCCACATCTCCAAGCATGCGGTCTGCAAGAAGCTGCATCGCACTTTGAAGTGGTATTATCTGTTGCTTGAATTTGTCGCTATCCATTCAGGGTTCATTTCTTATATGACGAACTTGTCTCAAAAATCTTACAACTTTTTTGAAAAATATGAAGTGACCTCAAATAAACCGTTGAAAAATAAGGTAAAACCACACGCCCATAATACTCCTGACCACTGTCGAGATCTTATAAACTTTAACGAAAATATTTTTTGACCTTTTACTTAATAATTTATTAGAGTAATTAGTCTGTAATTGTGTGTTTAGTCTGTTATTAGAGTAATTAGTCTGTAATCAAGACCTGCGTAGCTTCGATTAATTCGAGAAATTCGCCGTTAAAGAAATAAGTCAATATATGGTAATTCGCGGACATTTACGGTTATTCACGTTCTAAAACATAATTCCTGATTAATTCTTGGCCAATTCCTGGTAATTCCTGTTAAAAAGAAAACGAAAGTTATTGTTGACTTATTATTTAATAATTTATTAGAGTAATTAGTCTGTAATCAAGACCTGCGTAGCTTCGAGTAATTCGAGAAATTCGCCGTTTAAGTAATAAGTCAATTTATGATAATTCACGGACATTTACGGTTATTCACGTTCTAAAACATAATTCCTGATTAATTCCTGGCCAATTTCTGGTAATTCCTGTTAATAAAATGAAAGCATTTTTGACCGTTAGAGTAATTAGTCTTTCATCAAGACCAGCGTTGCTTCGAGTAATTCGAGAAATTCGCCGTTAAAGAAATAAGTCAATTTATGGTAATTCACGGACATTCAAAGTTGACGTTAAAGTTTTTCGTTCTCGTACAAAGTATGGTAATTTCTGTTAAATGAACATTTACTTAATAAAAAAAAACGCCATATTGTGGCGGTTTTGGTGGTCTGTTACAGATTCGAACTGTAGACCTCTTCCGTGTGAAGGAAGCGCTCTGAACCAACTGAGCTAACAGACCTTTTCCTTCGGTTCTATTATTGCCCGAAAGCGGGTGCAAAAGTACAACTTTTTTTTCATTTTGCAACAAAAAATGTGCGAAGATTACAAAAAGGAAAGCTTTTCTATTGTTAATATCGTTGTTATTAATGTGTTATGTTCCGCGTGTCGGAAGTGTCCAAGTGCATCTTGTTTGGAAGTCCGGTTGTTGTGTGGATGGAGTAGGGGTGCAGTTTCTCTATTTTTCGGTGTCGAAAAAATAGCATTTTTCGAAGATTTCTCGCAGCGATTCTTCGTCGTCGATAATGTTCCTCAGATTCTCTAATTGTTCTGCGTTGTTCGACTCCGGAAGCCATAGTTTCAGGTATCCGTTGCGCCCGTATTTTTCGTTCAGGTGTTCTTTCGCACGCTGCCACTGCTCTTCGTGCCCAAGCTCCGGATAGTGATTCCTGCCATATTGGACGGTACGCATTATTATCTTGAGCGGTTCGATGTCACGATCGGCTTCGGCAACGATTTTGCCGTATATGGTTCGTGGAGCGTGGTCGGCCGATGCACGATGGTCCTCAACGGCTTGGGCCATGGTCTCGATTTGTTCGTCGTCAAACCAGCGTCGCAGGTTCCTGTCGTTTTTGACGATTTCTGCTGATACTATGTGGTGCCTTTCGCGACCGGCGGTCAGCCCCATGTCGTGATAGGCCGCAATGGTGTATACCATATTTATTTCTACGTCGTAATGCTGGGCAAGTTCAATGCTGTTTGCTATGACTGTACGTGCATGTCCTTGCTTGTGAGCATTGTCAAAGAGGTCATATTGCGGCAGTATGTTTTGCTCGATAAAAGAGGTTAGTGGTGCGCAGAGTCTTTGTGTATCAATTATTTGGAATGCCTGCCGTGGCGTCCCGTCTGCAATGTAGATGGTGCCGCAGTGCTGGAACCCGTGTTTTGTGATGAGATGAAGCATTATTCTGTTGTCGGCATGGGTGTCGATGCGTAGTGACGGAATCTGACCCCGACACCAATCTATGCACGTCTCGAAAATGCCGTGATGACCTTCGGCACATGCAATGCGGTGGATGGTTCCGTACGGACGTGAGTCGTTAAGCCAACTGCCTGATTCAATATACTCGTATGTCGGGTCGCGTCCTATAATGAATGCAAAAGTGCCGGCAATTGCACCATCTTCGCAAATCACATAACTGACTTTTTTGTGTATATCGTTGGTAATGACTTCAGTGGACGGGTACCCTGCCACCCATTGGTTTGCGTTGCCATTGTTGCGCATGATTGCGCGGGAGTGGTCGAAAAGCGGCATGAGCTCCGCAAGGTCGGACTCGGTCGTGTGTCGGATTGTGTATTTGTTCATCTCGAAATACTAAACTGAGAATTGTATTTTTTATTTTGTAAACCTCCAAAATTCGTATAATTCATGTTTTGTTTGCAAAATAATTTTTACATAAAGTTAAAATTATGGTTTATAGTGATTTGTCTATTTTATTTGTGAATTTCGTGCTCGAAACAATTTTTTTTTGGATGTTGCCTTTTGTCACTTTGTTTTTTTGGTGTATTTTTGCATTTCCTTATTCAAATGATGATTATAGAAACAGGTCGAATTGTCGTTAACCGCTTTTTTATAATAATCAGAAAATAAATGTCTTTGAACCCCAACCTCTAACCTATATTAAAAAGTGTTCTATAAATGAAGGGTAACGAATTGAAGCCGCGCATAGGCGTTTTTGGTCGGCGGAACTATGGTAAGAGCTCGCTTGTCAACTACCTTACAGGCCAGAATATTGCTATCGTATCCGATACGCCTGGGGCCACGACCGACCCCGTCCGCAAAACGATGGAGCTGGGTGGCGTCGGACCTGTCATCTGGGTCGATACTGCTGGAATCGACGATGTCGGTGAACTCGGCCAAGCTCGCGTCGAGCGCTCTTTCGCCGAACTCGAACAGTGCGACCTCGCCATCGTTTTGCTCGCCGAAAACCGTTTCGACGAACACGAACAGTCTTTGCTGGACGCGTGCAAGAAAACGAAAATCCCCTATTTGCTCCTGTATTCGCAGGCCGACAAGGTACCGCCCAGCGATGTGTTCTTGGATGACGTGCAGCGTATTTGCGGTACGCGCCCGCTGGTCTTTAGCATTTATGACGATTCGCGCCGTGATGTTCTTTTGAACTCAATTTTGCAGCTCTTGCCAGAATCGGCGTACAAGCACATGTCGCTCCTCGGCGACGTCATTCATGAGGGTGACAAAGTTGTCATGGTGACGCCTATCGACAGCTCGGCACCCGAAGGTCGTATGATATTGCCTCAAGTACAGGTGCTGCGTGATATTCTGGATAACAATGCAATCGCTCTCGTCTGCAAAGAAAGCGAGCTGGTTCGGACGCTTGCCTCTCTCGCAGCTCCTCCAAAACTGGTGGTCACAGATAGTCAAGTCTATGACTATGTGGCATCTGTCGTTCCAGACGATATATTCCTCACTTCGTTCAGCGTTGTCCTTGCACGTGCAAAAGGACTTTTTGACGATTATGTCAAAGGTACACCCAAACTAAGCAGTCTGAACGATGACGACAGGATTCTGCTCCTCGAGTCATGCACGCACAATGTCACTTGCGAAGACATCGGACGTGTGAAACTGCCCAAACTGATAAAAAAATTCAGCGGAAAAAATATTCATTTCGATGTCGTGTCAGGACTCTCTTCTCTCGAACGCCCTGTTTCCGACTATGCCCTTGTCATCCAGTGCGGTGGATGCGTCGTCTCGCCAAAACAATTGGCCTCGCGACTTGCCCCTGCCGTCGAAGCGGGTGTGCCTGTTTCCAATTATGGCCTGGCAATCGCATATATGAACGGAATATTCGAACGCTCGATGCGAATCTTTAATCAAAATTAATTATTGTTTCATTATATATTATGGTTTCAATCGACAAACTTCCAAACCTTTCAATCATTGTTGCAATTGCCGAAAACAACGCAATCGGAAAAAACAACGACCTCTTATGCCATATTTCCGACGATTTGAAACATTTCAAGTCTATCACATCTGGCCATCCCGTTGTTATGGGACGTAACACATGGAATTCCCTTCCGCGCCGACCACTGCCAAAGAGACGCAATATTGTGTTGACGCACGATGCCTCGTTCTTCGAAAATGACGTCGAAGTGGCTCACTCCATTCAACAAGTGTTCGACCTTGTCAGCAGCGAAGAGGAATCTTTCATTATGGGTGGCGCCGCAATTTACAAACAGTTTCTGCCCTTCGCATCGAAATTATATATTACATGGATAGATAAGTGTTTCGACGCTGACGTATTTTTCCCCGAAATCGATTTCTCGTTATATTCTAAAATATCTGAGAGTGAACGATTTTATGATGAGAAATCAGACGTCGCTTTCCGCTATGCAGAGTATATGAAGAACCCTTCTGTAAATTCAAATAATAAGCTTAATGTTCTGAAATATAGTTAAATACTTGTATTTTGACAATGTGTTGTAATTTTTTGTCCGATTTTTTTGAATTTTATTCAGAATAACGGCCGAAAATAGTGTCGAAAAAGGTATGGTTAAAAAAAAGTTTCGTTTTTAATGTATTGAAGAATAGGGTTAAAGATACAGTTTGAAAGATTTTTTCAAAAAAAAATTTGTCGGAATGGAAAAAGGTTGTACTTTTGCACCCGCTTTCGACCGGAAAAGGAGAGTGAGACAGACGAGAGGAAGCGCGAGAACATTGAAAAGTATGAAACAAGAGATAGCGTGTGTCC
>JAFXAD010000031.1 GCA_017522065.1 Bacteroidales bacterium
ATCAATTAGTATTAGTTCCTGACGCTGGTAAGAGATGAGCAACTTTTGTTTGACAAGCACCTCGCACCCAAAGAGACCATCTATGCCTTTGCTCTCTTTTAGGTGAGACACGTCGGAGAAAGCGGTTTGCTGTTTCTTGAATGTGCGATTGCCGAGCGTAAGAGTGGTCTTGCCCTTTGTCACCGATGCCCGTCCATCGCCATAGCCCGTGAGGTGGTCTTTCTTGAGGCCCTTGACTGAGGACGGATGCTGTTGGGGCCAATCGCTGTCGAGCAGGTTGGTCTGTGCCCCACTGTCGAATGCCAGCACTACGGGCACGCCACCCACTTGGCAGTCGAAGGTAAGCAGATGGCCTTTCTTCACGCCTTTCACCGTCTGGCAGCGGTAGCCCTCGTTCAGCAGCCATTGGTAGGTGGTATCCGGGCTTAGCAGCACTATCTCGCCAGCCTCGAAGTCGAACAGCACGTCAAAGTCTTTGTAGTAGCTCTGTCCCAAGATGCCATGCACCGCAACGCCAACGGTCTCTAGATTACTCAAGTCTGATGTCATGATGTCCGTCTCGTTGAGCGTAACGCCGCCCATGTCCATCGATTTCACATGGTGTACACCGCTGACCGAACCAGTGCCGACGACACCCTGTCCTCCACTTCCCATCACTTGCCCTTCAATGTTGTGGTCGAAATGCTTGCTGTTGAGAACAACGATAGGGGAACCTGCATCAAAGAACATATTGCACGGCTGGCCGTCGATAATGACAGTTACGATGGGCAACCCGTCGTGGAGATGTACGGGGACGCGCACTGTTTTCACTTTGGGTTGCACCTTGGCTGTGGGATTGGCTTTTAGAAGCGAGACATTACTCGACAGCAAATTGGCCTCGAGCACCAAGTTGTCGGCCGTGAAAAGGATTGTTGCCTCCGAGGTGGTGCTGTCGGGCTTCGTTATGATGTAGTGCAGCGTCAGCCCCGTGCTGTCCTGTTCGGTGCCCGCCAGTTCCCAACCCGTCATGGCGGGCATTTGGGCAATAATCTGTTTCAGCACTTTGGCAGCCGTCGGCTGTTTGATTTTGTTATAATGAAAGTCGGATGCCAGCAATTCATCAATGCCATCAGAGGTATGGTTTTGTGCGGCAGTCAGAATGCGCTCGGCTATCGGTTTGCATTTGTTCACGTCTTGGCCATGTGCCGTCACTACGACGATGAATAACAGTGCTGTGATGATTAGATTGCTTTTCATATAGTTGAATTTTCAGAGTGCAAAGATAGTACCATATATCGAGAAAGCCCTCACACAATAGGGTTAAACTACTGATTGTGCCTGAAAAACTACCCGAATGGGTAGTGGCGGAAATGGCAATAAAAACGGCACTATGACGTTACTATATCAAAGATTAACAGCACTTATGAATCGAATTGACGACTTCTTCATAGATAATAACCGAGTGGACGGCATCACGGAGGCCGACTATGAGCGTGTGCGTCCCAAGATAGAGGCGGTGGCCGCTGCCGCACGGACATCAACCAACAGCATATACATTATCGACTATCACAAACGCAATTTCCTTTACGCCTCGGAGAACCCGATGCTGGCGCCGGTAGGATTGAAAAATATGGGTTATGCCTTATATCTCAATTATGTTCCCGAGGAGGAGCAGGCGATGCTGCACGAGATAAACCGCGCAGGTTTCGAGGAGTTCTCTCGGATAGACGTTGCGGATAAGATGGATTTCGTAATCAGTTATGACTTCCACTTCATACAAAATGGCCGCAGCCGTATGGTCAATCATCGGTTCACGCCTTTGGAACTGAACGCAAAGGAGCAGCTATGGCTTGCGCTCTGCTCGTTCACGCTTTCGCCGCGCAAGGATTTCGGCAATGTGAGGATGTGGCGTGCTACGGAGAGTGGTAATGGTATTGTTGGTAACCGCGATGTGCGCGAGTATTCGCTAGCTGACGGCAAATGGCACGACAGCACCCCAATCGTCCTCACAGAAACCGAGCAAAACCTGCTGATGATGTCGGCGCAAGGCTACACGACCGAGGAGATAGCCGACCGTCTTTTCCGCTCAGTGGACACGATGAAATATCACCGCAAGAAACTCTTCCGCAAACTCGGCGTGGAGACCATCAGCGAAGCCCTCGCCACGGTGATGAGCAGCAATGTGATGTAGTTTTTTGGGAACGTAGGCCATAAATGACCGCCCACAGGACGAAGCGCGGGGCTGGTGCCTCGGGCACGGTGGCTTTTTGGCTGCCGTAACATTTTTGTTCTCCGCTGCGCTATCGAAACTGCTACTGGCAGTTCCCGTTGCGGCGGATGTTCCCGTTGCGGCGGACCCGACACGGCAGATGTTCTATTTTTTGCGTATGTTGTATCGGATTTGCAATCCGATACTGCTTAGTATCAGGATTTTCAATCCGCCAACATTAACGCTGTTGCAGGTGTTTTATTGTGATGCGGATTGCAAATCCTTATATTAATGAGCGTCGGATCTCAGATCCGCCGCAACGAGACTCTCGTGCTGTAATTTTATATATACAGTTGTTTAAGTGAGATTTAGTTTGTGTAGTCGGGATGATATGATGCCGCGATTACAGCCAAATTGTGCCATCAGTTCATTAACGGTTTTCCCTTCTAAATAGAGTTGCTTCAGAAGCGAGTCGTCTGCTTCGTTCCATCGCGCGTATGCATTGGCGTGTTTTGCCTTCTCCTGCTGGATGTGGTTATTCTTCGGGAAACGGGATTCGATGGATTCTATCAGTTGATCTGCTTTTACTGCTTCATTTATAATGTCGGTTGCTGATAGGTTTTCTCTGATGGGAATGAGGTACAAAAAGTATGGATCGGAGGGTAATCCGTCTATTCCAAGTAACAGAAATACAGGCATTTTGTTTTCTTGGGCATATTTCTCGAAAAGTGCAACCCTGTCTGGTGGCAACAGTTCTTTGCTGATGTCTTTTGGCAGGTGGCTGCGCCATTTGCACTCGATGGCGAAGGGGCGGCCGTCGTATTCGAACACCAGGTCGGGGTTGCTGTTGCCCTCGGGGTAGATGCCGGGCAGGCTCTTGTCGCCGCGCCATTCCTTGAGTGTCAGCTTGTCGTTACCTTCTACGCCCAGATGCTCCAGCACGTAGTCTTCGAACTCGCGCCCCTTGAGAACCTCGTCGTTCATAGTCAGTGACTTGACGCGCCGGTAGACGGAACTGTAGGGGCGGCCGATGGCCTTATGGATGGCGTGGATGCCCATGTCTTCGTAGAACATCCGCAGTAGCCGCTTGTCCTCGGAGACTGTCCAGCGGTAGGGTTTCTCTGTGGCCTCGGCGGCTTTCAGGTCGGTCTTGTCGAGCAGGTAAGAGACATCGTTGCGTCCTGCAATCAGACCGAAGATGCTGCCTTTTGGGTTGATGTATCCGCAGACGATATGTTGCACCTGACGGATAACCCACCAGTTGCGAAGACGGGCGATATACCCTCTGCCGTCGCTCTCCTCGCGTTGCAGCACGAGGACAAGCAGGCGGTTCTCTTTCAGTGCTTGCTCAATCTGGACATTGTATGTGTAATTAAATGAGCCCGTAACCACCAGCACTGTCGGCACGTGGCACACCAGCAGCGCCTTCAGCACCTCCTCTTCCAGCTCCGACGTGTTGAAGCACACCGCGCACTGCCCCCTGTCGAACTCCTCCACCCACCGGAATACATTCTCATAGCACCCCAGCGGCGCCCTCTGCGACGTCAAGAAAAGCGTCTTCTCCCGCCCCCAAAGCTCTTTGTTGCCAATGGTTCTTGCAATGCGCATAAGTGGATCTTATTGCATAGTAATTTCCTGATAGAGTGCGTTCAGTCCCAGCCACCAATATTTGGTCTTTTCCTGCTCCAGTTTGGCATAGACGGGTGAGGTGTAAACCATTGTTAGAGCATCAGCCATACTCTTTGCATAACCGTTCTGTAAAAGGCGGTTGGCCAGTTGTGCCACCTTGCTAGGAAGCAGCAGATGCACGTTGTCCTGTGTTATCTTGGGCTGGGTCATAGTTTCACCTCCTTGTTGCCTGTGTATTCAAGTGTGGCTAATGATTGCTCGGTGTGGAACAGCAGTTGGTCTACCAACTTGTATGTCTTCAGACGGCGGATAAGTTCACGCTTACTGATGATTCCCGATTCATAGAGGTTGAAACTGAGGTAGACATTGTCGTTGGCCACGGGTCCGGTTACGATGTCGTAGTCGTGCTTGTAGTTCTGGATAGTGCGATTAGCGTGCACAAAGTCCACCCACGCCTCATTGGCAGATTGGAAACGCCGAGTCTTCAATCCTTTTTGTGGGGTATACTCATATTGATTGATATAGCCGTGCGAAACATTGTTCTGTTCCATACGCAGTTTTACCCATCGGCGAGCCTGCTGGAGGCTGGTAGTAGTGTGGAATCCTGTGCCGAAGTCCAGCGGTCGGTTGGCTTCGCGTATTAGTGGATGTTCTACTATTTCAAGACTTCCGTGATAGAGTGTCATAGCTGATGGTGTTTTAGATATTCGTCAATCTCGCCCAGTATAATTTGTTCGCTCTGGGTATGCAGCACTTCATAATGCCCCAACAGGAAGTCAATCACCCCCCTCTGCAGAAACATCTGTTCCGTTTCTGCACCGCCCAACTTGTTAGCCTTCTTGTACTGTTCGATACAAAAAGAAACAAATTCTATCTTGGATTGTTGTTTAGGGTCGCACATATTTTTTTTTCAGGCTATAACGTCATTATTCCAGTTCTCGTATATACATTATTAACTTGAATTTAGGTTTTTCAAGCGCTGAGCCACTTGTGTTTTGCCACAGAATAGATTGGTGGGCCGGGAATGAGGATGGGGGTCTTCTTGACGTAGGCCTGGTACTCGGGGTCATTACCATAGACTTCGTTTTGGCGCAACTCCAGACGACGGGCACCGCTGAACATGACGTAGACGATGCCGATGTAGCCTATAGCGGCTATGAGCCACTGCCACACGGCGAAGCCTGCGCCGATGCCACTGAGCAGCACGCCGGTCCAGATAACTACCTCGCCCAGGTAGTTGGGGCAGCGAACGATACGGTAGAGACCTGTGTCGACGAATCGTTTGGAATTGCGCTTCTTGGCTGCGGACTTTTGTGCGTCGGCACCGGCTTCGAGCAGGATGCCGCAGAGAACAAATGCGGCGCCAATCCACGCCCACAGGTTGCTGACCTCACAGCCTGCCCGTGTGTTCATCAGGCGGAAAGCCACCGGGCTGACCTGCAGCACGTACAGTATGGCACAGAAGAGCCAGACCGCGATTACGACGCCGACGGGTTTCCTCTTTTGCAGCGATGGGTCGTAGAGGATTTTACGATAGGCTGCAGCCTTACGCTCGCGCACAAGCAGGTAGGTGCCCAAGCGGAAACCGAAGACGAGGAGCAGCGCGCATAGCGCCACGGTGGATGCCGAGAGTTCGCTGCCGAACATCACCAGCATTGCGACCGAAAGCGCGACAATGCCGTAGCCGTAGCCCAGACTGAAGAAATAGATGAAATACTTCCAGCCCACGGCCGACACCGCGAGGGATACTGCAAGAAGGATAAGGAGTGTTGTCATAATGTGTAGTGTATTACTTTTGTTTAACCCAGATGAGTTTCGAGGTGTCGTAGCCGCGGCGTTTTGCTTCGGCTAGAATTTTGTTCAGCGTTTCCTTCGGCAACCGTGGAGTGCGCGAAAGTATCCAGAGGTAGTCGGCACTGCTGCTGCCCACCAGCGCCCACTGGTAGTTGGCGTCGAGCATCATCACGCGGTAGTCGCTATAGAACGGGCCGAAAAACGAGACGCGAAGCACAGCAGGAACATCGGTTGTTTTGGCCTTGCCGTCGGCTGTTTTGGCCTTACCGTTCTTGATGGCGGTATTGGTCACGGCAATGGTGCCGTTATCTTTCAAAGCATAGTTGGCCTTGCAATATTCCAGTCCGCGCTCGAACTTGTGGTCAAACCTGGCAATCTCGTACCAGTCACCCAGATATTTTCGAAGGTCGAATCCCTTGACAACCGAATTGTCCACCTTCTGAGCATAGCACGCTCCGGCAAACAGAACTGCCAAAAGCGATGCAAACAATGTTTTCTTCATAACCTGAATAGTATTAATTGTTCATTTAACGCGAAGAAAACGAAATTATTGCCCCAAAGTATTATTCTTTAGAGATTTTGATATGATCTCACTCCATTTGATTTGATATTAAGGTGTTCGCAGCCACGGCAGGAGTACACCTCGGTGAAGAGGGCCTTGATTTCGGCGCTGCAGCAGTCGCTTTTGTTCTCCGCTTCGCTATCGGAATGTCCACTGGACATTCCTTCACATTCCTTCATAATGCGCTCCACGCGGTCGCGCATCTGGCGGGTGGCGGTGGCCATGCCGAGACCGTGGTGTGCCGTCGGCTCGGCCGACAACTCGGCGTTGTCCTCGAACAGCGAGTTGGCCCAGGCGGGACCGAAGCCACTGCGGTAGTTCTTGCAATAGGGGGTGGCAGGAGCCGAGCCGCCGTAGATGGAGGAGCAGCCCGTGGCGTTACTCACTTCATTTGATTTGAAGAAAGCGGTGTTCGTGGCCTTTCGGCTGGCCACCATCATCTACTCGCCGAAGAGCTGGGTGATGCACTTGAGGTACGGGGTCTCGCCGCAGCAGTATGACAAAATGGCAGGCATAAGAAATTGGCATAAGTTTTGCTGCATAGTATTTCCCACGAAGGGAAACAAGCAGTCCAACTTGGATGTCTAACACGAAGACGAAGGACAAGTCTTCACAGCAACCTGAAAAGGACAGGTAATCATGCCTATGAGCGAAAGAGATACTTACAAGTATGAACTTCGAGACGGAAACAAGGTGGTCTATGTTGGAATAACTAACGATATGACTCGTAGAGAACAGGAACACCGAGCTGAAGGTATGGAGTTTACAAGTATGACGCAAGTTGGTCGCAGAACCACAAGAGATGCCGCAAGCGAGTGGGAATCGGAAAGAATTGCCACATATATGGGAACTCACAAGGGGCAGCGTCCGGAATATAACAAAAATGATTCCGGGAAATAATACACGTTATACTCTAATTGGGGTGGTACAAAAATATGCCACCCCTATTATTTAATCGTTGTATAAACTGAAGTCATCCGAGCAAGTGTATTGTATATGGTTTGTCTCTTTGAAAGAAAATAATCACTGAGCATCTCAAGCACTGTGCCTTCCGGGAATATTATCGGGAAAATCTGATGGATGATTTCCTCGTTACCGAATAGTTTCCGATAAACCAATGGTGGTAAGTCTTTTATTTCCTCGAATACAGTTACAGCTTCATTGTCGAAGTTTATCTCGGGCATATCAGGCAATGTGTCTTTCCATCTTTCGAGGTAAGAGAGCGTTTCTCGCCAAATCTCGTCATTAAAAATCGACACACCACCATACGATGCAAACATTTTTTCTCCGTAAAACAACAAGGGAGAACAACCGTAATCGTTCGACATACTTGCCATACGCCCCAAATAATAGTTCCTGTTTTTCGTAAGAGAATCGTCAATAAACCACATAATGGGAACTATCGTATAATTATCGTATCGCTGCGTGAGAGCATAGTATTTGTTCTCAAAGTTGTCGAACTGACCGACTTTCTTTGTGCTGTCGTGGTCATCTCGTACTTTCTGCTCAATCATGTAGAGAGTGTTCTCACAACTGAATAATTGGTCTATACTCAGTTCTATTCCTTCTGCGGTTCGGAATCGTTTTGTATGCATTATGAATCCACTGGCCTCAAAATATCGCTCGAAGATATATTCAAGGGCATCACCAAAACGAATTTCATGCGATTGGGTGATGTTCTGTATTAGTTTTGTCTTCGGTTTGGTTGGTCGAAACAATCCGATATAACGTTCTGGATTCTCTGCAATCTTGCGCAATAGGTCACTATAACTGTCCTCAAACAATTTGCTATTGAGTTGTGATTTGAAGAAATCGTATTCAAGTATCATTTGTCACCTCCTTTCTCGTTTGCCAAATATCTCAACGAATCAATGCTAATGAACTCTCCGTTATAATCACACCAGAAATAATCCCAGCCGTTATTGTTGCTTCTACCAAGAAAAGCCGCAGACATCTTATGTATTGATACTGTATGCCCGTTGTATTCGACGTTGCCGTCAATAGTTATTGCAGCATATTGTTTTTTGTCTTTGCTATACAGCAATTGACCAACGTGAAGATAGCCCAAATCCATTAACTGTTTAATTGAAAAACGAGGAGGCTTTACGTCAAGTGTATTGTCGATTATATCAGATATTTCCAGCTGTACAGTATTTATGCGTTTTATGGCTGCATTGATATACAGGGCTTCTCTTTCGATACCTATGTAATGTCGTCCAAGACGTTTAGCCACAGCACCTGTTGTACCTGTTCCAAAGAAAGGATCAAGTATCAAATCGCCCTTCTGAGTTGAGGATAGTATGACATTGTACAAAAGATGTTCTGGTTTCTGTGTTGAATGAATCTTTTTGCCATCTTTGTCCTTCAACCGCTCTGCACCTATGCAAATACCAATGTCCCATACGCTTTTCATCTGCTTGTCACCATTGAGGTATTTCATAGTCTTATAGTTAAACTGATACTTTGCACCTTTACTCTTCGAGCACCAAATCAAGGTTTCGTGTGAGTTCTGAAACCTTGTTCCACCGAAATTTGGAACTGCATTTGGCTTCGACCATACAACATCATTCAGAATCCAGAATCCCAAATCCTGCATAATGTAACCTAAACGAAAAATGTTTTGAAACGACCCAATTACCCATATTGCGCCATCGTCTTTTAGAATGCGACGGCACTCTGATAGCCAACTTTTGGTAAATACGTCATAGTCTTTCAGACTGTTGAATTTGTCCCACTTGTCGGTAACACCACTGAACGAACTGCCGTCAGTGCGGAGTAATTCTCCCTCAGTCTGCATATTATACGGAGGGTCTGCGAAGATGAGGTCGACAGAATTACTCGGTAGTTGCTTTAACAGCTCGATACTGTCACCTTGAAGGATTGTGTCTTGTAATGTTTCTATTGGCATAACTATTGCTATTTGTGCGTTATGCCATCTTTCATATTCCACATCTACGACAACAAAAACTGCGGGCAAACTTGCTCGCAGTGTGGTCGTAGGAAAAGCACCAATGAAAAGACAAGTCGCCCGCATATACGAGGCGCTGCACTTGTTGCTTTTCATATTTGCTTATTCTTGAAATTTCCTACGTTTCACTGCGAATAGACAAATAGCAAACGCTATGATTATATATTTCTTTTTTCTTTTAGTTACATATTTTTCTTTTACGTTAAACCATGTATTAGTTACAGCTACCAGCAGCGTTTATGCCGGCATTGCCTGACAAACTCTTCCTTTTATGAGTTTACCGTTTTTATGTTTACTCCGCTTTATTCCATCACTTCCCCATGTTCCCCATTGCTTAAAGAAAAAAGCAGATCCTTGTTCCTCACTCTGTTCTTGAATACTCAAAACCCAATCTTCTTTCATCGGTCTGGCGGCTGGCCCGCTCTCACCACCGACTATTACCCAATCTATATTGTCTAAATTTAATTCTCCTAAATCCTCTATCAATGGTTCGCATGAAAGAAAGCGTATTGGAGCATTCAGTTGCCGTAAACAATCAATTCTTGTTTTTGATGTTTTACATTCAACAGTAACCCCCAACCATGCATTTCGCGGAGTTTCACGAGTATGAAAATAATCTGCCATTCTTTCTGCCCGTTTTGTTAGCAATTGATAACGATGCTGTGGCGTTTCGCGAATGGTTTGCATTACTTTATCAATAAACTCAAAAGGAACGTCCTTATGGAATAGGTCGCTCATTGAGCATACGAAGATTGTGTGTGGATTTTTCCATAGGAATGGTTCTTTCAAACAATCTTCATGTAGCGTTAGTTGAAATTCGTTTGCATATTTTTTTTGTCCCATTGCTTTCAAGCGTCTTGACATAACCTCTGCATAGCAATGAACACAGCCTTGAGATATTTTGGAGCATCCCGTTATCGGATTCCACGTTTTATCGGTCCATTCTATTTTTGTTGTTTTCATAGTCAATTACTGCTAATGATTTGAGAAGCAATTTTTATTGCATTTTTGTTATTTGAAGCACAAGCAAAATGAAATATTGGAGTATTTCTTGAGTTGTACAGAACAAGAGGTTGTGGCGTTACGTGTTTGAAGATTGTATTCATCTGTTTTATGTATAACTCTGCAATCTTCTTGATAGGTTCTTTGATTTTCTCGATTTTTTCAACCTCACCAAAAAGTGTTGTTTCTTGTTTTGTTTGATAGAAATATGTCCTTAATGCTTGTTCGTCGATGCCAAAGAAACTTGTTAATTTGTTAATAAATTTCAATTCTCCTTTTCTGTCAAGCAGACGGTTTACAATTACTCCCGTAGGGATGAGAATCCATAAGTCAGTTCCCGTACCTTCAAGTTGTCTAATAGCATCCCATTCTACTTGCATCCCGAAAGGATCCAGTAATACAAGTGCTTTGAGTTTGCTTTTCTCATGCATTGCTTTTGCAAGTAGTCTCACCTGCTCATTTGCATCAGATGAGCGAAATACAAAATTCCTTCCATTCTGAATTGGGGTCAGTTTTTCTTTCAGTTTTTCACTTGAGGAGCCATCTTTATCAATGAAATAGTAATAATCAAATCCTTGTTGTTTAATATTGAGGACTCTTTCTGCAGCACCTTTATAAGTTGCTAAATCTTCTGTCGTAATGTTTAGTTCTTTTGAAAGGTCAAGTGTAGACTCTTTTGCCTGAGATTCTATTAGTTCGTGTCTAGAACCGCTTCCTGCAAAACCATCAAAATAAACCAACTTCCATCCCCACTTGGTTCTGTAGGTGTTCATAATAGTGAGGTAGGCATTGACATATTTTTCAAATGCATCAAGTTTTTCCTCTGTCCATGAACCTCCCCACTTGGTAGAAGGTTCACGTGCAATTATTTGTTGAGAATCTGATTCTATTTCGTATCGTTTGCTCATATCTCGTTTGACTTTTAGAAGTCTGGAAGGCCTCTCGACCTTCCAGACTTGGGGTGGAGAATATTACATCTCGCTCAGTTTCTTGTAGCCTTCGTAGCGCAGTTTGGCGTTGTTCACTGCATTTGATTTTATTTTAGCGGTGTTCACAGCCTTTGGCAGCGCTCGAAGAAATGCAAAACCATTAAAGTTCCGAAAGCTTTTTATAACCTTCATAACGGAGTTTTGCATTTCTTTCCGTGGCGACGAAGAGCTCTTCGGCTTCCTGCGGGAAGGTCTTCATCAGGGAGTTGTAGCGGACCTCGCCCATAATGAAGTCGCGGAACTTGCTCCAGTCGGGCTCCTTGGAGTCGAGGTGGAAGCCGTTCTTGCCAGCATCTTCCTCGGCGGGGTTGAAGTGCCACAGGTGCCAGTAGCCGCACTCGACGGCCTTCTTCTCCTCGTTCTGCGTGCGGCCCATACCGATCTTTATGCCGTGGTTGATGCAGGGTGCGTAGCAGATGATGAGCGACGGGCCGTGGTAGGCCTCGGCCTCCTTGATGACGTTGAAGTACTGGGCCTGGCTGGCGCCCATAGCCACCTGTGCCACATAGACGTAGCCGTAGCTCTTGGCAATCATACCGAGGTCTTTCTTGCGGATCTTCTTACCGCTGGTGGCGAACTTGGCGACAGCGCCGGCAGGGGTGGCCTTCGAGGACTGTCCGCCGGTGTTGGAGTACACCTCGGTGTCGACGACGACGACGTTGACATCCTCGCCGCTGGCCAGCACGTGGTCCAGACCGCCGAATCCGATATCATAGCCCCAGCCGTCGCCGCCAAAGATCCACTGGCTCTTCTTGACGAGGCTGTGACGGAGCTCAAGGAGCTGCTTGCAGATGTCGCAGCCGCAGGC
>JAFXAD010000032.1 GCA_017522065.1 Bacteroidales bacterium
GGACACACGCTATCTCTTGTTTCATACTTTTCAATGTTCTCGCGCTTCCTCTCGTCTGTCTCACTCTCCTTTTCCGGTCGAAAGCGGGTGCAAAAGTACAACCTTTTTCCATTCCGACAAATTTTTTTTTGAAAAAATCTTCCAACCTGTATCTTTAACCCTATTCCTCAATACATTAAAAACGAAACTTTTTTTGATATTGGATATAAACGTGTCTGTATTTTTTGATTTTCAAAGGCATTTTTCAGCAAAATCAGAACATTTATTTGCAAAAACCACAAAAATCGCTATATATTTCTACATATCAATTACTTAACTAATAAAATGCATTTTTACACGAATGATTTCCTGTTTTTTAGACCTATGGATACAATAAAACGACGTACTATTACGTTTTAGAGACAAAAATAATAATAAGTAATTATGAAAAGATTCTTTTTGACATTTGTATGTATGGCGGCAGTCATGATGACCGCAACGGCGCAATCCTCTGTTTTCGACTTTTCAGTAAAGACACAGGATGGCAAAATGGTGAAATTAGACAGTTACAAAGGACAGTACATTCTGATTGTGAATACCGCAACCCAGTGTGGGTTCACTCCGCAGTATGAAGAGATGCAGCACATGTACGAGAAATTCAAAGACGACGGTTTTGTTATCCTCGACTTTCCGTGCAACCAATTCGGCGAGCAAGCACCCGGCAGCAATCAAGAGATCCACAATTTCTGCACAAGCACTTTCAACATCACATTCCCACAGTTTGCGAAAGTGAACGTGAACGGTCCTGACGAAGATCCACTGTTTACATGGCTGAAGAAACAGAAGGGCTTTGAAGGTTTCGACCAAAGCAACCCGATTGGCAAGCATCTGCACGAAGCATTTTTGAAACAAGATCCCAACTACGCCGAAAATCCGGACATCAAATGGAACTTCACAAAATTCCTCATCGACCGCGAAGGTAACGTTGTAGCCCGTTTCGAACCGACTGTGGATATGAACAAAGTCGCCGACGCCATATATAGGACAATCTACAAATAGACAATTCTGTGATTGTATTATAATGTATATAATATTATATAAGCCGCTCTCATGGGCGGCTTTTTTGTTGTAAATACAATTCTGCGACGAGAGAGAAAAAAAACGATTTTGCCACATCAGAAATAGTTTGTATCTTTGCACTTGCAAAGTGGACAGATTTGTAATGATTGCAACCACACGAAAAAATGCTAAACACATGTTTTCCAACACAAAACCTTACAACTCCTTCCTCCTTTGCTTTTTTATGTCTAACATTAAAAAGGTAAAAGTATGAGTTATTTTTTCACTTCAGAAAGCGTTTCCGAAGGCCATCCAGACAAAATCGCCGACCAAATCTCGGACGCACTCTTGGACGAATTCCTGCGTCATGACCCAGAAAGTCATGTTGCTTGCGAGACCCTTGTAACTACCGGTCTTACGGTAGTCAGCGGGGAAGTTTCCTGCAACGGATGGGTCGATGTTCAACAGACCGTGCGCGAAGTAATACGCGAAATAGGCTATACTAAAGGCGAATACAAGTTCGAGTCCGAATCGTGCGGAATACTCAGCGCCATTCACGAACAGAGCCAAGACATAAACCAGGGCGTAAGTCGCAAAGCGAAACGCGACCAAGGGGCCGGCGACCAAGGCATGATGTTCGGATATGCCTGCCGGGAGACAGACGAATTGATGCCACTGCCTATAACCTTGGCACACATCATCCTGATAGAGCTGGGCAAAATCAGACACGCGGGCAAACAGATGAAGTATCTGCGTCCCGACGCCAAAAGCCAAGTTACGGTCCAGTACAGCGACAACGGGCAACCGGAACGAATCGACACTATTGTCGTCAGCACACAGCACGACCCCGACGTTGAGCAGGAAAAGATACGCAAAGATGTGGAGCAGGTGTTGCTGCCACGCGTTGTGAAGCGTCTGCCTAAAGCCACGCAAAAGCTGTTCGGCAAGGATGTCAAGCTATTTGTCAATCCGACCGGCAAGTTTGTCATCGGAGGTCCCCATGGCGACACTGGACTTACAGGTCGTAAAATCATTGTCGACACCTACGGTGGACGCGGCGCACACGGCGGCGGAGCCTTCAGCGGCAAGGACGCCTCGAAGGTAGACCGCTCTGCAGCATACGCAACCCGACATATTGCGAAGAACCTTGTGGCATCAGGTCTTTGTGACGAGGTCCTGGTTCAAGTCGCCTATGCTATCGGTGTTGCCGAGCCCGTTGGACTTTACGTGAACACCTACGGCACTGCCAAAATCGACATTTCGGACGGTGAAATTGCAGCCAAGGTACTGAAAATATTCGACATGCGCCCTTATGCCATCGTTGAGCGTTTTGGGCTCAAGAACCCTATTTTCCGTCCAACGGCCGCATACGGTCACATGGGACGAGACCCGTACACCGAAGAGATAACAGTTTTTGACGCCGAAGGACGCAAACACAAAAAGAAAGTACAGTTTTTCGGATGGGAGAAACTGGACTATGTGGACAAAATAAAGAAAGCCTTCAATCTATGAATCTCACAGGACTGATAATAGGAGCATCCACCTTCGTCTGCATCGGCGTTTTCCACCCAATCGTCATCAAGGCCGAATACCATTTGG
Source organism: Bacteroidales bacterium (assembly GCA_017522065.1). Taxonomy (GTDB): domain Bacteria; phylum Bacteroidota; class Bacteroidia; order Bacteroidales; family P3; genus Colimorpha. The sequence continues at coordinate 2,638 of JAFXAD010000032.1, forward strand.
GCACCAGATGCTGGTGGGCGTTCCTATTGTTGGGGCTGGTATGTATAGGAGGTTCCATTCTGGCGGCGAACGATGTGGTTTCGACGCTGCTTAGCGTGGTTGCTTTCTCGAGCTTATGGTCCATCCTGGAACTATTCAAGCAGAAAAAACGCGTTGAACGTGGCTGGTTCCCACAAAACCCTAAAAGAAAGCAATGACGTCTCTCCTATTTGCGAGACAGCATCAGTAATCACCATATTTATATCGCAACGAACTCCATCTGACTCCATTGTCCCTATCCGACAACCAGTATACACACTCCGAATCGAGCCGTTTAAATTTGTCAAACCTTAATTCTAAAGAATTCATTTTTAACACAAACTTGGAGATTTCCATCTGATTCAACTTTTGGCACAACGCGTCCGAGAGCAATATTTTGACAGTAGTACTCCGAGCGAACCCACCGTCGCCATTGTTCGAAACATAGGTCCAAACCGTAATGTCCGAATTAGATTTGTTCAGCATGATTGTATCCGATTTCGAATAAACAAATACAACCGTATCGCGACTGGTCTGGGCCGATAAACACATTACCAAGCAAAACATTAAAAGAAAAAAAACAGCAATTTTTTTCATTTTTTTCAGTTATTTTTACACTACAAAAATACACATTTACGACCAATAGGCAAACAAAAAAGCAGTTTATAAATACAAATAATTATGACTCAACTGAGTGTCAATATCAACAAAGTTGCCACCATCCGCAACGCACGCGGCGGCAACACTCCCGATGTATTGAAATTTGCGCAGGACTGCGAGCGTTTCGGAGCGCAGGGCATCACCGTCCATCCACGTCCTGACGAGAGGCACATCCGCTATGCCGACGCATTGGCCATCAAGCCACTAATCGGTGTAGAGTACAACATCGAGGGGAACCCCAAAGGGGAGCGGAAAGCGGACAACGGACAACGGAGAGCGGACAACTGCCCTGACGGCTTCATCGACCTGGTGAAAGAAATACGGCCTGCACAGGTCACACTGGTGCCCGATGCCGACGGTGTTCTGACATCGAATGCCGGATGGGACACCGTGAAGAACCAAGAGTATCTCTGTGATGTCGTCAAGGAATTCAAGGCTTGTGGCATACGTGTTAGCATTTTCATCGACGCCAATCCGAAGATGATCGAGATGGCCGCCCGAACCGGCACCGACCGTGTGGAACTCTACACCGAAAGCTATGCAAGCCAATACGCTTCCGATCGCGAAGCAGCAATAAAACCTTTCGTTGAGGCCGCACACGTGGCCCGCGAATGTGGATTGGGCTTGAACGCCGGCCACGACCTGTCGCTGCAGAACCTGGCCTTCTTCCACCAGCAGATACCCTGGTGCGACGAGGTCTCGATAGGCCACGCCCTCATCAGCGATGCATTGTATTTAGGAATCGAAGAGACTATCCACCGGTACCTGAACTGCCTGAAATAGAGTCGGCTCAACTGTAGTTGTGGTCGAGTACGATGCTGAATTTGTAGTCTGGGAAGCTGCGCGTCAGCAGGTCAGTGATGTTTTGCACGAAGAGTTTGTCGTCCTTAACGCTATCGTCAGGCACCACGTCGATGGTGACGAGATTGCGGTCCGCGTAGTAGTAAAATGCGTGGGTCTGCAGGACACCCTTCTGACTATTGGCCGTGCGTATCACGTCGTTCTGCAGATGCGCCATAGGCGTGTCGCCTGTATATAGGGCATAGATGCCGATGGTCATAATGACGCCGAATTCCTTGTACAGTTCGGTCGCCATCGTCCTCGAAAGCAGATGTATCTGTCGCGCCGTCATCGACTCCGGCACGCTGACGTGCATCGAGCCGATAAGCACATTAGGGCCGTAGTTGTTGACGATGATGTCGTAAACGCCATTGACGCCATCGTAGGACATAGCCTTTTCTTTCAGCCGGGCGACAAAATCAGGAGAAATGCGGCTGCCGAGTAGCTCGCCGATTGGCGATGCCAGCATCTCGATACCAGCCTTAATGATAATAAGCGATATAAGTGTACCAATAACACCATCAAGGTTCACGTCCCAAATAAGCATTATGCCAGCCGACACGAGGGTGGAGAGCGTCACGATGGCGTCGAACAGCGCATCGGCTCCGCTGGCAATCAGGGCGTCGCTCTTCAGTTTTTTGCCTTCACGCTTGACGTAGGTGCCTAACACCAGCTTGACAGCAATGGCCACGACGATGACAACAAGAGTAACCGTCGAGTAAGACGGTCTGCTGGGATTGAACAGTTTCTGCACCGATTCGACCAGCGAGGTGACACCCGCTGCCGAGACTATAAGGGCTATAACGATGGCGGTAAGGTACTCCACACGACCGTGTCCGAACGGATGCTCACGGTCGGCCGGGCGAGCCGAAAGCCGCGTTCCGACGATAGTGATGACCGACGACAGGGCGTCGCTCAGGTTGTTGACGGCATCCATCACGACGGCAATGGAGCCCGCCACAAGTCCCACGGCAGCTTTGAAGGCCGCCAAAAGCACGTTAGCGACAATGCCAACAATGCTCACTCTGATTATTCTCTGGTTTCTTTCCATAACCGTTTTCTAACGGCGATGTGGGTTATAAATTGTACCCCCGGCATAAGTTTTTCCAAAAAATAGGAAATATTTTGTAATTTTGCATTCTGTTTTACAAACGAATCAAGTCAGCTTTATGAAACGCATCTTACTCTTTTTGCTGCTGGCAACATCCGTGTCGGCAATGGCACAGAAAGCCGTCAACATCGGCGTGATACCCACACCGCAGCGGGTCGAAATGCACAACGGCGTATGCGCCATTGGCAGCAAGCAGTACTATTTCGAAATCCATGATTCGGCCTATGTTGCCCAAAATCCGAAAACGCATAGGCAATCTGTAGCCGACTACGGAACAAGCAGCATCATAAAGTATTATCGCACTGTCGATAAAATCGAAGGTGCGGAAAACCAGCGCGAAGCCTACCGGATTGAAGTTCTTCCCGACAGGATCATCATCACGTCGACCACCGACGAAGGACGCCGCTGGGCAAACCAGACCCTCTTCCAGATGCGTGGCCACTACCACGACAGCATACCCTGTATGACCGTGACCGACTGGCCTGCCTACCAGTGGCGCGGATGGATGGACGACATCAGTCGCGGACCTATCACTAATTCCTATTTTGCAGGTGAACAAAAATCACTTCTTTCGCGCGTCAAGATGAACTACTATACCTACTACACCGAACACACGCTCTACAACAGAGACTATCCCGACCTGGTGCCGCCCGACTTTCCGCGGTTCGCTGCCAATCGTAGCCTGATGGCCAATCTCCAATGCTTTGGCCATTTCGAGGAAACGCTGAAAATACCTTTCTACGACGATATCAAAGATAGCCCCTTCAACATCGACCCATCGAAAGAAAAGAGCTACGACTTCCTGCGTAGCCAGATAGCCAATACATTGAAAATGTATCCAAATGCACTTTTCTTCAACATCAACTGCGACGAAACCGAAAGCCTCGGCAGCGGACACGCCAAGGATTATGTAGAGCAGCACGGCGCCGACCAAGTCTACTGCCAGCATATCAACCGCGTATACGACATTGTTCAGGACGAATACCGCAAGCAGTACCCACACGGCGATGGAATCGAAGTGCTGATGTGGGGCGACATTGTGGCCAAAAATCCCGCTATGCTCAAGAGGCTGCCCCGCGAGATGAATTATATTGTCTGGGCCTACACCGCGCAGGAGAGTTACGACAATATGATAGCGCCGTTCCGCAAACTCTACGAGGAGCAAGGGTCGCCCTTCTGGGTTGCGCCGGGCGTAAGCCATTGGAGCAGTACGCCACAGGTACACAACTACATACGCAACATCGCCCATCTGGCCCGCGACGGCCATCGTGCCGGTGCACGCGGCCTGATGAACACCGCTTGGGACGACAGCGGCGAGAGCCTCTTCGGCGACAGCTGGCACGCTATGTTCTGGGCCGCCGAGATGGCCTGGCATCCGCTGACCGAAACCGACCCCAAGAAGGCAGAAGCCGAACTGGAGGAACGCGAACGGATATTCAACGAGATTTACAACGAGCAGTTTGTCGACAACTTCATCTATGGTTGGGAATGCGGCACCGAGCGGGCTTTCCCCGACCGCAACCCAAAGCGTTACACTGATATGATTTATGCCGTCGGCAACCTGAACCACGATGCCGACGTAGGCGACTGGTTCAACACCTCTGCACTGATGCTGCCGCTCTTCGACTTCTATCCCACATACGTCGACAGCGCCACCCTCGGGCGTTGCAGCCGCGTGGACGACAAGGTGCGGCGTGTCCTCGCCACCATCGACAGCAGCGCTCTGCCCCATTTTGCCTACGCCTGCCACCGCATACTGACCGTCAGCGAAAAGAGCCGGCTCCGCGTTCTGCTCTACCGCATTCTGCAAGAATCAGACATCAGCGTCATTCCCGAAGCCCGAGAGCTGGCCGACCGCTACTTCCGCGACCTGCACAACCTGAAGCGCGAATACCTGCGCCTTTGGGACCTCGAGGCCGGCTCCTACTGCCGCGATGTGATTTGCGACCGCTACGACCTCCTGGGACGCGAAGCAATGGAGGCCTTCGACCATATCGTAATCGATGTACGTAAATTCAACGACGGCTCGCTAAAGCTGATGCTCAGCAAGATAAATCCCGACAACGAGATTCACTACACCCTCGACGGCGAGAAACCCAACGAAGGCTCGCCTGACTATAAGGAGCCCATCAACATTGTACAATCGGGGCTGGTACGAGCCGTGACCTTCAACCGATGGGGCGACCGCATCGAAAGCCAGCGATACATCACGATGCACAAAGGTGTGGGCAACCTCAAGAAACTCAACAGCCGCTACAGCGACTACAACGCAGCCTACAGCGGTGGCGGCGACCAGGCTCTGGCCGACGCCACATTGGCCGACGACCTCAACTACAAGGATGGCCACTGGCAGGGATACTGGGGGCAGGACATCGACGTCGAATACGATTTCGGCAAGAAACAGCCCATTGAGCGCATCTCGATGCGCTTCCTGCAAAACAGCACCGACTGGATTCTGGCACCGCAGCGCATAGAAGTTTATTCGTCGAAAGACGGCAAAAAGTGGCAACTGATGTTCATTTTCGAATCCGACCCCGATTTTCGCGAAAGCGGCAACATCGTCCGCACCGACGCAATTCCAACACCCGGATTGAAAACACGCTATCTGCGCATCGTCGCCAAGAATCCAGGTACCCTACCCTCTTGGCACATGTCGGCCGGGCAACCCAGCTACCTCTTCACCGACGAAATCGTCATCAAATAAAAGTTAAGGCTTCCCGTACTGAAGTGACCCCAAAAAGTTGGACGGATTAAAAAATCAGTTAATTTGTCTACAGAAATGAGTTCGGTATTGCACCGGACTCATTTTTAGTTTCAGCTTGATGCGTTTGTTGTTGTAATAATCTATGTAGTCGGCGAGCTGACGTTTGAAATCATCCATGCTGTCGAAATGATTGACGTATAGCAGTTCATTCTTCATCAGCCCGAAGAAATTCTCCATTACGGAATTGTCAAGA
>JAFXAD010000033.1 GCA_017522065.1 Bacteroidales bacterium
CTTTGCGAAACGTTCGCGTTTTGTTTGCAAAACAAATTTCTAAATATCAATTCGTTTAATTCGTACAATTGCTCATTGCATTTTCTTTATTCATTATGTATTCGCAGGCATACCACGCCGTTTTAAATAATTATTAGATGTGCTCTAGTGTTCATTCGAACAATTAGTGTTCAACATAAGGTAACCTCTAAAAATCGTTTAATTCGCGTTTTGCATGCAAAACAAAATCCTTAATGGTTACATATTAATTCGCTCAATTCGTTTAATTGCTCATTGCATTTTCTTTACTCATTAGGTATTCGCAGGCATACCACGCCGTTTGAAAAGTAATTATTACTAGGTGCCCATAATTTTTTTTCATTTTATCTTATTTTTTCTTATATTTGCACATAGCATACAACCAACAACATTCAATACAAACAATTAAACAACAATAGATTATGAACAAAATTACCTCTCTTTTCTTCGTCCTCACACTTTGTTTTTGCTTTACGCATAACGCCAACGCTCAAGTATCCACCTCCAACTATGAGCAACCCTCCTGCGTCAGTTTATACAAAGAAAACAATTTAGGCAAAGTCACACCCGACAACCTGTATTTCGTCTCCTATCATTCGCACAACAACCTCAAAGACGAACTAATCATCACAGAAATCTCAAATCCAGCCAATTCTCAAAAAATAAACTTGCCCGATTATTTCTCGGCGAACGACATGTTCATCATTTCCGAATGGGTTTATCTTTGTGGCACCTACAAGCACGACGCCGCCATAGCAAAACTGAAACTTGTAGAATTATTCAGCCCCAATCCCATTATACACATATCGCCTTTCTCCGAACCTAAAATCTTCTCAAAACTGGAAGTTTATGTCGACGAAAACGACGAGCTCATACATATTGCTGCTGTCGGTAGGGATTACAGTAATGAATATCTGTACATGATGACAGATGCAAACGACTCTCTCAACTGTATTCGGCAGAAGTACCCTGGCGCATTAACACATCTATACCACGATGTCGCTGTGACCGACAAGTACATCGTTACTGCAGGAATGACTAATATGACAAACTATTTTATCATATCTGTAACAAAAAAAACTGCACCGAACAACGTAAACTGGTATTTTTACAGCGAAACCTCTACCACGATAAATTCCAACACCGCCAATGTAGAGACATTATCAGGCGACACTGTCGCTGTAACTACAGTGTGCGTCACGCCAACGTCTGATTATTTCACCAGAGTCTACATTTTCGATGCCGCCACAAGCACCATCCTATACTCTCAAGACATACCCCTGCAGGAAAAAAACGATGTAATCGAGATGGAATACCTTAACGACACGGCACATACACTCCTACTGCTGCAAGAAAATGTATACCCGGCAGGTGTTCAAAACTCACTCTTCTACTTCATACGGCCTTTCAATACTTCAAGCTACAACACCTCTTTCTTTTATAACCCTGATTCCCAATACTACTCTCTCGACCATTTCAATGACGGAAAATTCCTTGCAACCGGCGAACTCAAAACTGGGGGACACGCCTATATGATTGGACGCGAAGACCCGAACACTATTCCTAATTGCGTTATGGCGGAACAAATTAAAATAAAAATCAGCAAAGCACCTAATAATTACAGCATTACTAATACAACCAATGATGAGCAAAGCGCATACTTCACACTCGATCTTACAACAATACCGTCACCGGTATCCCCTTCCTGCCACGACTGAATTCCTGTTTCAATTCAAAGTCACAGTATCGGCTCTTGACTCATTAACCACTTATACTTCCATATATTTTAAATAATCTTTCATCTCCTAAAGTCCTCGATTATGAAAAAAATCATCCCTTTTATATTTTTATATTTTGCATTCCTGTCAACCAATGCCCAATACGTCGAGACCTATCCAAACAACAACAGGTTTTATTACACAACTTTTTCAGGCATGGGACAAAATGCACTTACGTATTTTACAATTGGACCAGAACCAATACCCTACATCTTCCTCACCAATACATTTGAAACCACTTCGGCGACCATCTATGGTGTTGCCATTCCCATAGCTCCAGACCTTCTTCCTTACATTGAAAACCCCAACTATTTTGGATATAACCACTTCCCATCATCTTGGAAAATATTTATGGACTCTATACTCGGTGACGAACTGAAAGTCTTTGTAGGTCAACAAATCAACAACAGTGACAGCTTATCCGTTTTGGCTATCGACACGGTTCTGGGCTTTAAAAACACAATAGAAAGCAACTATTTCAAATTTCCAGATTCATATTTACTTAATACTTATTATGACACCAATCCACTCCTTCCTGTAATCGAAGTCTATTTCGAAACGCCGGTGAGTGTCCGTGGACAATATTACATCGGGTGTAATCTGATTTTAGGCAATGTCCAATTCTCTATAACCCCAGGAGCGCCCCACATATACGGAGAATATGGAGGTATCGCCGCACTGTTCGTAAACCATCTTGATGGCAATCCGATGAAATACTACGAATATTCCAATTCAAGCAGCAACACTCTTACAGAGAGCGTACATCCATACAGTGTACCTAACTTTTTCTTATCAGATACTCTAATGTGGGGTGGTCCCTTTGCCATCATTGCTCCCCCTCCATGTTCCATCCCCATGTACCTCGAAGCCAACAACGTCGGAAAAAGAAAAGTCCGTCTACAGTGGAACGCTCAGTACGCAAACACTCACTTCCAGCTCGAATACGGACCTCAGGACTTCACCCCTGGCACTGGTACCACCATCGCTCCCATCTACCCCAACCAGAACGGACTCTGCTCCTTGACTGTCGACTCGCTGGACATGAGTACCGACTACACCTTCCGTGTCCGAGCCTGGTGCGACCAAGCCACAGACTACTCGCAGTGGGTCGAGACTAACCTCACCACCGAGCAGTGGTACACCATCTTCGCCGACGTCAACAACGACGACTGGGGACGCATCAATGGCAACGGCGACTACCGCGCCGGCTCGCAAGTCACGCTCACCGCCTGGCCTAAAGGCTCACACTTCCGTTTCCAGATTTGGTCCGACGGTGTCACTGCCAACCCGCGCAACTTCACAGCCAACAGCGACCTCAACCTCACCGCCGTTTTCTCCTGCGACACCTGCAACGAGGATATCACTCTCCCTGACGCACAAGGCATCAGCATCTTCCCTAACCCCTCCGACGGCAAAATCACTCTCCTCGCAAACACCGCCATCATGCACGTCGACATCCTCGACATACAGGGACGCATTCTCCTCTCTCTTGACAGCAACTCCCTCACCATCCCGCTCGACCTCGCCTTCCTGAACAAAGGCATCTATATCGTCTCCGCGCAAACGCACAAAGGCACTTTCCACAAGAAAATCATCTTAAAATAAAACCGCTATGAAAAAGAACGCTTTCTTTGCCATTATTGCAGCCCTGACACTGCACATATCCACACTCTCGGCACAATTGCCGATAATAACACGGTGCGACAGAGTCGACAACTACCTCTACGACCGTGGCAACAAATGGGTCGACAATTACCACTACATGTGCCAAGGCGACTGCTTCTTCCACGGCATCACATGGAGAACATATACAGGACGTGCTGCCATCGTCGGGCGTCGATGCTACACCGACTCAACCCTCTACATCAAGGGTATCGCAGCACCAGTTTACATCAACCACGGCAATTGCTACGACACCTCTATGGCTAACCGCAACCCGGAATACTTCTACATCTATAACTTCACCGACTCCGGAATCCACCATGTAGCTCAAGTCCGGTGGGACACCGCAACACCTAACAAACTTATGCGCTTCGAGTACTTCTCTGAAACAACTCCTGATCATATCTTTTTTCATTCTTATCCCGACTCAACACAACGCTACTATATCCCTGTCTACGAAGCTTTCTTCGACAAGCCAATAACTGTCAACGACTCCTTCTTCGTCGCCGGGTCGATGTACAACAGCATCCTTCACGACCCAAACACCCCTTGGAGTCCCTTAACCGAACATCCCGAAACAAAATACGTCAGATGGCGTTCTGTAGACATAAGCCCAGCCACTGGAAACTGCCAAACCAAACTTCGAAGCGACAAGCTTGACTTCGTGATGTACCCCGACTGCGATTCGCCGTCACAAGATACAACATGGAACCGCAACCCCTTCATCTGGGAAGGCTTCGGATGCATCTTCCCTATTTTCCAATCCAACCCTCCTGTCGATGACACCACAACTCATCTGCAAGACACTTGCCTACCTCCATCCAACCTTCGGGCTATGGACATCATCGACCACAGCGCACTACTCACTTGGGACGACCCTTACGCCTATCTCTGGGAACTGCAGTGGATTCGCGAAGACGAACAATTCGACAGTGCTCAATCCGTGACAATCTACAACAACCACTACAACATCATCGGTCTCGACACCGCTCAAACCTACATGGCCCGCATCAGAAGCATCTGCAGCAGCGAAAACATCAGCCCCTGGAGCGACACGCTCTCCTTTTTCGTCCCGGGCAACTCCGACCTCCACATATCCACCACCCTCGACGACTACACGCTCCTGCTGCCCAATCCGGCTTCTGACCTCGTCACCGCTTTCTCTTCTTTCACCATCAAAAAAATAGCCGCCTACACCTTGAGCGGCATCCGCATCGCAGAACTGACAGCAAACTCCAATTCCACAATGCTCGATGTATCCTCCTGGCGCAACGGTACCTATCTCATTGTCATAAGCACCGACAACGGCATTACAACAAAAAAACTGATAATAAAACGGTAGAAACTCGACCTCACAGCTTCTCGAACGACTCCTTCGCACCTTCGCTGTATGGCAGCAGCGACTCGATGGTGTTCATCCACGGATCGTAGATGAAGTATGTCTGGTTTGTGCCCTTCGTCCGGCATACATATTCCGACAGTATCTTCTCCACATACAACGTCGCGCACAGCGACCCCAACCTCCGCGCCACACGATAGGCGTCGTTCACATCTATACGCTCATAGTCGGCCTGCATCGATGCATGACCGCCCTCTATCGACAGCACGCGTCCGCGAAACGTCTCTCCAATCTCTTCGTTCTTGAAAAAAACCTCCCCGACGCTGTCGCGAGCATCCAGCTTCATCCACACATTCAACGAAAAATGACGCAAATCATAGTCGTGCCTGTAGTTCAACCCGTTGCGGGTCTTGAAACTGCTCGTACAAGGTTCCATGTATTCTTCGGCCTCCATCTGAACGAAGTCTACAGTGAAATGCTGGTCGTCAGCCTTCGGCATCTTCGATGCGTCGCCAACCAGCACTATCGGAATCCGCGTCCGGCTCAGCGTAAACAGAAACGCTGAGTTGAACTGCGACAAAAAGATGCTGTCGTCTATCTTGTCCACTATCGCCGTCTTCGACGCAATCACCGAATCCTGCTCCTGCTCCGACATCAGCATGAATCCTGGCACCTCGTTCAACGAGCTGTTGGTATGTATCATAGACTCTGGCAGATGGACGTAAATCTTCTCTGTCGCCGTCGACTTGCCCTGCTCGAATTTGCGCAGAAACGAACCGGCATAGTATAGATCACTTGTACACGACGTTGCAACAAACGCCAACAATAGCGGCATCACCGCTTTCCTTATTCTATTCTTCATTGTTCCTTGTTTATTTTCGTCTTTAACGCCCGTTATTCTCATTTATTGCCTAACACCTCATACTTCACTCCTCTTACCTAAAAAAATTTACGTACCTTTGCAAATTGGCATCACTATGCAACATACAATATACTATACTGTAAACAAATAAAATACAATACTAAATGAAGAAAAAAGTCAGCCTCAAAGACGAGATAATCGCCTACGCTCTCGTCGCTCTCGGAAGTCTCCTGTTCGCCGTAGGCGACGTAATGTTTGTCAACCCCTACCACCTTGCTCCTGGTGGTGTCTACGGTCTCGCCAACGTTTTCAATGCCCTCTTCGGATGGAAAATATCGGTGGCAGGTATCTGCATGGATATACCCCTGCTCATCATCGGCACCATCATCCTCGGCCCCAGATTCGGCATCAAGACCATCATCTCCGTCATCCTTATCCCCATATTCACCTACATCCTTGAGACGACATGGGGCTACGCTCCTGTCATCCACGACGGACTCTACGACACCGCCGAAGGCCTCAACAGCCATATCTCCTACATCGTGGGCACCGGCGACAACGCCATCGAACGTTTCTTCATCCCCGATTTCTTCCTCAACACCGTTGTCGCAGGCCTCATCTACGGCGTCGCCATCGGCATCATCTTCCGCGCCGGCGCCACCTCGGGCGGCAGCGACATCATCTCGATGATCATCCACAAATACACCAAAATATCGCTCGGTGTCCTCGTCCTCATCGTCGACAGCTGCATCTCCCTCACCACCCTCATCATCGGCGACATCCGACTGCCTATATACTCCATCATACTTATCTATATCGAAAGCAAGATCATCGACTTGGTCGTTGAGGGCGTCACAACCTACAAGACGGTCTTCATCATCACCGACCGCATCGACGAAGTCAAGAACTACATCCTCAACGACCTCAAACGCGGAGGCACCTGCTTCCCCGGTATCGGACTCTACCAAGGTCATGAACGCAAAATGATTTACGTGACTCTCGACCGCGGCGACCTCGTCAAGCTCAAAGCCAACATGCGCCACCTCGACCCCGCAGCCTTCGTCAACGTCATCGAAAGTTCCGAAATAATGGGCTTCGGCTTCAAAGCCCTACCTGAAGAAAACTAAGACAATGAAGATCCTGCAGCTTTGCTACAAACCTCCAGTGCCGCCCGTCGACGGCGGCACTCTCGCTATGTACAGCGTGGCACAAGGGCTGCTCGCTGCAGGACACTCACTCAAAATACTATCGCTCTGCTCCGACAAGCACCCACTGCTGACCGACCGCATCGAACCGCTATTCCTGCAACAGACAGCCCTCGAGACCTCATTCGTCGACCTATCGGTGCACCCGCTCGATGCAGCCGTGGCTCTCCTCTGCGGCGAATCATACAACGTACGCCGCTTCGACAACCCGCAGTTCCACAAACTCATCGAACGCACCCTCGCCGACAGCGACTTCGACATCATACACGTCGAAAGCATTTTCCTAACCCCCTACCTCTCCACCATTCGCAAGCACTCAGCAGCTCCGGTCATACTACGGGCGCACAACGTCGAACACCGCATCTGGCAACAACTGGCATCCGGGTGCCGCAACCCGTTCAAACGCTGGTATCTCAAAAAACTCGCCCTCGCACTGCGCATCTACGAGCTGGAACACATCAACGACTTCAACGGCATTGTATGCATCACCGAGGACGATGCTCAGGCATTCCGCAACGAACACTGCCGACGCCCCATCACAGCCATCCCTTTCGGCATCGACGTCAAACCGCTGCTCGACGCCAAGGCCGACCCCTTCGCACTCTTCCACATCGCCGCCATGGACTGGCAACCGAACATCGATGCCGTCAGCTGGTTCCTCGACAGCATCTGGCCACTGGCAAAAAAAGAAATCCCGCAACTAAAGCTCTACCTCGCCGGACGCAAAATGCCCGACAGCCTGAAGAAACTGAGCTCCGACAGCGTCAACATCGTCGGCGAAGTGCCCGATGCAGCACGCTTCATGGCCGACAAGCAAATCAATATCGTACCGCTCAAATCAGCCAGCGGACTTCGCATCAAAATCATTGAGGCCATGGCCCATGGCAAAACGGTAATCGCCACCACCACCGCAGCAAAAGGCATTGACTACACCGACGGCCACAACATCCTCATAGCCGACACCCCCGCACAGTTCGTCAAGCAGATAAAACTCTGCACCGACAATCCGCAATTCGCACATCAAATAGGCCTCAACGCCCACCAATTCGCACAAAACCACTACTCCATCGACGCCGTCACCTCCAAGTTGACAGACTTCTACAATATTATAACAAAAAAGACGTTATAAACTCAATACCGTAATACCGTAATACCGAAATACCGTAATACCGTAATACCGAAAAAACGAAAGAACGAAAAAACGAAAAAAAAACAGAAAAATGAAACACCTCAAAACAGCCCTCTTCCTCCTTGCCCTTGCAGCCATCTCCTCCCTGTCGGCCCAAATCCGTATCCCCGACACCAAGGTCAGCTTCGATTTCCCCAACGGCGGATGGAAATACCTCCAAACCAGCAAAATCAACGAAAGCACCAACGTCTACCTCTACTCCTTCTCGTCCAGGTACATCGTCGATGCCGCCGGTGACACCGTCATCCCCTTCATGCGCATATATGTACGGAAAAACTTCTCAGGCACCGTCTACGACCTCGCCTACAGCCGTTTCATGACACAACCCTTCCAGTCGCTCGACGAATTCAACTATCCCAACGGCTCGTTCGGATACCTCGGAGCATACTCTAACGAGGAAGACGGCAAAGACTACGAATTCCGCATGATATACCTGAAAGACGGCAACACAGCTCTCGAAATCAGACTCGAAACCACACTCGACACCTACGACCAGTTCGAACAAGAGTTCCTCGACATACTAAATACCATCAAAATCAACAAATGAAAAAAACTCTACTCCTCTTTTTCGCCCTCCTTCACGCCTCCACAATCATCGTCTTCGCTCAAGACGATGCAGACCACTATACGCGCCTCTACGACAAAATCTACAAGGCCTATGTCAAGGAACCCAACAACGTGGCCAACATGCTCGACATGGCCATATTCTATGCCGACTCCATCAACCCCATGCACAACTATGCTACGGCAATGAAATACATCTCCGCTGCAGAATCAGAGTTCATCGAGATCATTCAAGACCGCGACCGCTACCGCGAGGCTTCAAAACTGATGAAAAAGAAAATCACTATCGAACTCCTGCGACAGCACAAACGCTCCATCACCTATAGCGCACGCCACTTCCTCGAAAGCCAGGACAACCCCTCCGACGCTCTCCTCGACACCTACTCCGCAGCATTCAAAGACGACGGCCTCACACGCCGCATCATCGACTCCAAACGGCTTCAGTCACGGCTCGCCGCAACACGACAGGCCAACACCCTCGCGGCATACAAGAATTTCCTCCAGAACTATGCCGCCACCATCGAAGGCGAAGAGGCAGCCAAAGAAATGACTTCACTTGCACTAAGCATCACCGCCAACGCCAAACGCGAAACGCAGGTCGACTCCATCCTCGACGGATACCTCGACCTCGCTCCCGTCCAGACAGCAGCATTCCAACGCAAAAGCGACATCGCCTACAACAAACTCCTCGCCAACCCCACCGCGCAGGCCTGTCAGTCGTTCCTGACACGCTTCCCCGGCAGCAACCACTACTCCAAAGTCCTCGAGCGTATGGACCAACAGCTGCAAGCCTCATTCTCGCAACTCAGCACTCCACAACAGTTCGCCGACTTCGCTATCGACTACCCCGACAACCCCCTCGCCGAAAAAGCTATGGTCAAACTCAAAAAGGCCATCACCGACCAGCGCGACATGCAGGCCCTCAAAATATACATGGACAACTTCCAACTCGACGTCGACTACAACGACATCTACCTCCAATACTACAACTGGCACACCGAAGAGGGCAACCTCGCACCAATCCAGGCCTTCGCCGACAACAACCCCGATTTCCCCTACCAAATGGCCCTCCAGGACGAACTGAAACGTGCAACCGTTATCGACTCCATCGACATCAGCATGCCCTTCCATGAAAAAGACTTCCGCAGCTGGGCCTCCAAAATCTACCACCTCACAGGCAAGAAGATCTCCTTCGTCGCACTGCAACGCACCCTCCAAGGATTCATAGCCAACAAGCAGTGGAACAAAATACCCGAACGGCTCGACTATTTCACCCTCTCCTTCGAAGACCACTGCACCGACCAAGTGGCCGAACTGCGCTCCATAGTTCTTCAGCCCGCCGACCCACGCATCAACTTCACTCCCGTCGTCCGACCCGCCTATGACATGCTCCATCCCGTCCTTCACCCCGATGGCCGACGCATCTTCTACAACCGCGTCGTCGACGGACACCTCGCCATACAATGCGCCGTCGCCACACCAGCCAAGAAAAACACCGTCTGGCGCAGCACCGGCAACATCAATTTCGTCAACATCGAGAATGCCGACATCCAACTATTCAGCCTCTTCGCAGACGGACGCAAAATGCTAATCGGCAAAAACGGTGACATCCTCGTAGCCGAAGACAGCGAAGCCGGATGGTTCGTCACCGAAACACTCCCACAACCTGTCAACAGCCCCTATTGCGACTACGACGCCTTCATGCTGCCCGACAGCAGCGGCATCCTCCTCGCCTCTGACCGCCCTGGCGGACAAAACCTCCAGCCCTCGCGCTCCCTCTTCCACGGCGACACCGCCCTCGCCTCCGACATCTATTTCGTACCCCTCACCCCGCGCGGATGGGGCAACCCCGTCAACCTTGGCATCTCCGTCAACTCACCCTACATGGAATGTTCCCCCTCCATTACCGACGACCTCAAAACCCTCTACTTCGCCACCGACGGACGTGGCGGCCTCGGCTATGCCGACATCTACTACGTCACTCGCGACAACACCAACGACTGGCAACACTGGAGCCAACCGCGCAACTACGGCAAAGAGGTCAACACCGGCTTCAACGAAATCTCCGCAATCCTCACTCCCGACAACTCAACCCTCCTCATCTCTTCCAACGCCCATGGCCATTACGGATGCTACTCCGCCACCGCCATCCACACCATCAGCAGCGACCTCGTCACCGTCAACGTCCACTCTCAAAGCGTAGGCTTCTCCTTCGATATCGTCGATGCACAAACACACACACGCCTCTCCCACACTGCCCTGCAGCCCGACTCCTCCTGGACCACCTCCCTCTACCACGACAAGTCCTACATCCTTTACCCTCGCTGCAACGGCCTCTTCATGCCTTCCATATTCTTCTCGCCAGCACAGACACAATCCCTACAACCCCAAGCCTATAGCATCGCCACGCTGCTCAACGGCACAACCAAGGCAATCCCCCTGCCAGGAATAGCCTTCGAGCCGCGCCGCTCCTCCCTCACACCAAATTCAGATATCGACATTGACGGCCTCGCACACTTCCTCCAAGCCAACCCGCAAGCCGCCGCCGAAATCATATCCCACATCGACGATGCCGACGACACCTTCAGCTTCAACCTCTCGCAAGCTCGCGCCAAAGAAATCAAAAACAAACTCATACTCAAAAATATCGACCCCGACCGCATCATCCTCTCCCCCTACGGCAACAGCCTCACCAAACGAGGCCAAGCCTCCGAGTCCATCTCCATACTCTTCCACGACACCCACTCAACCCATTAAACCCTTACCCCAATTAGTATAATTCGCGATTTGCTTGAAAAAAAAATCTTAATGGCAACATATTATTACGCTCAATTCGTTTAATTGCTCATTGCATTTTCTTTACTCATTAGGTATTCGCAGGCATACCACGACGTTTGAAAAGTAATTATTAGAGGTGCCCTAAAAAACAAATTCGCTGGTTTATAGACATATTATTCGCTAAATTCGTGTTCAAAAAAATATATCATGGAAAAGCACAAAACCCTGTTGTTCGAAGGACGTGAACTCCACTATCGCGACGAAGGCCGCGAACACCCCTGCACACTCGTCCTCCTCCATGGATTCCTCCAGAACCTCAATGTATGGAGCTCCCTCATGCTCTCCTACATGCGCCACATGAGGGTTATCACTATCGACCTCCCAGGACACGGCTACAGCGACACCTACTCCGACGTCCACACCATGGATTTCATGGCCAACGCCGTCAAGCACGTCCTCGACCACGCAGGCGTCCAGCGCTGCGTCCTCGCCGGACACTCCCTCGGCGGCTACGTCGCACTTGCCTTCGCCTCCAACTACAGCTACATGCTCAACGGTCTCGCACTCCTACACTCTCACGCCATGGCCGACAGCCCTCAGAAAAGAGAACAGCGCGACCAACTCTGCCGACAGGTACACCTCAACCGCGCAGGATTCATCGTCGACTTCATAACCAACCTCTTCGACCCGTCCAAACGTGAGCCTCTCGCCCAAGACATCAAGGAACTTCGCGACCAATGCCTCGAAACTCACGAAAACGGCATCCTCGCAGCACAGCGCGGCATGAAACTCCGCACCTCGCGCATCTCAACACTCGCCACACTCCAGGTCCCTGTGCTGTTCGTCTACGGCAAAAACGACCCCCGAATCCCTCTCGAAGAAGGCCTATCCCAAGCAATGATACCACAGCGCTCAGAAGTCCTACTCCTCGACAACGTCGCTCACATGTCCTTCATCGAAGAACGCGACTATGTCCGCGACCGCCTCGACGACTTCTGCAAACAATGTTACAAGTGCCAGTTGCACGCATAGAGAAGCCCCTGTGCGTGGCAGCCCCGTTATCCTTCTATGGTACAAGTGTCCGTAGCGCAAAAGCAATTAATAGAGACTCCGACAATTCACATTTTTTAGAAACATTATCATGAAAAAAATTCACCTTTTGTCGTACATACAATTTATGCATGTTTTGTTGATGCTTTCCGTTCCCTTTGTTTCGATCTCTCAAGTATCCGAAACAAACAGGATGGCACCTTCATATTATTATGTTGCCAAAGAGTCCATCATCAAAAATTATGATGGTAAAAACAACTTCATTATGTCTTATGGATGTAAAGACAATGAATACGGCGTCCTAAATCTATGTGAGAAATCTTCTTTCTTTATCCAATCTGATGGCGAAGACCACGCTCGACATATAGTCGACCTACCATATGGCTACAAAGTCAATGACATGGATTTTGTATACCTCAAAATGAAAGACGATAACTATTATGAACCTTTCTTGTGTTTCTGTGGCACACGGATTATCCGATACGACTACTATTATCCAATAATAAGAGACTCATCCGTTGTCACAATCATTCCTGTAACCGAAGGGTTTGTCGGATACTTCAAAGTCAACAACGCCATATCTCCCTCAATATCGGACTCTGCTGTTCTACGCAGCGTGGAATGCTGCAAGGAATTATCCAGAATGATTTGTTATGCAGAACAAAACGGAGCTTTTTGCTCTCAACAGTCGACATATCGTGACAATGCTGTTCTTGACATTATCGGGACCACAAAAAACAATTGCGATTTTTACAACTGTAGCCACAACAACCTCTCTGCCCTTTGGAGGGTAAAATTCTACCCACAATTCCCTTATATGTATTATCCAAGCGGAACTCACTGGGACAACAACATCCGAT
The DNA here is from genome assembly GCA_017522065.1 of Bacteroidales bacterium. Lineage (GTDB taxonomy): Bacteria > Bacteroidota > Bacteroidia > Bacteroidales > P3 > Colimorpha. The sequence goes on from JAFXAD010000033.1 coordinate 13,306, forward strand.
TCAACGACGACAATGCCGAAAAAATAATTGACTTGTGCGCAACCAACGACTACGTCGTAACTGTATCCCAACCATCAAACAGCAACACAAACTTCTGGCTAAGATTCAGCAACAAAGAAACCTACCATTTCTCTGGAGGCATGGAACTAAACAATACCCTACTCAATATTGACTTGTCAACTCTACAGATTAACAACAATTCCATATCCAATAGTAACCTTACATACTTCCGACTCCCAATAAGACTTTCGCACATGTACAACAACACCTTCTCTTTTGCATTCAACTCAGCAAATCAAGAGAGTAACATAAACGGTATCTTCGTATTTAAAAAAGACATTGACCAACCCGCAATCAATCCTGTGGGATTTTATGACCACGTCGCTGAAGGTTTGACAGCCCTCACATACTTGCCCGTTAATAGCGCTTCTGTTTACCTTTTTGATGCAGGAATACGTAGCACACTTAACACAGGCATCACATACTGGGACTTCTCCAACAACAATAGCCATACCTCGTACCACTATTATTCAGACACCATAAACCTAAGTTCCATCTGCACATATACCTTCGGCAATGAATATATTTCATGGTCGGGAGAAAACAATTCTGCCAATCAGCCTCCTTATCTACTACGCCAAAAAGTGCATCATCCTCTTGGGAATATCGGTCATTGCCAATCGCTTTCAAACACACCCTTAGAAAGAACGTTTCTGAACATGGAAGAAGACCATCATGACTTCAAAATCATGGAGAGGTATCCCGACAAACAGGATGTATTTAAAGTAACAAAAATAGCATTCAATCCATACCTTGTCAACATCGTACCAATATGCAGAAAATATTAATCCCCTAAAACAAAACGACCATGAAAACTCGAATCTTTTCGGCTTTGGCATTCGTCATCCCTTGTTTGAGCCTCGCCCAACCCTCTTTTTCAAACTACGACACAATACCTGCTCGCTATAGGGGATACCACTACACCGAATGGTACGACCAATGCCCCGCTTACAACAATGGCGGTGTAATCGACTCTTGCAGCTACGAAATATATACATTAGGAAGATATGTTGGCGAAGCTTATGCAAAATACGAATATACTGACCATCCCATCAAGATAAAGGGGCTGGCTGCTATGGTACACAATGAAACCCGAGCAACCAATTTCCCACATCCCAACCCGGCTATGGCCGAAAACTATCTATATCTACTCGAACGCATCGACTGGGTCGACACAGTTCATCCCGATAGATTAGGCTACTTCAGAATGAGAATAATAGACTCCGTACGGTTCGACACCGTTAAGCCAAAAATAATGGTCATCGAACAAGCATACCCAGGAATCCCACCCTCTTACGCTTTTGTTTACGAAGCCTATTTCGATAAACCGATAACCATAGATTCAATTTTCTATATCCATGGCTCTTTCTCTCACATTTTAAACCATGATACAGATGTATATACTCACTGGCCATTTGACTATACAGCTGTAGTCCCACTGAAAAGATGGCTATCCTGCGGCGATTGCTGTCCTCGAAACGGTTTGTGTCAGCCCGAAGGACAAAACAGATCTCTCGAGTATATCGACCGGGCCACTATTTACGATCCTGGTTACCCAGCCCTTGACACCAACGAAGTGTGGTGCATGGGATGGCATTACGACCCCAACGAACCATTCGGATTATTCTTCGCCATTGTAGACCATTACGAACTAAAACTGTTCAGCGACAGTCTTATCATGGGTACTGTCGAAGGTTCTGGATTCTACGATGAGAACGATACCGCCGTTTTCCAAGCAATTCCTAATCCAGGATTCGTTTTCTACCAGTGGAACGACGGCAATATGCAAAACCCACGCCGACTGCAACTCTCACACGACACCTCCTTTACCGCCATTTTCGCCGAAGGTGTGCCCTACCATCTTAGCCTACAAACCAACAACAGTATTATGGGTACCGTAAGCGGAGAAGGTGACTATCCCTCCAATTCAATAGTCACAATTTCAGCAACACCCTCAAGCAATGCTTTCCTATTCTCTCATTGGAACGACGGAAACACAAACAATCCCCGTACTTTTACACTCTCTCAAGACACATCATTCACCGCATTTTTCACCGAAAACTGGCATCACCATGTAGATCTCCAATCCAACAACCCCCAATGGGGATCCGTAAATGGCGATGGCGACTACCTTGCCGGCTCTGAAGTGACAATCATCGCCACGCCAAAAGACTCAAACTACGCTTTTTCTCATTGGAATGACTACAACACCAGTAATCCTCGTACTTTTACAATCACTCAGGACACCTCTTTCACAGCCAACTTCTACAAGCTGCTTCATATCAACCCTGTACAACAAACCTACAATTTCTCAATCTCTCCGAACCCTACTTCCCAAACAATTACATTACAGCACAATGACAACGGAAAGCACCACGTCGACATCTTCGACTCAAAAGGTCTCCTGGTCAAATCTATTGACTATTCTGGTTCCTCTATCGAAATCGACTTGTCATCTCTTCCCAATGGCACCTACTACATCCGCCTTACCTATAACGGCATGCAAGGGGTGCGCACAATTGTCAAACATTAAGGGACAATACACATATAACACCCATCATTATCAATACAATACACGTTTAGCCAAAAATTAAACAAAAAAAATTTCACCACATCAGAAAAATGTAGTACATTTGTTTTCTCAAATAAAAACAAATTTTTAACATAAATATTTGATTAAGATGAAAGTAAACGAAATTATGGCTAACCTGGAAGCCAAACATCCGGGCGAAAATGAGTACTTGCAGGCCGTTCGCGAGGTCCTGGAGACCATCGAAGAAGAATACAACAAACACCCCGAATTTGAGGCTAACAAAATCGTCGAGCGCATCGTAGAGCCCGACCGTATCTTCACCTTCCGCGTGACTTGGGTCAACGATAAGGGTGAGGTTTGCACCAACCTCGGCTACCGCGTTCAGTTCAACGCTGCCCTCGGCGCATACAAAGGCGGTCTCCGCTTCCACAAAGCCGTTAACGTCAGCATGCTGAAATTCCTCGGTTTCGAGCAGATCTTCAAAAACAGCCTCACCATGCTGCCCCTCGGCGGTGGTAAGGGTGGTTCTGATTTCGACCCCGTCGGAAAGAGCGACGCCGAAATCATGCGCTTCTGCCAGGCCTTCATGTACGAACTCTGGCGCAACATCGGTCCCGACCAGGACAGCCCTGCTGGTGACGTAGGAGTTGGCGGTCGCGAAATCGGCTACCTCTATGGCGCTTACAAGAAACTCGCTCGCGAGCACAGCACCGGCGCTCTCACCGGAAAGAGCTACGGCTGGGGTGGTTCCCTCATCCGTCCTGAAGCTACCGGCTTCGGCGCTATCTACTATGTAGACCGCATGGTCCGCGAAAAAGGCGACACCCTCGCCGGCAAACGCATCGCCCTCTCTGGCTTCGGCAACGTCGCTTGGGGTGCTGCTACCAAGGCTGTTGAACTCGGCGCTAAAGTCGTCGCCATCTCTGGCCCCGACGGTGTCTGCGAAATCGAGAACGGCATCACCAAAGATATGATCGACTACATGCTCGTCATGCGCGCTTCCAACCGCAACAAGGTTCAGGATATGGCCGACAAATTCCCCGGCCAGGCCAAATTCACCGCTGGCAAGAAATCATGGGTCGTCAAATGCGACATCGCTATGCCCTGCGCTTTCCAGAACGAACTCGCTGAAGAAGATGCTAAGATGCTCCTCGCTAACGGCGTGAAGTATGTTGCTGAAGTCTCCAACATGGGTTGCCAGCCCGCCGCTATCGCCGCTATCCAGGCTGCTAAGGTTCCCTTCGGACCTGGCAAGGCCGTCAACGCTGGTGGCGTCGCTACCTCTGGCCTCGAAATCTGCCAGAACGCTGAGCACCGCAACTGGACCGCTGAAGAGGTCGACAAGAACCTCCATACCATCATGAACAACATCTACGACATGTGCGTTGAGCACGGCCGCGAGGCTGATGGTCACATCAACTATGTCAAGGGTGCTAACATCGCTGGTTTCATGCGCGTAGCTAAAGCTATGGTTGCACAGGGTATCATCTAATCCATACACGATATCCCATACATTACGAAAGGCCGCCCTCCGGACGGCCTTTCCTTTTCTCAAAAAAACACAAGCCCTGGTACGCAAACCTTGGTACGCAAGCATCCCTGCTTGCGAAAAAAACACACCCTCATACCTCAAATGAAGCACATCGAAATCATCAACGGCCCTAACCTCAACCTCACAGGCTTACGGCAGCCCGACATCTACGGCAGCACAACAATGGAGCAGATGCTTGCCGACCTCCGCAAACAGTTCCCAAATATACAGATAGGCTACTTCCAGAGCAACATCGAAGGCCAGCTCATCGACCGCATCCACCAAGTCGGCTTCTCAGCCGACGGCATCATCATCAACGCTGGCGGATACAGCCATACCAGCGTCGCACTCCACGACGCCATAGCCTCCGTACCAGCTCCCGCCATCGAAGTCCATCTGAGCAATATCTTCGCTCGCGAAGACTACCGACACCACTCGCTCCTCACCTCTGCCTGCCGCGGAATCATCTGCGGCCTCGGAATCCACGGCTATTCCCTCGCCATACAAAACCTAATCAGCTAAAATCAAGTAAAGAAAATAAAAAAAAACAGAAATATTCTACCATATAATATTTTTATTTATACTTGCAAAAAACAAAACAATCGTATATAATAATTATTCATTTAATAACAAAACATTTATAAAATTAATTGAAGTATGAAAAAAACAATTTTCCTTATGGTAACCTCTAAAAATTCGTTTAATTATCTTCGTTGACATTTCTTTGGCTCGGAAAAGCAAACAAGTTTTCTTTTCTCTCGCTTTGCGAAACGTTCGCGTTTTGTTTGCAAAACAAATTTTTATTTTCAACAAATTAATTCGTTAAATTCATACAATTCGCCGTTTATAAAAAAAAAATATTAGAGGTGTCGTTTAGACAACACACGCCACAAAAACGGCCCCATGTGTGTAATGAACCCCGAAAGTTGGACAAAAAACTTTCGGGGTTTTATTATGAGGAAAAGACACACGATTGAGGAACGGATACAAGCCGTCAGGAGCGAAGTCCGCAAGCCCTTTCGAAGTCCTTGCGGAGCCCTCGGCCCAGGGTGGTCTGTTGGGCCACGAATTCCCCCCGGTTGGCCTCTACGGGCTCCCATCCCTCCGGCGTCAACGCCATATCCCAGCCGATATATGTCATGCCGTCCATCGCCAGGGCCATCTGTCGCGTCAGCACCAACAGCTCCTGCCACCGAGGTATTTGCTCGCCCTGGTAGCGTATGCCGCTGTCGGGATGGAACAGGTATACGTTGCCGTGCTCGTCGTATCCTTCGGTGATGATGAGGCCGCTGGCATCGTCGATGGAGGCGAAGATGCCACCCTGCGCCCCGTTGTCCACGAACACCCCTTTCCGGCCTGTGCGAATGAACGAGGTGAAGAACTTTACCTCGCCGCCCCTGCGGAAGGTGTTGATGCGTATGGTGTTCACCGAGTCGGCGTTCCACCTTGCCGTGGCCTCGTCCTGACGGATGCACTGCTCGACAAGGTAGCCTTTGCGGCTCTCCAGCAGCTTCTTCCATTCCTCTCTTGTCGAAGCCCGCAGCAGCTCCACTCCGCGCCCGCCGCATTGGTTGGCGGGCTTGGCCACCAGGCGTCCTTCCCGTTCGCCCAGGGCGACGGCCTCCTGCAGCGAGGCCATGTCGTCCAGCCGCACAATCTGCCGGTGGTAGTGGGGCTTCAGCCGTTGGTAGGTCTTCCATTTGTTGGCCACCGTGCGCTCGCCCGCGCGGCTGTTCACCCTCCGGCACAGCTTGTCCCTCACGGCGTCGGTCAGGTATTCCCGCCGCTCCGCCTCGCCCTTCCCGGCGAAGCCGTAGAGGTCGTATTCCTCGTAGAAGGTGCCGTGCAGCAGCGTCTCGTGGCATTTGTCTCTGTCGCCTCCGGCCAACGCCAAATATCGGCGGTACTTCCACGGCAACAGGGTCTTATACAATAATATATACGGGTGCATAACCATTGTTTTCTGCTGCAAAGTTACTATTTTTTTCGCAATCGCGGAGCAAAAGTTCTCTCTGGATGCTCTTTGCCATCAATATATTCTGGACGGACTACTTGTTTGACTGCTTCCTCATCGGGGGCTGGTTTTTCACCTGAAACCTGTATTATTGTATGAAAAGAATAGAAATCATCAACGGACCCAACCTCAACCTTACCGGTCGCCGCGAGCCGGAGATTTATGGCAGCACCTCCATGGAGCAGTGTATCGACGGGCTGCGTAGTCGTTTCCCCGACGTGGAGATCGGCTATTTTCAGAGCAACGTAGAGGGTGAACTCATCAACCGCCTACACCAGGTAGGTTTCTCTGCCGACGGCATCGTCATCAATGCCGGAGGCTACAGCCACACCAGCGTAGCCCTCCACGACGCAATAACCTCCATACCGGCACCCGCAATAGAAGTCCATCTGAGCAACATCTTCGCCCGCGAAGACTACCGCCACCATTTGCTACTGACCTATGCATGCCGCGGAATGATATGCGGACTCGGAATGGACGGCTACGCCCTCGCCATCCAAAACCTCTTACATTAGGCGACCTCCAAAAATTCGTTTAATTATCTTCGTTGACATTTCTTTGGCTCTGAAAAGCAAACAAGTTTTCTTTTCTCTCGCTTTGCGAAACGTTCGCGTTTTGCCTGCAAAACAAATTTTTTATTGTCAACAAATTAATTCGTTGAATTCGTACAATTCGCCGTTTATAAAATAATTATTAGAGGTGTCTTTAAGCAAGATTTCACATATAGCGACCTCCAAAAATTCGTTTAATTCGCGTTTTGCTTGCAAAACAAAATTTTTATTGTCAACAAATTAATTCGTTAAATTCGTACAATTCGCCGTTTATAAAAATAATTATTAGAGGTGTCGATTAGACAACACACGCCACAAAAAAGGCCCCATGTGTTGATAAACCCTTTAACAAAAACAAAAGGCACCACAACTTACAACTGCAAAAAAAACGTATCTTTGTAGATGGCTTTCATCGCTTACCTGCTACGTAAGTGGATGATACATATAATATTGTAACGCATATAATGAACACCGACCGCTTCAAAAACTACGAAGACGACGTAAAACTACTCGTGCTGGACTTCGAATCCATGGAACGACGTGGCAGCAACCGCTACTTCGATGTCGACCAGATGGAGACTATCATTGATTTCTATCTCGAAACAGCCGATAGCGAAATGCTCGAAAAATCAGTCCGATACGGAGAACAACTTTTCCCCACCTCTAACGAGATACGACTGCGTCGAGCTCACCTGCTATGCTTCAAGGAACGGTATGACGAAGCACTCAACCTGCTGAAACAACTGCAGCAGATAGAACCCAACGACACCGACGTGCTCTATGCACTTGGCGTCGTATACGGCGCTCTCGACCAGCACCGCAAAGCCATACAATACTACCACAAGGCCGAAGCCGACGGATACGAACTCGCCACCATCTACGCCAACATCGCCGACGAATACGCCAAAATGGACATGCTGGCCGATGCCCGCACCTATTACCGCAAAGCCCTAAGCATCAACCCCGACGACGAACATTCCATCTTCGAACTGGCCAACTGCTACGAAGACGAAGGTCTTACCGACAAATGGATTCGCTTCTTTAGCAACTTCGTCGAACAGCACCCCTACTCGCGCACGGCATGGTTCTGTCTGGCAGAAGCCTACGTAGTCGAACAACTCTACGAGAAAGCTATTGACGCATACCAATACGCACTGGCCATCGACGACAACTACTTCGACGCCTACATGCAGCTCGCCTCGTGCCACTTCGCCATGGACGACTACTCCAACGCCGTGGCAACACTGCACGAATCTCTCGCTCACACCGACGACAAAGCCTACGTCTACTACCGCCTGGGCGAAATCTTCAAGAGCCAGAACAACATAGTCACCGCCAACGTATACTATCGCAAGGCCGTGAACGAAGACCCCTACTATGCCGAAGCTTGGCACATGCTGGCACTCAACTACGGCATTACGCATTCCTACTATGCCGCCATCGACGCCATCGAGCGAGCACTGAAAATCGACCGCGAATCGCCTGTCTATCTCACCACCCTCGCATTAATATATGCCGACAACGGCGACTTCGACAAAGCCGAGGAAGTCTTCAACAAAGCCATACCCTACTACTCCGACTTTGAACAGGGATGGCTCGTCTACACCGACTGCCTCATCATGCAGGAACGCTTCGCCGACGCTCGCGAAGTGCTCGTAAGGGAACTCCCCGACTGCGACCTCGTCCTCGAGTTCAGCAAACGCCTTGCTCTCTGCTACTACAACCTCGGACAGCGCAACCTCCTCTTCAACGCCGTACGCGACTGCATCTGCGAAGAAAACGGCGAACAGCAACTGCTCGACTATTGCCCCGAACTCAACAACGACTACGAGGTGATGAACATCATAGAATCGCACCGACGCGAATCGCAAAAAAATCAACAACAATAATAAACCGCTACAGAACAATGAAAAAGCTCCTAACGCTTATATATCTGGCATGCCTTGCTCTTCAACTGTGTGCTCAATCGTCAGACGACAGCATCATCGCCTTCGAGACCGATGAAGCCGAATTCATAGCCCACGACATGACCGACGACGAGGCTGCCACAGCCGACTTCAACAACAACCCGCTGTCGCACGCCGGCCACAACTCAGCCGAACAAATAGCCGAAGACGAAATCGCTGCCGAAGCCACACACTACCACGGCTGGGTGGCCAACGTCGTCCAATGGTACGGACACCACGTCTCCTACACCGCTGTCGGTGCTCTCATGACCGTCGAAAGCTCTTTCATTCCCTTCCCGTCTGAAATCGTCATACCGCCGGCCGTCATGGTCGCCGCCGACCCGGCAACGGACAACGACATGAAGATATGGCTCATCGTACTCGTCGGCACTCTCGGCGCACTGCTCGGTGCTTATATCAACTACTTTCTCTCCCGATGGCTCGGACGACCCATCATCTACAAGTTCGTCGACAGCAAATGGGGACACGCACTGCGTCTCTCGGGCGAGAAAATGGAACGCGCCGAAAAATACTTCAACGAACACGGCATCGTCAGCACACTCGTCGGACGTCTCATTCCCGTCATCCGACAGCTTATCTCCATCCCCGCCGGACTGTCGAAGATGAACATCGGCACCTTCACATTCTTCACCTTTCTCGGTGCCGCCATCTGGAACTGCGTCCTCGCCCTCCTCGGCTTCCTCGCCGTCAAAGCAGGCGGCATGGACTTCATCTACAAATACAGCGGACTCCTGTCCAAAGTCATCATCGTTCTCTTTGCCGTGGCGGTGCTCTTCTTCATTGTCCGCTCCATCATCCGCAAACGCAAACAATCAGCACAATGACCGCCGACAACGACAGCAATGACAACCTCGACCTGCGACGGCTGCTGCTCCGCAAAGACCGTCCCCTGCCTAAAGCAGGCTGCAGCTGGGCTTTCTACATCCTCCTCGCTGCCATCATTGTCTACCTCGTCATCATGTTCATAAAATACAACAACCTACCAAAATGAACCCTCTCGACATACGACCTCTCTTCCCTATCCTCGACCAGACAGCCTACGGCAAGCCTCTCGTCTATCTCGACAATGCCGCCACCACACAGAAACCGCTGCCCGTCATCGAAGCCCTGTCGAACTACTATCTTACTATCAATAGCAACATTCACCGCGGCGCTCACTACCTCGCAGCGCAAGCAACCGAACAATACGAGGCTACACGGCGCAAGGTGCAAGCTTTCATCAACGCCCGACACAGCCACGAAATCGTCTTCACACGCGGCACCACCGAAAGCATCAACCTCGTGGCTTTCAGCTTTGGACAACGGTTCCTCAACCCCGGCGACGAGGTCGTCATATCGGCCATGGAGCACCACAGCAATATCGTTCCTTGGCAGCTGGCCTGCCAGCGACACGGAGCACACCTCCGCACCATTCCCTTCAGCGACGATGGCGTCCTCGACCTCGACGCATTACGCTCGCTCCTCAACGAGCACACTCGCATCGTGGCCGTCAATCACGTCAGCAACACTCTCGGCACCGTCAACCCTATTGCCGAAATCGTGAAAATAGCTCATAGTCACAACATACCGGTACTCGTCGACGGAGCCCAGTCTATTGCTCACATGGCCGTTGATGTGCAGGCACTCGACTGCGACTTCTACTGCTTCTCCGGCCACAAAATGTACGGCCCCATGGGCGTAGGCATCATGTACGGACGCGAAGACCTGCTCGAGCAGATGCCTCCCTACCAGGGCGGCGGCGAAATGATAAAGGATGTCACCTTCGAGCGTACCACCTACAACGACCTGCCCTTCAAATTCGAAGCCGGCACACCCTCGGTGGGCGACGTGATCGGTCTCGACAAAGCCATCGATTTTATGCTACAGACAGGCATCGAAAATATCGCCCGACATGAGAAACAGCTCACCGACTACGCCACGCAGCAGCTGCTCTCCATCGACGGCATACGCATCTTCGGAACGGCACCCCACAAGACTTCCGTCATCTCTTTCCTCGTCGGCAACGCTCACCCTTACGACACTGGCACTCTACTCGACAAACTCGGCATCGCTGTCCGCACAGGCCACCACTGCACGCAACCTATCATGGACCGCTACGGAATCCCTGGCACCGTCCGCGCCAGTTTCGCAGCCTACAACACCACCGACGAGGTCGACTCGTTCATCGCTGCCCTCAACCGCATCGCACCTATGCTGATGTAAATCCTTTCGCACGCATGCTCATATCTCTTCATATCGAAAACTACGCCCTCATCGAACAGTCCGACATATCGTTCGACAAGGGCTTCGTGGCCATTACCGGCGAAACAGGTGCCGGCAAATCAATCATGCTGGGCGCTCTCGCACTGCTCCTCGGAGGAAGGGCCGACTCGGGCGTACTCTACAACCACGACAGAAAATGCATCGTCGAAGCACAATTCAATGTCGCTCAACTCGACTTGCAACACCTCTTCTCCGAAGCCGATGTCGACTACAACAACGACGGCATCATCATCATTCGCCGCGAGATTCTGCCCTCAGCCAAATCAAGGGCTTTCGTCAACGACACTCCCGTCCCGCTCCCTTTCCTAAAGCAGCTGGCTCCAGCCATCATCGACATCCACTCGCAACACGCAAACCTGCTCCTCGCCGAAAACGGATTCCAGATTTCGCTCCTCGACAGCATAGGCAACAACGCATCTGATCTCGACAAATACAAAAAATGCTACAGGCAATATACCGACCTCAAGCATCAACTCGAACTGCTGACAACACAAGAGCAACAGAACCGGCGCGACTACGACTACAACAAGTTCCTCTTCGACGAACTACAGCAGGCCAACCTCGCCGACGGCGAACAAGAGGAACTCGAACAGGAATCTTCCCTGCTCAACAACGCCGAGTCCATCAAGGAGTCTCTCGTTCAAATGGTACAAATCTGCGATGCCGACGACGAGTCTGCCCTCGCGCGACTGAACGTATGCAAGTCGCAACTCTCTAAAATAGCACACTTCAACCCCTCGCTCGCCTCACTCGCCGAACGGCTCGAATCATCGCTCATCGAACTGAGCGACATAGTCTCCACCGCCGAATCTCTCAACGACGACATCTCATATTCCCCAGAACGGCAACAGCAAGTCGACGACCGCCTCGACCTCATCTATAGGCTACAGCAAAAACATGGTGTCGACAGCATCGCCGCTCTGCTCCAGATACAACAAGATCTCGACAAAAAACTTTCCAATATCGACCTCACCGACCAGCAAATCCATGAAATCATGGAGGCTGTCGACCGCACTTTCGGACAGCTGCAAAAACTCGCCGACATACTGACATCTCGACGTACCAAAGCCGCCGAAAAACTCATTGGCGACATCTCACCTCTGCTTGATGACCTCGGCATGCACAACGCCACCCTCAATGCTCGCGTCGACTCCACCCCGAACTATGGGCCCACAGGCAACAACTCTGTCTCTCTGCTCTTCAACGCCAACAAGGGCGGAGAACTACGCGAACTGTCCAAAGTCGCCTCGGGTGGTGAAATGTCACGACTCATGCTTGCCATCAAAGCTCTGACAGCACGCGCATCGCTGCTCCCGACAATCATCTTCGACGAAATCGACACCGGCATCTCAGGCGACATCTCCGTCAAGGTCGGCGACATCATGCACCGCATGTCGGACAACATGCAGGTCATCGCCATCACTCACCTGCCACAAATCGCAGCTCGCGCAGCTCAGCATCTCAAGGTCTACAAAGACGAAACGAGCGGCAGAACCCTGTCAAAAATCCGACTACTCAACGATGAAGACCGACGCCACGAAATCGCCGTAATGCTCTCTTCTGACCCCCCATCACAAGCAGCTCTCCAAACAGCCACCGAACTAATGTCACGCCAATAAAAAAAATGCTATCCCTTCTCTTCTTCCTGCTACTCATCGTATTCCTGCCGGCCAATCTTTCCGCACAGGCCGACTCAACGTCACTCTGGGGCTCCGAAAACACAAAAAGATTCGCCACCATGCCTATCCAGCTGCCGCTCTCGATGGCCGGCGGATTCGCCGAAATTCGCCCTAACCACTTCCATTCCGGCGTCGACATCCGCACCGGCGGCAAAGAGGGCATTAAGGTCTACGCTCCCGACGACGGCTACGTCAGCCGCATCAACATCTCGGCATGGGGCGGCGGCAAAGTACTGTATATCACTCACCCTAACGGCTACAAGACCGTCTACATGCACCTCAGCGACTTCTGCGGAGTAATAGGACGCTTCGTTCACGACTACCAATACAGCAACCACACCTTCGCTTTCGACATCGACCTTCCGAAGGATTCTATACCTGTGAAAAAAGGTCAACTCGTAGCTCTGACAGGCAACACCGGAGGCTCTGCAGGCCCTCATCTGCACTACGAAATCCGTCTCGCCGAAAACGACCAAACCATCAATCCGCTCTACTTCAACCTTCCTTACTCCGACCCCGTGGCACCCACTATTGCCGGAATCAAAATATATCCCTCCGACAAGCATTCCACCATCAACGGCAAAAACCAGGAAATCAAAATATTCCCTGTCAATAAGAAGAACCGCACTACCAACGATACAACCCTCATCTCGGGTCCCTTCTATGTAGGCATCTACACCTACGACCAAATGGAACTCGGCGCTCGCAACAAAAACGGCGTCGACAAAATCGAACTCTTCGTCGACGGAACTCTTTTCCACCGTTACCATGTGCCAACCTTTATGTTCGAGGAAACACGTGCCATCAACGCAATTATCGACTATCCACAGTATCAACGCACACGGGAATACTACATCGTGACCCGACACCTTCGCGGCAACCGCAACAACTTCTGCATGGCTTTCAAAAACAACGGATACATCGTCTTTGACGATAACAACACTCACCGTCTCGAATATCGCGTCAGCGACCACAAAGGCAACACCACACGCCACTCTTTCTTCGTACGAAGCAGCAATCCGACATCAGCAACCCAACACTCCATTTCCGACAACGACGAACCCTCAATCCTGCAAACCGACGGTGAACCAATAACCTACTTCAAACGTTTCCGCATGCAGCGACCCGGATTCAGCACCGACATCAAACCCTACACCGTCTACGAGAACGACATGCTCATCTACCGCTGCTCACAAGACCCTGCCGGGCTTTCTCAACAGCACCACCTCTCCCTCAAACGCCACCAACTGCCTCCCCACCAGAGCTTTGACGTGGCAATATCCGCACCCTCCTCGCTGCCGGACAACCTGACAGACAAACTCACCATCGTCTGCATCAACGGCAAAAACATCAGCGCACTGCCCACACGACACGACGGAATGCTCCTAAGGGCCTCTTCTCGCTCCTTCGGCGCTTTTGCTGTCCGGCTCGACACAGTGCCTCCAACAGTCAAACCCGTCAATTTTACCGAAGGCAAGCCTCTTAAAGGTAGTAAAATAACAGTAAAAATCACCGACAACCTTACTGGAATCGTAAGCTATAGTTGCTATATCGACGGGCAATGGCAACTGGCCGAACACGACGGCAAGACCAGCACTCTCAATGTCGATTCAGCCCTCCTCCATAAGGGGCGCAACAAGGTGACTTTCCGACTCGCCGATGCCGTCGGAAACACTGTAGAACAGTCTTGGACCATACTTAAAAACTAATCCAAAATCACTGTTTCTCACTCCAATCCGCACCTTGTTTTCGCTCGTCTACAACTACCTACATCAGAAGATTTTACATCTTATATTCGGATTATTATATTAATTTTCAATACAATAATAGCACCTTCTTATCTCTATGGCATTTTTTTTGACTTCGTGTCATAAAAAAGTTGTATTTTTGCAAATTCTAAATCGCAAATAATAAAATATATATATTTATGAAAAAGCTTTTTCTGACCATAATGCTTTTCGCATTCCTGCCCATAGCGGCTATGGCTCAAAGTCCCAACATGATGTCTATGGCACGTGCTGAACTCCAGAAACGTGGCCTCGATGAAACAGAAGTACGCGCTCGACTCTTCCAGGAGGGTATCGATGTCGACAACATCCCGCCTACCGAATACGCCAACTACCAGTCGCGCATCACCAGCATTCTCAACCAGATGCAGGCCGAGAAAGCTTCGGCTGCCAACACTGCATCTGCCACCGACAACGCTTCGGAATCAGCCAACGAAGGCAACGTAACCCCAAGCCAAATAGCACAAACCACCGTGGGTGAAGCCGCAGCTGAAGTGGCTCTCGAAGAGTCTCTGGCCGAAAATCACGTCTCGCCCACCGCTGGCGACGACATCTACGGCCATGCCCTCTTTACTGGCAAAGGTCTCGACGTCTTCCGCACCACCGACGGTGCCCAGGCTCCCGACTGGTACGTCATGGGCGAAGGCGACGAAGTGCATATCTCCATCTTCGGCTCCTCGCAGACAGAAATACACCAACGTATCGGTGCCGACGGAAGCATCCAGCCGGCAGGTGCATCCAAGATTTTCCTGAAAGGCATGACTCTCGCTCAGGGACGCACTGCCATCCAGAACAAACTTAGCCAGCACTTCTCCTTCAGACCTGACCAAATCGCTGTAACCATCACCACGGCTCGTACCGTGAGCGTCAGCATCTACGGCGAAGTCGGCGTTCAGGGCGGTTTCACTGTCTCCGCTCTCAACACCGCTTTCAACGCTCTCGCAGCCGCCGGCGGCCCCACATCAATAGGTTCCGTCCGCAACATACAGCTCTCCCGTTCCGGAAAGAACTACAAGCTCGACCTCTACAAATACATGACCAACCCCAACGCCGACCTGAACTACGACATCCAGAACGGCGATGTCATTTTTGTTCCCATCGCCCAGAAGGTCGTCAGCATCGAAGGTGCCGTTCGTCGTCCAATGCGCTATGAACTCAGCGACAACGAGACCCTCAAAGACCTCATCAACTATGCCGGAGGTCTTCGCGCCGACGTGCTTCCCAACTTCGTCCAAGTGGAACGCTACATCGACGGTACAAAGAAATTCTACGAATACAACCTCAAAGATGTGACTTCTGGCAAAACCAAAGTTAACCTCGAACCGGGCGACATCATCCGCATCCGCAGCGGCAACGAGCCTATGGATCAGTACGTATCCATCAGCGGTGATGTTTACTACGGTGGCAACTATGACCTGGCCAAGAACCAGAGTCTTTCCACTCTCCTCGAAAACGCCAAACCGCGCTATACCGCCCGTACCGAATACGTCTACGTCGAGCGTCGTCGCCCCGACGAGACTGTCGAGGTGCTCACAGTCCCCTTCCCCGGTGTTAACGGCAACCCCGACTTCACACTCAAGGAGCGCGACGCCGTCCGCGTGCTTAACCAGGCCGCTTTCCGCGATGTTGAATCCATCTCCGTCGCCGGACAGGTACGCGCACCGTTCACCCGCACATTCGGACTTAATGACCGCATGACTGTCGCTCAAGCTATTGAATATGCCGACGGCCTCAAACCGAGCGTCTATCCCGTAGCATACATCTTCCGTCGCGACCTCACCAATTCCGACAAGATGGAATACATACGCATCAATCTCGACACCGATGGCGAAACCCAACTCCAGCCCGGCGACCGCCTGAATATCTATGACAACGCCCGCTACACCACCATCGGCGAAGTCCGCGTCAGCGGTGCCGTCAAAGCTCCTTTCGGAACTGCCTACGACCCATCGCTCACTCTCCACGACATGCTCAGCATGGCCGGTGGATTTAACGTCGGAGCCGCTTTCGACCGTGTTGAAGTCTTCCGTCTTAATGTTTCCAAAAAAGAAGAATCGCAAGTCGAACTCATCACTCTCGAAGTCGACGACGAATACAATCTGGTCAACAACACCACCTTCCAACTCCAACCCTACGACCACATCGTGGTCCGTATGACCCCCAACTTCAGCCGCGGACGCTCCGTTGAGGTCAATGGCCGTGTACGCTATCCTGGTGTCTATGTCATCAACGACAACAAGACACAGCTCTGGCAGATTATCAAGATGGCTGGCGGTCTGCTCGATGATGCCGATCCATACGCTCGCCTCACCCGCACCGCAGGACGCAACCTCGGAAGCATCGGTCTCGACCTCCGCAAGGTCAAACACCACAAAAATGACCTCAAAGCTGACCCCATCCTTATGGACGGCGACGTCATCAATATCGTACGACAGGAAAACACCGTCACCATCCGCGAAACAGGTACACGTATGGCACAATATGTTCCTGCCGAATATTCTGCATCCCAGAAAACCATCGTCTATCAAGGACGCCACACGGCTCGCTGGTACGTCAAACACTATGCTGGCGGCTTCGCAGAATATGCCGACCGCAACAGCGTGACCGTAACCTATCCCAATGGACAGTCAGATGCCACCAAGCACTTCCTTGGCATCCGTCGTTCGCCTAAAGTCCAAGCAGGTGGTGTCATCACCATGCGCATGGACAACGAGAAGAGAGAGCGTGTCGAAAAACCGAAGGAGAAAATCGACTGGGGTGCCGAAGCCCGCAACTCGCTCAGCGCTCTCACCTCTGTCGTCTCCATCATCCTCCTTGTCAGAAACCTGAAGTAACCTATAAATATGGACGAAAAGAACTTCTCTACTCCTGAAATTGACGAGGAATTCAGTTCCTCATCAAACGGATTCGAAGATAAAACCAATATCTCCGAACCCAAAGTCGAACATCCGCAGAACACCACCCATAGCCTTAACGACGAGGACGAGGGTATCGATATCATGGCTATGGTACGCAACCTATGGGACGGCCGCAAGACCATCATCATCTGCACCGTCATCTTCATAGTGCTCGGCGTACTGGCTGCCATCAACATGAAGCGTACCTACACCGTCAGTACCGTCATGGTTCCACAGCTGGGCAACTCCAACAAGTCTGGTCTCGGAGGTCTCGCATCTCTCGCCGGCATCGACATGGGATTCAATGCCAACAATGGTGAACTAACTCCACTGGCATACCCGCAAATTGTAAGCAGCGTGCCCTTCCGTCTCAAGCTCATGCACACTCCGCTCCACTTCGACAAATGCGACACACTGATTTCAATGTTCGACTATGTCGAGGCAGGATACGAGAAACCCACCGTCCTCGACTATGTAAAGAAGTACACCATCGGACTTCCGGGCGTCATCATGAGTGCTCTGAAGGGCGAAGAACCAGAGGTGGTCTACTACGATGCAGCATCAGATACCGACAGCACTCCCCGACCGCTGGCCATCAGCATGAAGGAGTACAAGATGCAGAAGGCTTTCGAACAAATCATCACTCTCGATGTCGACAAGAAAGAGGGATTCATCACCCTCAACGTCACAGGCAGCGAACCTCTCATGACTGCAGAATTGGCTATGAAGGCTCAGCAACTCCTGCAAGATGAAGTGACACGATTCCGTATCGAGAAGTCGCAAAGCGAATTGGATTACATCCAGGCTCGATTCAATGAAATCAAGGCCGAAAACGACCGCAACCAAATGTCTTTGGCCGTCGCCACAGACCGCACACAGAACGTTGCTACAACATCGGCTCAGATAGGCAAACAACGTATGCAGTCTAAATACAACGTCTCGAACGCCGTCTTTGTCGAACTGGCCAAACAGCTCGAACAGGCCAAAATGCAAGTCAAGAAGGACACTCCCGTCTTTACCATTATCCAGCCTGTAACTATCCCCAACAAAGCTGCCAACAGCCGCGCCAAGAAGGTCGTCATCTGGACTTTCCTCGGCTTCGTGCTCGGATGTGGCATCGTCATCTGCAAAGGCTACTGGCCCACACTCAAAGAAAAACTCGCCAAACCCGCCGAGGAACCTCTCAAATGAGAATATACCTCGTCGGATACAGCTATAGCGGCAAGTCAACTCTTGGCCGAAAACTCGCAGACCTCCTTGGTCTGCGCTTTTTCGATACAGACAAGGCTGTCGAACTCAAATACCATACCACTATCCCGCTGCTCTTCGAACGCTATGGAGAAGAGGCTTTTCGCATACTCGAACGCCAAGTGCTCTTCTCTACAGCCGACCTCGACAATGCTGTCGTCGCCACAGGTGGCGGGACTCCATGCTGCGATGAGAACATCAACTTCATACTCAAAAGCGGACTGGTCATCTATCTCAAAATGGATACTGACGACATATTGCAACGACTTGCCAGCACCCGCAAGAAGAGGCCTTTACTAATGAACAAAAGTCCTGAGCAGCAACGGCTATTCATAAACGACATCCTGCAGAAACGTATGCCTTTCTATTCTCAAGCACACATCACCACAGATGCAATGACGGCAACAGCCAACACCATCGCTACGCTGATACGGGATTACCATGCCAACTGACTCCTACCTGTCAGACTGCATGTTCAGGAATAGCGACCACTCGGAGTTTGCCCTCTTCGGCATTGACCAAGAGACATATTATCTGTTTCCCATTGGTGAGCAGCAGATATGGTACTTTCAAAACTAAATTGTAGCGACAGGCCTGGTCCACGACTTTCTGCGACAGTGCCACTCCTTCTTTTTTGCACTCCACAATCATCCATGGCTTCACATCACGTCCATAGACCACTATATCGCAACGTTTCGTGAGGCCGTTGAGTGTTATGGCCGCCTCAACCTGCATCAACTCGAGCGGGTATCCGTATCGCTCATGAAGCATCTCGATGGTCTGTTGACGAACCCATTCCTCGGGAGTCAACCGCACCCACCGGCGCCGTACAGGATCAAATATCTTGTCGCCATCAATTTTCATATTGCAACAATATAAAAAGTTCTCACATCTCCGTTCTCAGTTCTCAGTTCTCCGTTCTCACATCTCACATCTCCGTTCTCACATCTCCGTTCTCACATCTCACATCTCACATCTCCGTTCTCACATCTCAATATCCTCCGCCTTCGCCCTCTCCTGCGCCCTCTCCTTCGTCCTCCATTTGCGGCATTTCAGGCTTCTGCTGACGCAGACCACTGCCAATCTTGTATGTGAATCCCACGGTAACTGTTGGCGAAAGCCGTTTGGAACGCGTCACGCGATTTAGCTGTTCTGTGAATGTCTCGTGGCCCCACCCGCCAGTGCAGAACACATCGCCGACACGCAGGTTGACGGTGCCACGCTTGCCGAGCACATCTTTCTTCACCGCTAGGTCGAACCAGTAGTTTCCATACATCTTGGTCTGCAAATCCAACCACGGTGCCCAGTATTGACCAGAGAACTGTATGGTCCAATCTTTAGGAAGGGTCATGAACGAATTGAATTTTCCGCTGGCCTGGAATGCTTCGCTGCTCTTGTTGTCCAAGAGGCTCGTTCCCTCTATGCGGTTCTTGTACAGGTTCACGCTGACGTTCATCTTCCACCATTTCATCACCTGCCAGTCCACTATGAATTCCAATCCGTAATTGTAGCCGTTGTTAAGGTTCTGCGGTGCCGATGCCCAATAGCCGTCATACTCACTGTTGTATGGCTCCCACCACGAATAGTGTGCCGCACTTGCCGAATCCCATACGAAACCGTACCAGGTAATCATATTGTTCGTTTGGCGGAAATATGCCGATGTATAGATGTTCACTTTCTCGAAACCAAGATTGTACGACAGCTCGAATGCATTGGTGAATTCCGGGTCAAGGTTTGGATTGCCAAAACTGAGTTCCTGTCCCTCACGGACGTTCATATAAGGATTCATGTCCCACATGTGGGGGCGGTGCACTCTGCGGCTATAGCTGAATTGTGCACTCTGCATCTTGTTTATCTGGTACGAGATATGCAGTGTCGGATAGAGCTGCCAATAGGTCTTGTCGACGGGCTTGGTGTTGGGGTGGTTCAAGTCCTTGCCGTATGTCATTGCATACTCGCCTCTGAGTCCTGCCTGCAACGACAATTTCTCAGCAATCTTGCCACCGTATGTGGCATAGATGGCGTGTACCTGCTGTGTGTAGTTGAAGTGGGTCGACGATAGCGAGTCGTAGCGACGGTTCAGCACATGCGTAGCGTCATACTCGGTACGGTAGTACCACGCATCCTGGTCTGGCCAGTCCATGCGGCCTTCATATCCAGTCTCCAGCTTCCACCCGTTCGCGAACGGATGCACATAGTTCAACTGAAGGTTCAGAGCCTCGTGTCTGTTTTTCGATTCGGATGTGCGCAGATAGTAGTTGTTCCATATTGCACTGCTGTCGTTGCCGCTGCCCACAAAATAGGTCTGCTCTTGGCTACCCTCTCCACGCATACGGCGCATGCTGAAGGTGGCATCGGCTGTCAACTCACGGTCTTTCTCGTCGAATTTCTTGGTATAGTGCAGGTTGAAGTTATGGTTGATATTACTGTTGTCGTTGGTGTCGATCTGGTGGTAGTCAAGCAGCCCGTTGCTGTACAGGTCTCTTGCCGTTATGTCGTTCCAGCGGTGTCGCGATCCTCCGCGCAGCTGGTAACTTGCCAACAGACTGTTCTTCTCATTGAAAAAGTATTCTCCACCAATCTTAATGCTACCCATGTAGTTACGACTCTGGCTGTACTGGTCGATAGTGTCGCGCGACCATACGGTGTCGTTGCGCAGTCGCTCGCGGTAGCTGTGACCAATGTGTCCTCTGCTACGTACACCGCCGTCGGCCGAAAGGAACAGGTTATATTTCTCCGTAGTGTAGTTCAAACTGAGTGTCGCCATCGAGGTGGGCATAACCGACGGCAGTACGTCGGGATAGTCGCTCCGTAGAAATGCCAGCGGTGTACCAAGATTCAGCGACGCGGCACCGTTCAGGCCCATGGCGGCCGACGCCTTGTCTTTCAGTTTTATATTGATTATGCCAGACATACCTTCGGGGTCATACTTGGCCGACGGATTGGTTATCACCTCCACACTCTCCACACTGCTTGCCGGTGTCTGCTCAAGCAGGCTCTCCAAGTCATTGCCCATCAGTTCGTAGGGGCGTCCGTTGATGAGGACTTTCACATTGTTCGATCCGCGCAGGCTCACATTTCCATCGTTGTCGATGGCAACACTGGGCACATTCTGTAGAACATCGGTGGCTGTACCGCCACTGGCGACAAGGTTTTTGTCTACATTGACCACTCGCTTGTCCAGTTGGTACTCCACCATCGTCCTCTCGGCTGTGACTACCACGGCATCGAGTGCTGCGGACGATGGCGAGATGACAATTTTTCCAAGTGCTACCGTAGGGTGCTGCGCCGACAAGGTTACACGTTCCGAGTGAATGTATGGTGCATATCCCATGAACGTTACGCGCACAAGGTATGTGCCGTAAGGGGCATTGAGCGTAAAACTGCCGTTCGATCCGGTCATTGCTCCGACGCCTTTCACCATCGAGCTGTCTTTTGGATTCAGCAGCGTGACCGATGCGTATTCAACTCCATCCGAAGATTGTTTATCTATCACCTTGCCTGTTATCTTTCCCTTCTGGGCGTGAACGCTCACCGTCGCAAGCATCATCATGCCTATCGTCAATAAAAGTCGTAGTCTCATCAAAATTAACCTGTATATTTCTTTTTTATTATTTCGTATTCAAAATTCGCATTTCCGGAATATTACATTCCTAAGACAAAACAATTTAAACAGTGCCATGCGTCAGGACGACTCATGCCTTCTTCGGCTGGCGCACATAATGAGGCATGTCAAACGGAATCTCTATCGAGTACTCGATAAGACCACCGAAGGCGCCTTCTTCATTGTACCACGGCGTCTGATATATCAGTTTCTTAACCTTGCTACCGTCCTCGAGTGTTTTCTCTATCGTATATGCATTCATCTTCTGCTGTTCCAGCAGACCTTTCAGCTTTGTCTTTGCCGGTTCCGGATGACAGTCCATAAGGTTGTTGCCAATTATCTTGTGTCCACGGCTGTTGACATCAGCACTGTGTTGGTTCATATCAACAATGTTGGCATCGGTGTCACAAACAGTGATGGCGATATTCTTAAGTCCTTCGAAATATTGGTCCATAATGTTCAAATATAATTACTGTTCAAAAACTATTATACCCTTGCTCGCGGGCATCAAAGCCTGCGCAATCACTATTTTTTTCATACAAAAAAGGTTCAAAGGGATTTGCACATCGTGCCGAGATTCCCTTCGAACCTTTCTTTCATTCCTGTTATCGTTTTTTACTTGGTATTCAGTGCAGCAAGTGCAATGCTATACAGTTTCGACTGGATGCTGTCGCCACGGCTGGTGAGGACGCAGGGAACCTTTGCTCCAACCACCATGCAAGCCAACTCGGCACCGGCAAACTTGGTGCAGGCTTTGTAGAACACATTGCCACTCTCGATGTTGGGGAAGAGCAGACCGTCGGCATCACCGGCAACCTCGCTGGTGAGTTTCTTGGTCTGTGCGCTCTCCTTGTCTATCGAGCAGTCGAGCGAGAGAGGTCCATCGACGATGGCGCCCTTTATCTGGCCACGCTGGCTCATCATTCCAAGCCATGCGCCTTCCGAGCAAGCACGCATTCCGACACTGACCTGCTCTGTTGCAGCAATAACGGCGACCTTCGGTTTGGCAATCTCAAGGCTCTTGGCGGTGCTGATAATATAGTTCAGCATGGCCTGTTTCTGCTTGAAGTCGGGATCGGGTATGATGGCAACATCCGAGCATACCAACAGTTTGTGGTACGAAGGAACCTGGAAAACTGCAATATGGGTAAGCATATCGTTCTTCTTGCCAGGCATGAGGCCTTTCTCCTTGTTGAGGATGGCGCGCATGTACTTGTCAGTGCTGAGCAGACCCTTCATGAGGAAGTCAGCCTCGCCGTTGTTGACCAGCTCCACAGCTTTTGCACCGGCCTTGTTGTCGTCAGCTTCCTGAACGAGTTTGAATTTATCGGGATTGATACCCTCTTCGGCGCATACTTTCTTGATGGTTTCAATGTCGCCTACCAAAGTAGCGTCAACAATACCTTTGTCGATAGCCAGGCTTACAGCTCCAATAGTGTGCGAATCGTTGGCGTATGCGACGGCCAATCTCTTTTTTCCTTTGGTTTTTACGAGCTCAAGGAGTTGCTCCAACTTTGTAACCATATTATTTTAAGTTTTTTATAATTAAATCATTAAAAATAAATGACTACAAAAATACATCTTTTTTTTAAATATCGGAAAACATATTTAATATTATTAAACGACACTCTGCCCGACTTCTGAACAATAAAAAAAACACACTGCCGTTATGCAACAAATGCCTTTCATCAACAACATACTACGCTATAAGAGCCTTTCAATCGTTGGCCTCGAAAAAAACACGGGTAAAACCGTATGCCTTAACTATATACTCCATCGGCTGAACCAGATAGGGCACCAATGCGCCGTCACTTCGATTGGCGTCGACGGCGAACAGACCGACTCCGTATACGGTAGCGCCAAACCGGAGGTCACTCTCTACAATAACTCTTTCTTCATCACCTCCGAGAAGCACTACGCCCAGCGTCGGCTCGTCTCCGAAATCGTCGCTGTCGACCCTCGACGCACTTCTCTCGGACAACTGGTGACCGGACACGTCCTCTGCGGTGGCAAAATACTCCTCAGCGGCGCAGCCTCGACCAACATGCTGCGCAGCCAAATTGCTGACTTCGCTCAGCGTGGCGTCCCTTTGACTATCGTCGACGGTGCACTGTCGCGCCTTTCGCTGGCATCACCTACGGTCACCGAAGCCATGATTCTCGCTACCGGCGCCGCAGTCTCTCCCAACATCAACCAGCTTATCTCCAAGACCCGCTTCGTCTGCCGACTTATAGCCCTCGACGAGGTCCAACCCTCTCTTCAACAGCAACTCGCACCAATAGAACGCGGACTCTGGGCCGTAGACAACGACAACAACGTCCACGACCTCCATATCGACTCGGTTTTCCTGCTCGACAAAAAGAAATCCGACATCTTTGCCTACGGCAACACCATCTTCGCCGCTGGCGCCATAAGCGACCGACTGCTCAGATTCATCTCTGCGCAGAAAGACATCACCAATCCGACTCTTATCGCACGTGATTTCACCAAATTCTTCATCTCTCCAGAAACATACAACGACTTCACCCGACGCGGAGGACGCATCAAGGTCCTGCAACGCTCCAATCTCATTGCCATCTGCCTCAACCCGACCTCACCGCAAGGATACAACCTCAACTCGCACGAGGCTTGCCAGGCCCTCTCCGACGCACTCTCTCTTCCCGTCTACGATGTAAAACAAGTACAATAACGTTCCCCATGCTACTCAAAGACAAACTCTCTGCCGAACCTGGCTTCCAATATGTTGTCGACGCTCTCGAACTCATGTCGGCCTCCGGACGACGTTGCCTGCTCGCTCAGCCGCTACTGACCGACGCACGGTCCATTCGTTCTGAACTGGACAACGTCGATGCTGCAGCCTCATGCATCCGCAACGAATCATTGCGCCAACCGCTCTCCGTCGTCCGGCACCAACTTATGCAGATGCACGACATACAAGGCACTCTCGACAACTTACAACACAATACTGTTCTCGAAGAAATCGAACTCTTCGAACTTAAAAACTTCACTTTCCTATGCCGTAATACCATCAACGCAGCACAGACTATGGGCATCGACGGCATCCTCGCCATTCCCGACACCGACGAGGTGTTCCATCTCCTTGACCCCGACAACACCGGCATCCCCAACTTCTACATCTACGACAGCTACCACCCGGAACTCGCACCACTGCGCAAAGAACTCAAAGCCCTACAAACTCGGCTCGACTGCAGCAAAGAAGACGACAATGCCGACCTCCAAAGGGCTATAAACCAACTCTTCGACCAGCAAAACGCCATCCAGCAGCAGGTCATCGCCCAACTCTCATCGCAACTCGCTCCTTTCCACGATATTCTGCAGACTGCTCTCGACCGCATGGCATACACCGACCTGCTCCTCGCCAAAGCCACCCTCGCCGAACAATGGCAGCTGTGCCGACCCGAAATACTTGATGCCGAAAGCAACGAAAACTCTTCATACTCTTCTCTTTGGAACCCCCGACTCAAACACCGCAACGAGTCTGTCGGACAACGCTACCAACCCATCGACATAAGCCTCTCGTCAGGTGTCTGTCTCATCACGGGTGCCAACATGGCGGGCAAAACAGTCCTCCTCAAAACCATCGGCATTGCTCAGCTCATGGCTCAGTTCGGATTCTTCGTACCAGCCTCCACTGCTCGCATCCGACCCGTCAGCGATGTGGCATTCTGTATCGGTGACGAACAGAACGAGATGAATGGCCTATCCTCTTTCGCCTCCGAAATAACCAAAATAAGCTCAACTCTCGTACGCGCGCGTTCCGAACTGCTACTAATCCTCATCGACGAACCGGCCCGTACCACCAACCCTATCGAAGGAAAAGCCATAGTCCAATCTATCGCCACACTCCTCGACAACGAGCCCTCTACAACCCTCATAACCACCCACTACAGCCAGCTCGCACTACCCTGCCGCCGACTCCGTGTCCGAGGTTTTGTCGAAGGACTGGTAGACATCCCTCTCTCGCCCGAAAACATCAACCGTTTTATGGACTACTCTCTTCTCCCCGACGAGAGCGACGACGTCCCACAGGAGGCACTTCGCATCGCCGCCATCCTGCAATGCGACCCCGAAATGCTCGCCATTGCTAAGCAGAAACTCAATCCTCAGAGCGACATCTCTTTCAAAAAAAATATTAATTCATAAAAGACAACCCTGTTTTTAAAAAAAAGTTTGTACTTTTGCACCACTTTTTTTACGAATAAAATTTCTAATCAAATGAAAAAGCATACCAATTTCTTCATGTCTATAATGCTTATTGTTAGCATTATAGCACCTTTCGGAAAAGCCAATGCAGGCGATGTCGACAAAAATACTGCCCGCAAAGTCGGAGCCTATTTCCTCGCTTCGCAATTTGGCGAAAAATCCATCACAGACAATTCTCTCCAATTGGTCTATGAAATTCCAAACACTCTCCAGAACATTACCGCCGTATACGTTTTCAATACTAACGACCAACGCGGCTATGTCGTCGTCGCTGGCTCCGACTGCGTCGACCCCATCATAGCCTACAGCACCGAAGGCGCTCTCGACCCTAACAACATTCCTCCCAGCATGATGTGGTGGCTTAACGGCACCGCACAGGATATCGTATATGCCCAGAACAACAACCTCGAACCTTCACGCGAGGCTGCCAAAGAATGGGATATCCTTATCGACCATCAGCTGCCCTACTTCGGCAGCGCCAAAGAAACCGTCCAGCTCATGACCTCCAAGTGGGACCAGTCGCCGCTCTACAACAATCTCTGCCCTGTCGATGACGGCGGACGATGCGTCACCGGCTGCGTCGCTACTGCCATGGCTCAAATCTTGTACTACTGGAAATACCCCCGCGTCGGACGCTACTCTAACTACATCCTCCTCAACGGAGAAGCTTACGAAGCCAATTTCGCCAACACTTACTACAACTACGACCTCATGGTCGACCGTCTCACAAACAACTCTACACCGGAACAAATTAACGCCGTCGCTCTCCTAAACTACCACTGCGGCATTTCCGTCGACATGGATTACAGCTCCGAATCCTCCGGAGCCGTTTCCGCTAAAGTCCCCTATGCTCTCCAGCGCTTCTTCAAATATGAGAAAGACAGCCTCAACCACATCCTCCGCAGCGACTCTCGCTACTACCATCCCAACAACTCCACCACAGCCAACCAGAAGGACTCCAACTGGTACAACGACATCCTTGAGCAACTCATGAAGAAACGTCCCGTTTTCTACGCCGCTGCTGACGTTTCCAGCTCAGGCGCCGACGCACGCCACGCTTTCGTCTGCGATGGCTACAACACCGCCAACAAGTTCATGCACTTCAATTGGGGATGGGGCGGCTCTGGCACAGGCTGGTGCAATGTCTACAACTCTAAACTCAATACCGGTCGCGGCTACAACTTCACCGCAGAGCACCAGGCCATCCTTGGCATCACTCCTCCGCTCGACAGCATCCCGGAAAACATGCGTCCTACTTCCAACGTGGCCATCAACACGGTTCCTGACCCGTTCCAGGCCAACATCACTCCCAACCCGGCTTCCGACCACATCGCTGTCTACTACCAGATTCAGGGCGAAAACAGCGTACCTATGCAGATCTATGACGCAACAGGACGCCTCGTGAAGCAGATACCGCTGACGCCGGCATCGACACGCATATCCGTCGACATCAACGACCTTAAAGCCGGAATTTACATCTGCCGCATTCAAGGTCACACACGTAAATTCATCGTCAAGTAGTTTTTTTCATACTTCAAAGCAAGCGTCCCCTCCCGGGACGCTTTTTTTTTCTTCTCTATGTTCCGTTTCAACATACTATTGTTGAAACTTTTACGTTATCGATATTAATCGAACAAAAAAAACAAGTACTTTTACACATCTAAAACTATCCTAAAAGAAATAAGTATGTCACTCATCAACAGTATTTTATTGCAAGTGGAGACGGCCGACGCCGTCGAAAAAATCTCAGTTCTTTCCCTTGCCACCAAAGGCGGCTGGGTCATGGTAGTGCTCGTATGCCTCCTGATTCTGGCTCTCTACATCTCCATCGAGCGTTTCCTCGCCCTCAACCATGCCCTCAAGGACGACTCGACGCACTTCATGAACAACATCCGCGAATACGTCCACAAAGGCGACATCGAAGGAGCTCGCAACCTCGCCAAAAGCACCGACACCTCAATCGGACGCATGGTCGCTAAGGGTCTATCGCGTCTCGGACGACCGCTGTCCGACATCCAGACTGCCGTAGAAAACGAAGGCAAAATGGAAGTGGCCAAACTCGAAAAACGCGTCTCGCTCGTCGCCACCGTCGCTTCTTTGGGTCCCATGCTCGGATTCCTCGGTACCGTCACCGGTATGGTCAAAGCTTTCCAGGATATGGCTCATGCAGGCAACAATATTGACATCCAACTCCTCTCGACAGGTATCTACGAAGCCATGGTCACCACCATCGGAGGCCTCATCGTCGGTATCATAGCCTACTTCCTCTACAACCTCCTCGTCAGCCGAATCAACAAGGTTGTCATGCAACTCGAAATTCGCTCAATGGAGTTCATGGACCTCCTCCACGAACCGGCATAATAAAGGTTAATGTTTAAAGAGTTAAGGAATACCTCACACCATGATACGAAGTCAAAACCAAATAAAAATCGAGAGCGGAACGTCGTCAATGTCCGACCTCGTCTTTCTGCTCCTCATCTTCTTCATGCTCACCTCCACGCTCATCAGCCCTAACGCCGTGAAGCTCTTCCTGCCCGAAAGCAACAACAAGACCATGGCCAAAGAGAGCGTGACGGTCTACATCTCCGACCTCGGCGGCGCAGTCGACGAAAGCACGCTGGCTCGTTGCCAGTTCCAGATCGACGAGACTCCACTCACGGCCTCTGTCGGCTCTGAACTTGTCGACGAAATGAAGGGAGTCCTCATCAATGAACTCGACCGACTCGCTCCTGGCGACCCCGAAGCCGGCGTCTTTGTCCGTGCCGACCAGACCGTTGATGTGCAGTACATCGTCAATGTCATCGATGCCGTCAACCAGATCAACAAAGACCACGGCACCAAACACAAAGTCGTCCTCGGAACTCAACAGTCCCGCTAAACACCTCATATCTCATGCAACAAGAGAAAAAAGACAAAACCATATCGGCCCTTGCCACTCTGACCATCATGCTCCTCACGCTGGCGCTCTGCTCGTGGCTGGGTTACAAACTCCCTAACCCGCCTATCGAAGAAGAGGGTATGGGAGTTGCTGGCGAAGTGCTTGGCGAAATAGAAGGTTTCGGCAACAACGACAACGCCACATTCGACGAGTCGAGTGCCGCAGCACCAGCAGCCTCAACACCCGACGAGAGTTTCACCACCGGACAGGAACCTACTCCCGTAGCCAAAACCACAAAGACTAACGAGGAGCAGCCCGTCACTAACAAAAAAACAGAACCCTCGCAAAACCAGAACAGCAATAACGCCTCGCAAAGCGAAACCGCGCAACCGACAACCAACCCCAACGCAACCTTCAAAGGCCGCAAAAACGGCAACGGTGGCGAAGGCAAAGGAACTGCCTCCGGCAGCGGACAGGCCGGCAGCCAAGACGGCACACAAGGTGCGCAGGGCGGTAACGGCAAAGGCAACGGAGCTGGCTACAGCCTCGGCGGACGTAATCTCCGCGGCACCCTCCCGCTCCCATCATACAACAGCGACAAGGACGGCGATGTCGTCGTCCGCATCAAAGTAGACCGTAACGGTACCGTGGTCGAAGTCGACGCACCTTACAAAGGCTCCAAAAACTACGACCAAACCATGGTCAATGCGGCTCGACAGGCTGCCCTCAAAGCCAAATTCAATGCCGACAACAACGCTACCGAATACCAGTACGGAACCATAACCTACAAGTTCCGACACCAGTTCTGAAAATCGGGCATCACTTTTTTCAACCTCTCCATGCAATAATTTTCTCACTTAGCGTACTAACCTATGTTAACCAACGAGCAAGAGCAACAGATTGTACAGCAAATCCTCTCGGGCGACAAAGAGCGCTACGCTCTCATCGTCAAAGAGCACCAGGCTTCCGTTGCCAACCTATGCTTCAAACTCGTCGGCAACAAACTCGACATAGAAGAGGTCACACAGCGCGTCTTCATCGAACTCTACACCGCCCTACCGCGTTTCCGCTTCTCGTCACGACTGAGTACTTTCATTTATCGCATCACCGTCAACATCGTCTCCAAGATGCTTAAACACGACCGACGAATCGTATCCTACGACGACATCAGACCTCCTGAAGACGACAGTGAACCCTCGCGCGAAGAACAAATCATTCGAGACGAACAGACCGCACGCCTACGCAACGCTATCGGACAACTCAAACACGAACAACGCACCGCACTCGTCCTCTTCACCTACAACGACTTCTCATACAACGACATCGCTGACGTGATGCAAATATCTCTCCCTAAAGTGGAATCTCTCATATTCCGCGCCAAGAAAAACCTACAAAAAATGCTCCTCAAATAAACCCAATCTTCAAACCTTAAACATTAACCACTCTTGTCACGCCACAGCAACATAGAAAACGACAGCCTGTTCGAGACCCAGCTCGACGCCATCAGGAACATCAGCCTTCAGCACACCCCCGATGTCGTCGACTCCGTCATGCAGCATATAAGCTCTATGCCACTGGCCTTTGCTCCGACGCACAACGTCCAAAGGCGTCGGCTCTCATGGGCAGGCTCAGTCGCAGCCGCCTGCATCGGCGCTGTGGTGGCAACAACACTATTCATACGGCTTCACGACAACAGCCTGCATGCTGCTCCAACAGCCATCCCCGACCTCGACCACCGTTTCATCGATGTCTACAATTACTGCAACAACTATGCCGACGATGAATCCATCGAGGCCCCTGCATACTACGACAACCCCGTCTCCGAACTCTTCTGACGCACCAAGCATCAGTACATTTTGTCCAACCTAAATACTTTTGCAGAAGTGAAACAGATACTTACCATAGCACTACTTGTCATCATGGCCCACTGCGCAACGGCACAGGGTCACGACAAAACCCAAAAGCACCGACACGACGCACCGAAAATCGAGCAACTCGTCTCAAACCTCACTCCCGAGCAGAAATCACGCATCGACATCATTACCAGCCGATCCAGCAAAAACATCGCCTTCTACCGCACACAGCTTAACGCCGTACGCGACAGCATACGCATCTATATGGACCGGCCCGACGACCTCAGCTCCATCGTTTTCCCACTCTACGAACGCGAATCCATGCTCACTTCCGAAATCAGCAAGGAATACTACCGCACCAAAGTGGCCATCGACGAGGTCCTCACCGAACAGCAATTCCGTGAACTGCACAACAAGATGAAGCAGAACAAACCACGGCGGCCAAAACAATAGCCCACATGTTCTTCATCCTCCTCATAAGCGAACTCCTTTTCAATCCCCTTCCTGGCGGAGCCGACTATCTTGAGCTCTACAATCCCAACGACACCGTCGTTCATCTCGACCATCTGCGACTCGCCAAAATGTCTGGCGACAGCATTGTGAAGTTTTACCCAATTTCCGCTAACGACAGCGTCCTCCCTCACTCCTACATAGTCCTCTCCTCCGACCCCGACTACGTCAAATCCAACTATACCGTACCCCACCCCGCTCAGCTCATCCGCGTCCCCTCAATGCCATCCTACAATGACGATGCCGGCATCGTGGCCATATTCTCATCCGACACTGTCCTCGTCGACCGCTTCGACTACAACGCAAAAATGCACAGCCCGCTCATCCGCGACCTGGAAGGCGTAGCTCTCGAACGACGTTCCTTCTCACAGCCTACCAACAATGCATCCAACTGGTACTCTGCAGCATCCACAGCAGGCTATGGAACACCGACAGCGCCCAACTCACAAAGCCACGAGTTCCTGTTCGTCGACGACGACTTCAGCATCGATAAAACGCTCTTCTCGCCCGACGGCGACGGATACGACGACCTCCTCGACATTACATACAGCCTGCAGCACTGCGACCTCGCATGCAATATTACCATCTTCGACTCACACGGACGACTCGTCCGCACACTCGCTCGAGGACTGCTCCTGGGCTGCTCCGGAACTCTCGTCTGGGACGGCACCGACGACAACCGCCAAGCATGTCAGCGCGGCAACTACATAGTCATCATCGATGCCTACAATGAAAAAGGCACCCGACAAGTCAGGCGCCTTAGAGTAAGCTTGGTCTATCGATAGTTAATTCCTCATGCCGGCATTGCGCACATGATGCACCAGTGCCACAGTCATATAGACCGTATACACCACATACAGCACCAGAAAGCCGACGGCAAACCGTTTCCCCCCCGCAGGGTTATACAACATGCCGCCAACCAGCACTACGATGTGTAGGAATAGTACCGCAACAGTCGTTGCCAAGAAGAATTGCACAAAAGCTTTAGGGTGTTTGTTCATGCTGCCAACCGTAAGCCAATACTGCACACCGTAAGCCACAGCGAAATACAGCGTAGCCACTGGCAGCATCCATACAGGTACCGGAGCGAAGAACTCCATTCCCGTCCATTTTGTCGCAAAAGCCAACAGCACCATTACTACTGTCAGCGCAATCAGACCAATCAAATAGCGTTTCATGCCAAATCCTGGAATTTCATTGTTTCCTTCGTCATGAACTTCTCGCAATAGTGGCAGCGCAGTTTCAGGTTCTCCTTGTCCACCACGTCGAATTTTGTGTCGATCTGCTCGAAGTTCGTTATGCACTTAGGATTCATACACTTGATAATATGATCAATATGATCCGGAATCTCTGCCTGTATCTTCTCCACAACGTTGTAGTTGCGGATAGTGATAATGCTGGCCAACGGAGCAACTAACGCAATCTTGTTGATCTCGTTCTTGTCGAAGAATTTGTTTTTGATTTTCACAATACCCTTGCGACCGAACTTCTTACTGTGCAAATAGTTGCCTATCAGCACCTCATCATTGTATTTTTCCAGTCCCAGAATGCGTATCACCTGATATACCACATCGGTAGGAATATGGTCAATAACCGTACCGTTTTCGATGGCCGAAACCACCAGTTCTTTCTTTGCTTCCATCTTGTCTTTTAATTTAGTGATGATCAAATTTTATCTGCCTTCTATCGCACTCCCAGTATTGCTGCCATCAGCGCTTGTCTCACGTACACTCCGTTCTGTGCCTGCTGGAAGTAGTATGCATACGGTGTCGAATCCACATCGACCGTAATCTCGTTCACCCTCGGCAGCGGATGCAGAACCTTCATGTTCTTTTTGCATCCCTCAAGCATCTTGGCAGTGAGGATGCAGCTGTCCTTCACACGCTCATACTCAAGCGGATCCGGGAAACGCTCGCGCTGGACGCGTGTCATGTATATGATGTCGGCCGTTGGCACAATATCCTTAATGTCTGTATACTGATAGTATTTCAAACCTGCGTTCTTGATCGATGCCTTAACCGACGAGGGCAACTTCAGCTCCTGTGGCGACACCAGATGGAAAGTGGCATTGAAGTTGCACATGGCCTGAACCAGCGAGTGGACCGTACGGCCGTATTTCAAGTCACCAACCATTGCAATCTGCAGATTTTCAAGCGTACCCTGCGTTTTGCGAATGCTGTACAGGTCCAGCATGCACTGCGTCGGATGCTGGTTTGCACCGTCGCCTGCGTTTATTACCGGCACCGAACTCACCTCGCTGGCGTAGCGGCTGCTTCCCTCCTTCGGGTTGCGCATAACAATCAGGTCGGCATAGCTTGACACCATGACGATTGTATCGTGAAGAGACTCGCCCTTCTGCACACTTGTGCCGCCCGGATCGCTAAAGCCTATAATTCTTGCGCCCAACTGGTTGGCTGCGCTCTCGAAACTCAGACGCGTACGCGTCGACGGCTCGAAGAAGAGTGTCGCAACCACCTTGTCGCTGAGGATAGGCTGTTTGGGATTCTTTTCAAATTCTTCAGCGATATCGAGTACCTGCAGATACTCGTCGCGGTTGAAATCGGTGATGGAAATCAGGTTCCTGCCTTTTAAATTACCCATGGTTCTATATATTTATTGATGATTTATTATTCCTTAATTACGATTGTTTCGTATGGTCGCATTTCATACCCCACACCTAAAAAAAAGCGGCCCTTCATTGCCGCCACAAAAGAAAATATCCTCTTTGCACACACCATATACCGATGTCGTGCTTCTGAAATTCAGCACCTTATTATATTCAGTTCCACATCTCATACAAAAACAAAATTAGAAAAAATAATTTGATACTCCAAAAAAAATTATTCATATTTCCTCCACTTCGGCATTGCCGCTTACGAGGTAAGGCAACCCCGTGCTGACTTCTACACATTTGTATCGGGTCCGGCGCTTCTCTACGCTTCGGAAAATCGCCGTAGGACGATTCACCAAACGGAATGTCGAGCCTATAGGCAAGTCGCCAAGAATCGTCGTCTCCTTCCCGCCTCCACCATCCAGTTCTTTAAGCATCCTCTCAATACGCTGGCCCATAGCTCTGTTGAGGGGAATATGCGAAATGTATCGTGCCATAAGTTCCCTGACCTCGACCGGAAAATGCCCGCCTTCCAAGTACTCGGCAAGCAAATTCGCATACTGCATCTGCCACTCGTGACCATGGGGCTGGACGCGACGCCCGTACTTCTCAAAGGTCTCCAGGTGAGCCATCTCGTGCAATAGCACCATCAGGAACATGTGCGGCGTAAGGTCGCCATTGACGCTGATCTCATGATAGGGATGACCCACCGAGGGCATGCGATAGTCGCCCAGCTTGCTGCTACGCGACGCACTGATGCGGAACCTCACTCCCCGACGGCTTATGTAGGCATAGACGGCACCTACTGCCGACAATGGCATGTAGCGCGATAGTATGGCTCTGTATTCCTCCTCTTTGGTTGACATCTCTTCTGCAAGTATTATCAATCGAACATCACTGCATCTTCCCCTGCATGCTCGATGGCTACATTCCTCTCGGCAAAGGTCGGACAGTTGCACTTGCGGCTTTTCCTATGCTTGGACATGTGTATCCCCCGATGGCTGCACCCGCTCAACAACAGCATCAAGACCATTATCATCAACGTTTTTTTCAAAATAGTCTTCATGGTATATACAATTTATTTCTCGTTTCTTCGTTTGTTTACAGATTATTCATATTTACACTCATTAACAAATCTCAAATGCTCATCCTTTCACTCTCGATACTAACTATCCTGCTGCTCCTCTTCCGCATCCTCCGCGGCGAAAGCATCATGGACATTCACCGCGAAATCAAAGAGCTCAAGGCACAAGATGTGCCTCACTATTTCTGGAAATCAGTCAAAATCGTTTTCTCTTTCAAAGGCCCGTTCTATAAACGAAAGCAAAAAAAGGAGCAAGAAAAGGAAGAATAGAACTTCCCCCTCAACGCTCGCAACTCACAACGCTCTCTTCATATCTCCTCACAAGCAGCAGATACCACACAAGCAGCGATGCCGACACAACGGCACCACTCAGGGCAAAACAAAGTATGCCTATACGGAAACTGCCGGCAACTATTCCTGCCACCATCGATGCTATGCGCATCACAAACAAAACTATATAGAATACAAACTCGCTGCGCTGACGCGAAAACACATTGCTCAGAAAACCTAACGACGATGTGCCCAGCATGATGTACACCCACGGCAACAGGCAACGCAGATAGTATCCGCACGACGACCAGCGCGCGCCAAACAAAAACCCGAATATACTGTCGCCATAAAAAAACACCACTGCAAACACTGGCAACAACGGCAACATCAGATGCATCAGAAACCGACGCAAATCACGCATGACAGACTGACCGCTGCGTACGCGCTCGGCTACACGCACATAGAGCAACTTGTCGAACACATTGTTCAGTATGTTGACTGGGCGGAAAGTGAATGTCAACGCCAAACCTAAAAGTCCTACTTCTCCTTTGTCGAACAGCAATGCCAGCCAGATGAACGGCAGATTGTACGATAGACTGTTGACAAGATCCTTGGGCGTTGTGTATAACGCAAAATTCCGGTAACGGACGGCCACGGCACGACGCTCCGCACGACCCGCGCTTCGCGGCAACTCCATCTTGCGCAACCGCATCAGGAGGTTCACGTTCGATGCCGCTTTGCCCAATACGGTACCCAACGGCAGACCGATACTGTGCCATACCGTTGAGGCCAACCGCGGCAATCCGAAAAGGATCTTCAGCACAACGCCACCAGTCGAACCAACCGCCTCGCTAACAGCTATCTGTCCAAATCCGCGAAATCGGTTCAGCAACGCAGTGTATACGCGCGACGTACCACACAGATAGACCATCGGTGGTATGAGCATCAGCACTCCAGCCTGCATCGTTCCGTCCATGCCTATGCTTTGCGGACCGACGACGATAATCACTATCGCTATCAATACAAGCACGAGGCTGAACACTACGTTCATCCGCAATGCCAATCTTCCTACGGCAACAGCCTCGCCATCTGTTGGAGCAATGACACAGGCCTGCTCATAGCGGCATGTGCTGAGCACTATGAGCACCTCTATATAAGAATAGAATATGTTGTACAGACCTATATCCTGGCTGCTGTACAACCTGACTATCAAAAAATAAGCAGCAAAAGCTATACCTTGTGCCCACAGGTTGCCGCCCAGCAGCGTTGCTCCGTCGCGAAAAAAGCGGGTCTCTATGATCTTGCGCAGCTTCATACCTCTCCGTTGTATTTGCGCACCACCCACTCCGCACTCAGCAAAACTATTATCAGCACAAACAGCAAGGGAACATTGAGCAAGTCGGTGTAGCGGGTGTCGCGGTAGATGATGGTATGGAGGTCGTCGCGGTTGTGCAGCATGTCGGAAAGCCGTCCGACATCGTGGGCCTCTACCATCTCGCCTCCTGTGGTGCCGGCAATGGTGCGCATCACGGCATGGTCGGCCACCGTGTTGACTGCCTCGAGGTCCAGCCGCTCCACAACGAAACTCCCTGTTGCCGTATATTTCTCGGCACCAAGACGCGCCGTGGCCTCATAACTGTACACCCCGGCAGGCTGGGGCCCTATATTGAGCGTATAGCCCGACACATTGCGTCCGAACAGGTAGTCTTTCTCCCCGCGGATGCTGTCGCCTCGCAACGTGAACTTCACGTCGACATTGTTCACGGACTCGAAATTGTCGTTGTACAGCTGTGCTTCGATGATGACGGACTGGTCCGGACTGTATCGACGCTGGCTTTGAACCATCAGATGGCGGTCGCCCGGCTGGAGAGCTATGAATGTCATGACCTTGCTGACCATACGGTCAAAATGGCTGTGGCTACCGCTACGCTGATAGTCGGCCATTCGCCAGCGCCACAAACCTTCGCCGGCAATGAAAGCATTACGGCGATTGCCCGACTGGGTCATCGCCACCAGTGGCTGGCGGGAGTTGACGTTGCCTATACGGGCCGTGAAGAGGCTCTGACTGTTGCCTGTCATTCGATACTCGCCAAACGGCGTCGTTAGTGGCGGGAATGATTCAAAGGCCTCTATATCATCATTATCGGTACTAAAGTATGTAAAATTGCGGTCTGCAAGGGCAGTAGCCTCGTTCTGACGGTCTATGCGGCTTATAATCTCCAATCCCGTACGCAACACATTGAACCGCGCTATGTCGCTCTGACTGCCCAACACAAACAGCACGGGGACTCCGCTGCTGAGCAGCTTGGCTATGTCTATATCGGCTTCTCGCACTTTGCAGGGCAACTGGTGAAGCACCAGCAGGCTATAGTCCGTAGCCTTTCCCTTGAAGTCGCGCGCCAAGAAGACGTCGGCCTCGCAGTCTATGTTGCTTTCGACAGCGGCACGGATGGCTGCAACGTCGGGGTGGGGAACGGCATGGATGATGGCCACCTTGCGGCGACTGTCAATCACCTCGACCGTGACGGTGCGGCGGTTGTTGACCACCGACCGTTCGCCATCAACGGCCACAAGCTCCACCGTATATGTGTGTATACCCTCGCGCTCGGCTTCGAGCACGGCGGTCTCGCTGGCGGAATAATCCTGACCATCGTACTTTATGTCTTTGCTGAATACACGTCGCCCGTCGCACTTCACAACGAGTGTGCTGCCACGGCCGCCAAGCTTCGATGCCGTCATCGTGACGTCCATCGGGAAACTGTTGCCCTTGTGTACTACTCGGTTGCAACGCACATCGACAATGGCAGCATCGGGATAGACCGTAGTGTCGCCCATTGCCACGGTGTAGATTGGTATCGAGGCTTTTGCCGCTGAACTCACAGGACTGCTCCCATGGTTAAATATACCATCGCCGGTCAAAATCAGTACCCCTATGTTGCGATGATAGTACCTCTGCGCTATCTCGTCGATGGCTCCGGACATGTCGGTATAGTCGTCCATATATAGCGTGCTGTCGTCGTCAGCGGCGTTCAATTCTGACCCATAACGGTAGCGGTGCACTTCGTAGTCGCCACCAAGGTCAGCAGCCAATGCGCTCAGTTCCTCGCGGAATGGACCACGATAGTAGGTCGAATCGCCACATAGCACAACCGAGCGGCTGTCGTCCTCGAGGGTTATGATTATCGGTTTCTCACGCAACGCGCTCTCGCGACGCACCAGCGGACCAAGCAGCAACATGGCTATCATCGTTACCGACACGGTGCGCAGCACCGACAACAAAATACGAAGCTTTGTCGACATACCCTCGCCTATGCGACGACCGACACGGTACATAAACCAAGCGTATGCCACACCCAGCAGCAGGCACAGCACAGCAAAATACCAAGGATAGTCGATTATGAGTCTCACAATTTCTACTAACTACTTTTTCGCTCTTTTAGTATAGACTCATGCAAAAAAACATTATCGCGTCGGTTTTCTATTTTTTTCGTACCTTTGCATTTTCGTTTGTAACGGTTGAACGACAACACAAAACGATATAATCACTTATCTGCACTACTTTTATAGAATATATCTTTATATAAATATAACAACAAAAAACCTCAAACCATGAAGAAAATCCTTTCTCTGCTCCTTCTCGCAGTCATCTCTCTCAACGTTTTCGCCGACGAAGGCATGTGGATTCCTATGCTCCTCGGACGCAACGAGGCCGATATGCAAAAAGCCGGCATGCGTATCTCTGCCAAAGATATCTACGACATCAACAACGCCTGCCTCAAGGACGCCATCATCCTATTCAACCAGGGCTGCACTGGCGAGTACGTGAGCAGCGAAGGCCTCTTCCTCACCAACCACCACTGCGGATACAGCTACATCACCTCGCACAGCACCGTCGAACACGACTACCTCACCAATGGCTTCTGGGCCATGAACCGCAACGACGAACTGCCCTGCCCGGGATTGACGGCCACACGACTGGTACGCATGGAGGACGTGACGTCACAAGTGATGGAAGGCATCTCTACCGAAACCTCTGAGGGTGAACGCGCTGCTATCATCGAAAACAATATCAAGAAAATAACATCCCGCGCTGTCGAAGGTACACACTATAAAGCCATCATCAAACCGTTCTATTATGGCAACCAGTATTTTATGTACGTCAACGAGGTCTTCACCGATGTGCGTCTCGTCGGCGCTCCGCCTTCCAATATCGGCAAATTCGGCGGCGATACCGACAACTGGATGTGGCCCCGTCATACGGGCGACTTCTCCATGTTCCGCGTCTATGCCGACAACGACAACAAACCAGCCAACTACTCTAAGAACAACCGCCCCTACCGACCGCTCAAACACCTCGAAATCTCACTCGCTGGTGTTAACGAAGGCGACTTCACATTTGTCTTCGGCTACCCTGGAACCACTCAACGCTATGTCACCTCCGACGCTGTCGACCTCGCCGCAAACGTCGAAAACCCTATCCGTATCGACCTGAGAACCATACGTCTCAAACACTATAACAACGCCATGAACCAAAGTCCCGCCCAACGACTCAAATACGCCTCCAAGGTCGCCAGCATCGCCAACGGCTGGAAAAAATGGCAGGGCGAATCTCAGGGCATCGCACGCCTAAAAGGTGTCGAGAAAAAACGCGAATACGAACAACGCTACCAGCAATGGGCCAACGACAAACCTCAGTACTACAACATCCTGCCACAACTCCATGAGGCTTATGCCAAACTGAAACCCATCGAGGTGGAACTGACCTACTTCTCCGAAGCTGTACGCGCCAGCGACTTCATGGCTCGCGCCCAATCCTACCGCTTCCTCGCCAACGAAGACGACGACATGACCATCGTGGCCGAAGTCAACAAACTCAAAGAAGCCAACTCAAAATATTTCGCCGACTTCGACCTACACTCGCCCGTCGACAAGGCCATCTTCACCGAGACTTTCCTCTACATGTGGAAAGCTGGTTTCGCTCCCTACCTGGCCGACGAATCGACCCCAAGCAACCTCGTCGAAGAAAAACTCAACAAAATCTACAACACCTCTATCCTCAACAACGAAAAGAAACTCCAGAAATTCCTCGACAGCTATACCGCAAAAAAAGCAAAACAACTCAAAAACGACCCAGCTCTGCAACTATTCGACCAGGCTTACACCCTCGCCTACGACGCACAAAAGCTGGCCAACTACCGACGTGCCTACTCCGACATTCAACGACTCATGCGCTCCTACGTCAAGGGTATGATGGAAATGGAACCGGAGGTCAACTTCTTCCCCGACGCCAACCTCACCCTTCGCGTCGCCTACGGACATGTCGAAGGCTTCAGACCTCGCGACGGTGTCTACTACAAGCCCTACAGCTCACTCCAAGGCATCATGGAAAAAGAGAACCCCGACATCTACGACTATGTCGTCGAACCCCGACTCAAGGAACTCTATGCCCTCAAGGACTATGGCCCCTATGGCATCTCTGAGGTCATCAACGATACCACCATCACCACCAACGGCAACGACACGCTGATAAGCGTCAAAACCCACACCAAGCACCAGATGCCGGTCGGCTTCATCGCCACGAACCACACCACGGGCGGCAACAGTGGCAGCCCGGTCCTCAACGCCGACGGACGGCTCATCGGACTCAACTTCGACCGCTGCTGGGAAGGCACCATGAGCGATCTCCTCTTCGACCCCGACTACTGCCGCAATATCTGCCTCGATATCCGCTACTGCCTCTTCATCATCGACAAGTTCGCTGGCGCAAAACACCTCGTCGACGAAATGACTATCGTCGACAAATAATAACCCTATCTATATGGGACTGCTCGATTTTTTTCGAAAAAACAAAGAACCACAGAATCAAGACCTTTCTATGAAATACCTCATCGTCGGACTTGGTAACGTCGGCAATGAATACGAGGGTACTCGGCACAACAGCGGCTTCATGGTCCTCGACCGACTGCTCAAAGCCTGCAGCACCCCCGACGAACGACCCACCTACGTCCTCGACCGACACGCCTATCGTGCAGAAGTCAAATTCAAAGGACGCACCCTCGTCCTTATTCGACCCACAACCTACATGAACCTCAGCGGAAAAGCCGTTCAGTTCTGGTTGCAGAAAGAAAAAATCGACATCGCCAACCTCCTCGTCGTCGTCGACGATATCGCCCTCCCTGTCGGCAAAATCAGAATGAAAAAGCAGGGCTCTAACGGCGGACACAACGGCCTCGCCAACATCGAACAACTGCTCCATACTGCCAACTACTGCCGACTCCGCATCGGCGTGGGCAACAACTTCGGACAAGGCCACCAGATCGACTACGTCCTCGGACACTTCTCGGACGAGGAATTGACTGCTCTCGACCCGGCTCTCGACCACGCCGTCGACGCAATCAAGGCTTTCGTGACCCTCGGTCCCGACAGGGCAATGAACATGTTCAACTGATGCTGAAAACAAAACTCTTATGCCCCATCTGCTCCTCGACATCGGCAACACTCGCGCCAAATTCGCCCTCTCGGACAATGGCAAGCTGATCCTTTCCGATTTCGTCGACCTCAACCATAGCGACACTCTACATTCGCTCTGCGACATCTATCACCCTGATGCAGCCATCGCGTCGGTCGTAGGCAACATGCCCGACTTCAACTCTCTTCTGCCGTCACCACTCGCCTCACACCTCCACCTGCTCTCCTGCAATTCCCGATTGCCGATAACTATCGACTACGACACCCCGCAGTCGCTCGGCATGGACCGCGTAGCCGCATGCATCGGCGCACGCACCCTTTGCAAAGACTATGCCCTTATGGTCGTCGACGCAGGCACTTGCATCACCATCGATATCCTCGACGACTCCAACTGCTACCGCGGAGGAGCCATTCTGCCAGGGCTGAAGATGCGTCTGCGCGCACTTCACGATTTCACGGCGGCCCTGCCGCTCGTCGAACCCGACTCAGCGCAATGGGACGGCTCGCAACCAGTTCCTCTCGCCGGCAAGTCGACACGCAACTCCATCCTCTCAGGAGTCCT
Organism: Bacteroidales bacterium; assembly: GCA_017522065.1. GTDB lineage: Bacteria > Bacteroidota > Bacteroidia > Bacteroidales > P3 > Colimorpha. The sequence continues at coordinate 55,899 of JAFXAD010000033.1, forward strand.
AAACGCCACACTCTTTGAAATTCAATCTTTTGCACAACAATTCAACAACACATATCCCTCTCTTAAACTTTTTTTAACAGGCGGCAACGCTGATTTTTTTGCCAAACAATTATTTTTTCCGAACTTTGCAAATTCTAACCTACTGTTTTTAGGACTCGACAAAATACTGGAAATGAACTTGTAGCAACCGTTTATAACACCCGAAATACATCATACCTCATATCTCCATGAAAAAGACCCGGACATACATATTGCTGATTCTTATTGCCACCGCTTGCAGCAGCATCTCTGCTCAGAACGGCATCAACTCGCCCTTCTCGCAATACGGCATCGGATACAGCAACCTCCCATACAACATGCCGGCAGCATCCGCCCTCGGCGGTGTCGTCTACTCCCGCTCGGCATTCAATTCCATCAATCCCTTCAACCCAGCCTCTTATGCCGCCATCGGCAAAGAGACTTTCGTCTTCGACATGGGTCTTTCTATCGATATGACCACTCTCCGCGACAAAAACAACAGCCTTTTCGACGCCGATGGCGACCTCGGCTATCTTTCTATCGCTTTCCCACTCTCTAAATGGTGGAAAACATCGCTCGGCGTAATGCCCCTTTCCGATGTCAACTACCAGTCTACACAGACCTCCACCGTCAACCCTGGCGGCGAGGTCAAAACAAAATACGAAGGCAACGGCGGCGTAGCCCAGTTCTTCTGGGGACACGGATTCAACATCCTGGGCAACAACCAGCCCTCCAAGCCGCAACTCCGCGCCGGTTTCAACCTCAACTACCTCTACGGCAGCCTGACACGTGCAGTCACCTACGACTTTACCGCCAGCGACACCACATACTTCATGGACTCACGTCGACAGAAGGACACATACATTCGAAATCTCACCTTCGACCTCGGTCTACAGTACGAACAACCTATTGCCGAAAAATACCATCTCAACGTCGGACTCAACTTCAAACCTCATCGCAGCATGACCGTCAAAGACAATGCACTGGTCTACACCTTCGTAACCAATGCCGCCACCGAATTCATGCGCGACACCATCTTCCCCGCCAACGGATCCGACAGCGAGTTTGAAAGCCAACTCGAACAACCTTTCACAACAGGCATAGGCCTCTCCTTCCAGCGCGACAACATGTGGCTTGTGGCTCTCGACGCCACCTTCGCACCCTGGAGCGGTCTCAAGTACACCGAGTCGACCGATGTCTCCATCTTCGGACAAAGCCCCCTGCGCTACGATGCCTCGCAGCGCTACGCTCTCGGGCTCCAACTCCTCGGCGACAAGAACGCGGCATCCTACTTCCGACGCATCACCTTCTCCGTCGGCGGACATTACGAAAACGGACGCATGCAACTCCTCTCCAACGGAACCGACTACAAACTCGACGAATGGGGTATCGCACTCGGATGCTCTCTGCCCATGCGCAAAGGCCGCTCCGTGCTCAACATCAGCGCCTCATACTCCTCTATGGGCACCACCGACCTCCTGCGACGCGACGTCTTCTCCATCGGCATCTCCGTCGGCAGCTGTGAAAGCTGGTTCGTAAAACGAAAATTCAACTAACATTGCCAAATGTGAAAAAAACATAATAACGCAATTAATACGCTACCCAAAATAACTAATAAACAAATAAACTAAAAACAACATACAGATGAAAACATTCAAAATCGCAACAATTGGACTGTTAATGACGATGTCTGTTCTCACAGCCTCCGCACAGAAATGGGGAGCCACTCCTGAAGACAGCGTCGACTGTGTGACAAACACCTTCCTCTACCGTGAGGCCTTCAAAAACAAACAGTATATAGAAGCTTACGAGCCTTGGAAACAGTGCCTTGAGAAATGCCCCGCAAACAACAAGAACCTCTACATCAGAGGCGTCACCATCCTCAAGTCGAAATTCAACGCCACCAAGGACCCCGAACAGCGCAAAGCCATCGTCGACGAACTGATGCACATGTACGACCTCCGCATCCAGTACTTCGGCGAAGCTGCTGAAGTGACTGCTCGCAAAGCTTTCGACCTCGAACAGCTCCGCGGCAATGCAGCCCTCAAAGACTACTACCAACTCTACGCCGAAGCTATGAATCTCGGTGCCGACGGACTCGAAGTCGCCTTCATAGAACGCTATTTCGACGCCACCATCAAGTATGTCACCTCTGGCTTTGCCGACACCACCCTCATTATCGACAACTACGACATCGCCAGCGACGCCATCGACAAACTCCTCGCCACAACCACCGACAGCACCAAGCGTGACGAACTCCACAAGGTCCTCATCAACATCGAAAACCACTTCTCTCCCTTCGCTTCTTGCGATGAACTGGTCAAAATCTACACCAAGAAATTCAACACCAACTCCGACGACATCACCCTCCTGAAGAAGATCACCACCATCCTCCGCAAAAAGAAATGCATGGACACCGAACTCTTCTTCGCAGCTACCGAAAAGCTCCACGCACTCGAGCCCACTCCCTCAACCGCATACCTCATGGCCCAGATGTGCTACAACAAGGAGAAATACACCGATGCCGCCAAGTATATCAACGATGCCATCCAGGGTGCTGAAGAAAAAGACAAATACAACATGTACATCCTTCAGGGTCTCTGCTACGCCAACAGCAACAACTACTCGGCAGCTCGCAGCTCCTACAACCGCGCAGCCGATATGGAACCCACCAAAGGTGAACCCTACAGACTCATATCCCAGCTCTACGCTAAGGGCGCACGCGCCATCAGCGACAACCTCGGCGGACGCTCCGCCTACTGGGCAGCTGTCGATGCAGCTCGCAAGGCCATCAGCGTCGACGACTCACCCGAAAATGTCGAAGCAGCTCAGCGACTCATCAACTCCTACTCTGGCCACTTCCCGAAACAGGACGATGCTTTCATGCTCGACCTCATCGACGGCAACAGCTACACCGTACCCGGCTGGATTGGCGTAACCACAACCGTAAGAACCAGAAAATAGAAAAGAATTGACACCCCACTTTAAATCTCAATTCTTGAATCGCAACCAACTATATAAAGCATCTGCCGGCTCCATGCCGGCAGTGCTTTTCATTGCACTTGCCTGCCTTCTCCTCGCCGCCTGCCGCAACGACATGGACAAGATTCTTTTCTTCGACCGAAAGGACCTCCCCGTTCAGTCGCTCGAGAACGTGCGCGCACTCCGCAGTTCCAAAGGCAAAGTGCAGATGCTCGTCACCGCACCGTCGGCACAGATGTACGACAAACCCGAACGCAAAAGCATCTATCCTGAAGGATTCAACATGGCCATACTTGAAGGCAGCGACAACCGCGTAGCCAACATCTCGGCCGACTATGCCGTCTCCTACGACGAAAAGAAAATCATCGAAGCACGACGCAACGTTGTCGTCATCGACTACCGCACAGGCGACACCTCCTATCTCGAAAGCCTCGTCTGGAACTCCGCCGAACACCGCATCTTCTCGACCGACCCCGTCCGCTCCGTCAACGGACAGCGCATAACCTACGGCGACGGATTCGAAAGCGACGACGAATTCACAACACCGCAAATCCTGCACCAACGCGGCACAATGACCATCGACGAATAAACTATGCACCTCCCCACTCGCGGACAATTACGCGCCATCTTGCTGCTGGCCATCATCATCGCCGCAGCCACTGTCGCTGCTCTGCTCATTCCTCAACGGACAGGACAACAACCTGATGACGACAATACACGCCTTGCAGCCCTTGTCGCCGATTACACCGATTCCATGACGCCAACCCCACAGGCCAACCGACAAGCAGGCAATTACCACCCGACGAAAACAAAAAGGACCCATCGGCCCGACAGCACCAAGCGCTACAAAATCCACCACCCGGAACAATCCGCTCCGCACAACCCGCACCATTTCACGCCTCACGCCGACCGCAAGCGCAACTATCCTGTTATCGAACTCAACTCCGCCGACACAATCGAACTGCAGCTGTTACGTTCCGTCGGTCCCACCTTTGCACAACGCATAGCACGCTACCGGGATCGTCTCGGTGGCTTCGTCCGTAGCGATCAGCTCTTCGAAGTCTACGGCATGACCGCTGACCGCTTCAACCAATTCGCCAGCCAGCTCAGCATCGACACATCCAAAGTCCATAAAATCAATATCAACAGCGCCACCGTCGACCAACTGCGAAAACACCCCTACCTCGACTACTACCAAGCCAAAAGCATAGTCCTGGCTCGCCAACGCGGTGTCCGGTTCAACACCATGTCCGACCTACTCCTCGTCAACACCATTGATAGTGTTACAATTACAAAATTACAAGGATACATACAATTTAATTGACATTACATCGTTAAAATAAAAAATAAGGATACCGAAATACAATAATAACAATAATCCCGTAATAACGTAATCCCGTAATAACGAAACAACGAAACAACGAAACACCGTAATAACGAAATCCTGTAATACCAAAATGAAATTCACCACATCCCAGATAGCCGCCCTCCTTGGCGGAACAGTCCAAGGCAACGCCGACGCCGAAGTCTCAACCCTTTGCAAAATCGAAGAAGGCACACCGGGAGGACTCTCCTTCCTCGCCAACACAAAATACACCAACTATATCTACGACACCAAAGCCACTGCCGTCATCGTCAGCAAAAACTTTGAACCCGAGCACCCTGTCGCAGCAACACTCATCCGCGTCGACGACCCCTACCTTGCTTTCGCCACTCTGCTCAAGAAATACAACGAGATGCAACTCGACAAGAAGGGCATCCACCCCCTCGCCTTCGTTTCGCCTACAGCCACCGTCGGCGACGACTGCTACATCGGACCCTTCGCCTATGTCGGCGAGCACACCACTATCGGCAATGGTACCAAAATCTACCCCCAAACCTACGTGGGCGACAACTGCCAGATAGGCAGCTCCACCACCCTCTTTGCGGGCGTCAGAGTATATCATAACATCGTCATCGGCAACCGCTGCATCCTCCATTCTGGTGTCGTCATCGGAGCCGACGGCTTCGGCTTCGCCCCGACAGCCGATGGCAACTATCAGAAAATCGACCAGATAGGCAATGTCGTCATCGATGACGATGTAGAAATCGGTGCCAATACGACCGTCGACCGTGCCACCCTCGGCTCGACACGTATCCATAGCGGCGTCAAACTCGACAACCTGTGCCAGATAGCACACAACGTCGTCGTCGGACAGAACACCGTCATGGCTTCACAGAGCGGCATCGCAGGCAGCGGAAAGGTCGGAAGCCATTGCATCATCGCCGGACAAGTAGGCATCGTCGGACATATCGAAATAGGCAACAACGTTACCGTAGCCGCTCAATCCGGTGTCACTCGCAATTTCCCCGACAACGTCACCATCCTTGGCTCTCCCGCTACCGATGCCATAAAACAACGCAAGACCTACATCTACGAGCGCAATCTCGAGCAGCTCTATAAACGTGTCGACGAATTGGAGAAGAAACTAAAGGACCTCCCGACGAAGTGAAACTCACAACCACCCTCAAGTTCTTCCTGGCCGTCATCGCACTGCTGGCACTGATCTGCCTGATCTTTCCCAAAAACGGCATCCCGCTTGGCGGTAGCAACGCCGACCCCGCCGACAGCACCGCCGACAATCACGCCTCGCTACGATTCCCAACTCTCCATCAGGTTCTCGTCCGCGAGAAGCAGAAAGACATCGACAGCATCATATCAGCCCGCCCTGCACGCGACCTGACAGGCGCTCTCGACACAGCCATCGACAGCTACCAGACCCTCTTCTGTTCGCATCAGCGCTTTTGGGTCCCCGACGACGACGTCGCCTTCTTCGACCGCTTCTTCGCCTCCGCCGAGCAGGCAGCGGCACGCAAGCAACGCGTACGCATCGTCCACTATGGCGACTCACAGATCGAGATGGACCGCATCTCATCCCGCATCCGTGAACGACTGCAGCAAGTCTTCGGTGGCGGCGGACCCGGCATGCTGCCTCTCCGACAGCCTGTACCAACCATCACCTTTAACCAGAACGCCTCCGGCAACATCGTCGGACAGTCCACATGGGGCGACAGCACCTTCGTCCACAACGGCAACTACGGACCCATGCTCCGCAGCTGGCACTTCAGCGGCACGGCATCTCTCTCACTCAGTGCATCTAAGAGCCAGTACGCAACCGAACGCGTCAGCCATTTCTCATCACTTCGCATCCTCTACAACAACCGCCCCGGTCCTCTCAGCGTCAGCGCTACCGACCGCAAAAGTGGCGCTAAAGTCGAAGCATCCACCAGCACTCCCGGCATAGGTCTCCTTTCACTGCAGTTCGACTCCGCGACAACATCCGCACGGCTCACTTTCAACGGCAATGCCGACATCTACGGCATCGCTGTCGACGACGGCTACGGCATCGCTGTCGACAACGTAGGCATGCGCAGCGTCTCCGGACACCAGTTCCGCAAGGTACCCCTCAACCAGCTCGCCGAGTCCTATAGCCTCCTCGACATCGGCATGATTATCATGCAGTTCGGAGGTAACTCCGTACCCTATCTGCGTAGCGACAAAGCCATCGAGACCTATTGCCGCCAGATAGGACAGCAGATCGACCACGTCCGCGCCGCATGTCCACAAGCCACCATCGTCTTCATCGGACCCTCCGACATGAGCACCACTGTCGGCGGACGCCTCGCCACCTACCCCAAGCTCCCCAACGTCGTCAGCAGCCTCCGCGACACCGCGCTACAGCATGGAGCCGCCTTCTGGAGCATCTTCGACGCCATGGGCGGACAACAGTCAATGATAGCTTGGAACAGCAAAGGACTTGCCGGCAGCGACTACGTACACTTCACCCCTAAGGGAGCCGTCATCATGGGCGACACCTTCTCCGATGCTCTCCTCGCCTTCTACCGCCTCTACACCCTACGCCAACACCTAACCCCACAACAATTCACCACCCTATGGTCTCAAGCAACAAAATCAGCACAGCAATAGCCCTCCTTCTGCTCTTCGTCTTCTCCTCCTGCGGACAGGCTCAGGACAGAGTCAACTGTCCTACGCCTCGCACCGTAGACGATAGCGCACTCTTCGTCCCCGTCGACACCTCCTATAGCTTCATCAACTACAACGCCAACCACCTGCTCTTTTTTGGCGACAGCAGCCAGATGCAGCGTTTCGCTCACAAGTTCTACACCCTTCTCCGCAACGGCCAAGGCAACGTCAACATCATGCAGATAGGGGCCTCACACGTCCAGGGCGGCACATTTCCACACCAGCTGCGACGCAACATCCTGCTTGGCGCCACTCGTTCCATCGAATGCAGGGAACAAGGCTTCCCAATAGCCTCGCGCGGCATGATATTCCCATACTCCGCCGCCATCAAATGCAACAACCCCTACGACTACAAAGTGTCACGCAGCCATCCGCTCACACTTACGCGCAACGTCTATAAAGAACCCGACCAGCAACTCGGACTCTGCGGCATCGCCGTCACCGCAGCCGACAGCAACGCCGAGATAGGCATCACACTCACCGAGCCCGACATCGATTTCGCCACACGCAGCATCGTCCTCCTCGGCCAGTCATACGGCGGAGTCGTGCCGCTCATCAAGATCGTACGCCCCTCTGCCGACAGTCTCATGCTCTCGCCTGCCAGCATCGACACATCGCTACGGCGCTACACCTACCAGTTCCCCGAACCCGTCGACTCCTTCCGCATCATCCTCCCCTGCGACAGCGGACAAGCCTTCGCCCTCACCGGACTCCTCCTCCAAAGCCATCGGTCTGGAATCACCTTCCATTCCATTGGCGTCAACGGCGCCTCCACTTCCGACTACCTCACCAAGTGCCCCTTCCTCACCTCCGACCTCCGACTCTGTCCGCCCGACCTCGTCATCTTCGGCATTGGCATCAACGATGCAGCAGGACCCAATTTCGACACCGCCATCTTCAGACAACGCTACCTCAGCCTTGTCGACTCCATACGCAGCGTCAGCCCCGACTGCGCCTTCATCTTCATCACCAACAACGACAGCTACCGGCGCGTCAAGCGACACTATTCCGTCAACAACAACGGCCCCCTCGTCCGCGAAGCCTTCTTCCGCATCGCACAGCAGTGTGGCGGCATGGTCTGGGACCAGTTCACCATCATGGGCGGACTCAGTTCCATGAGCCGATGGAACGCCGAGTCTCTCGCACAACGCGACAAAGTCCACTTCACACGACGAGGCTACCAGCTCCTTGCCGACCTCCTACACAACGCCATTGTCGAGTCCTTAGTCCATTTCAAACCACAAGAGGCCCCAGCTTCTTCAACCGACAGCACCCAGCAGGCACAAAAGCGGCCACAACCCACCTTCCCCAACAAACGCAAAAACACTACCAATGAGAGACCTAATTACGTTTTTGAGTGACATATTCTCCTACGACCCCTCCTATCCCCTGCTCTTCATCCAGTTCAACTTCTGGGCCTTCTTCCTCATAGTCTTCGCCGGCCTGTGCCTCCTCCATAGCCTCCCCACCCTCGCCAAGTACCGCAAACCAGGCAACCCCGCCGGTGGTGGTCGCGACGACCACTTCAAGCTCCATCTCCGCAACGGCTACCTCTTCCTCGTCAGCCTCTTCTTCTACTACAAAACCAGCGGTCTCTACATCATACTCCTCATCTTTTCCACCATAGTCGGCTATATCCTCGGCATCCTCTTCGACCTCTTCAGTCGACGAGGCGTCAGCAAAGGCTACCGCACACTCCTCCTCGTCATAGGCGTTGTCGTCAATCTCGGAGTCCTCTTCTATTTCAAGTACGCCTACTTCTTCACCGACATCCACAACGCCATCTTCAATTCCGACATCCAAGTCGTCAACCATTTCGCTCAGTTTGCCAACCACTTCACAACCACCTCCCGCCTCGACGCCTCCGTCATCATAGTCCCCGTAGGCATCTCCTTCTTCACCTTCCAGAACATCAGCTACATCGTTGACGTCTACAAAGGCGAAATAGGACATGTCCGCAACATCCTCGACTTCGGCTTCTACACCACCTTCTTCCCACAGCTCGTCGCCGGACCCATCATCCGCGCCAAACAGTTCATCCCACAGCTCTACAAACCCTACTTCCTTAGCCGCCGACAATTCGGCGTTGCCGTCTTCTGGATCCTCAACGGACTCATCAAGAAAATAGTCCTCAGCGACTACCTCGCCGTCAATTTTGCCGACAACATCTTCGAACACCCCGAATTCTACACCCCCTTCCACAACCTCTCCGCACTCTTCATCTACTCCCTGCAAGTCTATGCCGACTTCTCAGGCTACACCGACATCGCCATCGGAGTCGCCATGCTCATGGGTTTCTACCTGCCCAAGAACTTCAACTCCCCCTACAAGGCCACCAGTCCTGCCGGCTTTTGGAAACGCTGGCATATCTCACTCAGCAACTGGCTCAAAGACTACCTCTACATCCCCCTCGGCGGCAACCGCAACGCCACCCTCGCCTCTTGGCTCATCCTCGGCGGCATGCTTGTCGCCGTCGCTCTCATGGCTCGCACCTTCTGGGTCACCTTCGCCGTCACCACCGTCATAGGTCTCCTCCTCGCCGTCTACATCATCTTCCCTCGACATCGCCACAACTTCCGCACCAATGTCAACAACATGGACACCATGCTCCTCGGCGGACTGTGGCACGGACCCAGTTTCAACTTCATCATCTGGGGCGGACTCAACGGACTCGGCATCCTCATCTACAAAGCATGGAAACCACAATCCCCACGCACACGCGTAGTCATCACACAAGCCTTCTTTGCTACCGCACTCCTGGCCGACATAATTTGGCCCTGCCCCGCACTGAACGTCGCCGCATTCTGGTCAGGCTTGATCTGTGTCGGCACCATGCTGCGCTATCTCGTGGTCAACCCCCTTTGCCAAAAGCACGGCAAAGAACGCCTCGCCCGCACCCTCGAACACGCCTGGAGCATACTCCTCACCTTCATATTCATCACCTTCACGCGACTCTTTTTCCGCTGCGGCTCCAACCTCTCACCCGCCGAAGCCAACGAAGTGGCATGGAATACAGCCAAAAACATGGTCAACAGCATAGGTTCCACGTGGAACCTCTCCGACATACCTCTCATTATCGCCAACAAGTCCGGCGTATTCATCGCCTTCCTCATCGGAATGGTCATCCACTGGCTCCCCGAGCGCTTCAAACGACGCTATCGCCTTTGGTTTGCACAGATGCCCTTGTGGATGCTGGCTATCGTCGTAGTCATCACAGTCTTCTTCGTCTACCAATTCATCACCGCCGACATCCAACCCTTCATCTACTTCCAGTTCTAATGGCCCGCAGAGCCAATGGTACCCAGCCATCCCTGACTGCGAAAAACAATGGCTCTATTTTAATTTGTTTGCAAAACAAATTTCCAAATATCAATTCGTTTAATTCGTACAATTCGCCGTTTTAAATAATTATAAGAGGTGCACTGATGATAATTCAGTCATACGTTATACTACAGCGGAAATAATTTATTTTTATTTTTTAATTGTTAATCATAAAAAGTTTGTATCTTTGCAATCTCAATCACAAAGATATTTCAACCCAAATATCTCCACAATCGCAGAGCAATCACATAGTTAGCTCTCACAAACAACCAACACGGAAAGGTGCTCGAGTGGTTGAAGAGGCCCGCCTGGAAAGCGAGTAAGCGTTAAAAGCGCTTCAGGGGTTCGAATCCCCTCCTTTCCGCCAAAAGAATGCAACTCTGTTCAAAAACGGTGTTGCATTCTTTGTTTTTTACAAGCAGGGGATGCTTGCTGAGTATTTTTCGCAGACAGAAATGACTGCGTAACAAAATAATCTTCATCATATAGCGGTTTTTGTGTATCTTTGCATTTTCTTTCATTATTTATTATCCCTTTCTAAGGACAACAATATCAATAACTAATCTCCCCACACTATGGACAACAATATCAAACTCAAAATCGACGAAATCCTCAACGAAATAGGCAACATCAACGACCTCAACATCAAACACGCCGTCCTTACCTACATGGAACAGCAGGCTGGATTCATGCTTTGGCAAATGGAAGACGAAAAACACATAGACAACGACTCCTACAACGTCTGACAACACAACCATGAAACGTTTCGCCCTACTCGCCCTCGCACTTGCGATATCAACCGCATTGCTGCTCAACCTCACCGCCTGCAAAGGGGGATACAGTTTCACAGGAGCCTCCATCCCTCCTAACGCAAAAACCATTTCCGTCGCCACATTCCCCAACTACGCAGCCACGGTGAACCCGCAGCTGAGCCAAAAACTCACCGACGACCTCCGAAACCTCTACTCGTCGCAGACCTCGCTCAACGTCGTCAATGGCAATGCAGACCTCGAAGTCTCAGGCGAAATAACAGCCTACACCACTCGTGCCGCCGCACTCTCAGCCAACGACGACGTCTCTATGAACCGACTGACTATCACCATCAAAGTGAAGTTCGTCAACAACTGCGACCCAGATGCCAACTTCGAACAGTCGTTCTCGCGCTACCGCGACTACAACGCACAGCTCAACTTCTCGTCGGTCGAAAGCTCCCTCGTTAGCGAAATCGTTGCCGAACTCTGCGACGACGTCTTCAACAAATCTGTCGTCAACTGGTAACAATGGCATACGCTATGGAGTGTGACAACAACAGCTCGCGACTGCTCAACGCTGCAGGATGGATCGTGGCCATAGCTACATCTACCGTTTACCTCATCACACTCGAACCCTCCGTAAGCTTCTGGGACTGCGGCGAATTCATCGCTACATCGCACAAACTCATGATCGGGCACCCTCCCGGAGCCCCTCTCTACCAACTGCTCGCCCACTGCTTCTCGCTCCTCGCAGGACACAACGCCACGGCCATCGCCTGGTGGTGCAACGCATTGAGCGCACTGAGCGCAGGACTCACAGCCATGTTCCTCTTCTGGACCATCGCTCGACTCGCAGCTCTCTTCCTCGACAAGACCCCTACCGACCACATCTCCTTGCTCGCAGCTCTCACCGGAAGCACGGCCTACGCCTTCTGCGACACGGCATGGTTCTCCGCAACGGAAAGTGAGGTATACAGCCTCTCGATGCTCTTCTCGGCAGCAATCCTCTGGACAGCAACCCGATGGGCCGACTCGAAGCACAACTCCTCTCGATGGCTCCTCCTTTCCCTTTTCCTCACCGCCCTCTCTTTCGGGGTGCACATGCTCTCGCTGCTGACCATCCCCGCAGTGGTCGCTTTAGTAATCTCTCAACGCAAGAAAAAAATCATCCGCCCGAAACCAGCCACACTCATCGTTGCCGCACTCCTTGTGCTCTCGGCAATTTCCGTCTACTCCATTATCCCCATCCGAGCCGCCGCCAACACTCCCATCAACTCGGGCAACCCGTCGACACTCGCTGCTCTGCGCAGCTACATGACACGCGAACAATATGAACACGCACCGCTAATATACGGACGCTGCTTCAACTCGCCCATAACAGGCTACAACAACGGCAAACCAATCTACGCCAAGGAGATGGACATGTTCTTTCCACGCATGTGGAAACATCAAGCCAATGCCGAACAGTACTACACCGACTGGACCGGACGACACGGCAAAAACGTGCACATCGACGGCAAGGACTACTACAAACCCTCCTTTGGCGACAACCTCGTCGTCTTCGCCGGATACCAACTCGGCTACATGTACCTCCGATACCTGATGTGGAACTTCGCCGGACGCTACGACGACCACCAGGGGTTTGGCAACATGCAGCGCGGACAGTTCATCACGGGCATACCTCCCATCGACCGACTATATGTAGGAACCGCAAAAAAACTGCCCGACTCGATGCCGAACAAGGCACACAACAACTACCTGATGCTGCCCCTGATACTGGGCATCGTGGGCATCTTCGTCTCGCGTCGCAACAAGGGTCTCTTCTGGACGCTCATGATTCTTATGCTCACCTCAAGCTTCCTCCTCTCCATCTACCTCAACCACCCCGTCTACGAACCTCGTGAACGCGACTACGCCTACATCCTCTCCTTCTACACCTTTGCCATCTATATCGCTCTCGGCACTTTGGCCATTGCCGAAAAATTGCAGAAGTCGCAACACAAACCAATACGACTGTCCAAATACCTGCTGCTTGCCGTACCGCTCCTTATGGCTTGCCAAAACTGGAACGATCACGACCGCAGCCAACGCTTCACTGCTCGCGACTCCGCAGCGAACCTCCTCGACTCGTGCGACGAAAACGCAATCCTCTTCACGGCAGGCGACAACGACACCTTCCCGCTCTGGTATATGCAGCACACCGAAGGCTACCGAACCGACGTGCAGGTCGTCAACCTCTCGCTGCTGGGCAGCGACGACTACCTCATCTCCACAGCACAGCAAATGGCTCAAGCAGATGCCGACGACTTCCAGCTCCCCGTCGACAAAATGCTGGCTTATGGACCCTGGCAACGGACTATGACCATCATCGAAAACTCCTCTCGACCCATCCACTTCAGCCACTATGCCGCCAACGACCAACGTTTCCGCTCCCTGCTGCACTCGCACCTTGACCTCTGCGGCATATCATACCGGATGAACAACTACCCCTCAGCCGACTCGGTTGACACGCAACGGTCGTACAACCTCTTCTGCAACAAGCTGAAATCGCACAATCTGGAGAACGTATACCTCGACGAGGTCTCACGCAAATTCTTGGCTCAGTACTGGAACGATGCAATCCTCACAGCCAACAACCTCGCAGCCAACGGTGGGCACCAACAGGCACGTCAACTGCTTGACACCGTCTCGAAAAACGTGCCCCTCACCATGCTCTGCAGTCTGGAAACGGAACTGAGGGCAGCTTTGGCCTACGCCGCATGCGGCGACAGCAACAACGCCAACAACACCCTGACGAAACTCAGACTGAGACTCAACGAACAACTGGATTACTACAGTTCCGTAAGGAAACCACTGCAGAAATTCATTCGCTATTCCATCGAACCCCTTCTGCTGATGGACGAGGAACTGAAAGCCATGGGACACTAAAAGCACACCCATGCTCCCGTAACAAAAAAATATTCGCTTTCCTTATCTTTATCGTACGAAGTTTCGTATTTTTGCACTTCGTTATTTATAACGGTATTCTATATAATAAATTGGTTTATTGCACATACAATAAGCCTGCTATCTTTTTAGAACAGAGAAACACACATTGTCAAAACCATAAACGCGCAGTGAGCCGAAACCAATTCCAAGAACGTAGCATGGTGATTCGCATCATCATTGTCGCAGTGGCAATTATTTTTGTCATTCGACTGGCCTTCTTGCAACTGTTCGACAACACCTACCGCAAACTCGCCGACCAACAGGCTCTGCGCACCGTCACTCAATTCCCCGCACGCGGACTCATCTACGACCGCAACGGCAAACTGCTCGTCTACAACGAGGCCGTCTACGACCTCATGGTCATCCCCAAAATGACCAAGCACCTCGACACCAACCTCTTCTGCAAGACTTTGGGCATATCGCTCGACGACTTCAACGCTCGCATGGAAAAAGCCTGCAAATATTCCTCCTACTCACCCTCCATCTTCATGAAGCAGGTCTCCAAAGAGGAATACGGTGCCTGGCAAAGCCACCTCTACAAATTCCACGGATTCTATGTGCAGAAACGAACACTGCGTATCTACGACCGGCCTATCGCAGCCCACGTGCTGGGCTACGTCGGCGAGGTCGACCAGGCCGACATCGACAACGACCGCTACTACCACCAGGGCGACTACATCGGCAAGAGCGGTCTCGAGAAAAGCTACGAAACCGTACTGCGTGGCATTAAAGGCAAAAAGGTTATGCACGTCGACGTCCACAACCGCGAAATCGGACCCTACAAAAACGGCTCCATGGACACCATGGCCGTCGAAGGGGGCAACCTCTACACCACCATCGATGCCGACCTACAGGAGTATGCCGAAGAACTCATGGCCAACAAACGCGGATGCATTGTGGCCATCGAACCCTCCACTGGCGAGGTGCTCACTCTCGCTTCGGCACCAACCTACGACCCCAACCTGCTCGTCGGACGAATCCGCGGCGAGAACTACATGATGCTGCAACGCGACATCAGCAAGCCGCTCTTCAACCGCGCTCTGCAAGCCCAATACCCGCCGGGATCTATCTTCAAGGTGGCTCAGGCCATGACTGCTCTCGACCTTGGCGTCATCACACCCTCCACAGGATTCCCCTGCGACAAGTCGCTCGTCGGTTGCCACAACCACCCGTCGGCACGCAACGTCCAAGAGGCCATCAAGATGTCCTGCAACCCCTACTTCTATTTCACCTACCGACGCATAATCCAGCAAAACAAGTACAAAAACATCTACCGCGACAGCCCCTATGGACTCACCGTCTGGCACGACTACATGCAGCGCTTCGGGTTCGGAACCCGACTCCCTATCGACCTCCCGAACGTCAAAAGCGGCAACATCCCGGACACCAACTACTACAACCGCTGGTACGGTGCCGGCAAATGGGCCTTCTCGACCATATACTCGAACAGCATCGGACAGGGCGAGGTGGAAGTGGTACCGCTGCAGATGGCCAACCTGGCATGCATTGTAGCCAACAGAGGATACTACATCACCCCCCATCTGGTCCGCTTCTACGGGCCTGACTCGACACGCAACGACGAGTTCTACACCCGACACGAAACGGGCATCCCTGCCAAGTATTTCGAAATCGCTGCCAACGGCATGTACGACGTGGTTCACACCGCCGGCGGAACAGCGCGCCGCGCCAACATCCCCGACATCGACGTATGCGGCAAGACAGGAACGGCACAGAATATCGGATACGACCACTCGGTTTTCATCTCCTTCGCTCCGAAAGACAATCCCAAAATCGCTGTCGCTGTATATGTCGAGAACGCACCCGGAGGCGGAGGCTACTGGGCAGCTCCCATTGCCAGCCTCATCATCGAGAAATACATCCGCGGACATGTCACTCGCACCGACCTCGAAAAATACTACCACGATGCAGCCCCGTGCCAGAAACTGCCCCTCACACGCATCTCTAAAAAGAAAAAGAAATAATGGAAAACAAGATAGATTGGATATCGCTTCTGCTCTACGCGCTGATTCTTGTCTTCGGCTGGCTTAACATCTACGCCGCTTGCTACGACGAAAGCCATGCCGCCGTCTTCGACTTTTCCACCAAACACGGCAAACAGATCATCTGGATTGGCATCTCGCTCCTCTTCGCCCTCGGCATTACACTCATATCGCCAAAGGTCTTCTCGCAAGGCGCCTATCTCATCTACTTCGCCATGCTGGGCTTGCTCGTGGTGACGCTGTTCGTGGCGAGTGTGACCAAGGGCGGACAATCCTGGATCGACTTCGGCTCCTTCAAACTGCAGCCATCGGAATTCGCCAAATTCGCGACAGCCCTTGCCCTCGCGAAGTACATGAGTGCTCCCGACATCGACTACCGGCAGAACCGCACGAAGCTCCTCTCTTGGACCATCATCCTCATTCCCGCCGTCCTCATCCTGCTACAGCACGACACGGGGTCGGCTCTCGTTTTCGCCGGTTTCATCTTCCCTCTCTACAGGGAAGGGCTCTCGCCCAAAATCCTTGTCATCGGACTCGTGGCCATTGTGCTGTTCGTCGTCGCCCTGCTCGTCAACCGTTTTATCATCGTCGGCGCGCTTTTGCTCTGCGGCCTCTTCTACCTCTTCGTCTGGCTCAACAAGCGCACCCGCAAACACTACATCTGGGTGACTGTCGCTCTGCTCGCCTGCTCGCTCTACACCTTCTCGGTCGACTTCGCCTTCCAGAACATTCTCCAACCCCACCAGCGCGACCGCATCTATGTGCTGCTCGGCAAAACCACCGACACCAAGGGTACGGGCTACAACGTCTACCAGTCGAAAATCGCCATCGGGTCGGGCAGCGTCTTCGGAAAGGGATTCCTCAACGGCACAATCACCAAGGCCGATTTTGTCCCGGAACAGGAAACCGACTTCATCTTCTGCACCGTGGGCGAGGAATGGGGCTTCTTCGGCTCGGTAGCCGTGATTGCTCTCTACGTGATGTTGCTTTTGCGACTTGTGACCCTTGCCGAACGGCAGTATTCGCGCTTCTCGCGCTTCTACGGCTATTCTGTCGTCAGCATCCTTTTCATTCATGTCTTCATCAATGTCGGAATGGTATTGGGGCTGCTACCCGTCATCGGAATCCCTCTGCCTTTCTTCAGCTACGGCGGGTCATCCCTGATGGCTTTCACCATACTGCTCTTCATCTTCCTACGACAAGACCAAGAACGGACAAAACCAATTTAACCCCTTAAACCTTAAAAACCCTTCAACCCCTCCTCATGGCTAAAAAAAATAACGAAGAACACTGCTCATTTTGCGGACGCCCCGCACACGAATGCTCAATGCTGCTCACCGGTATTGATGGTTTTATATGCTCCGACTGTGTCAACCAGGCCAGCATTATACTCAAGCAGGAAAATATAATCCCCAACAAAAATAACTCCTACGAAAACAACAACAGCCCTATTCCCTCACCATCGGAAATCAAACAGCTGATTGACCAGTATGTCATCGGACAGGACGATGCCAAAAAGATTCTCTCCGTTGCCGTTTACAACCACTACAAACGTCTTCGCTACTATGACTCCCATCCTGCCGAAGACCAGGTCGAAATCGAAAAATCGAACATCATCCTTGTCGGCGAGACGGGCACAGGCAAAACCCTCATGGCTCGCACCATCGCACGCCTGCTCGACGTACCCTTCTGCATCGCTGATGCCACCACGCTCACCGAAGCCGGATATGTGGGCGACGATGTCGAAAACGTGCTCGTCAGGCTGCTGCAGGCTGCCGACTACAACGTCGCCGCTGCAGAAAGGGGCATTGTCTTCATCGACGAAATAGACAAAATTGCACGTAAAAGCGACAATCCGTCGATAACGCGCGACGTCTCGGGCGAAGGTGTGCAGCAGGCTCTACTCAAACTGCTCGAAGGGGCTGTAGTCAACGTGCCGCCACAAGGCGGACGCAAACACCCTGAACAGCAAATGATTCAGGTCAACACTCGCAACATCCTCTTCATCTCTGGCGGTGCCTTCGACGGCATCGAACGCGATATCGCTCTGCGATTGAACTCGAACGTAATCGGCTTCAACGGCACCAAGTCGCGTCAGGAATTGGACCGCCACAATATGCTGCAGTACATACAGCCTATGGATCTCAAGAAGTTCGGACTGATACCCGAGCTCATAGGACGCTTCCCCGTCCTCACCCACCTCGACCCGCTGGACCGCAACGCGCTTCTACGTATTCTTACCGAACCGAAAAACGCTCTCGTCAAACAATACCAGGAGCTCTTCAAGATGGACGATGTCACGCTGAAATTCGACAAGGCTGCTCTCAACCTGATTGTCGATACCGCCATCGAATTCAAACTCGGCGCACGTGGACTGCGCTCGATTGTCGAAAAGGTGATGACCGACCTCATGTTCGACCTCCCCTCACACCGCGGCGAAACCATCCACGTCACCCAACAACTCGTCAAATCCAAAATAGCATGAAGTAGGATGCGTGTGGTATCTAATCCCTAATCACTAAATTTTTAATTCGCAATGCTTCTCCGCATATCAAAAATATTTGAATTCCAGATGGCCCACTCGCTATCGGGCTACGATGGCAAATGCAGCAACATTCACGGCCACAACTACAGGTTTGTCGTCACCCTGCAAGGACAGCCTATCGACAATCTGAACAATGCGAAAAACGGAATGGTCATCGATTTTGGCGACGTAAAACACATTGTACAGCAAAAGATTATCGACATCTTCGACCATGCGCTCGTTGTACCGCAACATTCGCCATTCGCCTCGATCGAAGGCACAAAGAAAGTCGTCACCGATTTCCAGCCGACAAGCGAGAACCTACTTATCCATTTTGCAAGCCTGCTGGAAGGTTGCTTTCCCGAAAGGATTGAATTATACAGCCTGCAACTGTACGAAACCGACACCTCGTACGCCGAATTGATATGCACCCCCTAAGAGGGAAAACCTCAACCGTTATCCGTTCTCAATACACCCACAGCACACCGCCACTGTACGATGTGCTGTATTGGTATAGAGGGCAGCTGGTGGAGCCCCCGTCCATAGGCATCCCGTCGGAGTTTGCGATAAAACAAGTCTTGCATTTGGGACACTCCAGGAGCGAGCTGCCCCAATCTTCGCTGACGACCACCGCCGTGGTGCTGTCGAGCGGACATGTGCGCTCGTAGGCTGCAAACTGGTCCCACGACAGGCGCACTACGACCACTCCACGGTGTCCGCCAGTCAGGTACTCATACCCGCCGACATTATTCAGTCCTGAATAGTACGCCGAATTAGGATTTATCTCGAAATTGGTCATACCTATGGGAACTCCACAACGCTGCTCCCTGCCGCATGCGACAACAAGCAGCAAGGCTGCCGCCAGCAAAACCATTGCTGATGGCAACCCTGCAGAACTCGTCGGGTTGGAGCATTTTCGATAAGCCAAGTGACCAACGGGAACTTGTTCACTTTGGCATGGCGAGAAAATGCGGTTGCGAAGAAACCAACCCTTATTGAATATTCGAATCACTACCGGTCAGTCTTTGACAGGAAAATCAGAATAAATGACCTTCATACTCACCGTTGCAACGGTATTGAGACTGTTGCGATCCACAGCTTCGAGATTGTCGCCCACAGTATGCCAATGGTCATAAAAACTGCAGTCGGGACTGTTCTGCACCAGGTCGATGGTCGGTATACGCAGTATCTGATTGATATAGAGATGGTCGTCAAGAATAGCACTGCTTAGTTCATCGACAAAAACATTGCCCAAACCAAGTGCTGAGGCACAACTCCACATTTTGTTCATTAATCCCTGCGCGAAACTCATCGATATCTCTTCCTTCGTGAAACGAGGATGACTGGTACCGACCATGTCGAAGAGAATGCCATACTGTGCGGTGTAGAACATACGGTGAGGGTTCTGAGCCCAGTATTGCGACCCTTTGCACCACGTGTTGTCCTCGTAGCGGCCAGCCCATTCGGGTATTCCCTGATCCTCGATGTCGAAGAAGATAAAGTCGACTCCAACATCGGGACGCTTGGCCGTCATGACGCGTGCCATCTCCATGAGTACGGCAACACCGCTGGCTCCATCGTTGGCTCCGAGCAAAGGTTTACGCCAATTATTCGTGTCGATATCGTGGTCTGCCCACTGACGGGAATCCCAGTGTGCGGCAAGGAGTATGCGCTTGTCGCGCTGCGGGTCGAAAGAGGCAACGATGTTCTTTCCCGACACCTTCTGGCCGTCCCAAAGCGTGGTCGTGAAATTCTGCACCACCACCGTGTCGCACCACCGCTGCATGTTCGACGCAATGTAAGCGGCACACTTGTCATGCCCCGCAGCACCTGGATGTCGGTAGCCGAAGGAGAGCTGCGATGCGACAAAGCCGTACGCCGAGTCGGCATTGAACTCGGGTACGGCGACTTTATTATAGTCTACTGTGACAACAGGAACTGGCGTATTACCGCTCCGGCGCTCGCGATTGCAAGACGCCAATACTGCAACAGCCAGCACCAAAATGATGCTTATTTTCTTCACCTCTTAGTTCTTCAGACGTTCAGCATACTCGCATGTACGAGTGTCAACTTTGATACGCTCGCCCTCTTTGATGAAGAGCGGAACACGGACCTGTACACCGGGTTCGACGGTGGCGTCTTTCATTGCATTTGTAGCTGTGTTGCCGGCGAAACCAGGCTCGGTATAGGTGACCACGGTCTCGATGAAAGGCGGAAGCTCGCACAGAAGCGGAGTCTCGGTGTCGGCATGAACGGTGATTTCAACGTACTGTCCATCCTTGAGGAACTGCGGTGCGTTGATGATTGACTCAGGAATATAGATCTGCTCGTAGGTCTCGGTGTGCATGAAAACGTGCATATCGCCCTCCTTGTAGAGGTAGGTGTAGGGACGTCTCTCGACGCGAACGATGTCGATCTTTGCACCCGAAGGGAAGGTATTCTCGAGAATACGGCCAGTCTTGACGTTACGCATTTTGGTACGTACGAAAGCGGCTCCCTTGCCAGGTTTCACATGCAAAAACTCCACAATAGTGTAGATGTCGTTGTTAAAATTGATACATAGTCCGTTTTTAATGTCAGCAGTTGTTGCCATAAAGGTATTGATTTTTGATTATTAATTGTTGTTGTTTTTCTTTTTTTCCACTTCCAAAAGGTTCGTCAGTCGCCTCAGGTCCACCTTCAGTTCCTCGTTCTCCTCCTCATACATCTTGCAGCGCACACGACACATCATATTGCGGCAAAACAGCGCCAACAATATGCCCATCATAGTGATAGTCACCTCTTTGTGAGAAACGAAAAAATAAACCGTGGCAGCCACTATAAGAATATAGGAGGCCCACTCGTACAGTTTTACTTGTGTACTTTTTTCCATGTTTTTATTCTCTTTTTAAAAATGCAAAATTACAAATATTTCCGCAAACAAAAGAAAAAAAAATCATTCAACAATCGTTCCGCCATTAAAACTTTTTCTCACAATTATCATTTTTTTTGTAACTTTGCGTTTTGGATACAAACCGCCTTTAAACACTATACATCGCTTTAACAATTGAAATTTAGACAAATATAAAAATCCTATAACTATGAAAAAACTTGTTCGAATATTTCTTACGGTCATAATGGTATTTGCAATGGTCGGTGTCTGCGGTGGCGTTACGTCATGCAAATCCTCTAACGAGACCATGTACAGCTCCAAAAAGAAGAACTCCAAGAAAATCAACCGCAATTATCGCGTGCGCGGCAACAACCAGCGCAACAGTTCTACCTATCATACCTATTGATTCCGATGCGGCTCTTACTGACGCTACTGATTTTTTTTTCCTACATGACGGCTGTTGCCCAGCCGTCTTCTTTTTCAGTGTTCGTAACCAATCTGCCGACGAACAAGGCAAAGCTGCTGATATACGACTCCGAATCGACACCGCGCGAAATAGGTCCTAACTCTTCCAAGCAGCCCCTCCGTTTCGAGGGCACCGTATCCAAACCAACCTACGCCGAATTGGTCACCGAAACGGCCGTCATGCCCTTCTTTCTCGAGAACAGCGAAATCAACGTCCGTTTCAACAGCCAAGAGCCCGAAAAATCGCCCATCGTAGGCTCACGGACTAACAGCCTCATGCGCTATCAAGTGGAACAGTGCATGAACGGCATCGAATGCATAACCCTCTTCGTAACAGAAAACCCCACCTCGCTCATAGCCCCCTACCTCATATATCGCTATATCGCCCCCGATGCCGACATCGAGACCCTGGCAAAACTCTACATTATGCTCGAAGGGGAGGCAACCTCGACATGGCACTACCGTAAACTCCACCAACGACTTCAGCTTGCCACCATATACGACATCGGGCGCCCATTCCCTAACTTCGACATACGCGGACCCGACAAGTCCGTGGTGCCCATCTACTCACTCCTTAGCGACACCACCGACAACATCATTCTCTTTGGTGCATCGTGGTGCACCCAATGCAACGACGCACTCAAATTGCTCGAAAGCTTCAATACCGGGCTCAACATCATATACATAGACATCAACGTCTTCGGATGGGACGCACCCTTCATGCACATGCTTGCCGTCGACCACATACCTTACATCATTCTCGTCGACAGAGAACGCCGCATCTTGGCGCGCGACGCAAGGGCATGGGAAATCCCAAGACTTTTACAAGCAACAAAAAAATAGGCTATGACTACTTCTCTCTACCCCATGAAATTCATGCCCCTCTTCAAAAACAAAATATGGGGCGGTAACAAAATAAAACAACTCGGTTTCGACTACAGCCCTCTACCTAACTGCGGCGAACTGTGGGCTCTCTCGGCCGTCGAAGGCAACGAATCGGTCGTCAGCAACGGCTTCCTGAAAGGCAACACCCTCAACGAGGTCCTCGAAATATACATGACCGACCTGCTCGGCGAAAAAAACTACCAGCACTTCGGCAACAACTTCCCGCTCCTTATCAAGATCATCGACGCCAACGACAAGCTCTCCATCCAGGTCCACCCCGACGACGAACTTGCACACAAACGCGGGTTGGATAACGGCAAAACCGAAATGTGGTACATCATCGAAGCCGAGAAAAACGCCGAAATCGTCGACGGCTTCTGTCAGGAAGTGACACCCGACGAGTACCGCAGATTCCTCGACATGGGGCACCTCGAAGACATCCTCCACATCGAACACCCGCAGAACGGCGATGTCTTCTTCATCCCAGCTGGACGCGTCCATGCGCTTGGCAGCGGACTCCTCCTCGCCGAAATACAGCAATCGTCCGACACGACCTACCGCATCTACGACTACAACCGGCCCGATGCCGACGGAAAACTGCGCCAGCTACACACCAATGAGGCCCTCGACGCCATTGATTTCTCCGTCACCGAAGACGGACGGACACAATACCAGTACAGAAAAAACGAGACACTGCAACTCGCCCAATGCCCCTATTTCACGACTAACCGTATCGCTATCGACAAGCCCCTGCGCAAAAACTTCCACGCACTCGACTCGTTCGTCATCTATCTCTGCACCGATGGCATCGCCGCCGTAAAGGCTCTCGACACAATATGCCCTATCCATGCAGGCGAATGCGTCCTGGTCCCTGCTTTGGCCGACGAGGTGGAACTCTTCTCAGAGGGCGAATCCAATCTGCTCGAGGTCTATGTAGACCCCGAACAATGGAAAGACAACTCCGTCAACCACTCGAACGACTTCGACTGGCAGGCCAGTTTCGTAGTCAATCCGTAATATTCGATAGCTGGAATTTAGTAAGCAAGGATGCTTATGGGCTTAAATAAATCTCTTTAACCTTTAAACTATAAACTTTAACCTTTAAACTTTACATTTTAACACAACCCGATTTCGACGTACACTTTTTAGTTCTATATTTGCAACCGAATTGGTTATAACAATTTTTTGTTAAGTGTTTGATTGTGCAGACCGTTATGTCGGTGGCAGGATTTCTGCCACCGATATATTCGGTCGTTCTTAATGTTAGGACACAGCACTTGAGATCACGCAAAAGAAGTAAAGAAAACATATCGAAGCATTTAAAAAATATCAATTAGTATTATAGATACCTTATTACTACCTACAACAACAAGCCACCAAAATCAAGATGCATAAACACACAACTGTCATATTATTCCTATTCATACTCTTAACATTATCAGGCAGCGCACAGCAAGTCCTCACTCTCGACGAGTGCCGCTCGCGCGCGCTTGAAGCCAACAAAGGTCTGAAAATGTCAGACATGAAACAGGAAGAGACAAAAAACCTACAGAAAGCCGCTTTCTGGCAGATGATGCCGAAAGTCAGTGCCAATGGCGGCTACGTCTGGATGCAGAAAAGCGTCGAATTGCTTAGCGACGAACAGAAAGACCGCATCAACAACATGGGCAACACCGTCCAGCAGAGCATCGACAACGCCATCAGCGACGAGACTTCATCCATCCCCATCATTGGACCGGCCATCTCAGACGCTCTTACAGGCATCATCAACAACAGCGGACTGAGTTCAACCCTCAACGGTATCGGAAACGACATAACACAAGCTCTCGAAACCGACACACGCAACACGACATTCGGCGCAATCACCATCTCACAGCCTCTCTATCTCGGTGGCAAACTCAACGCCCTTTACAAAACCGCACGACTTATGAACCACCTTGCCGGCATAGAATACGACAAGAAAAAAGAGGAGACGCTCATATCGGTCGACGAAGCCTACTGGCAGGTTATCAGCGTAAAACACAAAAAGGAGTTGGCAGAAAACTATGCTCGGCTGCTCGACACCCTCAACCATAACGTCGAAGAACTTGTGGCTGCCGAAATGGCCACCAAAGGCGACCTGGCCAAAGTGCGCGTCAAACTCAACGAAGCACAAATGTCGCTCACAAAAGCCTCCAACGGATTGGCTTTAGCCAAAATGCTGCTTGCACAAAGATGTGGAATGCCGCTCGACAGTGACTTTGATGTCGCCGAATCGACCCCCGCAATAGCAGCCTCTGCACAAGACGGTCTCGACATAAAACAAGTATGGAACGACCGACGCGAACTACAGATGCTACGTATCAGCGACAGCATAGCGTCACAAGGCGTTCGCATCGCTGCATCGTCGCTCAAACCCAACATCGCACTCACTGGCGGCTACCTCTTCTCCAATCCCAACCTTTTCAACGGCTTCCAGACCGAATTCGGAGGAACAGCCTTCGCAGGCATAGCCCTCAATATACCAATCCTGCACCCAGGCGGCATCTACACATTAAAAGCCGCCAAAGCAAAAAAACGCGAAATAAGCTACCAAATAGAGCAGGCTCAGGAAATGATAGAACTCCAAGTCAACAAATTACGTTGTGAACTTGACCTCGCCTACAAAAAACTCGCACAAGCCAAAAGCAACCTCGTACAGGCCGAAGAGAACCTCCGGTTGGCCGACGAAAGCTTCAAGTCCGGCATGTGCAACAGCAGCGACCTGATGGCAGCACAGACCGCATGGATTTCAGCAAAAAGCGAAGTCCTCGATGCCGAGATAGAAATAGAGATGGACAACGTCTACCTCCAACAAGCACTGGGAAAAACCAACCACACAATAACCAAATAAATCCCGAAAAAATACCGTAATAACGTAATCCCGAAAAGAATACCGTAATTCCGTAATCCCGTAATCCCGAAAAAGAAAAGAAAAAAATGAAAAAAGGAATAAAGAGAAAAACAATATAAAAATGAAAGAAAACAACAAAACACTGCTTGCCGGTCTTGCAGCCGTACTGGGAGCAGTTGGCATAGTAGCTCTCGTCGGACTTTTCGCCATCCATCCGCAAAAAGAATCCATAACCGGCGAAGCCGACGCAACCGAATACCGCATCTCCAATATGGTCCCCGGACATATCGACAAGCTGTACGTCTCTGAAGGCGACGTGATTCACGTGGGCGATACCATTGCACACATCGGAAGCCGGCAAGTCGACGCCAAAATGATCCAGGCAAAAGCAGCACGCAGTGCAGCATCGGCACAAAGCCGCAAGGCCAAAGGCGGCGCCCGTCAACAGCAAATCCAGATGGCCTACCAAGTATGGCAAAAAGCGCAAGCCGCCGAAGAGGTGTACAAAAAATCCTACAACCGAGTCAAATCCCTCTACGAAAAAGGTGTCGTATCTGCACAACAGTACGACGAAGTAGATGCCAAATACAAAGCCGCTCAAGCCGACTGCGCTGCCGCCGAACAGCAATACCTCATGGCTAAAGAAGGCGCACAAAGCGAGGACATAGCAGCAGCATCAGCTCTCGTCAACCAAGCCGGTGGCGCTGTTGCCGAAGTGCAGAGCTATCTTGACGACAGCTACATCATCTCCCCCTGCGACGGCACGGTCGTTGAGATGTACGCCAAACTGGGCGACCTCGTCGGCACCGGCGCTCCACTTGCATCTGTTATCGACATGAGCGACAACTGGTTCAATTTCAGCATCCGCGAAGACCTGCTCAAAGACATCAAAACCGGACAGAACGTCGACGTACAGATTCCCGCCCTCGGCGACAAAACCTATGTCTGTACCATCCGCAACGTGAAGGTTATGGCAAGCTACGCAACATGGAGGGCAACAAAAACTTTAGGACAGTACGATGTCAAAAGCTTCGACGTCAAGGTCGTCCCCCTCGAAGACATCGACGGACTCCGTCCTGGTATGACCGCAATTCTTAAGAAATGAACAAAGGCATATACAGCGTTATGATGCGCGAGATGCGACGCATTTGCCGCAATCCACGCCACATCGTCATCATGACGCTGGGTGTCATATTCACTTTTGTTTTCTTCGCCACCATCACAAGCAACGGACAGCCCACCAATCTCTCGGTGGCCGTAGTCGATATGGATGGCACCTACCTCTCGCGACGCATCTGTCACGAAATCAACGCAACACAAGGCGTCTCCGTAAAAGCCGTCTACAACAACCACACCGAGGCTCGCAAAGCCATGCAGCGAGGCGACATCTTCGCATTCTACGAAATCCCCAAAGGCACCTACAACGACCTCCTGCAGTTCCGTTCCCCCCATTTCGTCCTCTACGTCAACTCGACCTACATGCTTGCCGGCACACTCAGCTACAAACAGTTGGCCACAATGGGCATGCTGGCTACCGGAGCTGTGCAGAGAGAAGTTTACCGCAAAAAAGGATTCTCTGACGACCAGATAATGGGACTTATTCAGCCCATCGAATACGACACACGAACCATCGGCAACCCATGGATCAACTACGGCAACTACTTGATGACGACACTCATTCCTGCCGTCATCGCCTTCATAGCCCTTATGCATACGGCATACGTTATTGCTCGCGAACGACAGGAGCGGACCCTCAAGAGCTGGCTGCGACGAGCCAAAGGCAATGCCCTCTACGCCCTGCTCGGCAAAATCCTGCCCTACACAATATGGTACAGCTTGCTCTGCATACTCTCCAACCTTATCATGTTCGGACCCATGGGCTTCCCGCTGGAAGGAAGCTGGATGCTTATGGTCTTGAACAGCATCCTCCTCGTCTTCGCCGCACAATGTGCAGCCTGCCTCATTGCCGGTGCCATTCCCGACCCGCCACTCACAATGGGCATCAGCGCCATCTATAGCGCCATGAGTTTCTCGCTCAGCGGATTCTCTTTCCCGGTCGAAAGCATGCCAACCTTCCTCTACAGTTTCTCATGGCTATACCCCATCAGGCACTACTTCCTCAACTTCTCCGACATCGCCATCTTTGGCAACGGCATCGAACACTGCTGGCCACAATTCTGCGCACTCATCGCTTTCGGAATCTTCCTCATTTTCGGCGCAGTCATGCTGCAATGGCAACAAAAACGCGCCGCCCTCCATCCAACAGAAATAAAAGAATAATAAAAAAAGAATATAAAATAAAAAAGAATAATACCGTAATAACGTAATCCCGTAATCCTGAAAAGGAACAAAAGGAAAAGAAGAAAAAGAAAAAGAAAAAA
>JAFXAD010000034.1 GCA_017522065.1 Bacteroidales bacterium
AACCCAAAGTCAAAAACACCCTTATCCACATCGGCGCAATCGTCGTAATGTTCATCGTTTCCTGCATCTACTTCTCGCCAGCCCTCAGCGGCGACGTTGTCGTTCAGGGCGATATGCAGAAAGCCGATGCCATGGCTCATGCACAAAGAGCCGTTGCCGACTCAACAGGCTCAATACCAAACTGGAACCCTGCCATGTTCAGCGGAATGCCTGGCTATCAAACCGCCGTGCAGCCACAGAAATCCATCTTCACCCCCCTCAAAGCGATACTTATTCTTCGTCCGTTGGGACTTGAGAGGAATATTGGCGTACTATGGTTGTATCTCATCGGCTTCTATGTTGCGATGATTGCCTTTGGATGCAACCCGTGGCTATCCCTCTTCGGCGCTTTGGCATTCGGATTAGGCAGCTACAATATAATAATTGTCGAGGCTGGCCACATCACCAAGGCATGGTCCATGGCTATGATTGCACCGGTTCTTGCCGGCATGGTACTCTGTCTGAGGGCCGCCAAGGGCGACGATAACCGCCCCGTATGGCGACGCATAATTTGGGGCGCAGTACTGTTTACCATAGCTTTAGGACTTCAAATAACATTCAATCACATACAGATAACCTTCTACACCGCCTTAGGCGGAATCATAGTCGGACTGACATATCTCCCCTATGCTATTAAGGAGAAATGGTTTCCTCGCTTCCTGGTCTCTGTCGGCATTCTCGTCGTCGGCTGCCTTTTCGCTGCAGGAAGCAATTACAGACACCTGTCTGTCAACCAAGAATACGCCAAATCAACCATGCGTGGCGGAAGCGAAATAACCGTAACGCCGCATGATATCGGCCTCGAATCACCCTCGCAAACCGAAGCCACACAGACTGGCGGACTCGACATCAACTACGCCTTCAGCTGGAGCTATGGCGTAGGCGAAACCTACACCTTGCTCGTCCCTGGTGCCATGGGTGGCGGCTCGGGCGAGCGTGTCGCCGAAGACAGCGAATGGACACGAAGAACCGGACAACGGCAAGCACCTCTCTATTGGGGCGACCAGCCCTTCACATCCGGACCTGTCTATTTCGGCGCCATCGTATTCTTCCTCTTTGTCCTCGGATGCATCGTCGTCAAAGGACCCGAACGCTGGTGGATAATCGCTGCCACATCACTCGCAATTCTCATGTCGTGGGGACGGCACTTCCTGCCTCTCAACGAGTTCCTCTTCAACACCCTGCCGCTCTACAACAAATTCCGCACCCCCTCCATGGCCCTCGTGCTCGCCAACGTATGCATGGCTATCATGGCAACACTGACACTGAAAACCATCATTGAATCACTGCGGAAAAAAGACTCTAAAGTGGCCGACTACGACACTCGCAAACGCCTCAACCGTGCTCTTTATTGGGCCGGAGGAATCATCGGCGGCATCATCCTTGTCGGACTCATAACGGCAAAAAGCAAACTCACATTCATGGGTCCTGGCGACGAACAATACAAAGCCATGCTCGGCGACCAATGGCCTATGTTCCAGTCAATGCTCGTCGACACGCGAAAAGACCTCTTCGT
This sequence comes from Bacteroidales bacterium, assembly GCA_017522065.1. GTDB lineage: Bacteria > Bacteroidota > Bacteroidia > Bacteroidales > P3 > Colimorpha. The sequence goes on from JAFXAD010000034.1 coordinate 1,556, forward strand.
CCGCGACTCATGGCGATCGTTGGCTTTCGTGGCACTGGCTTTCGTAACACTGTGGCTCTTCGTCAACGACAAAATCAAAAAAGCAGGCCTCGCCATTTCCCTGCTCGCAGTCTTTACCGTTATCGACTTGTGGGGCGTCGACAGACGATACCTCAACAACGACAATTTCTCCGACCCTAACCGCCTGACGCTGCACCGCACACCCTCCGAGCAGCAACTTGACCAGACAGCTGCAGCAAACAACGACAGAGACTATCGTGTCTACGACCTGACCGTCAACACATTCAACGATTCCCGACCCAGTGCTTTCCACAATGAGATTGGCGGATACAGCGCTGCAAAACTTCGCCGCTACCAAGACCTCATCGACTTCTACCTCGGAAGCCAAAAACTGTACAACTACATCAACAGCTGTCAAATTGGAATGAACGGCTCAACCGGCTCCTATCCTCTGCTTTCGGTCAACGAGCCATATCCGGTACTCGACATGCTCAATGCACGCTATCTGATGCTCAACCTCCAACAGAACCAACCGACACCAGTCCGACGCACATCGGCTCTCGGCAACTGCTGGTTCGTCGAAGAAATCAAGCTTGTCGACAACGCCAATGCCGAAATACTGGCTCTGAACGATTTCGACCCCTACAGAACTGCCATCGTCGACAAATCGAAGTTCAATGTTGATCCTGCCCAAGTGACTGCTCCTCGCGACAGCAGCGAATACATCGCTCTCGTTCACACCTACCCGCAAACGCCCGACCAGCTCACCTACTCCACCCACACCAACACCAGCCGCTTGGCTGTATTGTCCGAGGTCTATTACGAACCCGACTGGCGGGCATATATCGACGGCAAACCAGCCGATTACATCAGAGCCAACTATATTCTCCGCGCCATAATAGTTCCGGCAGGCGACCATACCGTCACGTTTGTCAACGAAGCTCCCACGCTCCACCGACTCGACACCATGACGCTCATCATCTCTATTGTTCTGCTGATTGCCATAGCCGGAGCTCTGGTTCTTGTTTACAGAAAAAAAGAGAAAGACATTCCGCAGCAAAAAGAATAATCGGCTCATAACCGCTCCGGTTCTGCAGCGAACATAAAGCCAAGCCTTGACCCGCACACAAAGCACCTCACGTCAAGGCTTGGCTTTTATTTATTTATATTTTTTTAATTATATGCTTTAGTATTTTTTACAAAAAAAATAGTATTTTTGCAGTTTGAATTAAATATCACCCAATGAAGAAATTTGTATTTTCACTATTCTTTTTCAGTGCCCTATTTGCTGTGGCACAGAATAAAAGCACTATCGAAACAAAAGCTTTGATACGTGATTACAGCAAAGCAAAAAGTGTAGAAGGCATGTCGCAAACGCTGCTAAGCCGTTTGCCGATACGTCAAACACCAAAGGGACCGGCCATCGGCGTACTCGCCAAAGTCGACAACCGTTTCGATGCCGAAACTCTCAAGCGCGATGGCATCAACATCACTTCCCGTGTGGCTGACATTGTGGCAATGAATGTGCCTCTTCATAAACTCGAGTCTCTCGAATCCGTCCCCGGCATCGTGCTCTTCTCCGTGGCTCACCGTGCTGCACCGATGATGGACGACACACGATTCGACACCCACACCGACAGCATCCAGGCTGGAGTCGGTGTGCCCATGCCCTTCAACGGTAGCGGTGTCCTGATAGGTATAACCGACTGGGGTTTCGACTACAGACACCCCAACCTGAACCCCAAAAGCAACCCTCGCATCCTTAGGGCTTGGGACCAGTTCAAACTTTCCGGACCCGCACCGCAGGGATTCGATTACGGTACTGAATACAAAACTTACGACGAACTCAGAGCCGCCAACTGCGACACCGCCGGCCTCTACGGATACGCAACCCATGGCACTCACGTGGCTGGCATCTGCGGCGGCAAAGGCACCAGCTCCGGACAAGCTATCGGACAGGCACCTGGTGCTCAATTCCTTCTGGGTTCATGGTACCTCGACGAACCGTCGTGGCTCGACCAGGTCGCTTGGATGTATGGCGTTGCCAAAAGCGAAAACAAACGCCTCGTCATCAACAGCAGCTGGGGCATGTACACCTTCAGCACTCTCGACGGCACCTCGCTGCTGAGCCAGGCCATCAACTCCTACTCCGACTCGGGCGTGGTTTTTGTGACAAGCGGCGGAAACAACGGCGACGTCAACTACCACATCCAACACACTTTCGAAAGCGACGTTGACACGCTGGGTTCGGTGGCATCCTACTACGGCAGCGGCATCGGACAGGGCCTCATTTACTGGGGCGAACCCTATGGCTCGGAAGGCTATGGCAATTTCAAAGCCGCCTTCGCCCTCGTCAACAAATCCGACAACTCCCAAGTCTACTTCTCACCCATGTTCAACACTGCCGACGACATCATCTTTACCGAATCCTACATCGTGGCAGGCTCCGACACCATTCACTACGACATCATGACCGAGAGCGCAAACCCGCTCGACAATCGTCCCCATGCGCTTCTCAACGTAGGCAAAGACAACGACTACAACCTCGTCATGCTGTGCTATGCCGATTCCGGCACAACGGTCAACGTATGGAATATGGCCAACATAGCCAACGGCGCCGGCAACATGGGCTGCAACTTTACCGGAACCGACATCCTCTCGTGCATAAGCGGCGACTACTACTACGGCATTGGCGAACCTGCATGCGCTGAGAAAACAATCAGTGTGGCCGCGCACGACGCCGACCGCATCAAAAACGGCGTTTTCACCCCCGGCACATTGGCTTACTTCTCCAGCTACGGCCCTACTCTCGACGGAAGAATGAAACCCGAAATATCGGCTCCTGGCTACAACGTCGTCTCCTCCGTTTCTTCGTGGAGCGACGAACTCTCAAACTATCCGGCTGTCTATGAAGCCATGTCTGGTGGCAGACGATACACCTGGGCAAGAATGAGCGGCACCTCAATGTCGTCGCCTGCCGTTACAGGAATCGTGGCTCTAATGCTGCAAGCCAACCCGTATCTCACTGTCGACCAAATCCGTGAAATCATCTTTACCACAGCCCGCAACGACAACATGACTGGTCCGCTGATCCAGAACGACAGCATGAGCATTCGCTGGGGTCATGGCAAAATCGACGCTCTGAGGGCTGTAAATGCCGCCTATGACAAACTGTCTGTCAGCCAGGCCGCCGAAATAACTCCTCAGCTGGTCGTCTTCCCCAATCCTACAGCCGATTTCGTCACTGTGCGTACTGGCTCAAATATGCCGCAACCTGTCGAAATCTTCACCATCGACGGTCGTAAAGTCATGCAGACCACCCTGTCTGGCGAAAACATCATCGACTTGAGCAGCCTCAGCAAAGGCGTATACTTCTTGCGCGTAAGCAACAGCTCAAGCATCCGTACAGCCAAAATTGTCAAAAACTGACACACCTCACATGCTCCGCATCTTCAAACAAAACACACCAGCCCAAATACTCGTCCTGCTCCTTTCGGCAGCACTACTATGGGCAAAAGCGTTCATCGAGCCGGTGCCGATGGAGGCGGGCATGCACTTTTCACCACTGTACGACCTACTCTACGAATGGCTCAACACCGCGCCCCGGCTCGCCAGCGCAATAGCACTTGTCCTCGTCATCGCCGAAGGTATATGGCTCAACATCATTCTTGTCAACTACAAGATTGCCAAAGCCAACAGCCTGATGCCGACCTACTTGTACTTCCTCGCCATGAGCTGGTCTACGCCAAGTCTGACCATAACGCCAATGCTGATTGTCAACATCATGATTATCTGCGCATGCAGTCAGATGATGTCCGACGGAGCCACAACTCTTAGCGTCAGCAAAAACTTCAACGCCGCATTCTGCATCGGTATGGCAGCCCTGTGCTACATGCCGGCGCTGTGCTTCATCATCCCTTTCCTTTTCATCTTTGTAACCTACAAGCTCTACCGATGGCGCGACATCATCGTCGGATTCCTCGGAATCGTGGCACCCTCCATCGTGCTCTTCACATACGCTTTCCTCAAAGACAAGCTCCAGTACGACCTGATACTTATCGCCCACGACTTCTCGTCGCTCGACCTCTCGTTTGGCTCCATACCCTTCCTCACGAACCTGCCAGACATGGTTTTCGTCATCATTCTTGTAGCTTCTCTATTCAATGCCCTCTCAAGTCTAAACGAGAAAACCGTAAACCAACGAATCAACACAACGGTTCTGACGCTACCTCTCCTTGCCTCGATTTCTATCATGCTGCTAACCAGTGTCCTCCCCATCGATGCACAACTCATGGCCATTACCTTCGCCTTCACTGCAAACGCTTTTCTCTACACCGAACGCAAACGACGCTGGATCAGCGAATCACTTTTCTGGATAATACTCATTGCCGCAATATTATAGCTCACCATGCTGAAAAACCATTATAAGAAAAACACTCTCGAAGCCGGCTGCGACGAAGCTGGACGCGGATGCCTTGCGGGTCCCGTATTCGCCGCCGCCGTAATACTGCCGGCAAACTATTCCAACCCTCTGCTTAACGACTCTAAAAAACTGACCGAACACCAACGCTACACACTTCGCCAACATATCGAAAACGACGCTCTCGCATGGGCTGTGGCCTCTGTCGACAACAACGGCATCGACAAAATCAACATCCTTAAAGCCTCCATCCATGCCATGAACCTTGCCATTGCCCAACTAAAAATCACACCCGAATTTATCTTGGTTGACGGCAATCGGTTCGTCAGCGAATCCGGAATCCCTTTCACATGCATTATCAAGGGAGATGCTCAATACCAATCAATTGCTGCTGCCTCCATACTTGCCAAAACCTACAGGGACGACTTCATGTGCGAGCAGCACAAACTCTATCCCCAATACGGTTGGGACTCTAACAAAGGATACCCGACAGCCAAACACTACGACGCTATCTTACAATACGGAATAACTCCTCTACACCGACGCTCCTTCAACCTCTACCGGCAGCAAGAACTCTCATTCAACTAAACCACGACAAAAAAATACGATTCTATAATATGTTTGAATTTTTCAAAAGAAAATACCAAGAGCGGCATCTGCGAAACCTCATCACCGAACCTCGCGACAAACGCATTGACAATTGGAACGATATCAAAACCATCGGTCTCATTTTTACTGTAGGCGATGCCGAACACTGGAACCTTATCCACCGCTTTGTCACAGCACAAGAGTCGCATGGCAAAGAAGTGCACCTCATCGGTTTCCAAGCTGACAAGTACCCTATCGACTACATCTTCTCGCACACACGCACCATAATATGCCACGAAAAAGAAGATTTCAACTATTTCGGAATCCCTAAGGAAGGTGTCGTCGACGGATTCACTTCCAAGCATTTCGACCTCGTAATTGACACTACAGTCCAACCCGACTTTTTCGGGAAATATGTGACTGCCGTCACCAACGCGAACCTTAAAGTCGGATATTCCAACACCGAATCAGAACTCGATGAAGGAACTATGGACATGTACGACATGGCCATAAAAAAATCCGAACCCATGAATCTTAAAGACTATATCGAGCAAATCGTCAAATATTTGATGATGATCAACAAATAAGACAACCCTCATTCAATAAAAAAACAGAAAACATAACATACTTCAACCACATGACAAAGAAAGATATTTTTTCCGGAACCGGAGTGGCTCTAATCACACCGTTCCGCAAACAGGAGACAATAGATTTCAGTAAATTGGAAGAACTGATTGATAATGTAATAACCTCCGGAGTAGACTATATCGTGGCTCTTGGCACTACCAGCGAGGCTGCCACAATGACCGAAAGCGAACGCACGGCACTGCTCCAATTCATTGTCGACTCCGTCGGCGGACGCCTCCCCATCATGCTTGGCATGGGCGGCAACAACACCCGTGCCGTGACCGACGCCATTGCGCAAACCAATTTCGACGGCATCAACGGAATCCTATCCGTCACACCATACTACAACAAGCCTCAGCAACGCGGCCTCATCGACCATTTCAAAAGCATTGCTGACGCCTCGCCGGTGCCAGTCATTCTGTACAACGTTCCGGGACGCACTTCGTGCAACATGACGGCCGACACGACGCTGCTGCTCGCCAACGAATGCCCTAATATTATAGGTATTAAAGAAGCTTCCGGAAACCTTGCACAAGTCATGGAAATCTTGCGACGCAAACCGGCATCCTTCAAAGTCATCTCGGGCGACGACTCCCTCACCTTCCCCATGATGGCTCTCGGAGCATCAGGCGTCATCTCTGTCATCGCCAACGCACGGCCAAAAGAGATGTCCGACATGGTCCATTTCGCCCTGAAAGGCGATTTCAAGAAAGCACTGCCTATCCACAACCGTCTGCTGCCTCTTATGAATGCCATTTTCGAGGAAGGCAACCCCGGCGGCATCAAAGCTCTGCTCGAAATCGACGGACGCATAAACAACATCCTCCGACTGCCTCTAAGCAAAGTCTCCAAAACACTTTACAACAAACTAAAAGAGCTTTCAGCCTGTGAATGATTTGACTCAGACAGCACGTTCCGTCTTCGCCAACGACCTCTACGCCACATCGGTTACCGGTATCGTCATCGATTCGGTCGAACCTCATTCGGCAGTTTGCAGCCTTCAACTCAACGGCTCGCATCGCAATGCCAAAGGGGCTGTCATGGGTGGCGTTCTCTTCACTCTGGCCGACTTCGCTTTCGCCGTGGCTGCCAATACTTCCGACCTTGAAGCGGACAACAAAAGCCCTCATCTCTCGTGGGTCTCCACCTCTTCCAACATACACTTTCTCTCGGCTACCAAAGGCTCTCGGCTGAAAGCAACAGCACACTGCGTCAGGCAAGGACGGACCAACGCCCTGTACCAAATCGACATCGTCGACGACCTCGACAAGCACATTGCTCTCATAACCACTTCCGGAACGCACGTCTGACCTAATATCATCATCACAACAATTCGCGCCCTCTTCAAGCCGTACAACTACAACTACCAACAGCATGGATCTGACATTCATAGAAAACCTGATTTCTCCGATCTACCCTCACTTCAAATCGGCCTACGATTCCATTTCGGCAAGCGATATCCCTATCGTCAACAGCATCAACAGGCATCTCAAAAGCAAGGACGGCAAACAGATCCGCCCTATGCTCACCCTGCTCTCGGCTCTTTGCTGCGGCCTGCCTGACGATATACCTCAAGACCACCCCATTTTCAAAATTGCCGCCGCCATCGAGACTCTTCACTGCAGCACATTGATTCACGACGATGTGATCGACGAGTCCGACACTCGACGTGGCATCGCCACGATAAACAGCCTTTGGAACAACAAAACCGCTGTCCTGGCTGGCGATTTCTACTTGGCTCAGGTAATGCGTACCATCAACGAAGTTAACGACCAACGCATCACTCACCTCATCAACCTCACCGTCATCAAGATGTGCGAAGGGGAACTGCTCCAACTTCAGCAGACCAACCACCTCTATGGCGACAAGTCGACGTACTTCCAAATCATACAGCGTAAAACGGCTATCTTTTTGGCTGCCTGCTGCGAAGCCGGAGCAATTTTCGCCTCGGCAGACAGCAAAACGCTGAATGACGCCCACACCTTCGGACTCAATCTCGGAATGGCTTTCCAAATCCGCGACGACATTCTCGACTACTACCCGACTGCCGTCACAGGCAAACCCCAAGGCAACGACCTGCGCGAACACAAATGCACTCTGCCTTTGATTATTACGCTTCAGAACGCTCCAGACGACATCAAGAAGAACATCATGTCGCTTCTTGAACACGACGTGATTACCGACAGTGCTGTAGAAACCATATCCGCCTACGTGAACGCGTACGGAATAGAATCCGCCGCCGAGACCTTGGAACTCTATATTGATATGGCAATGCAGTCTCTCAACAACCTGCCCGACAATAAATTCCGTTCTGCGCTCCAATCCCTGTCACTGAAACTGAAAGAAAAATAATAAATAAAGTACTAAATAATAAAAAACCATTAAAATGAAAAGATTCATCCTGACAATTGCAGCAACACTGTTTTTCGGACTCTCTTTTGCTCAAAATGCAAAATTACCCGAAAACATAACCATCAAAACCCTCGACGGCAAAACCGTTGAGACATCAGTAATCAACAACGACGGCAAGCCCATCATCGTCAGCTTCTGGGCCACATGGTGCAAACCTTGCAATCGTGAACTCAACGCCATCAAAGAAGTCTACGAAGAATGGCAGGAAGAAACCGGCGTGAAGCTTGTGGCAATCTCCATCGACGATGCTCGCTCGGCATCAAAAGTCAAACCGCATGTCGACGGCAACGGTTGGGAATACGAGGTCTACCTCGACCAGAACCAGGATTTCAAACGCGCCATGAATGTTGTTAACGTGCCGCACACTTTCCTCATCAATGGCAAAGGCGAAATCGTATGGCAACATACTTCGTACGTCGACGGTAGCGAAGAAGAACTCTTCGAACTCGTCAAGAAAATTGCCAACGGCGAGGAAATCTAAACCAATCAGTTGATTAATGAACTAAGACAAAACCATCAAATGAACAGACGTTCCAGAACCATTTTCACCGCCTCCTTGCTCCTCGGACTCCAATCCATAACTATCGGTTCCCTGAATGCTCAAGGCATACTTGGCGGAAGCGTAACGGGCAATGTGCAGTTCGACGGACAACTGTCACGACGCGACTCTGTTATCGGATCAAGCGATGTGCCAGAAAAACTGCTCTCCAACGCACGTGCCGACATACTGTACACCAACGGCAATTTCAGCGCTGGCCTGCGATATGAAGCATATCTCAACCCGATGCTCGGCTTCAACTCGCAATACACAGGACAGGGCATTGCCAACTACTTCGTAAGCTACAAGACTCAAACTTTCGCCGTGACTGCAGGCCATTTCTACGAACAGTTCGGCAATGGCATGACTCTACGCGCCTATGAGGACCGCTATCTGGGACTCGACAATGCCATTCGCGGACTCAACGTCATGTATCGCCCAACCAACGGCATCACTCTCAAGGCTCTTGCCGGACAACAACGCTACTATTGGGACACCCGCGGACTCGTTCGCGGCTTGGATGCAGAATTCTCACTCAACGACATTGTCAAGCCCTGGAACGAATCCAAGACCCGACTGACTCTCGGCGGCTCTTTCGTCAGCAAATATGAAGACGACGAAACTATTCCTGCCGACATAAGCGGATTCAAGCTCAACCTCCCCAAGAACGTCGGTGCAGCCTCTGTACGCATGGACCTCGCTCACGGCGGCTTCGGCCTGCAGGCTGAATATGCCCACAAAGGCCAGGACCCCACTGTCATGAACGATTTTATCTATAAGAATGGTGAAGCCTTGTGGGTCAGCGCAAGCTACTCGCAGAAAGGTCTCAGCGCAAACATCCAGGCCAAAAGGGTCGACAACATGGGCTTCAAATCTGTACGCTCTGTAACAGGCGAAATGCTCTATATCAACTATACCCCGGCTATAACCAAACAACACACCTACGCGTTCCTCAGCATGTACCCCTATGCAACACAAAGCACTGGCGAAATGGGACTTCAAGCCGACTTCATGTATAAATTCAAGAAAGAAACCCTCCTCGGCGGAAAATACGGAACGGACCTTCACTTCAACGCTTCGCTCATAACCGGACTCGACACCACCCGCATCGGCGGCAAGGGAACCGACGGCTACTCTTCGTCATTCTTCGGAACGGGCGACACCTACTATGGCGACCTCTCGCTCGAAATAGCTAAAAAAATCAACTCCAAAGTCAAACTCACAGCCACTTATGGCTACGTGCTCTTCAACCCCATCGTCGAAGGTCACCAGGGCGAAATGCATCACAACCACGTGGCCATCGCCGACCTGACCTGGAAAATCAACCGCAAAAACGTGCTCCGTTTCGAGGCCGAATGGATGGGCAGCGACAGCAAATACGACCCCAATGTCGACGACAAACGTGCAGGCGACTGGATCATGGGCCTTGTGGAATATAACTTCACTTCGGCATGGTTTGTCTCCATAAGCGACCAATACGCCTACAACGACGGTATCGGAAACTACTACAACATCTCTGTAGGCTACACCCACAACGCAACCCGACTGCAAATCGGCTACGGCAAGCAACGCGAAGGCATCATCTGCATCGGCGGCGTGTGTCGGCAAGTCCCTGCCAGCAACGGCCTTACCTTTAGTCTGACCACTTCATTCTGATAACGCAGACTCTTCGAATCGACAAATTTAAATTAACAGCAAAAGAAAAATGAAAACCATATTCCGACTTTTTTCAATAACCCTTTGCGCCATAGCCCTTTTCTCGTCGTGCGACAAGATAGAAAGCGACAACTACATCGTCTTCTCCGGCGCCGAAGGAGAGTGGTACTCCGGCAATGGGGTCAGCGACAAATCGCAGCGTGCTTTGATTGAAAAATACACAGGCGTACGTTGCGTCAACTGCCCCGTGGCCGACACCGCCATAAACACAGCTGTAGGACAATACGGTGACAAGCTGATTGCCATCGCCATACACGACTCTTCCTCTTTCACTCTGCCTTTCGGCAGCAACCCAAGACTTAGCACTCCCGACGGACAGGCATGGAGCCTATTCTTCGGCGTGCGCTCTGCTGCCATGTACCCCAACGCTCTTGTCAGCCGTACATCCACCGGAGGAACATGGGATCTCTTCACTCCTACCAGCGGCATAAACTCGCGTGTCGACAACGTCCTGTCGCAACCGGCTCAAGTGGCCATCGACGTCAACGCCACACGGCTCGACAACAGCATATCAATAACTGCCGACATCGAGCTTCTGCAAAATATTTCTGACAAAATGACGCTGACTCTGCTCATTATGGAAGACAGCATTAACGCAACACAACTGATGCCCGACGGAAGCCGCAACAACGAGTATATCCACAACCACATCCTTCGCGATGTGATCACCGACATCTGGGGCACAGACATCGACTGCAACGGTACCGCCGGCGAGAAAAAAATGGCTACTTTCTCGTACTCCGAATTCGACAATACGTGGATTCTCGACAACTGCCACATCGTTGCCTTCGTTAGCATGAAAGACTCTCGGACAATACTCAACGTCGCTGAATGTGAGATTGATTAATACACTGTGAACAAGAAGATACTCAGCTTAGCACTACCTAACATCATAACAAACATCACCGTACCGCTCCTCGGTATGGTAGATACTGCCATTATGGGACACCTCAGCCAGTCCCACCTCGGTGCTATCGCTATCGGAACGCAGATTTTCAACCTCATTTACTGGAATTTCGGATTCCTCAGAATGGGTACAAGCGGATTCACAGCACAAGCCTACGGTGCTCGACGCCTCGACGAAGCCGTGCGTATCTTCATTCGGGCTTTTGCTGTGGCTCTGATGATTGCCGCTGTTTTGATTCTGCTCCAATATCCGATAGCACTGCTCTCCGAACTGATTTTCAAGTCAAGCCCTTCCGTGCTGTCTCTTGCACTCTCCTATTTCTTCGTCCGGATTTGGGCCGCACCCGCTACCCTGGGACTTTACGCCATAAAAGGATGGTTCATCGGCATGCAGAACTCAAAACTGCCAATGTGGATTGCCATACTCATCAACATTGTCAACATCATCTGCAGCCTGCTCTTCGTCGTGGTGCTCCATTGGGATATCCGCGGCGTGGCCCTCGGCACCGTGATAGCACAATACAGCGGTCTCGCTGTAGGCCTATTCTTCGTCAGCCTGCGCTACGGCAAACTCTTCCGTGCCCGACTCTCGCTTCAGTTCATTCGCGATGCTTTGCAATGGAGACAAATGAAGGATTTCTTCAGCGTCAACGGCGACATTTTCCTGCGAACCATCTGCCTTGCTACGGTATTCACATTCATAACAGCACAGTCCGGACGTATCAGCGACAGCATCCTTGCCGTCGACGCTCTGCTACTGCAGTTCTTCACCCTCTTCAGCTACATCATGGACGGATTTGCATACGCTGGCGAATCTCTTGTCGGACGTTACATCGGCGCACAAGACCGCCGCTCTCTCCTCTCGTCTGTAAGACACCTCATAGCTTGGGGGCTCGGCCTGACGCTGCTGTTCACTGTGCTGTATGCCGCTTTCGGACAACAGTTCCTTTTGATTTTCAGCGACAAGCAGGATGTAATATCGGCCACCAAGCCCTACTTCTTCTGGACTCTCATTATCCCCGTATGCGGCTTTTCCGCATTTCTGTTCGACGGAATCTTTATTGGCGCAACAGCTTCTCGAACAATGCGAAACACCATGTTTATTGCCACTATCGCCTTCTTTGCTGTGTGGTATCTTCTTTCTGTATCACTCAATACGGATTCCGAATTCGTTCAAAACAACATTCTATGGTCGGCATTCATGGTCTACCTGACTTCACGAGGTCTCGGTCAAGCCATGATGCTCAGAAAATCTGTTTACAACAAAATCAAATGATTAAAGCTATATTCTTCGATATCGACGGTACACTCCTCTCAACTCAGTCTCACTCCATCCTGCCAGGAACCATACAAGCCCTCAAGACCTTACATGAAAAAGGCATCCGGACTTTCATATCTTCCGGACGGCCTATGGTCCTTATTCCCCCCATGCCTATAGATTTCGACGGATACATCACCGTAAACGGCGGCTACTGCATCGTCGGCAACAATGTCATTCTTCGCAACCCCATCAATAAAATCGACGTCACACAATGGCTACGCTATGTAGAAGAAAACGACATCGTTACAATGTGCTTTACTGCCAACGACATGTTCATAAACCGTATCAGCGACAGCGCCGTCCGACTGAGAGACCAACTGGGATTCACCATGCCTCCGGTACGCCCCTTGCAAGAGATGGCCAATAACGATGTCTATCAGTTCATCGCCATGCAACCTGTCGAAGATGACCCTCGCGTGCTCGAACTCCTCTCACACTGCCGCATGCCACGTTGGCATCCTGCATTCTCCGACATCATTCCCAACAACAGCAGCAAAGCTGTCGGAATCGAAACAATAATCTCTCACTTCGGCATAAATCAGGACGAGACTATGGCTTTCGGCGATGGCGCCAACGACATCGAAATGCTCGACTACGCACACATCGGCGTCGCTATGGGCAATGCTTCTACCATCGTCAAACAACATGCCGACTACGTGACTCTCGACTCTAACAACGATGGCATTCTGTCGGCCCTACAACACTTCGAAATCATTTAAAAACTACTAAGAAACATGCTTCATAGCACATTATTAGTTAAATATTTCTAAAAAGAGTACAAATTTCACCTAAAAATGCAACATAATTGCACATTTCAACGTTAAATAAGGATTCAGAATAAAGAACAAACTTATACTCTTGTAATTATACAAAAAACAAACAAACTTAACTAACTAACAATGCTAAAAAAACTGTTCATATTCACAATGTTACTCGCCCTTGGTGTTTTGCCGAGCACCTTTGCTCAACAAATCAAGGCTGTTTCATTCAATATACGGAACAGCAAAAACTCAAGCATCGACGCCGAAAACTCATGGCATTTGCGCAGAGACGCCGTCATAGATTTCATTCGCGACGAAAAACCCGATGTCATCTGCTTGCAAGATGCACTTATTGACCAGCTCTCGTATATCGACAACTCTTTCAGAAAAAAATACAGACGCATCGGTCTCGGTGCCGACAACGGAATAAGCAAAGGGTCTTACAATGCGATATACTACGATACCGCCTCTGTTGAACTCTCTTGGCACACAACCCGCTGGCTCAGCAAAACACCACGACAGACATCCAATGGCTGGGACGAACAAAAACGGCGCACTGTAACTATAGCCCTGTTCCGCGACAAATACACCAACAAACAATTCTATGTCTTCAACACTCATCTCGGTGCCCTCAACACTATTGCTTACCCCGAATCAATAAAACTGCTCAACGAGCTCATCGATTCCTACGCCAAACAAAACACTCCAGTCATTTTGGCCGGTTGCTTCAACGCCACCGACCTTGAACCTCTGCTCATTCAATTCTACAACAACGACATCATGTCAGCTCGACGCACCGCCGAAAAAACAGACTTCCGCAACACTTACAATGCTTTTGGAAAAGGCGAACAGAGCATGATAGATCACATATTCATACGCAATATTTCCGTCCAGCCGTTCAAAACAATCGTAAAAAACTACGGTGCGAAATTCATCTCCGACCACTATCCCGTATACATCGTTTTCTCCTTATAGTCAGAAAAAAGATAATCCAATGAAACATCTGGCCGCTCTGACTCTCATGGTGTCACTGTTCTGCATCTCCCATGCACAATGGGCTGTTGGATTAAGACCCTCGCTCTCCACTTGCGGAGGCTTCGATGACCGACGTCGGGCGGAACTTAGTCTCATGACTCCCAAACTGGGAGAAAAAACTCGTCTTGAATTCAATTTCGGTTGGGGAAACCGCGATATTCTTGTGCCTAACGGTCTCATTTCTACCAACGGACAACAGACGACTGGCTACGACATACAACGGCAGTATTGGTATGGAACAACTGCAATGATACAATGGACTCACAAAGTCTTCTGGAAACTGTACTATTACGCAGGTTTGGGTGCATCCGTATACTCCGACTTCGACAATATGTTGTATATTGTGGGGGCCAACATGCAGTTTGGACTTGAAATAAAATTGAATATCCCACTGCAAGTTACAATCGACTACCGTCCAATGCTCGACCTCCTCGATGGTCTGGCATACCACCATACCATTGCACTCGGCCTACGATACAAGCTGACCACAAAACAACCCGAGCCGGAACCGGCACCGAATTTCATCCAAAAATTAAAGAAACGTCTTAACTCCAAAGACTGACCGCACCCATCGTCAGCCAACCAGCTGTTCCACGAGCGTATAAACGCCAAGCCCAACAAGTACAAGCCCTGCCAGAATGTTGGCTAAACGCTCAGGTACCGTCACGCTGCACTTCCCCAAAAACAACCCTGACAAAGAAACAACAAATGTCATTATTCCTATAGTCACAACGGTGACTATAACATTAAGCATGTCAGTTTCCAAACCCAGACCTATGCCTACCACGAACGCATCTATCGATGTCGCTATGCCAAGCAGACACATCACTCCTATCGACGAGACATCGAGCTGCTTTTCTTCCGGCACATCACGAACAGCATCCACTATCATTTTCCCGCCTACAAGCAGTAGCAATCCAAATGAGATCCAATGATCTATCGATGCCATCAAATCATGGCATGCCATTCCGAGCATCGCTCCCGCAAAAGGGAAAACGCCCTGGAAAAATGCAAAAACCACAGCCATCAGCAAACCCCTTCTGATTGACAGTTTACTGTGCAGCGAGCATGTCACCGATACTATAAACGAATCAACACAAAGCGCCAATGCAAGAAGTAGTATTTCTATATAATTCACAACAGTCTGTTTTTTTTAACAAATAAGTAATTAGTCCAATTTATTAGACATTAATGATAATTCACGGACATTTTCGGACATTCACGGGCATTCACAGATAATCACAAATATTCACGGGCATTTACGGGCATTTACGAACATTCACGTTATATAAATTAGTTCCTGGTAACCTCTAAAAATTCGTTTAATTCGCGTTTTATTTGCAAAACAAATTTCTAAATATCAATTCGTTTAATTCGTACAATTCGCCGTTTTAAATAATTATTAGAGATGATCTCCTGTTAATTCCTGGTAATTCCTGTTCAAATTTTGACCATTTACTTGTATTTATCAACGCCATCACCTCTATCCGATATTTCTCATTTCGTCGTCACACTTTTCGACTTCTAACGGAGTATTCTTGAATGGGCCACCATACCCATCGTATGGCGAAAGTTCAACTCCGAAACATGAACGCTGTTATCCCTGCATATCAACAAGTCCACACCCAGCGGACCGACATATTCTCCAACAACATTGTTCTCAAGCCATTTCTCGACACAAGATTTTGTCTCTTGTAGTTCTGTCATTGAAAAATGGGCCTCAATCTCTTCGTCTGTCCACATGACATTATTCCTGTAGACTCCCCTCTCCGTAATAAAATATGAGTAGCCAATAAAATCCACACCATAATCCTGACCATTCTCCTTTGCCTCAATACGATATTCCAAGGCCACATTACCAACAACATCTCGCAACGGTTCAACAATAATACATCGCTGACTTTTAATTGTTTTGTTCATCCACGCAATATCCAACTCTGTCAACTTCCCTGTTATCCAACGCAACCCCCTACCCGCTCCGGACCATGGAGCTTTCAATACATATCCACTGCCTTTTAAAAGAATTGAGTCAAGTTCCGACACCGACTCAACGGCACGACAGTCCGACTGTAAAGCAAGATACGAGCTGCGATGCTGCAACCGACGTATAGCGTCGACCGTATCCGACGTGGGTAAAATGGATTCTGGCACTCCACGTTTGCATAGTTCATGCCTCACCACGGCGTTCCATCCCCATGCCCGCACTACGTCAAAAGGGAACACCTTCTCTTCATAACTGTCAAGATCATACACACTTGTACATGTTGCATCGGGATATAGTTCCTGCATCAGCCCGGCATCGCGACTGGCAAACTCCAAAGCCGAAGCCGGTGGCAGATAATGCCTATCCCCGTTTGCAAGACAAAGGTCGTGCTCCGGATTGAATATACAAAGTGTTCTGTCTGACATAAATAAGATAAAAAAGGGGAAACTTGCGTCTCCCCTTTTTTATATATAATACTTATTTTATTTGTTGACCTGGAATTTGGTGCAACCGTTCTTGAAGTATTCGCTAATCTGGTTTGCAGCGGCGATACCGGCGTTGATGTTGGCCTCTTCGGTCTGGGCACCCATCTTTTTGGGTGTTGCGAAGTAGCGGCCTTCGAATGCCTTGAATTCAGCATCAGCGTCAGGCATAATGTCGGTGATATATTTCAGATCGGTACGCTCGGCCATCAGTTTGAGCAGTTCGGGCTCGTTGATGACTTCCTTGCGGGCGGTGTTGACCAGGATACCACCCTTGTGCATCTTGTTGACGAGGGCGTAGTTGATACTCTGCTTGGTCTCTGCGGTTGCGGGGATGTGGAGGGACACAACGTCGCAGGTCTCGAACAGGGCTTCCTGGTTGGCGACAGCCTTGGCCATACCGCTCTGGTTGATCTGGTCGGCGGTGAGGAATGCGTCATAAGCATAAACATCCATACCGAAGCCTTTGGCGATGCGGGCCACATTGCGTCCCACGTTGCCGAAAGCGAGGATACCAAGTTTCTTGCCCATCAGCTCGCTGCCGCTCTTGCCGTTGTAGAAATTGCGGACGCAGAAAACGAGCAGACCCATAACGAGCTCAGCAACAGCGTTGCTGTTCTGGCCAGGAGTGTTCATGGCGATAATGCCACGGGCGGTGCAAGCCTCGAGGTCGAGGTTGTCGTAGCCGGCGCCGGCGCGGACGACGATCTTCAGGTTCTTGGCGTGGTCGATAACTTCCTTGGTCACCTTGTCGCTGCGGACGATCAGGGCGTCAGCATCTTCGACGGCTTTGTAGAAGTCGTTCACGTCGGTATATTTCTCGAGAAGAGCCAAAGTGTGGCCATTCTTCTCAACCACTTCGCGGATGCCGTCAACGGCAACTTTTGCGAAAGGTTTCTCAGTAGCAACTAATACTTTCATTTTCGGATAAATCTTTATTTCATCAGAGAATACGCAAGAGGATTCTTTGCGGATTTTCTTTTCAAAACCCTCCCTTACATCGACTCTGATTTCCATGTTTTACTTTTTTTAACGGCTAATTTAACTAATTATTCGAAGCTACGCAGGTCAATTATTAGCCAATTACTCGAATTATTGACAGTCAAAATTCGAGTAATTGGCCTTTAAATCATTGTAGACAGATTCGCTCAATTCGCATAATTCGCCGTTTGTCAACTAATTACTTGTTGGCTTTTTCAAAGTCCTGCATGCACTGGACAAGAGCCTCGACGGCCTCGATGGGGCAAGCGTTGTAGAGGCTGGCGCGGAAACCACCAACCGAACGGTGACCCTTGATGCCGACCATACCACGCTCCTTGGCGAAAGCCATGAAAGCATCCTGCAGGTTCTCACGGCCTTCGGCCATAACCCAGCAGTGGTTCATAATCGAGCGGTCTTCCTTCACGGCAGTGCCGCGGAACATCGAGTTGCGGTCGATTTCCTCATAGAGCATAGCGCTCTTCTTGAGGTTGATCTTCTCCATTTCCTTAACGCCGCCAATGGTGTTCTTGACCCACTTCAGGGTTTCGTGCATCACGAAGATGGCGCTTACCGGAGGAGTGTTGAACATCGAGATGTTCTTGGCCTCTTCAGCAGCGTGGGTACGGAAGTCGACCATCGTGGGCAGCGGGTTCATATATTGGCGATCGGTGATCTTGCCGAGGATGTCTTTGCGGACGATGTAGAAGGTGACACCGGCAGGGCCGACGTTCTTCTGGGCACCACCGTAGATCAGACCGTACTTCTTAATGTCGACGGGACGGCTCATAATGTCCGAGCTCATATCGGCAACGAGCATAACGTTGTTGATCTCGTTGGCAGCGAAGTCCTTGCGGATCTCGGTACCATAGATGGTGTTGTTGGTCGTGATGTGGAAGTAGTCGGCGTCAGCGGGGACGGTCCAACCCTTCGGGATGTAGCTGTAGGTCTTGTCTTCGCTGGAGGCAACGATAACGGTCTCGCCGAAGTTCTTGGCCTCTTTGGCAGCTTTCTTGGCCCAAACACCAGTCTGCAGATAGGCAGCCTTCTTGTTGAGCAGGTTAGCGGGGACATCCATGAAACCGGTGCTGGCACCGCCACCGAGGAAAAGGATTTCGTATTCAGCGGGGATGTTCAGCAGGTCACGCCAGAGCTGACGGGTTTCTTCCATGGTGCGCTCCCAGCCGGGAGTACGGTGAGAGATTTCGAGCAGACCAATGCCAGTGTTGTCAAAGTCGCGGATAGCGGCGATGGTGGACTCAATGGCCTCTTTGGGCAGGACGCAAGGACCTGCGTTAAAATTATAAGCTGTTTTCATCTTGATTTTTTTGTTTAATGAATTTATTTAAAATGTTTTATCTTACAATTTGTCTTTTCAATAGTTTTACAAAGGTACGTTTTTTTTATTATATATAGTATTTATTCATTAAAATAAATTTAAAGTGTATTTTTGTCCTTCCGAAATAAAATAATCGGTAAAAAAAATTAAAAAAAAATTTATTTCACCCTTGAAATTTTGTCAACCAAAAATGTTTACATCTCCATCATTTTTTAAGAAATTAGTGATTGACTGAGCAATATAAAAAAACGTCACAAAACGAAATTCTAACAATCAATTATTTACATCAAAAAGCTATATTCCAATAAATTACAAACAACAATCCCCTCACGGATTTTAAAAACAGCAACTTACTTTTTGAACAAAAAAAGTGAAAAAAAAGGCGTATTTTTTTTTGATTTTTTTTCCTATTTCAAAAGAAAAACGTATATTATTAGGCCGAAAAAAAGATAAAAAAATAATAAAAGATTGTGATTTAAGAAATTTTGAAGACGTTACATTTCTGTGGGGATTTTACACCGTTTTGGTTTAATAAAAAAAAATGAACTAACCAAATTTTTTTTAAAAATCACATGTTTATTTTTTATTCGAACTTTGCATCACAATCAAACAATTCAACAATCATTGTAAATGATATTAAATCATATCAAAACAATCAACCACGATGCAAAACTATAAAACAGTTTGGGCAAACTGCCTGAAAATAATAAAAGACAACTTGGGACCGGAAAACGAACAGGTCTTCAAGACGTGGTTCGAACCTATCGTTCCTGTTCAACTCGAAGGGAATGTCCTCACCATTCGTGTACCAAGCCAGTTCTTCTACGAATGGCTCGAAGAGCATTTCCTCGACCTGCTGAAACGCACAATACGTCTGCAACTGGGACCTAACGGCATGCTTAAATACAGCATACTTATGGATACAAGCATTGCCGAAACACCTATTGTCACCAACCTGCCCTCTTCAAGCAGACAAGCTACCGTCAACAGACCGAAGGACGTTCCTCTCATCATTCATGGCGAAAACGAACACGAAATCGCCAACCCGTTCGTAATCCCAGGACTCCAAAAACTGAAAATCAACTCTCAACTCAACGGAAACTATACTCTTGAAAACTTCGTCGAGGGCGACTGCAACCGCTTGGCCCGCTCCGCTGGCTATGCCGTAGCCGAGAACCCCGGACGCACCTCCTTCAACCCTCTGCTGCTCCATGGCGGCGTCGGACTCGGAAAAACCCATCTGGCTCATGCAATCGGCATCAAAACCAGAGAGAAACATCCCGACAAAACCGTCCTCTACGTCACTTCCGAACAGTTCCTTCAGCAATATGTGGAAGCTGTTAAAAACAAGAACACCAACGACTTCATCCATTTCTATGAGATGATCGACTTCCTGATTCTTGACGACATTCAGTTCTGGGCAACGAAGGGTATCCATACCCAAGAGGCTTTCTTCCACATCTTCAACTACCTCCACCAGAAAAACCGCCAAATAATCATCACAAGCGACAAAGCTCCTTCCGATCTCGGCACCCTCGAACCGCGTCTGCTATCCCGACTGAAATGGGGTCTCGCCGCCGACCTTGGCACCCCCGATGTCGAAACAAGACTCGCCATCCTGAAACAAAAACTTGCCAACGACGGCATTGAAATGCCTGAAGATGTTATCGAATACATTGCCTACAACATCAACACCAATGTCCGCGAACTCGAAGGCGCTCTGATTTCTCTTATTGCACAATCATCGCTCAACCACAGACAAATAACCATCGATCTCGCTAAGCAGATGATCGACAAGTTTGTCAAAAGCACTACTCGCGAAATCACCATCGACTACATTCAGAAGGTTGTGTGCGACTACTTCAAACTTCCGCTCGAAAGCATTCAATCCACTACCCGCAAACGCGAAATCGTCCAGGCTCGACAGCTGACTATGTATTTCGCCAAAAAACTCACCAAATCGTCGCTCGCAATGATAGGTCTGCAATGCGGAAACAAAGACCACGCCACTGTGCTGCACGCCTGCAAGACCGTATCCAACCTGAACGAGACCGACAAGCAGTTCCACTACTGGGTAGACGAACTCGAAAAGAAACTTAAAGACTAACACCCATTCGCTTTGAGCAAAGTTCCTTTCAAACCAGGCAACATGATATACCCACTGCCAGCAGTGATGGTATCTTGCGGCGACGCACCTGAGAACTACAACATCTTGACTATTGCATGGACGGGCACTATATGCAGTGACCCGCCCATGTGCTATATATCGGTCCGGAAGGAACGACACTCGCACAGCATCATTTCAAGAACCGGCGAATTCGTGATTAACCTCACAACCGAATCACTCGCACGCGCAACCGACTGGTGCGGAGTGAAAAGCGGACGTGACTTCAACAAATTCAAAGAACTTCATCTAACACCTCAAACGGCACAGATAGTCAAGGCTCCTCTAATAGCCGAATCGCCACTGAACATCGAGTGCCGGGTGTTCGACATTCGCGAACTCGGCAGCCACGACATGTTCATGGCTCATGTTGTCGCAATCGACGCCGAAGAAAAACTGATCGACAAATCAACAGGCCTTTTCCAACTGAACCACGCCGCTCCTCTCGCCTACTCTCACGGCAAATACTACGGCCTCGGCGAAAAACTGGGCGGCTTCGGATTCTCGGTAAAGAAAAAACGGTAAAATATTTTCTGTATTTTGCCGTTTATTTGTTTTAAAACCTTTCTTCGAAAACAAGCCATCATTACAACAATCCTTAATATCTTGAACCGATAATGAAAATAACATGCGTAGAACCGCTGGGCATCAGCGAAGTGCAATTCAGAAAACTTCAATCCGAATTCTCAGCCAAAGGACATGAGTTCAGCTTCTTCTTGAACCGTGACGAAAACGAGGACACACTGGTCGAACGAATGAAAGACTGCGACATTGCTGTCATTTCCAACATAAAACTTAGCAGCAACGTTCTCGCACAGTGCCCCCACCTGAAAATGCTATCGGTGGCCTTTACCGGATTGGACCATATAGACCTCGACTATTGCAAAAGCAATGGAATTTTCGTTCAAAACGCAGCCGGCTACTCAACAACAGCCGTCAGCGAACTGGCAATAGGACTTATGATTGATGTGTTGAGAAAAATCACCGAACTCGACAATCTCACACATCACGGCGGTTCGCGCGGTGCTTTCCTTGGCCGCGAACTCAGGGGCAAAACTGTCGGCATTGTCGGCACCGGTGCTATAGGAATTGCTACCATCAAACTACTTAAAGCTTTTGGATGCAACATCATCGCTTTCAGCCGTTCCGTTCGCGACGAAGTGGCCGGAATGGGTGTCGAATACTGCACCCTCGAAACGCTAATGAAGCAAAGCGACATCATCTCAATCCACGTACCTCTGAACAAAGAAACATTCCACCTGATAAGCAAGGAGATGATTGCTTTAATGAAACCCACAGCAATCCTGATCAACACCGCCCGCGGCAATGTGGTCGACATCGAAGCTCTGGCCTCGGCTCTCAAAGAAGGACGCATCGCCGGCGCCGGCATCGATGTATACGAGAAAGAACCGCCTCTCGACCCCACGCACCCGTTGCTCGAAGCACCCAACTGTGTCACCGTCCCGCACATAGGATATGCGTCACGCGAAGCTTTCGACATCCGCGCCGACATCGTCTTCGACCATGTGTGGAGCTTCCTCAACAAATAGTATATCAACATATAATATATCACATCATTTATGAGAAAAGTTTTCATCCTTCTCGCTGCTACAGCAGGCCTGCTCACCATGCATGCCCAGACGGTCGACTGCAACACCGCACGCTCGGCAGCGCGAAATTTCCTTTCTGTCGAAGAACCCAGCCTGTCGACTGAAAACATTTCACTCTACAGCATCATCTACGACAACAGCGCCAACCCCGCGATGTTTGTATTCAACATCGATTCAACAGGTTTCATCATAACCGGAGCAGATATGCATGTGACTCCTATCGTCGGCTACTCGCTCAACGGTGCCTTCGACACTGCGAGGATTCCTGATAACCTCAGCAGCTGGCTGACGAGCAATGTGGACGAAATATCAGAAGTACGGAGCTCACAATCAGCATCCAACGCCCAGCCCAGTTTCATATACGAATGGAAACAGCTCGCCACTGACACTTACCTTCAACGCAGTCCAAGCAAAGGGGTCAACGCACTCTTGACCTCCTCTTGGGACCAGGGCTACGGATACAACAACTACTGCCCGACATATCCCAGCGGCTTCAACGGCAGCAACTATAATGGTCGAAGCCTTACAGGTTGTGTTGCTACGGCTATGGCTCAAATCATCCGCTACCACGGCTATCCAGAACACGGATTCTCGAACTTTGGCTACACTCATGGCACCTACGGATATCAGCATGTGGCCTTCGACTCGGCATTCTACGACTACAACAACATGCCAAACTCCATAAACTACTACTCATCAACAGCACAAAAAAACGCTGTCTCGCTCCTCTGCTACCACTGTGGCGTGTCTGTCAAAATGGACTACGAAGGTCCCAACCACACAACAGGGAGCGGAGCTCATAGCGAAGACGTGCCTAACGGATTGAAATATTTTGGCTACACCAAGGCCTACTATATGGCTAAACCTGCGAACTCTAGTTCTTGGGACTCGCTGCTCAAAAACGACCTCGACAACAGTCGCCCCGTTTACTATAGCGGTTCGAGCAGCGAAGGCGGACATGCATTCGTCTGCGACGGCTATCGCGACAACGGCACCTACCATTTCAATTTCGGATGGAGCGGCTATGGCGACGGATACTATTCACTCTCAAACCTTAACGGCTATTCCGCAAGACAGGGGGCCGTCTTCAACATCGTGCCCTCGAACTATGTCGAATTCCGCGACACCATCTTCATCGACGCCGAAGCCAACGGCTCCGGAGCCTCGTGGGACGATGCCTACCCCGACATTGAATCCGCCCTGCAGATATGCAGCCTTTACAAGCGTGGCACACTGTGGGTAAAGAACGGAACATACTACGGCAACACCTCTGCCGACTACGCTTTCACTCTGCAGAAAAACGTCAAAATATACGGCGGCTTTGCCGGAACTGAACAGAGCATTGATGAACGCGACCTTACAAACGCCAACACCGTCATGAGTGGCGACAACAAACGCGCAGTACTCATATCTGGATTGGACGCTACCAATGCTGCCGTATTCAATATGATATTCGCCAACGGATATGCAAAAACAGGCTCAGGACTCAACCTCACGAAAGGAGCCCGAATCGAAAACTGCATCATCGAAAACAACACCTCCACTTCAAACAATGGCGCCGCACTGGATGCCGTAATGAACTCTGTCTATAACTGCATCATTCGCAACAACATCGGAGGTGGTGTCAATTTGGCCGACGCCAAGCTGTTCAATAGTCTGGTCGTACACAACGACGGATACGGAGTCCGATCACAGTCTGGCTTGATCGACGGATGCGACATCGTTTGCAATAGCGGCGTCGGTATCTACAACCTCAACGGCTCGAAAATGAGGAACTCTATTGTCTGGCGCAACGACAGTTCTCTTTTCAGCAACGACATCACCGCCATAACATTCTCTGCCATAGATGGTTTCGAAGGAGTTGACAGCAACAGCAATATCGGCATCAGCAAGACCAACCGTCCGACTGATGGTATAGGTCCTTTCTTCATCAATCCCGACACCACTGTTGGTCCATCTGAGACCATGGGCGACTGGCATCTCAGCAGCCTCTCGCCACTCGTCAACGCTGGCGACACAATGCACCGCACCTCTTACGAAACCGACCTCGACGGAGGTGGCCGTTTCCGCAGCGGACGCATCGACATCGGTTGCTACGAATGGGTTCCCGGCAACGGCATCAATACAATAGCCGACAAAACATCTTTCTCCATCCATCCCAATCCGGCTTCGACACACATAGTAGTCCAAAATGCAGACAGTCACATCGCGATATACGACATGATGGGTCGGCTCATGTTGCGCACAAGCGCCAACGACAACGCGTATATCGACATCTCTTCTCTGCCTCGCGGCATCTACATTCTCCGCTCCGGCAACGCCACAGCCCGATTAGTAAAAAAATAAGGTACCCTCTAAAAATTTGTTTAATTATCTTCGTTGACATTTCTTTGGCTCGGAAAAGCAAACAAGTTTTCTTTTCTCTCGCTTTGCGAAACGTTCGCGTTTTGTTTGCAAAACAAATTTCTAAATATCAATTCGATTAATTCGTACAATTCGCTGTTAAAAAAAAATTAAAGGTAACCTTAAAACACTTATACCTTCACAAAAAAAAACTCCCGACCGACGGTCGGGAGTTTTTTGCATTTAGCCTTTAAGCAATAATCTGAACACTTCAGATTTGGCAGGCCATCCTGCCTCTATAGAGACTTTTTGCGAGTTGTCAGATTTATTTTACCGGATGGTCGGCATGGAATTTCTCCAGACGCTCCTTGAGGTCGGGGAACTGGTCGCGCTGCACGAGGGCAACACAGGCGCGGATACCTTGCTTGTGGCTACCAGTAATGTCGAGGGCGATGGCGCTGATGCCGTAACGGATAAGTTCATTAAGCAGGTCGACGCCGCCGAAACCCGGATAGCAGAACGTGAAATAGAATCCGTCTCCAATATCTTCGCCCATATCCTTGTCATAGACAATGTAGAAACCGTTGTCGGTGAAGAGTTTCTTCATGATTCCGGCTTTCTCGCCATATTCCTTGATATCCTTGACGAAATTGAACGTGCCGTCGTTGGCACCTTTCAGCATGGCTGCCATAGCATACTGCACGCTGTGGGCGGTACCCGAACTGAGGCAATAGAGGGTTCCGAAAATCAAGGCGCGACCCAGCTGTGTTTGGCTGTAATAACGTGCCAGGTCGGGGCACTCCATATTGAACAGCGTAGGGCTGCAAATCATCATTGCTATACGCTCACCGGCATAGCTGAACGACTTCGAACCGCTGATCATCAGCACATAGCGATCGGTGTACTTGGCCACGGTGGGCTGGAACGGAGCCTTGCCGGGAACGCTGTAGTCCTTGCGGAAGTCCATCAGGAAATAAGCATCGTCCTCGAGAACCACAACGCCATACTTGTTGGCCATCTCGCCGATAATCTTCAGCTCGTGCTCTGTGAAACAAAACCAAGCCGGATTGTTGGGGCTGCTGTAAATCAAGCAAGCAACATCACCGTCTTTCAATTCTTCTTCAAGTTTTTCACGCAGCTTGTCGCCACGGTATTCGTAGACGTCGAATGTCTTCATCGGAATGCCGAGAACGCGGCACTGCTGTTTCTGAACCGGAAAACCAGGGTCGATAAAGAGGACTTTGGTCTTCTTGGCATCGTAGCGGGTAAGGGTAAGGAACGAAGCGAAACCAGCCTGCATCGATCCTACCGTAGGAACGCAGCAGTCGGGAGTGACATCTATGTCAAGGAAATTCTTGACAAAACGGGCAGCCTCTTTCTTGAAATCGGCAGTACCGTAGATTTCAGGATAGATGCTGGCGACACCATTGCGCAGGGCTTCAATCTGTGCCTCGACTCCAACCTTGGGAGCCGGCAGTCCAGGAATACCCATTTCCATCTTGACGAAACGTATATCTGTGGCTTTCTCCACATCCTGAATCATCTTGCGCATCTCGCGGATGCTGGCTTTTCCCGGGTTCTTTATTTTGTTTTCAGCGGCAATTTTGTCAATCACCTCTTTTTGAATCGGTATTTGGGTCATGATATTTTATGTTTTGAAGTTATTAAACTGAATTATTGAAAATAATTATTTGACATTCCAATCTTTGAATTTCACAATATTTATCGGACTCACCTCTTTTATAATGGTATACACCTCCTTCTGCTCCTCTGGCGGCGCAGGAGTGAATATCGATACTATCTCTGCCATATTGACATCAAGGAACTGAGTCACAGACAAAAGGTTAGGTCTGCGTTTATGAACTTGCTGCAGGTATTTGAGGGCCTGGATTATGTTCTGTCGAGCCGAAGGCTGGTCCTTGGTCATCATATCCAGCCCCATGCGATAATAGTAATAGTACACACTGTGGAGCGCCTCGTACGCGGGATTGGTGTGGTTTTCCATGAACCAGTAACGAGCCTTCTGACTGTCACTGGATTTCCAACCTTTTAGAGCCGTGGAACTTCCGACCGTCTGGGTAATAGTACGAGCCATTTCAAAGAAAGGTTCGCCGCCATTAGGCCCATACGAATCAAAATATAGTCCCAACATGATGTAACAATAGTACGCAAGCGTCGATGATAGATTGTCGTAAAACGCATTCGGGTCGAATTCGAGAGGCTGGCTCTCGTTGAACGAGAAGTGGAAATCATTGCTGCCTTCCATATAGTTGAACAATCCCGACGTGTAGTTCGAATTGTACACCGGACGGCGCAACTGGATAGAAATCTGACCAGCAAAATCGGTGGCAGACGTGCGCTGGGAAAGAATAATGTTTATTGAACAGTCGAGTTTTTCAACCTGCTCAAGCTCCAGGTTCGTCCATTTACGGTTGTTGACAAAATCCTCCACGGCACGCTTCATCGTCTCGAAGATTTTGACGTCGCCTGTTTCGTATTGTTGAGTAGTGCTTTGCAGCTTCTGGTAATTGACATTAACACCACAACGGAATTCCTGAGCGAAACCCGTTGCGAAGAAAGTACTCAATATCAGCAATATCAGGATTTTCTTCACAAATAATTCTTTGTTTTTCAACTTGCAAAAATAACAAAAATATTCTTTCCTGTCAAAACAAAACTCATACATTTAGCATTTTGCATCGCAACAACTCTATCATCAACTGTTTTTCAACAACATAC
Source organism: Bacteroidales bacterium (assembly GCA_017522065.1). Taxonomy (GTDB): domain Bacteria; phylum Bacteroidota; class Bacteroidia; order Bacteroidales; family P3; genus Colimorpha. The sequence continues at coordinate 29,519 of JAFXAD010000034.1, forward strand.
AGCACAAAAATATTTTTTCACACTTTGTTGAAAAATCGAGTTCCCAAACAAGCATATAAATGAATAAAAATTAGTAATTTTGCAGTCCAAATCAAAAAGGACTTGAAACAATGAGTGACGAACTAAACAACACTAAACAAGGTAATTATAGTGCAAATAACATCACCGTTCTCGAAGGTCTGGAAGCAGTAAGAATGCGTCCGGCAATGTACATCGGTGATGTCAACTTTCGCGGAATGCACCATCTCGTATACGAGGTGGTCGACAACTCCATCGACGAAGCGCTTGCAGGATACTGCAACAAAATAAATGTAACAATCGAAGAGGACAACTCCATAACCGTCGAAGACAACGGTCGTGGCATCCCCGTCGATATGCACGAAAAGGAACACCGCTCGGCACTCGAAGTGGTCATGACCGTTCTGCACGCCGGCGGCAAATTCGACAAGGGAAGCTACAAAGTGTCTGGCGGTCTGCACGGTGTCGGCGTAAGCTGCGTCAACGCCCTGAGCGACCACATGACGGCCGAAGTGTACCGCGACGGCAAAATCTACCGTCAGGAATACAGCCGCGGACTTCCTCTCTATCCTGTCAAGGAGGTCGGCACTACCGAAAAACGCGGAACTTACATCCACTTCCACCCCGACCCGCAGATTTTCACCGTATCGGAATACGACTGCCCGACTCTTGAAAACCGTCTGCGCGAACTCGCATACCTCAACAAAGGCATCGAACTGAACCTCGAAGACCGCCGCAACAAGGACGAAAAAGGCGACACTTTCAAGGAAAAATTCTTCTCCGAAAACGGTCTGCGCGACTTCATCAAATACCTCGACGAAAACCGCGAAAGTCTTATGCCCGACAGCATTTACATCGAAGGCGAACGTCAAGGCATTCCTATCGAGATTGCCATGCAGTACAACTCGTCGTTTAGCGAGAACATACACTCATACGTCAACAATATCAACACCCACGAAGGTGGCACACACCTGACAGGATTCCGCAGCGGCCTCACCCGCACTCTTAAGGCCTACGCCGACAAGTCGGGCATGCTCGCAAAAGCCAAGGTCGAAATCTCCGGCGACGACTTCCGCGAAGGCCTTACCGCAGTCATCAGCGTCAAGGTTGCCGAACCCCAGTTCGAAGGCCAGACCAAGACAAAACTTGGCAACACCGAGGTTCGTGGAGCTGTCGACAGCGCAGTGAGCGAAATGCTTGAAAACTATCTTGAAGAGCACCCCAACGAAGCCAAGATGATTGTCGAGAAGGTCATCCTCGCCGCACGCGCCCGCCAAGCAGCCCGCAAAGCTCGCGAAATGGTGCAACGCGGAACCGTATTCAGTAGCGGCGGACTGCCAGGAAAACTGGCCGACTGCCAGGATGGAGACCCCTCTGTATGCGAAATATTCTTCGTCGAGGGCGACTCGGCAGGCGGAAGTGCCAAGCAGGGACGCGACCGTCGCTTCCAGGCCATCCTGCCTCTGAGAGGAAAAATCCTTAATGTCGAAAAAGCACTGCAGCACAGAGCTTTCGAGAGCGAAGAAATCCGCAATATCTATACCGCACTCGGCGTGAAAGTAGGCACCAACGAGGACAGCAAAGCCCTCAACATGGAAGGACTGCGCTACCACAAGGTCATCATCATGACCGATGCCGATGTCGACGGCTCTCACATCGACACCCTTATGCTGACGTTCTTCTTCCGCTACATGCCCGAACTTATCGAAAACGGATATGTCTACCTCGCCACTCCCCCACTCTACGCCGTCAAGAAAGGCAAGAAAAATGTCTATTGCTGGACCGAGGAAGACCGCCTGCGTGCCATCGACGACCTCGGCGGCGGCAAAGAATCGGCCGTACACGTACAACGCTACAAAGGTCTTGGCGAGATGAATCCCGAACAGCTGTGGGAGACGACCATGGATCCCGAAAACCGCCAGCTGCGCCAGATAACCATCGACAGTGCCGCCAGTGCCGACCGCACATTCTCGATGCTCATGGGCGACGACGTTCCTCCCCGCCGCGAATTCATCGAGAAAAACGCAACATACGCAACCCTCGACCTATAATCTCAAACCCCAAACCCCTCATACAATGGATAAAAGGAATTTATTGCTTATTAGCAACTCCACAATGCGCGGCGAGGCTTACCTCGGATGGTGCAAGGAGATGATTGCCGACTTCTGCCGTCGCCACAATGTCAAGAAAGTACTCTTCATACCATACGCAGGCGTAAGTCTTGCCGAAGGCGGCTTGACAAAGAGCTACGACGCATACGAAAAAAAGGTAGCAGCCGTATACGCTGAGTTTGGAGTAAAACTTCAATCCGTACACCATAAAGCTCTGCCCATTAATGCTGTATACGACACCGACTGTGTAGCTGTAGGCGGTGGCAACACCTTCCATCTGGTACGCGAACTGCAGCGCACGGGTCTGATGCAGGCCATCCGTCAGCGTGCTTTCGACGGCATGCCTTACATGGGATGGAGCGCAGGCAGCAACGTGGCAGGCCCAACACTCTGCACCACCAACGACATGCCTATCGTCATGCCGGCATCATTCGACTGCATGGGCATCGTCCCCTTCCAGATCAACCCCCACTACACCGATTTCTTCGATCCCAAACACGGCGGCGAAACCCGCGACGACCGCCTGAAGGAATACATCATGGTCAACCCCAAGGCTACCGTTGCCGCCATCCGCGAAGCAACAGCCCTGCTCCTCGAGGAAGGCAAACTCTCGTTGATTGGCAAGCCTAACAAGATGAAAGTGTTCAAGACCAAGATGGAAAACACTAAAGAATATGGATTGAAGGACGACTTAAACTTCCTGTTGAAATAACCATTGTTTAAACCATAAAATACAAACTATTATGAGCAAGAAATTCAAATGCACCGTCTGTGGCTACATACACGAAGGCGACGAGGCTCCCGCCATCTGCCCCAAATGCAAACAGCCGAAAGAGAAATTTGTAGAAATCTTCGACGAGCCCAAATCGCTGAAAGGCACTAAGACCGAGAAGAACCTCGAAGAGGCCTTTGCCGGTGAATCGATGGCCCGCAACAAATACACCTACTTCGCTTCGAAAGCCAAGAAGGAAGGCTATGTCCAGATTGCTGCCCTCTTTGAGGAGACCGCAGTCAACGAGCGCGAACACGCCAAACTGTGGTTCAAATACCTCCACGGTGGCGAAGTGGCTTCGACAGCCGAGAACCTGCTGGCTGCAGCCGAAGGCGAGAACTTCGAGTGGACCGACATGTACGAGCGTATGGCCCGCGAGGCCCGCGAAGAGGGCTTTGAGGAAATTGCCAAGAAGTTCGAGATGGTAGGCGCCATCGAGAAGCACCACGAGGAGCGCTATCGCAAGCTGCTCAAGAACCTGAACGACAAGAAGGTATTCTCGAAAGATGGCGACGCCATCTGGCAGTGCGCCAACTGTGGCCACATCGTCATCGGCAAGACTGCCCCCGAGGTGTGCCCAGTCTGCAACCACCCCCAGGCCTACTTCCAGGTCCTGGCAGAGAACTATTGATCGACAGTATGAACAACACACTTACAATCCGTCCAGCACGGGAGGAAGAGACGCCTCTCGTGCTGGACTTTATTATGAGACTGGCGGAATACGAACGCTGCGCCGATGAGGTAGTTGCCGATGTGCCGACGCTGCACCGCTCGCTCTTCGTCGAGCATTCGGCCGAGGTCGTTTTTGCCGAAGAGCCCGACGGCACCATTGTCGGCTTTGCCCTGTTTTTCCACAATTTTTCCACGTTCGTAGGCAGGAAAGGACTATACCTTGAGGACCTCTTCATCGTTCCCGAGAAACGCGGCCGCGGCTACGGCCGTCAGCTGCTGCAATACTTGGCTCGCCTCGCCGTAGAGCGCAATTGCGGCCGTATGGAATGGATATGCCTTGACTGGAACGAAAACGCCCTCCGGACCTACCGCGCCATCGGCGCCATCCCAATGAGCGACTGGACCATCCAGCGCCTCGACGAGGAAGCACTGCACAAGTTTGCAGAAATTTAACACAATCGAACAATAAACCACACATGATTGCGTTGTAACAATACATATATTATAAACAATGTGTAAAGTAACCATAGACATCAACGAGGCTGTCGTTCGCAGTTGGAACCCCGATCTTTCAACTCCTGATGCCATTAACCAATGGGCTCAACAAGAGATGGATAAGATTGTGAAACGGCTAACACATACAGCCATCGCCGAACCGACCTGCACATATAACACCAAAGCAGAAGTAGTAGCCGAGGCACAGAGACGAATGGCTGAGATTGAAAGTGGCAAAGCCAAAACCATTCCCCACGAAGATGTGAGACAAAGGATGGAAAAAATGATTGCTTCGTATGCGAATTGAGTGGAGTCCTCGTGCTTTAGACGACTTGTCTGATATACTCAAGTATGTTGTCGACACGTTTGGTGAAACTGCTGCTTACCACGTCAACAATGAAATCAATGACGAGGTAGAAAAGTTGGCTTTCTTTCCCCAATGAGGGAGGATATATTACCACGATACGGAAAGTGGCATCACCTATCGTGCTCTAACATCCAAGTATCATAAAATCCTCTATTATTCTAAAGGCGATGTCTTAAAGGTGGTCTTGTTGTGGAACACACGCCGTGACAACAAGAAACTGACAGGACAGCTAAAGTTTATTTATTAGTTATTGATTTTGAGGATTGCAAATCCTTATATTAAGTTGCGTCGGATTGCAAATCCGACGCAACGGATATGTTTTCAGGGCGGGAAATGTGCCGCGCATAGATGCGCGATGATATTGACAAAAAAAAAACTTGCACATATGCACAAGCCATTATCGTTATCTTCTCTGATTGATTATCGTATTGTCAAGGTAAATACACAATTATTAACAGCACTCCATTTGTCTATAGTGTATTCCGAGGCATCAATCGTGTCTGTCCCAACAATAATGTAGTCTATACGATTCCATAGTGGCACTATATGCCATTTTTCTGGAGTGTCTTCTTCTGTTGGCCAATTACTAGACACCTGTCCTATGTCATACGTCAAACTAAACGAAGAATCCGCACTTAAATATCGAACTGTCGGAGTGTCTGCCAAATGAATCCACTCATAATCATCCCCATGCTCATACGTCGGCAAAATATCTTCCATTGACTGAAGTTGTTCATAGTACGATACCACTATCGTCTGTCCACTTTTATTAACAACCTCGAAGGTGTAATCTCCAAAATAATCACACGATGTCATCAAGAATGACATTGCCACAACAAATGCAACTACGATTCGCTTCATATCTTTTCCTTTGAAATCAGATGCAAAAGTACAAACTTTTTCTGATGTGGTAAAATTTTTGTATCTTTGCAATCGAAAATGATAACGAATACTAATGAGAATATACAGATTACTTGCTATTTTGGTTTATATCGTCACTTCGCTGTCGGCGGCGGCGCAACATACAATTACTCTTCGCGGGGACACGGTCACTTCAGTCACAATCAAGGAGAATAATTCGTACTGCGACAGGAGCAAAAGGCCACCCGAGATGGTGTATCCTCCTTCGGCCTGGGTTGGATACATGGCATGGGACGGCAAGCACCAAATCCTACTGGAGAGGAATGCCCGTTGCACCAAGAGCACGGAGATGGACAGCGCCACATGGCTGCAACTCGACAGCCTGATGACGGAAATCGGAGTGAGCCGTCCAGCCACAGCCGCCGACCTCGGCATCACCGAGAAGGTTTTCAAGAAAGTCCTGTCTGAAAGAAAAGTAAAAAGATGGTTCTACCGGCATAATTATATGAGCGCCGATGTGGCTTCTCTTGAAGACTTCGACCAATGGCTGGTGAAACAATACGAGGAACACAAGGATACAAACAGAATCTTTATCATAAGGGATGCTTTCATTCACATTAACATAGAGATTACGCTCTGTCACGACAAAACCAAGTATGTAAACATGTGGCGATACAGCCCGGAATATCCCATTTCTTTCAACGGAAGGGACTACTTCAACCTGAACCTCTACCGCCATCTCTGCGCACTGATGCCGAAGACCTTCGATTACAGTTATGAGGACTTCCAACGACGGTTGATTATTTCTTATCTCGAATATCTAGTAAATAAAATATAAACATTATGACAAAATATATAGGTGCACACGTGAGCGCTTCGGGGGGCGTGGGCAACGCCATCCTCAATGCCGAAGCCATCGGAGCCAACGCTTTCGCACTGTTTACACGCAACCAGCGCAGCTGGGTGAGCAAGCCGCTGGCACAGACGGAAATCGATGGCTTTAAGGCTTTGCTGGCAGACCGCGGCTTCCGGCCCGAGATGGTGCTGCCGCACGACAGCTACCTTATCAACCTCGGCTCGCCCGACGAGGAGACACTACAGAAGAGCCGCGCAGCGTTCTTCGACGAGATGTACAGAGCCCAACAGCTGAGTCTGACGATGCTTAACTTCCACCCCGGCAGCCACCTCAACCGCATCAGCGAAGAGGAATGCCTGGACCAGATAGCTCGCGAAATTAATCTGGCGCTGAGCAAGACCGAAGGCGTCACAGCTGTGATAGAGAACACCGCCGGACAAGGCACCAATCTGGGTTGGCGCTTCGAGCATATAGCCCGCATCATCGAAGGCGTGGACGACAAGAGCCGCGTGGGCGTCTGCATCGACACTTGCCATACCTTAGCGGCAGGCTACGACCTTTCGACGGAAATGGGCTACCAATTCTGCTTCGACGAGTTTGAACGCGTTGTGGGCTTCAAGTACCTACGTGCCATGCACCTCAACGACAGCAAGAAAGGTGCCGGCAGCCACGTGGACCGCCATGAAGTGCTGGGCGAGGGCGCTATGGGCAAAGAGTTCTTCTCGCGCCTGATGCATGACCCGCGTTTCGACAACATGCCCATCATCCTCGAGACCCCCGACCCCATGCGCTGGGCCGACGAGATAAAATGGTTGCGCAGCCTATAAAGAACTATCTATGTTGAAATACTATATCATTGATGCCTTTACCAAAAAGCCTTTTGGAGGCAATACGGCTGGTGTCGTTTTGCTGGAAGGCAATGACTTCCCAGACGACGAACTGATGCAGAGCATCGCTGCTGAGCTGCGCTATTCCGAGACCGCCTTTGTCCGCAGCGACGGTGACGCACACTATACCGTTCGCTATTTTACGCCAAAGGGCGAGGTGGAGCTGTGCGGCCACGCAACAGTTGCATCATTCTCTTTGCTGTTTCAATTGGGAATGGCCTCCGGGACATGCTGCTGCCGCACATTGGCCGGCGACCTTGAAGTCGAGGCCGCACCTGTAGTCATGATGCAGATGGCCACGCCTCGCATCGTTGGCACACTCGGTGAGGATGATGCTGCGGCTGCATATAGTGCCGTAGGACTCAAGGACTACCGACCGTCCCTACCCGTCCAAATTGCATATTCCGGACTTGCCGACATTATGCTCCCCCTGCCTTCGGTCGAAGCATTGAACTCACTCCAACCCGACATGGAAGCAATATCTGCCCTTACGGAACGGCTGGACACCGTCAGCATTCACCCCTTTGCTTTCGGCAATGACGGTCACACAGCCCATGTGCGCGACTTCGCCCCGGCATACGGAGTGCCTGAGGAAAGCGCCACAGGTACAGCCAACGCCGCCCTTACACACTATCTCGCCACCAACGGCATCATACAACCAGGAAAACACAGTTTCATTCAAGGCGAAAAAATGGGACGGCCTTCGGTTGTAGCCACACAACTTGCGGACAGCGGAGACATCCGTATAGGTGGAACGGCCTCGATTGTGGCTGACGGACACTTGCACATTCAGCCATGAAGAATACACACATCAAGAATATAGTAGCGACACATATACAATAATAATGCCTCTGGAACGTTAAGCAAAGAAAATGTTCTAAACATGAAAAGACTAATCTTCGCTTTGACTCTGATTTGCAGCATGGTTCCGCTATCGGCCCAGATAACTCACACTTCGAACGGCCATGTAGACCAAAATGCACAGAAAATACTAAAGAAAGCCACCCAAAAAATCAATGCAGGAGCCGTATCGTTCACTGTTACAATGACGAACAAAGACTCAAACAAAAAAACGACTGCAAAAGAAAAAGCTGACGTACTGTACGACAACGGGAAATACCGCGTAACGTTCGGCAACAACATCATTTATTGCGACGGAACCGCCACCTGGCATTGGAACAAAGACGACAACGAGGTGGTTGTCAACAATATTAGCACTGCCGAAGACGACCTTTTGAACCCTGCTGCCATTCTTGCAAAACACGACAAAAACTTCACCGCAAAATTCATCCGACAGGAAGAAAACGGCAATGCCATAATCGATATGACTCCCAAGAAAAGCAAGAGCTATTACAAGATTCGCCTTGTAATCAATGCAAACAACGGCATCCTGCAACGTATGGAGATGCACAACTACGACTCATCCTGCGGAGAATATCAGCTAAGCCATTTCAAGAGCGGTGTAAAAACAACAACCGACGACTTCACCTTCTCAAAAAACAAGAATCCTAATGTCGAGATAATCGACATGCGATAGAGAAACAAACATGACTATATTACTCCTCGAAACTGCCACGCAGATATGTTCTGTCGCATTGGAACACGACGGAACAATAATAAATGAGATACACAGCGACGAACCCAACGCACATTCTTCCAAACTTGCTGTGTTTATCGACAAAATAATAAAGGACGAATTCCTGGCCACACACAAGCTCGACGCCGTCTGCGTTTCGTCCGGCCCCGGCTCGTACACAGGCCTCCGCATCGGGGTCAGCAGCGCCAAGGGACTGTGCTACGCACTTGACATCCCACTCCTTTCCGTTCCTACCCTGCAGAACATGGCATCGCTCTATTTCGCACAACACCCTGAGTACAACGGGCTTGTCTGCCCCATGATTGACGCTCGACGCATGGAGTGCTATACCGCCATCTTCGGACGGTCGGGCATCTTAAAAGAAACCGCTGCCGAAGTCATTGAAGAGGGAATATACGACGAGTGGTTTGAGAAGAACCAAATTGTTTTCATTGGCGATGGCGCCGAAAAGACACGTCCCCTTTTGTCTGTCAATGCCAACGCCCTCTACGACGAATCCTTCCGCACATCGTCGTGCGGCATGGCTTCTTTAGCCGAATACAAACTGCAAAACAATGAAACTGAAGATGTGGCATACTTCGAGCCCTTCTACCTCAAAGACTTTGTTGCCAAAAAATCCGTCGTACACGGATTAAGAGCGGAAAACGAAGAACAGAGAACGAAAAAAAGTTGACATACAGACACTTTAAATAGTATTTGCTCACAAAATGCTTCGCTACATTGGTAAACGATTGTTGTATGGGTTCCTCGTCATTCTTGGCGTGGTAACTTTGGTCTTTTTTCTGTTCAACATCCTGCCTGGCGACCCGGCACGCATGATGCTTGGTCAGCGTGCCGATGCCGAAAGCATTGAAATCATAAACAAAGACCTCGGTCGCGACAAACCTCTTGGCATTCAATATCTGAGCTACCTCAACGACCTTTCGCCCCTCTCTCTGCACACAAACAACGACCCGTCGAGCCATTGGTTCCTCGACCCCGATAAATACAAACCATACGCCACACTATTCTCCATAGGGAAAACATCTCTTGTCGTCAAGGCACCATACCTTCGCCGCTCGTACCAGACCAAACGGAAAGTGTCAGAAGTAATCCTGACAGCCTTCCCGCAAACGCTTGTTTTGGCCCTGACAGCAATGGCTTTCGCTCTGATTATAGGTATTCTCGTCGGCACCCTCTCCGCCATCCATAAAGGGTCGTGGATCGACCGGCTCTCGCTCTTCCTGTCCACATTAGGCATGTCGCTGCCATCGTTCTTCGCGGCAATACTGATAGCGTGGTTCTTTGCCTACATCCTTGCCGACTGGACCCATCTGAACATGTTTGGCAACCTGTATTCGGTCGACGACTACGGCTGTGGCGAATATATAGACCTGCGCAATCTGATTCTTCCAGCATTCACGCTTGGCATCCGCCCTCTTGCAGTGCTCGTCGAACTGACAAAAAGTTCTATGCTCGAAGCACTTTCACAAGACTATATACGCACCGCTCGGGCCAAAGGAATGAAACGCGGGCGGCTGCTGTTTCGTCATGCACTGCGCAATGCCATGAACCCCATCGTGACTTCCGCCTCCGGGTGGCTGGCCGGATTGCTGGCCGGAGCCGTCTTCGTTGAATATGTGTTCGACTGGAAAGGCATGGGAGTGGTCATAGTCGACGGATTGGAGAAATACGACTTCCCAGTCGTTATGGGCTCCATACTTTTCATCTGCATCCTGCTGGTTATAATAAACATCATTGTCGACATCATTTACGGACTCCTCGACCCAAGAGTCCGTCTGGAATAAAAAAAAAGAGCCCTTCGTTTCCGAAGGTCTCTTAGTCGGTGAATCGTCGATGTGTGTTATTTGTTCAAGCCAAGCTTTTTCATCATTTCAGGCTTGATTTCTTCTTGGAATATTTTCTGATACTCATCGAAAGTGTAGCGCTGGTTGTCGCCCGAGCAAAGGAACCACAGCGTCATTGAGAATTCGTATGCGTTCTGATAGCCCTGCAGGATCTGGGTAAGGCCACCGTTTTTGTTGAACACTGCAAAAGACGGATAACCTATTTTCTGTCCCAATATGGCTCGTGTGAAAGGATGGGTCTGAGCTCTCTGGCCGGGCACCTGAGTGTTGCTGTACTTCGTTCCGTTCCACGAGAACGTCGATGTACCTTCGGCATCAAACTGCACCGGAATGTAATACTTGTTCAGTATTGCAGAGACAACCGGATCGCTGAAGGTTTCACGATCCATCTTCTTGCACCAACCACACCAAGATGTGGAAAAATCAATAAATACCATTTTTTTGTTGGTTTTCCAATCCGTTTGCGCCACCTGTTCAATGCTTTTCCAATTGACCTGGGCAAAAACTCCTGAAATTGCAAAAACGGACAAAAAAACAAATAATAATCCTTTTTTCATATAATATTTTATGAGTAAAACAAATTTTTAAACTCTAATAACTATCAAATATTGTTTTTATTATAAAACAATATCATAAAAAGTGTGAAAATCAACTACCATTCAATCGACCAATCGGATTCCATCTCCTGTTTCGTCGGGTCAAACTCTTCCTCCCTGTCCATCCTGTCGCGGACACGGAACAGTTTGCCCAGCCAGTCGTCTTTCTTCGACTTCTTTTTTCCCGGGTTCGCTTTGTCCTCTTCGATTATCTTCGATATTTCCGTGACGAAATTCTGAACATATCGCTCCGACACGTGTTCGTCGCGATGTATGGAAGCTCCGGTATAATAGTGGCGGATAATGGAATCGTATGCAATTCCAAGCCCCACCATGCGGATTGTTCCTTCCTGGCTAAGGCCTACACCATGGCCATATCCGTGTCCCTTCAGCACAACATCACCGCTTTTCGGGTCGGTAGTGACACTAAAGAAAGTGGATTTCAGACCGAAATCGGTACGCACCCTCGTCAGTTGCACGCCGAGAATCTTTGCTTTGCGTTCTTTTTGTTCGAAGGTGAGCAACTCGTTGCGCACATCAGAGTTCTGTATATCAAGCTTGTGGGTCTTCGCAAAATAATTGAGCCATTTCTCGCGTGGAATCACCTTCGTCCAGTCCGACTGTCGCATGCGGAACGAGAATGTGTCTTGAACTGAACGCAGATACGGAAGTGCGGCACGCCATACATCCTCCGAATTTGCCGTTTGCCCTCCCGAATTGGAGTGGAACGGGGTATCGATCAAACGCCCCTCGCTGTCCACTATGGTCTCTCCGCTCGACTGCATGGTTCCTAACATTATGTCGGGACGGACGCATCGGTTCTGATATGCCTGGCAGTGCACATAGTCGCAGAAGTTGTAGCCGTCGGCCTTGTGCTTGTTCATATTGCGCATAGCCCATGTCCGCGAAATCATCGCCTGTATGCGGAAAATATCGCTCTGTTGGCCGTATATCTCGGACTGCACCACGCCGGCAAGGTATGTTTCGAACTCAACCTCATTGATAATCTTCAGATTGGCTCTATCAAAAGCCGACACCACCAGATCGCCTTCGTATGTGCGCTGTTTTACTCCCTTGGGGTTGAGACACAAAATGCACGCAGTATCGGTGGCTCTCAGAACAGCACGGCTATAGTTGCCATACTCATACCCGTTTACGGCAATCGATACACCTGACGTGGCTGGCTTTATCTCTACGGTCATCCCCTCGCCAAGCGAAGATTCGAGCAAGACAGTGTCATTGGCATACAAATCGTACAAACCCAAATCGAACGAGACATAAATGGCCTCGATTTTGTTGTTTGAAAACAATCTGACCTTGATTTTCTCTGCATGCACAGCGATGCATGGAATCAGCATTAATAGTAGAGCGAAAAGCCTTGGAATCATGTAAAGGTTAAAGGGTTTAAGGGTTTGAGTAACTTCGCCACCGCCGGTTACTGTGTAAACAGGATAGCCAACAGAGTAACAGTTGCGGATTGCGTAAGGTGTTCTCCAAGCACCGCCAAGAATACCGTTTACACGGCTTCCGGTTGTGCCTGTAAGATTTGCCTTAGAATAGCAGTTTTCGATGGTCGAAGAAATGGTAGCGTTGTTTGTACCATCGAAGAACATACCAACAATACCTGCGGTACCGCTGTCTATAGCTTTAGTTGAAACGAATACAGTTTCGTCAACGAAGCAGTTTCCGATATACTTTTCACCGCCGTTTACAGTTCTACCGACAATACCTGCAGCATACTGTTCAGCTCTGATTTGAGCATTTCTTACACCAAGGTTCTTGACGCTACCCTTCATAAATACGGGGATAAGCGCGGAAGACTCGTTTCCATTGCCATCTGCATACCAGAGACCGTAAACGATATGTCCGTCACCGTCAATATGTCCGTCGAAGCCTGCACTATCACCAAACCAGGTGTTGCAGTTTTCAGACATATACCAAAGTGCGTTATCCTTTACGTTATTAAGATAAATATCGTGAGAAAGCTTGAAGTGTTTTCCGCCAAATCCGTTGTTGTTAATTGCATAAGCAAGTTCAGAACCTGTGGAAATGATATAGGGATTATCCTTTGTACCCTCGCCTTCTGCGAATTCCTTAGCGATTGTTCCGTTCCAAACCTGACCTGGTTCTTCGGGAATTATTTCTTCAATTTCGATATCGCTAAAGACTTTAAGGATTGGATAATCATTTTCAATTGTTACGAACGCATCGTCTTCATTGAGAGCAGGCATTTTTGCTTCATTTACAAAGACATCAAGGCCCTTCATGTTGTCAACAGTGAGTTCAACAACCTTATCTATATACTTTGCTTTATCGGTTGCGTATACGTTCTTGAGACCTGCATCGATGTTTGAGAGCCATATATCAGAAATGATAGCGCCATTAGCGTTGAAGGCGTTTGTAATTGCTACGCTTGCATTCCAAATGTTACCAATAAGTCCGTTTGTGCTTTCGCAGCTCATATTACCAAGAGAGTAGCAGTTGGTAATA
>JAFXAD010000035.1 GCA_017522065.1 Bacteroidales bacterium
ATTGAAGACTCCAGCCGACATATCGCCCCGACAATGCACCACCACCCTCCACACCACCGTGGATGGTAAAAAGCAGTATTTGCAATGCGCTGATTTTCAACACTTGTTTTGCTGCAAAAACACCTCGTCTTTCACCGGCAAGGAAAAAGACTCAGAAACAGGGTTTTACTACTTCGGAGCAAGGTACTATGACCCCTCCATTTCGGGCCTCTTTTTGAGCGTCGACCCGATGGCCGACAAGTACCCTTCGATAAGCCCGTATGCCTATTGTGCATGGAATCCGGTGAAGTTGGTGGATCCAGATGGAAGGGAAATATGGATTGAAGGAACTGATGGCAATTTATACAGGTATAATAAGGGAAAAATGTATACAGAGAAAGGAGAAGAATACAATGGAAGTGATAAATTTGTAAATAAAGTGCGTTCAGATCTTTCAAATCTAAAAAAAATGGGCATAAGAAAAGAAATACGCGAAATGGAGAAAAACAAGTTGAGAATTACAATTAAAGAGGGGACTGTAAACGATCATTGTTCATTGGATGATGAAGGAGAAAAAAATCCTAATATTGGCTCTGAATCCGTAATAACATACAATCCGGGAAAAAAGGAAAACTCAGATGGGAAACGCCTTCCCTTGTACGGACTATCTCATGAATTGGGACATGCTTATGATGCTATGAACGGTAAAGTCAATGATGAAACGGTACCCGTTTATATGAAAGGAAGTTATGTGACCAATAAAGTGATACCGTGGAGTGAGATACGAGCAGTTCGATTTGAAAACAGGGTCAGACCTGCCAACAAACAAAGAAGTACGTATGATGGATATGATTTATCACCATATGGAGTCGTTGTAAAAAAAAGTGATGGTACCATATTATGAAGAGAATTCTGACCTTTTGTATTTCTTGTTTGTTTGTATTACAAAGCCTGCAATCACAGCAACATGTGGATTTTGATTTTAAGATTATAGACAGTCTTAAGATTGAATACGATATTTCAAAATATTTGATTAATACCGGGGAATTTATAATTCCAGACAGTCATTATATTTCGCAGATCATCCTTAATAAAGGATACTCTGTATACAGTCGTTGTGATTGCAAAAATAATTATGTTTTTCCACTAAATGTATCATATAACGGCTCCCTTTATTTGATGACTTTTACTTATGCTGGACTATATGAGCTGTTTGAAAAAAGAATCATAAAACATCCAATAAGCGATACACAATTTAAAGATTATATAATGTCGCAGGATACCCTTGTCATTGATTCTTTGCCCAAAAGTCTTGTAGGAAGCGCAAACTACCAAATAATTTTCCCCATAGACCCTGAATTCACTCTGTTCAGAACCAACAAATGGTTGTTTTTGAATTTTTTCTTTAGAATGAATGAAAGTGGGCTGCAATATGAATATATAGGTCACGAAATTCAGATTCCTGCAGTGGTTCTTCAATTGTTTTCCTGGGGAATCTTAGTGTCTGACGACTGCGGAGGAGACAACCACAACACCATCTACATAGAATCATACAACTATCCAGATGATATTTCTTTAGAAAAACCCTCTGATTACTCTTGGATTGACAATTGGATGAAACTTTTTAAAAACAAGCACGTCATCGATAATTACTTGTTTGAAAGAACGGAATGGGAAATGTGGAATACAGAATGGTGGGATAACCCCGATGCGGCGGATCTATGATCAAACCCGTCGCGGCGGATTTGCAATCATAAGCGGTCGAAAGATTCTTGATTAACAGTTACCCGTTAATAATAAGGCGGCGGCGAGTATGCTAAAGATAGGGTAATGGTGTTATCAAAAGAAAAGCCTTATAGCCGTGCAATTAGATGATATAAAATACCGAGCACCGGAGTTGGTGAGAATCATACCCGATGAAGTGTTGTCGCGTCTTGCAACAGACACAAAAGTCGACTACTATAGCAAAGTTTTAAGTGGGGAACGGATGTTCCATCTGCTACTGTACGCATTCTGCATGACTGACAGGATAAGCCAACGACGTGTCGAAACAATGTTCAACAGCCAGCAGTTCAAGACACCCCGACGCAGCGGAAGTTCCCTCCGTTGCGGCGGATCTGTGTTGTCGGACGAGCCGACGCCACGGCACCGACGCTTATTAATATAAGGATTTGCAATCCGCAAAACTAATAATCAATGCATTAAAGCCACAGATAGTATCTTTGTGCATACGTCAAAGACACCATCCTGCAATAAATCCGCCACTTCTGCGTTATCCACACAAAACAAGCACCTTGCAAGGCAACAGAAACATATCAGCGCGACAGAACAAAACCCTCAAATTTGGCGTATAGGTCTAAAACTATTGGACTTAAAAGACAACAAAGAGACAGAATGCCCTCTTCCTAAAGGGTTTCCTTGGATATACTGCATTTATTTCATTGGAGGAAATAAATTTCTGATATCGGCAGAATATCATGAAAAAGATTGTTATCCTTTTTTCTTTTTGAGTTACGACTGAATGTAGTCGTGTTGAGCGAGAAGCCGGATGTTGAAGTAGTCGTTGTCGCGGAAGCCATCTGCCGTACGTTTGAGGGTTTCGATTTTGTTGTTGATACCTTCGGCCATAGCGGTAGAGATTTGCTTGTCGTAGTTTGAGAGGATGCCGTATGATTAGGAAGAGGCTGTCAGAGCGAGCTTTCTCGAGTCGACAAGAATGTTAAAAAATCGTTCGTGAACAGAAAATGATGATGGCATTTTAAAAAAATCTTATCTTTGCAATTGTTTATAATGTTTTCGGGGGGGGTGGAAGTTGATAAATCGCTAAATAACACCTGTTTATGTAAGATGTTCTTCTTATAATCTCTTGTCAAACGTTACTCTTTAATAACAATTAAAAAGCAAATGCCATGAATAAGTCTATGAAAAAAAATCTATTTTCGGCAGAAACACTTGCCGAAATGGAAATGTCAGAAATTTTCGGTGGCTGTGATGCCGAAAGAAACGGACACTGCGACAATTCGCAATGCTATAATAGCAATTGCAAAAACGTAGTATGCAAAGATGCAAATTGTACCGATGTGAAATGCTGATGTGTTCAGCGAGACATTCTCGATACAAAAGCAATTACTGAAATAATTAAAAAAAAAACTTTTAAATCGTTTAGTTATGAAAAAAAATGTTAAAAACTCAAGCAGTATTTTTTCTGCAGAAACCCTCAGTTCAATGGAAATGTCTGAAATTTTTGGCGGTAGTGATATAATATTTAATAATAGATGTTCAAACACAGTCTGTTCCAATCAGACATGTTGGAATACGGATTGTGTGAATTCTTTGTGTTCCAATGGTAAATGTCAAAATTTTGACGGTGATTTGTGCACTACTCCAATCCCGAATGCATCCAATTGTGACTCTTGCGGTAATTAAATCCGAATAGGTGAGGTGTCATTAATTGAAAGGGTGATAACATGTTCAAGGAGAGCAAATACAACTTTCTACTATATTATGATTCCCGTCCACTTTTGTATAATGGTGTTACAGGCAATGGGTTCTGTATGAGTGAGGATGAATGGGGGTTGTTGCGCAAGATGTTGGATTGTCCAGACGAATTCAGCAATCTTTATCCCGACGACTTCAAGAGGCTTAAGCGCATGGGGTATATTGTGGATGACGATTTTGACGAGACATCGTGGCTGTTGTATAAAAACAAAATGGAGGTGTATTCCGACAGAGACTACATGCTGATAGTCAACCCTACGTTGGAATGCAATTTCCGCTGCTGGTATTGCTATGAAAATCATAGCGACGGCAGAATGTCTCCTTCTATGGTGACGCGAGTCAAAAAGCACATCAAACTCAAGGTGGAACGTGAACATATACCTGCACTTTCCATAAGCTGGTTTGGCGGCGAGCCGCTATTGTGCTTTGACTCTGTGGTATATCCCGTATCGCTATATGCACGGAACCTATGCCGGAAGAACAATATCCCTTGTCATCTGTCCATTACTACCAACGGTTACCTGCTGAACAGCGACATGATTCCAAAAATCAAGAAAATTGGTCTCGAGTCTTTTCAGATCACTCTCGACGGAGATAAGGCGAAGCACGACAAGGTCCGCAGAAACGGCAAAGAACCTTCTTACGACAGGATTGTCGAAAACATACGGACGCTATGCAGCGAGTTGGACGATGTCTCGGTAACCTTGCGTATCAATTACGACAACTCGACTTTCACGCGGCATGAGATATTCGATATATTGAATGAATTTGCCCCTTCTGTGCGCGACCGCATTAATATCAATTTGCAGAAAGTGTGGCAGGTGGCATCGAATGTTGACGAATCGCCTCATACACTGCTAAACGAATTTATGGACAAGGCTTTCGAGATGGGTTATCCGTTGACCATGGGCGGTGGCATCAACAAGGGGATTTGCCATTCTTGCTATGCAAGCCGGTCGGCCTATGCCAACATCAACTACGACGGGGCCGTATTCAAGTGTACCGCAAGGGACTATACTGATTCTAACGCAATGGGCAGGCTGAATGCCGACGGAAATATAGCCTGGGACGTAAAGAAGATATCTAAGGCTTTTGCAGCTACTCCTATCGAAAACATAACCTGTGTGGAATGCAAATACCTGCCTTTGTGCGGCGGGCAGTGCATCCAGAAACATAAAGAAAAAGGTTTCTTCTGTGTCCATCCCGACAAGACTCTGCTCGAATCAGAAATCATCAGACAGTATCGCAACAACATCATAGCCTTCAATGCAAGGGCGAAAAAACAAGAATCATGAAAAACAACAGACTTTATCTTATTGCAGTATTTTTGTTACTGTGTTATGGGAATGTGTCAGTCGCTCAGACTGACAAGGGATTCTGCATAAAGGGTAGAACCGTGGACAACACCAAGTCGGTGGTCTCCTATGCCAATTGTGTCCTCGTCAATGGAGCCGACAGCTCTTTCGTCGTTGGCACGACAGGGAATAATGACGGAAGATTTCTCCTCCATGTCGTGAGTCAAGGAGAATATCTGCTCGTTGTCAGACATATAGGTCATGAGCAGGTAGTGCTGCCCATATCCTTGAGCGGCGATGTCGACCTTGGCGATATCACGTTGCAAAAAGGTGCCGAAACGCTCAATACAGTGACCGTCACGGCTCAAAAGCCATTGTATTCTGACGACGGCGAAAAAACATACTACCATGTCTCTGACGACCCTTCTATACAAAATGGCTCCATAGCCGACGCTTTGCAGAACTCTCCAGGTGTTGAGGTTGATGCGAAAGGCACCATCACCCTCTTAGGCAGATCTGACGTTACAGTCTATATCAATGACAAACCGGCTCAATTTGAAGGCGATGCCCTCGTGCAGTATATCAAAAACATGCCGGCAAACTCGATTGAACGTATAGAGGTCATTGAGAACCCGTCGGCACGCTATAAGGCATCGGGAGCTGTGGTGAACATCGTTACCAAACGCGGATTCTCGATGAACCAGTTGCTCTGCGTGGGACTGAACGCAAATAACAATCCACGCCTTTCACCGTGGGCCAGCTATGTCTGGGCTAACGAAAAAGTCAGCGTGAATCTTTATGCTAACCTTGCTTTCAGAAAAGAACGGACCGAGATAAGCGACATAAAAAACCTATTTACCGACGATACTACTCTTTCTGCTGCGGAGAATTACTCTTATAATGAGTTGCAAAAATACGACAATCAGTATATGGTTGCCGTCATAAATTATAATATCGGCGACTTCAGCATGTTGTCGGCAGGTGTCGATGTGGCTTTGAATCATATTTATGACAATTCGGTATATGATGTCACTCATAAAGAATACATATATGATACAGGGGACTATAGCTATGTCAAAAGTGACGACCATACCCGAAGAAACAACAGTGCCACGTTGAATGTCGACTTCTTACACATGTTCGGAATGACAGGGCGCTCACTCAAAATAGGTTTTGTATCATCGCTGTACAATAATCCGGATGAGTTGACTTCTTCACGCGACTACAAAAACATGCTGCAAGATATTGCGATGTATAATATCAATCGCAGCAAGGGTCATTGGTCGTCATTCACCCTCGACTATTCTGATAACAATAACAAACTTGGTCAACTCGAAGCCGGTCTATCTGTCGGTTTACACAAAAGTATTTACGAGGACTCATGGGACTCTATCTTTTCAGCTACATTAACAAAGGTTCATGACAATGTTCGTTCCTTTAATAATATAATGAGAGATAACGAGATAGAGCAATATATAACATTGCGCCGCATGTTTGGACCGTTGAATGTCAAAGCTGGCGTCCGGTTGGCGGAAAACTGGAAGATGTTAAACTATTATGATATGCCTGTGGCAACAGATGCGTACGATGTCGACAGGTTCTTCTTCAATGTACTCCCCTCACTCCATGTCAATTACAAACTGAATAAGCAACATAATCTGAAAATGAGCTACTCCTATCGCTTCGGCAGACCTGGGGCAAGTTCGATGAGCAGTTTCCAAAGAATCAAAATGGAAAGCTTCAGTTATGGCAATCCGGATCTTACGGTATCTCATTATCACTACGTCACTCTCGGATGGTCGTATTTTTTCCAGAAGGGTTCGGCTTCGTTGTCGGCATACCATTGGAAACAGAAAGATGGCATAACCCAAATAAGCGACGTGGCTTTCCATCCATACTTCGGGCGAATTGTTGAGGCTTCGTATTATATCAACGATGGAGTGATAAGCAATACAGGTTTGCAGTTTTCTTTTATGCTCAGGCCCACATCGACAACCACTGTCAATCTGGGAGCCTCTCTCACTGATTACTATTATGATGTTCCGATTCGGCCAGGCATACGGAGTACGGAAGAATCGTTGAACTATTCTATCCGCCTCAATGCCACCACCAAATTGTGGAAAGTTGTCAACGTCTATCTTACAGCTTTTTATAAAGGCAAACAACACAATGTGATGTCGTATAATGAACCTATGTTCCTTGTGAATGCCGGTCTTTCTGCCGATTTGCTGAATGACAGGCTATCACTCTTCCTTGATGTTAGCGACTTGTTCAACTCGTCTAATTTCAATATCAGATCTACTAACATTTTCCTTGATACATACTCTAAGAGTCAATTTCTTACTATGCGAGCCATTACTGTCGGTGCCACGTGGCGTTTTGGCAAAACAGCACTCTCTAATAAGGCACAGCAAGGGAGTAAGGACAATTGACAAGATGCAACTAAAGGGGCTTAAAGCGCAATGTCGAGATATCCCTTTTGTCATCAGGCCGACTCTATGGATTGCGGGGCAGCATGCCTTAGCATGATATGCAGTTACTATGGCCGCCATTTCTCGTTAGAGACTTTGCGCGACTATTGCTGCATCTCCCGCGAGGGGTCTAGCATGCTCGGTGTCAGCCATGCCGCAGAAAGCATAGGATTCAAGACGGTAGGTGTAAGAACGGATATCCGTACCCTTTGTGATGCCCCTCTGCCGTGCATCGTGCATTGGAAACAGAACCACTATGTGGTGCTGTACAGCATCAAGATGCATAGGCGACGCCGAACGACTAAAGAGAACGATGGAGATGCAGCAGATGTAACGGGAACGGTTGTAATCGGTGATCCTGCTATAGGGATAGTTAAATACAGTCTCGAGGAATTTATGGGCTGCTGGATCAGCAATGTCCGTAACGGGAAGGAGGAAGGCATCGCTCTGATAATAGAGCCGACTCCGCTTTTCTTCTCTAATACAGACGAAAGAGACAAGAAAATCTCTCTCAAATTCCTCACCAAATACCTGAAGCCATACCGAAGACTCATTGTTCAACTGTTTCTCGGGCTTCTGGCTGGCACGATGCTGCAGACAATTGCCCCGTTCCTGACTCAGGCAATAGTCGATTATGGAATCAAAAACAACAGCCTTGGCTTTATTGTCCTGATTCTTATTGCCCAGCTTACAATATACATTGCACAGACAGCTGTGGAGTTTATACGAAGCTGGATATTGTTGCACATCAGCACAAGGGTCAATATTTCACTCATCTCCGATTTTCTTATCAAATTGATGAAGTTGCCTATATCATTCTTCGACTCAAAGAAAATAGGTGATATTATGCAGCGTATTGACGACCATGCCCGAATCCGCAATTTCTTGACGGTATCCACGCTCAATACGCTCTTCTCGATGGTCTCTCTCCTGGTATTCACCGTCATACTGGCGTTCTACAGCATACGGCTTCTGTGTCTGTTTATTGTGGCCAGCGCTGTATATGTTATATGGGTCACTCTCTTCATGAAGAAAAGGCGTGTTCTCGACCACACTCGTTTCACATTCTCTGCTGCAGAACAAAGCAAACTGTATCAGATGATTAACGGAATGCAGGAGATAAAGCTCAACAACTGCGAACGCCAGAAACGATGGGAATGGGAACATCTTCAGGCCAAGCTCTTCAAAGTCAGCACTCGGAGCCTGGCACTTTCGCAGTACCAACAGTCGGGTGCAGTGTTTATCAATGAAACAAAAAATATCCTCATCTCTTTTTTCTCTGCCAAGGCGGTTATTGACGGCGATTTCACGCTGGGTATGATGATGGCAGTAAGTTTCATAATCGCGCAGCTGAACAGTCCTATAGCTCAAATCATAAGTTTCGTACAGTCGGCCCAAGACGCCAAAATCAGTCTCGAAAGGCTCTTCGAGATACATGGTCGTGATGATGAGGAGTATCCTGGCGATGGAAAGTTGACCACACTTCCGGACTGCCATGATATAAAGGTTGACAACCTCTCGTTCCGATACAGCAAGCTGGGCCGTGACGTCTTGCAGAATGTGTCGCTGACCATTCCTCAGGGCAAGGTCACCGCTATTGTTGGCGTGAGTGGAAGTGGCAAGACTACACTGATGAAACTCCTGTTGGGGTTTTACTCTTCGTACCGTGGAGAGATTACGATAGGAGGCGTAGACATTCATGGCATCAGTAGCCGGACACTCCGCAAGGCGTGTGGTACGGTGATGCAGGATGGCTTCATTTTCTCCGACAGCATCGCCGGAAATATCGCTGTAGGGGACGAAAATATCGACCGGCAGCGTCTGTCGGAAGTGGCTCGGATGGCCAATATTATCGAGTTTGTCGACAGCCAGCCTATGGGATTCAATACCAAAATCGGTGCAGAGGGTAAAGGCATTTCTCAAGGTCAGCGTCAGCGTATCCTCATCGCACGGGCCCTTTACAAGAACCCCCCATTCCTCTATTTCGATGAGGCAACAAATGCTCTCGACGCAACAAACGAACGCGTCATCATGGATAACCTCCGGCAGGTATTTGTGGGCAGGACGGTGGTCATCATAGCACATCGTCTCAGTACTGTAAAAAATGCCGACAATATTGTAGTTCTCGACAATGGTACCGTGGCCGAACAGGGAACCCACGAATCCCTTGTCTTACGGCATGGAAGATACTATGAATTAGTTAAAAATCAATTGGAACTTGGGAAATGACGCAGACAGATAACAGCAATGCCGATTCGGTCTTGGGACAATCATTCGAACTTCATGATGATTCGGTGCAGGACATATTGTCGCGCCCTCCCCGAAGCATTGTCCGTTACGGAACGGGGATCCTCTTTTGTATTATACTGTTATTGTATGCCTGTTTTTGCTTTCTGTCTGTCCCGGATGTCGTCAGCGGAGAAGTGGAGATCATGCGCTACGATACCGCCGATAAACAGTCGGACAGCTTGGTGGCAATAATCCATATCGATGAATACGACATGTCAAAGATAAAAGCCGGTCAGGAAATCAAAATCCGATTCAACAGATACCCCTCTCCGGAATTCGGATACCTGACGCTTGTCGCAGACAGGCAAGCTGTTGCCGAAGGAAGGAGTGGAAGTGAGCTGCGAATCAGGTTGGACAGCCCTATGATTACAGACCGGAATGTTGAATTAAAGTATGTGGAAGGCATGAGGGGAATTGCGGATATTGTCGTCGGACAGCGTCGGTTGCTCTCGCTCGACGTACTCCGTCAGAGGGGAAAATAGAGGCAAAAAAGATGCTCTATTTAAGAAATTTTATTATTTTTGCTCTTTGTAACGGTAATGATGTTAAACTGAATTTTTGTGATAACATCTTGTCGTATAGTTATTTCTATTGATTATTCAATTAAATTGTAAATAGATGAAAGATATTTTTGAACGTATTAAGGAGTCGACCGGTGGTCCTCTTGGCCAGTATCGCAAATTGGCAGACGGTTATTTTTATTTTCCGAAACTTGAGGGCGAACTGGGCCCCGAGATGACTTTCAACGGCAAGAAAGTGCTCAACTGGAGCCTGAACAACTATCTTGGCCTTGCCAACAATCCCGAGGTGCGCGCCGCCGACGAGGAAGGTGCCCGTCGCTGGGGTCTGGCTTATCCGATGGGAGCTCGTATGATGAGCGGCCACACCGCTCTGCACGAGGAGGTTGAGTCGATGTTGTGCGAGTACACTCACAAGAAATACGGCTACCTGCTCAACTTTGGCTATCAGGGTCAGATCAGCATCCTCGACACTATAGTCAGCCTGCGCGACGTTATCGTTTACGACAGCGAGGCCCACGCATGCCTTATCGACGGTTTCCGCGTTACCGGTGCAAAACGTTTCAAATATCAGCATAACGACATCGAGAGTCTGCGCAAACAGCTCACCCAGGCCACGGCACTGGCAGAGAAGCAGGGCGGCGGCATCCTGGTGGCTACCGAGGGCGTCTATGGTATGGAAGGCGACCTTGGTGCGCTTGACAAGATTGTGGCGCTCAAGAAAGAGTTCAACTTCCGCATATTGATCGACGACGCTCACGGTATGGGCGTTATGGGTCCCGAAGGTCGCGGTACGCACACCCACTTCAACTGCGCCGACGACATCGACCTCTATTTCTGTGCTTTTGCAAAGACGATGGCCATCATCGGAGGTTTCATCGGCTGCAACGACGAGGACATCATTACCTACCTGCGCTTCAACATGCGCTCGCAGATCTACGCCAAGAGTCTGCCGATGCCTATCGTATGGGGCGTCAAACGTCGTCTGGAGATCATCAACCAGCATCCCGAATACCGCGAAAAGCTGTGGGAACTCTCCAACTACCTGCAGAAGTCGCTTCAGGCAGAGGGCCTGAACACGGGAGTTACCGAAAGCCCCATCACGCCGGTCTTCTTCCCTGGCGACGTGAACCAGGGCACCAACGTCGTTGTCGACCTGCGCGAGAACTACGGTATCTTCTGCTCGATTGTGGTCTATCCCGTCGTGCCGAAGGGCCAGATCATGCTGCGCATCATCCCCACGGCTGTACACACTATGGAGCATGCCAACCGCACCATCGAGGTCTTCCGCGAGGTGAAGAAGAAACTCGACGCCGGCGTCTACAACAAGCCCATGCCCGATATGCATATTATCAAGAAAAGCTAAAAGGGTGGAAAAATGAAGGGTTAAAAGGTTTGCTTGCGTGTTTCAGGCACCTTTTAACCCTTCAACCTTTGAAACTTAAAACCTGTAGTGATGAAATATCAGCTCAGATGTAAAAAATGTGGCAAAGTCATTTCCGACTTTGCCACTTGGTTCAAACAGGACCAGAAATGCGACTGTGGCAGCGGATATGCCGAAGTAGAATACTTAGAGCCGCTGCGCGTTCCTGCCGAAGGACCTGCAACCGACTCGTACCAAGACTATTACTTCGACATGTTGCCGATAGCTGACCGCAGCAATGTGGTCAGTTTTGGCGAAGGCCTGATACCCATCGAACGATGGGACAACCTCGAGGCTTACGCAAAACAGAAAGGCATTGACTGCAAGGTCTATGTCTATCGCAACGACTTGAACCGCGGCAGCGGCTCGTTCAAGGACATCAGTGCAGCCCTGGCCGCCACGGTGCTCAAAGAAAACGGAGTCAAAGAGTATTGCCTTGCGTCTACGGGCAATGCAGGTGTCGCTTTTGCCACCTATGCAGCCAAAGCGGGAATCCGCTTCACAGAGTTTGCGCCTAACTGTATTGACCCCGCCACGGTCGAGGCCATCCGCAAGGTGGGCCAGCCGGTGGTCATCTCGTCGGGTGGCTACGGTGCTGCCAAGGAAGAGGCCGCCAACTACCACAAGACCAACAATGTGCTTATCAGCGGTGGCAATACCGACCCGCTGCGCATCGAGTCGAAGCGTCTGGTAGTCTTCGAGTGCCTGCGCCAGATGGGGCAGCTGCCCACGGTCTATATGCAGGCTGTGGCCGGTGGCACGTCGCCGTTGGCGTTCGAGAAGGGCTTCCGCGACCTGCAGGCTATGGCTGGCGACAAGGCTGGCGACTACCAGCTGCCTCGTATGCTGCTGGTGCAGCAGGACGAGTGCGACCCGATGGTGACGGCTTGGGAGAAGGCCACAGCTGCCGGTTTCCCACAGGGGTGGGAGCAGCAGTATGAGGCCAAGAAGGACATCAAGACCCGCATCGGTATCCTCACCGCCGCCAATCCGGGCAACTATCCGCTGGTGGCTCCGCTGGTGCGCCGTTCGGGAGGCACCTTCATCCGCGTCAAGGAGGCCGAGCTGCCCCGCTATGGCAAGGAGATGAAGGCCAGCCGCGGAGTGCTGATGGGCCCCGCCTCGATGGTGTGCTATGCCGGTTATTTCCAAGCTGTCGACCGCGGCGAAATCAAGAGCGGCGACGTTGTGCTGCTCAATACCGGCGAGGGCTGCGACCGTGCCCAGTGGTTCAAGGAACTGGTAGATCAAGAGAAATAGTATGAAAAAGTTTGACAACAAAGTAGTGTGGATTACGGGAGCTTCGTCGGGCATCGGCGAAGCTACGGCCTATCGATTTGCCGAGGAGGGTGCGCGTGTCATTGTCACCGCTTTGGAGGCCGACCTGCTCGAAAAGGTCGTGGCCCGCTGTAAGGAGCTCGGCGCTCCCGATGCGGCAGCGCTGCCTTTCGACCTGTCGGACAGCGACGGGCTCGACGCCCTTGCTGAGCAGGCATGGAACCGCTTTGGTGGCATCGACATCATGTACAACAATGCCGGCATCAGCCAGCGCGGCACCACCGTCGAGACCGAGATGCGCGTCATCCGCAAGGTGATGGACATCGACTATTTCGCCCCCGTCATACTGACCAAGAATATCCTGCCGCGGATGATAGAACGGGGTGGGGGACAGTTGGTTGTGACCACCAGCATCGCCGGACGCTTCGGCTTCCCGCTGCGGTGTGCCTACAGCTCGGCCAAGCACGCTCTGTATGGCTTTTTCGAGACCGTTCAGGCCGAGACCTATGACCAGAACATCCGCGTCACCATCGTCTGTCCGGGACGCGTGCAGACCAACATTTCGAAGTACGCCCTCGAAAAGGACGGCCGTCAGCACGGCAAGATGGATGCAGGCCAGGCCGGTGGCGTCACGCCGCAACAGGCTGCAGACAAAATCGTCAAGGCTGTCTATAAGAAGAAACGCGAAGTCCTTGTAGGTCGCTACGAACTGCTGATGGCATACATCAAGCAGTACTTCCCCGGACTTGCCGCACGACTGGCAAGAAAAATTAAACCGATGTAAACAAACCCTTTAATACTTAAAAAATGAAAAAAACTTTAATTATGACAGTTCTTCTGTGCGTGGCTGCCGTGTGCGGCGCACAGGAAGCAAAAGGCGGCTTTATGGCCGAGGTCGGTCTTGGTTTCTCCAAGTTCGGCAACTATGCACCTGTGTCGGCCTTTGTCGACCCCACTGAATCCTATAGTATGATTCCTTCGGAACATATCACGCTGGGATATCGCTTCAAAAGCAATATGTTCCTCGGCCTCAACATTGGCTCTCGCGGTGGCAACACCTCGTTTCGTTATTTGGACGAGAACTTCTTCGACATCGACATTATGGCTGAAGTGCGTCGCATTTTCCCGCTGGGCCATCGCTTTGAGTTCGAGGCTGGCGCCGCCCTGGGTTATCTGCTTCACGGCAACGCCTACGAATTTGGTGGTAACACAGAGTCGGCTTCGCGCGGCGGTTTCAGCTGCCACGTGCTGATGGGTGTCAACTACCGCCTCAGCGAGAAGACTTACATCGGCCTTCATGCCCAGCTGCCCTACTATGCCAACATTGGCAGCGATGGTGCTGAATTGCCTACGGGTTTCACTGCAGCAACGGGCCTTGAGGCCACTACCGCACCTGCTATCAGTGGCTACAGCATCCAGGCCTCGGTAGGCATCCGCTTCTAAAAGAAACGAACATACAATAACGAGA
Source organism: Bacteroidales bacterium (assembly GCA_017522065.1). GTDB lineage: Bacteria > Bacteroidota > Bacteroidia > Bacteroidales > P3 > Colimorpha. The sequence goes on from JAFXAD010000035.1 coordinate 14,220, forward strand.
GAACCCCATACTTGCCGTGTGGGGTTCTCTTTTTTTACAAAATAATATATTTTAGAAGCGTCTTTATTTCTTTTTTCTTTGGTATTCAAGAGGAGTCATGCCGGCCCCTTTTTTGAATACTCTTATCAATTGTGTTGAGGAAGAAAAACCAAGCCGTTCTGCTATCTGGTTGACGGTAAGGTGGGAAGGGTCAAGTAAGAGTTTCTTTATCTGTGCCACAGTTCGCATAGCAACCCAGTCCATAACAGTACGTCCGGACTTCTCCTTTATCACCACGCTTAGATAATTTGCGGAAACACCAATTTTATCTGCATAATAAGAGACTGTCTGATGGGTGGACTCTGTTGTATTGACGAGTCGCATGAACTGGGAGAAGATTGCTTGTTTTCGGTCAACGTATAATGGTGATGGTAATCCGTTTTGCGCCGTGTTTAGGCATTTGATTCGAAAAAGCATCGAGAGAACAAGGTGCTTGAAGTCTTGCTTGTCAGTGGTCGGTGTTTTTAACACAAAATTCATCATTTGAAAGAAATTGTCGAACACATGTTTCTCGCCATAGCCGAGCCGCAGTTTCACCGTGTCATAACCTACCGAATCTGCATAGTCCATTTTGGAAAACCGGAAAGAGAGAATTCTGGCATTGAAATTGTGAGAATAACCTTTGATGCTGGTTATGGAATTTGCTGGAACCATCAGCAGTTCATCCGTCACGATATGATAATCCACATGATTCAGAGTGCAATCAATAGACCCTTTCTTCACCAACATTATGCGATGTTCTGGCGACTGAAATGAAGTTTTGGAGCTTGTATACTTAATGAGTTCCGAGTTGTCCATAATAAGACAGTAGTCATTCTCAATGATATTGGCATTCGAGTTGTCAATTGTACGAAGTTCGGACTTCACAGAATCATCAATTTCTTGTATCGTGTGATTGATAATTTCTTTCATTGTATTTCAGTTTTTTTCGAGTTGCAAATATACAGTTTTTTTTGATACATCGGCAAAAAAATGTGTAAATAAAAAGAAATTGACTATTATTCAAAAGGATATGGCTATTTTAAATTAAATATTCATAGTATTTTTGCATCGAAAAAAATTAATTTTTTTTATAAAATAAACTGTTTAACTAATTTAAAAACATTTAAAAATGAATTGCAAATTATCAAAAATTGTTGCTGTATCCTTACTGGTTGTAGGATGTGTATATTTCAGTTCCTGTGGAAAGGACGAAAAGGTAGAATTACAGAATACTATTCCAGTATTGCAGAAAGGAGTTAATCAAATACCAAACTATGCGAATGCAAAGGATTTTTTAGACGCTGTAGAGTCGTCACTGTTGGCAGATTCTATATCAATTGCAAATAACCCGAAATATGAATATGTACGTAAATCAGTAGGGTATTTGATGGATTCTTGTTACAATAGATTTCTTTCGGACTTCGAATTTGGTATCGAGTCTACAGATGTGGAACAAATATATTTGAATAATAATAGTTTTTTAGATACAATAGTAATGGGTGATGAGGTTGCGTTAGCCCCCAAATTCTATTATTCTCCTTTCCGATATGTGGCGAATACAGACGGTATGTTTAGTATAGGAGGATATGTTTATAAAATATTCAAGTCTCGTATAGTCTCTGTTTCTTCGGACAGTGTGAACTATCTGTATGCTTTGACAGAGGATGATCTTCCAAGTGTTGTAATTGACAGCGTGGAAGAGGAATCAACGACAAACAGTTTTCATAGTGGATGCGACTATAACTGGAGGGTAACTAACAATCCAAACTCACCAAACGACAGAATACACATAAAACTCAAAACAAATGTTTTGAATGTTGATGATGTTGGTGATATAGCTCTTACATTCGTTCAGGCATATAACTTGCACAGAAATCTTTGTTTCTGGTTCGTGAGCAAACACACTCTTAATGTCAATGGTAACGTTAAATTTCATAAGAGCTCCTCGGATGGTTCCGAATGGGAGGAAGTTCCCGTTGTCTTTAGTTCATCAAATACAAGTGCGCGTTTTGTTTACACACAATTTATAAATGAATGTTCTTGTATATGGCCATTTACCTTTTCTTTTAGATCTTTATTCTTGGGCAAATATACTGATAATTACCATTATTTATCATGTACAATCAATGCCTTTTATCCGGGTCATCCGACAGAAACATTAATTATATAAAATATATTTAAACACAAAAACAAAGTTTCACAAAAAATTAAAAAAAATGAAGAAGATTAGTCTTTTTATTGGTTTGCTATTTGCAGTGATGATATGCTCTGCACAGGAAAAGGCAAATGATTGTATTGTCAATGTAGGCTACGGACACTATGCAGCCACTTTGGATCAGATGTATTTTGCCAACAATGGTGTTACGATTGGCGACGTCGATGTGCTGACACTGGAATTGAACTTCCACAACCATACGACAGGATGGGGGATGGGCGCTCACTTGAATCTTGGTGGCGCCTCATGGAGTGAGAGTCTTGTTCCTCCTGCGACGGTGACCCGAACGGTTGGGTTTCATTATGGTATTGATGTGTCGTATAATGTACTTCGTCTTTTTTCACCCAGCACCGACAGATGGATTGTAAACATTAAAGGCAGTTTGGGCAGTTTCTGGTGCCCCAAGATTAGTCCGCAACTTGAGTATGGTGCCGGTGTTATGGCCACATATTATTTCATTGAGCATCTTGGCGTGTTTGGCGAGTGTCAGTGGGGTAATTACAGAACTGGTGACGGATCAAAAGGCAGCAGCGTTTTGAAGGCCGGTCTGTCGTTCCGCTTCTGATAGCAGACTAACAACCTCGCACATTCGGTGCGAGGTTGTTAGTTTTAGGTAGGATTGTGGTTCTCTACTCTGCGTAATGGGCATTGATTTGGTCGAGGACGGCCAGCACCTCGGCGAGGGTGGTGACGGTGACCAGTGGGATGCGGAAACGCTTGAAATCGAAGAGGCCGCGGAAGTAGGCGCCGTAGTGTTTGCGCATCTCGAAGATGGCTTGACGCTCGCCTTTGAAGTCGACAGCGGCCAGAAGATGCTCGCGACAGACGGCAACACGGTCGGAAACGGAAATGTTGGAACTGAGATGTGAGAACTGAGATGTGAGAGCTGAGGAAGAAGACTGCATCAGCTCTTTGGTCTGCTCGAATATCCAGGGATTGCCGATGGCGGCGCGGCCGATGAGGATGCCGTCGACACCATAGCGTTGGCGGGATTCGAGGGCCTGCTGCGGTGTGGTGATGTCGCCGTTGCCGAAGACGGGTATATGGAGTCGGGGATTGGCTTTGGTTTCGCCGATGAGGGTCCAGTCGGCCTCGCCGCGGTACATCTGCGACTTGGTGCGTCCGTGGATACTGATGGCGGCGATGCCGACGTCCTGCAGCTGCTCGGCGAGGGTGACGATAATCTTGTTGTCGTCGTCATAGCCGAGACGTGTCTTGACGGTGACGGGCAGGGGTGAGCGCTTGACGAGCGAGGTGGTGATGGCCACCAGTTTGTCAGGTTCTTTGAGCATCCCCGAGCCGGCACCCTTGCCGGCCACTTTGCGCACGGGGCAGCCCCAGTTGATGTCGATAAAGTCGGGTCGGGCGTCGGCAACAACGTCGATGCAGCGCAGCAACGAGTCTTCGTCGTTGCCGAAAACCTGTATGCCGATGGGACGTTCAAAGTCAGCAAAGAGCATTTTGCGGCGGCTCTTCTCGGCATCGCGGATGAGGGCTTCGCTGGCGATGAACTCGCTGATGAGCACATCGGCCCCGTGCCGCTTGCAGAGCTGACGGAACGGCAGGTCGGTGATGTCGTCCATCGGCGACAAAAACAGCGGAAATTCGCCCAATTCTATGTTGCCTATTTTGACCATCTACAATAATTTGTATGTTTTCGCGTTAAGCCGAAACGAAATGCAAAAATAGCAAAAAGATGGAACGCACACAAACAATAAAATACGAAGAGTGTAGGCTTGATGAACTGAGCTCCAGCGACCGAGCCCTGATGGACGAGGCAATCGCGGCAACGGGAAGCGCATACGCGCCGTACTCCAACTTCAAGGTTGGGGCGGCCGTACGGCTTGACAACGGCACAATAGTGAGAGGCAGCAACCAGGAGAACGTTGCCTATCCGAGTGGCCTGTGTGCCGAGCGGACAGCGCTGTTCGCTGCTTCGGCCCAGCATTCGGGACACGCAGTCGAGGCTTTGGCGATAGTGGCGCGCAATCCGCAGGAGGCCTTGGTGGGAGCGATGCCATGCGGCGCATGCCGCCAGGTAATGGCGGAGCAGGAGGGAAAACAAGGGAAAAGAATGCGGGTGATATGCTATGTGTCGGCCGACAAAATATTGATTTTTGAGGGTATAGAGTCGCTCTTGCCATTTGTTTTCACGATGTGAGACAAATCGGAGCGTGGTTTGTAATATTCTGTTATACAGAAATGTACTAAATTTCGACAAAAAAGTTTTCGGCTGAATGCTTGTCGGTCGGATTTTTCTTTGTACTTTTGCAAACTTGTTTCGTAAGCAAGAGACAAAATATAAATGTTGAAAATAATTAAAAAATAATAACAGCAATGGGAATTATTGGAAAAATCAGAAAACATTCGTGGATAGCGGTTCTCATCGTCGGTATCGCTATCGTGGCATTCATTATCGGCGACTTACAGAAAAACCGTAAGCAACCTTATTTTGCCAAAATGGACGGGGAAGAAATCACATACGACTATTTCAACGCCCGTGTGATGCAGCGCGAAGAGGATTACCAAATGCGTGGCAACAGCAGCTATTCCTTCAAGGAGAGCGTGTGGCAAGAAATTGTTCAGGAGCGTCTGCTTGGCAAAGAAATCAACGCCCTTGGTATCGACGTGACCGATGCAGAGGTGAGCGACATGTATGTAGGCCGCTTCATCCATCAGAACCTGTTGCAGCAGTTCACCAATCCTCAGACCGGTCAGTATGACCGTCAGGGAATCAGCAACTACGTGCGCCAGATTGATGAGATGCCGGACACTATGATGGCCAAAATACAATGGTTGAGATATCAGGAGCAGCTGCGTGACGACCGCCAGCGCACCAAGTATTTTGCTATGGTGCAGAGCGGTATGTACATGCCTAAGGCAATTGCTGAGAAGATAGCAGAAATGAGTTCGAAGCAGTCGGATGTCCGCGTCGCCGGTCTGTCGTATGCACAGGCAGCAGACGTGCAGGTGGATATTACCGATGCCGACTACCAGAAATATTTCGAGAGCCACAAGAAAGAGCTGAATCGCGACGTGTTCCGTATGGACAACCGCGAACAGCGCGAGGTGGCATACGCTGTGTTCACCGCTCAGCCGTCGCAGAAAGACATGATGGACATCGACCAGGAAGTTGGTGAATGGTGGAGCGAGATGCAGGGCATGGAAGAAGGCGAACTGATTGACTTCGTCAACATGCACGGTGGCTACGATTCGATATATGTCAGCAGCACTTTGTTCGCTGCTCCGCTCGACACCGTTCTGAAAGGCTCGCATGCAGGCAGCGAAATCTCTCCCATGGTGGTTCCTGCACTGCTGAAGGACGATCTGCGCCGCAATGCTTATGGCATGTATGTCATGGGCAAGGTCCTGAAGACCGAAATGCGTCCCGACAGCGTTCGCGCTTCTGTAATCTTCATTCCCAACAACAATTACAACCCCAATATCGGACGTACTGTTGAATCGGCCGATCATCTGAAAGACAGTGCCATGGCAATGATCAAGTCAGGAATGCCTTTCGAAGAGGCTGTGCGTCAGTTCTCAATCGACACCACTAATGGTGGAGACCTTGACTGGCGTATGGACGGTACACTGGTTTTCGGTGACGAAATTGTTCACCACGGTGTAGGCGAAGTATTCGAGAAAGAGATTCCCGGCAAGGCTGGACACTACATCGTCAAGGTGACCGGCAAAACAGCCCCGAGCATGAAATACCGTGTGGCATTGGCCCAGAAGATGATTACTCCCAGTAGCGACACCGAGAAAGATGTCCGCGACCGCGCTAACCAGTTTGCAAGCCAATACACCACATGCCAGGCTATGATCGACGGAGCACAGAGCGAGAATATCCAGATGCGCAGCGCACTGCTTATTTCGATGAGCGACTCGCTCACCGGATTTGCCAATACTCGCGACGCCGTCCGCTGGGCATTCAACGAGAAGACCATGACAGGTGCCGTCAGCGGCGAGGTCTACAACTCGGACTACAGCTACATCGTTGTAGGACTCCGTGAAATATATGTTCCGAACAATCTGACTCTTGATCAGGCTCGTCCGCTGATGGAGAACCGCATTCGTATCGAAAAACTTGGCGAACAGCTTGCTGCCAAGGCAGAAGAGGCTATGAAAGGCAAACAGGATATCACCGCAATAGCACAGGCTATGAACACGACGGTAGATACTGTTGCAGGCGTGACATTCGGCGGATATCTTGGACGTAACGGCATGGAGCCCAAAGTCACATCGGCTATCGCTGCCAAGAAGGACACCGGCATCATCGGCCCCATCAAGGGTGCCAGCGGTGTATACGTCATCAGCGTAGACTCAAACAGCAAGGTCGAAAACATAAATGCCGACAATATCCGCCAGCGTTTCGAAAGCGTCGGAATGAGTGGTCTCAATTACCTTGTTCCTGTGCTGCAGAACCGCGTGAAGATGGTCGACAACAGACTTATGTATATGTAACATAAGTAATGACTTATAAAAAAAAGGAAGGCGGTGTAGGGAAAAATGCACCGCCTTTTTTTAAGAATTAAAAATTAAGAATTATAATTGAAGTTTAAAGAGAAAATAAAGAGTTTTTTTGTATCCGCAAAGCGGTTTCCCAAACGGCTTTGGAACGGGCGTCATGTGATTGGCGACCTGGTGAAGCACAAGCACCGTTTTGTCGTTCTGGACACTGACACCTATAAGGAAAAGATATCGTTCCAGTTGTCGGGCATAAACATCTTTGTTTTTCTCGGAGTAACATCATTAGTGCTTGTTTTCCTGACGGCGTTGCTGTTGGCATTCACACCGCTCAGGGAACTCATTCCAGGCTATTCAAATACCGGAATGGTGAAGCAGACGTACGAGAATGCGCGAGTGATAGACTCGCTGGAGGAGGAACTTAAAGCCCAAGAGGAGTTGCTGGCCGACATACAGGACATAATGCTTGGCAAAGACCCTGCTGAGCGACATGCTGCAGAGGTCTCGGAACACAAGAAGACTGACAGTGTGAAAACCAAACCGACACCGTATGTGCGTTCCAAAGCCGACACTCTTTTGCGAAGGGATATAGAAGGAAGGGCAAAAAGACAATGAAACATATTGCAATTTTAGGTAGTACGGGTTCGATAGGAACACAGACTCTAAATGTTGTGCGTCGCCACAAAGAGCTCTTTGAAATCGAAGTACTCGTGGCAGGAAGCAATGCTGACCTGCTGATTGAGCAAGCCCGTGAATTTAAGCCCAATGTCGTTGTGATTGCCGACAAAAGCAAGTACGGCATAGTCAACGAGGCCTTGAAGGAGAGCGATGTAAAGGTGTTTGCCGGCATCGAGTCGGCATGCGAGGCTGTGGTGATGGAGAGTGTTGATATCGTTGTTGCGGCGATAGTGGGTTTTGCCGGCCTTCGGCCAACAATGGAGGCGGTAAGGGCCGGCAAGGTCGTTGCTCTCGCCAACAAAGAGACTATGGTGGTTGCTGGCGACCTGGTGACACGCGAAGCCAGGACCAACAATTCGGCCATACTGCCAGTAGATTCAGAACATTCGGCCATATTCCAGACCCTTCAGGGCGAGATTGGCAACAGGATTGACAAGATTCTACTCACGGCGTCGGGGGGTCCTTTTTTCGGTCGCAAGCGCGAAGAACTGGAACACGTCACCTTGGAAGCTGCATTGAAACATCCCAACTGGAGCATGGGCCGTAAGGTCACTATCGACTCGTCAAGTCTGATGAACAAGGGACTTGAAGTGATAGAGGCAAAATGGCTTTTCGGTGTCGATGCCAAACAGATAGAGGTTGTCGTCCACCCTCAGAGCATTGTTCACTCGATGGTGCAGTTTGAGGACGGCTCGATAAAGGCCCAGCTCGGAACGCCCACCATGGAGACCCCGATACAGTATGCGCTGAGCTACCCTCGGCGTATCGAGAGCCACCTGCCGCGTTTCAGTTTCTGGGAACATCCAGAACTTACGTTCGCGCGTCCTGATACTGATACTTTCAGATGTCTGCCGTTGGCGTATGAGGCAATAGAGAGAGGCGGCAATATCCCATGCGTGATGAATGCCGCCAACGAGGTAGCCGTGCAGAAGTTCATAGAGGGCACATTGCCTTTCCTGGGCATAGCAGATTTCGTGAACGATGCGATGTCGAAAGCTAGCTACATAGCCAAACCGACATTGGAAGAACTGATAGAATGTGATATTTCGACAAAAAAAAGAATACAATAATAAAACAAGCCATACACAAAAGGTGTGGCAACCAATAATTACGAGATAGAAAATGAAAATAATCGCTTTGCTGCTTAGTTTGTCGCTTCTTGTGTTCACGCACGAGTTGGGGCATTTCTTCTTTGCACGTCTGTTCAAAACCCGTGTGCGTAGGTTTTATCTTTTCTTCAACTGGAAATTCTCAATACTGAAAGCCAAGAAATTCAATGGCAAATGGCACTTCCTCTTCTTCAATGGGAAGACCCCCGACGAATGGGATGAGAAGAATCTTAGACCTGAAGACCAGAACAATACATTGTGGGGCATCGGCTGGATTCCGCTTGGTGGCTATTGCGACATCGCAGGTATGATCGACGAGACCAAGGGTGCAGACGACATGGAGAGCGAACCACAGCCGTGGGAATACCGCTCGAAGAAAGCCTGGCAACGCCTTTGTATAATAAGCGGTGGCGTGCTGGTCAATTTCCTTTCGGCACTTTTGATATACACTTGTATATTTGCACATTGGGGTAAAGACGACCTGCCAATGCAGAACGCCAAGTTGGGATACGACTACCACGAGCTGCTCCTCGCCGAGGGATTCCAAAACGGTGACATAATATATGCCATCGACGGCGAAGAGATGAACGACATCGTGAAGACCCAGCATAAGCTGCTGCTCGACAATCCCAAAATCGTTTCGGTACACAGGACTGTGAGACTGTCAGATACCATAGTAAAATCCGAAAGTGAAGGCGGACCTGTGATGATGGAAATTGTGCCGCATGACACGGTGATGGATGTCGATATAGCTCTCAGCTACGACCTTCTGACCAAGATAGACCCGCGCGACACAAATCTGCTCTTTGCAATCAGGGCTCCGTTCGTCGTAAAGGATTTTGCAGCAGGCTCCCATGCCCGCCGTGCCGGTATGGAGGTAGGCGACAGCGTCGTCAGCCTGAATGGGGAACCCATGGCATGCTATACAGAGATCGCTCAGACCATGAAGGACAATCAGGGCAAAACTGTCGCGTTCGGGGTGTACCGCAACGGAGAGTACATCACGCTTGATGTGGATATCGACGACAATGGAAAAATCGGAGTATACCTCGAGAGTCCGGTCAACCTGTTCGAAAGTGTACATACAGACTATACCTTTGGAGCTGCCATACCTGCCGGTATTTCTTACGGATGGAACCAGTTGACAACATACGTGCGCTCGTTGCGTGTGCTGTTCACCAAAGACGGCTACAAGGGTTTGGGCGGTTTCGGTACGCTTGGCGGACTCTTCCCGTCGACGTGGAACTGGTACTCATTCTGGACAATTACAGCATTCCTCGCAGTTATTCTTGCTTTCATGAATGTGATACCTATCCCGGGACTTGACGGTGGACATATACTCTTCACCCTGTGGGAGATGATTACACGTCGCAAACCCAGCGAGAAGTTCCTCGAGACATCACAGACTATAGGTATGATACTGCTGCTGATACTGCTGATCGTAGCGAATGGCAACGATATATTAAGGATATTCAAGTAGAAAGCCGAACTGCCCATATTCAGACTGAAAGAAGTGAAACGTTTAGACCGTCTTGTAATAAAATCGTTTGTCGGACCATTGTTGCTGACGTTTGCCGTGGCGGTTTTTGTGCTGCTGATGCAGTTCATTTGGAAGTATGTTGATGACATCGCCGGCAAGGGTCTTTCGGTGGGAGTGATAGCCGAACTGCTTCTCGACGCGTCGGCCACATTCGTTCCAATGGCAATGCCTATCGCAGTGCTTTTCGCATCGATAATGACTATGGGCAACATGGGCGAACACTACGAACTTGTCGCCGTCAAAAGCGGCGGCATACCACTTTGGCGTGCCATGATACCGATGGGTATCATCGTGCTTGCAATGACGGTAGTGGCATATCTTTTCGCCGACTATGTTATGCCTTCGGCTGTGTTGAAATACAGAACAACACTGTATGACATCACGCGAAAAAAACCCGCGCTGAATATACGTCAGGGAGAGTACTATTCGGAAATCGATGGTTTCGTGATTTTTGTAAATAAAAAAAGTTCGGACGGGAAGACGCTGCACGACATTACTATTTACGATACGCGTAACAATGTCAGTCATCCTGACGTAGTGGTGGCCCGTGAAGGACAGATGCAGACCACACCTGACGAGCGATATATGGTTTTCACGCTCTATGACGGCTGCTCGTATAGCGAAAACGCTGCGGACGGTCGCGAAGACACGGAGCCTTTCACCCGTATATATTTCGACAAGAACGAAATGTCGTTCGACCTCAGTTCGTTTGCATTCGACAAGAGCGATGAAAGCATCTTCCAGGGTGGATACCAAATGATGAATACCTCACAACTCGATTCGAATATTGTACGTCTGAAGGAGCAACGGCACGAGGCAAAGGAAAGACAGAAGGAAGGTATGCGTCTGAAGATATTCAATGACAGTGTCGGTTTTGACAAAAATATGGATATCCGAGTTCTGATAGATTCCGCTGACGCTGTGGAACAGAGACGCATATACAACGATGCCGTTGCCAAGGCCGAACGCAATATGAACGATGCAAAGATGCACACCCAGGTTTTCACATCGCAAAGTGAATACATCAACCGTCATTATATTGAATGGCACCGGAAATTCTCGCTCAGCGTGGCGTGTATAGTACTTTTTCTTGTCGGAGCTCCCTTCGGTTCGATAGTGAGAAAGGGTGGACTCGGCTTGCCGCTTGTTGCCTCCGTAGTCTTCTTTGTGCTATACTATGTGATTGGCATGATTGCAGAAAAAGCGGTTCGCGAGGGAGCCTTGGGCAGCTGGGGGATGTGGATATCAACGATAGTGATGATTCCAATCGGAATAGGCTTGATATACAAAGCCGTGCAAAGATAACAGGCCGTATTTTTTGAGCAGAACAACCCCTGTAGCCTTATCTGTTTCCCCAATTCATTAGTCTTGGATTTTAATTGCAACAGAAAACTTTTGTAGATGAATGAGTTTTGTTGTGTTTTTTAACGCGTTGAAAAACAATTTTTTGTAACAGGAGCCGTTATCGAAATACAAAATATTAATAAGAATAATCGAAACAATTTGACAATGAGAATGTTGTCTGATTGTGTGCAATATTTTAAATTTGTAAAACGCAGTGAATAATATGGAAGATTTTTTCGTGTCAGGAATACAGCAGGTGGGTGTTGGATGTGAGGATTTTAAAGCCTCGTGGAAATGGTATATAGATATGTTCCAGATGGATGTGCGCATTCTGGAGGATGATACTGTGGCTGAGCGCATGTTGCCCTATACTGGCGGAAAACCTCAGAAGCGTCATGCCTGCATAGCCGTAAATCTTCAGGGCGGCGGCGGTTTTGAGATTTGGCAATACAGCGACAGGAAACCGCAACCTGTAGGATTCCAGATTCAGGTGGGCGACTTGGGTATTTTTGCTGCAAAAATCAAGAGTCGAGACGTCGTGGCTTTCCACGATGAATTGTGTGCTAAATACGACAAGGTGGGTCCAGTATGCACTTTGCCTGACGGCACCCGGTGCTTTGTAGTGGAGGATCCTTGGGGCAAATGGTTCCAAGTGGTTGAAAACAAATACGTCTTCATCGATCAAAAACGTCTTGGCGGCGGAATAGTAGGAGCAATGACTGGATGTACAGATATTGACCGTACAATTCCGCTGTATAAGGATGTGTTGGGATATGACAAGGTGATTTACGACGAAACCGGAGTCTTTGACGATCTGAAACCTATGGCTGGAGGTGATGGCCGTTTCCGCCGCGTGCTGCTGGGGAGCAGCAAGAGTCGTAAGGGCGCTTTCGTGCCTCTTTTTGGCGAAAGCACTATAGAACTGGTACAGGCATTGGACCGTACGCCAAGAAAGATATTCGAAGGACGCTACTGGGGCGATCCTGGATTCATCCAGATATGCTTTGACGTGACGAATATGAGAGCCCTCGAAAAGCACTGCAATCAGCTGGGATTCCCCTTTACGGTAGACAGCTGCAAGGGCGATGAGCATTTTGAGATGGGTGAAGCCAGCGGACATTTTACCTACATAGAAGATCCGGACGGCACACTCATCGAATTGGTGGAAGCCCACAAACTCACGGTGCTGAAGCATCCCCACATATATATCAACATGTTGAAGCGGAATCGCGAGAAGGCATTTCCCAAACTCTTTTTCAGACTTATGGGAATGAACCGGGTTAAAATAGATAATTGAAATTGGCTGAAATAATATGGGCAATTTGGTTGATTACATTAAACAGGATTTGCGTGCCGAGGAGGCATTGAAAGCGTGCATGAACTGCGGTATATGCACGGCTATATGTCCGGCTGCCGAGTTTTACGATTATGACCCTCGACGTATATGCGACACTGTGCAGCGTGGCAACGAGACGGAGATCGAAAGGCTGTTGAAAAGCGACACGATATGGTATTGCGGACAGTGCATGTCGTGCAAGACGCGCTGCCCACGTGGTAATGTGCCTGGCGAAATGATTAACGTCCTGCGGAAGGCATCACAAGAACTGGGATACTATGTTGAGAGCGAGAAGGGCCGTCAGCAGAAACAGCTGATGAACACTATCGGGAAAAATATTCTCGACATCGGATACTGCGTGCATCCTGACCGTGTGGACCCCGACTACCATCCTGAGCAGGGCCCTGTATGGGAATGGTATATTGAACATATTGACGAAATTGCTCCTAAGCTCGGTGCCAACTATCATGGGGAAGGACCGGGAGCATTGCGCAACATACCGGAGGAGGATCTGGAAGAGGTAAGACGGATATTCGAAGTGACTGGAGGAATGGAGCTACGCAAAAAAGTCTTGGAGGAATAGTACAGGATGAAAAAATTCGGATTTACAATATCACAAGGCCGTCAGATAAACTTTGACGAGATGAGGAACGAGAAGGTCGACAAGCTGCTCGAAATGGTTCCATCATACAAATTGTGCATCGGCTGTGGCGGATGCACGGCAGTCTGTTCGGCCGCCGGCTTTACGGATTACAATATTCGTCGTATCCACACGGCTTTTCTGCGTGGCCAGTATGACGGCTTGAGCGAGCAGCTGCAACGCTGTATGCTGTGCGGAAAGTGTCTGCTTGTATGCCCGCGCGGTGTCAACACACGCTCGCTTATAATAAATATGAGAAGAATACTCGCCAACGTGCAGCCCAATACTTTTGTAAGGAAGGGAGGTGAACAATGAGTTGGCCTTTTATCGTCTTCGTTATTGTCTATTGGGTAGGAGCCGTAGGACTGATAGTGTGGTCGATTTTCAAGCCGTTCTTTTCGGTGTTTGTACTGCCTTTTGTTTTGGGTGTCGTTCTTCTTCTGTTTTTTTCGATAGTAAAATATTGGCGCTGGATACACAGTTTCGATAAACTGCAGCGAGCCATAATCCGAAAGAATATCTGGACATGGCGCTTCCTTCCGGCAATCTGGGAAGCATTCCGCGAGGGACTGCTGCATTGGCGAATAACCAAAAAGAACGTCCTGCTCGGATATATGCACCGCAGCCTTGCTTTCGGGTGGTTTCTGCTCATCGTTGTGGGAGCCGTTCAGTCGCGCCTGGCTATACCGGGAGGCCACCCTATGTGGGTCGCCATCTTCTTCAACTTTTTTGAGACATTCGTCGACATATCCTCCTTCAAGCATGCGGAGTTCTTTGCCAACCTGATGGATGCGCTGCTCATCTACGTGCTCAGCGGACTTTTCCTTGCCATGTTCAAGAAGGTCTGGTCACGACCGATGGGCATGAAACGCACCACCAAGCACACGCTGATGGACCGTGTGGCCAAATTGGCTTTGTGGTGCATCTTCCCGCTCCGTTTGCTGTCTGAGGGCGTCACTTCGTCGCTCTATGGCAATGGAGGCTTCATGATCAGGCCTTTGGGCAATCTGATTGACACAATCGGCCTGTCCGATCCTGCATTCGAGTACACCTGCTGGACGCTCTACAGTGTGGCGCTCGGCACATTCTTCTCGCTGATGCCCTTCTCGCGCTATATGCATATTTTCACCGAGGTGTTCCTTATCTATTTCCGTCAGCTGGGAGTTAGAGACAGCGACAAAAAGACGGGCTACACGATGTTCGAACTTAGTGCCTGTTCGCGCTGCGGCATCTGTATTGACGGCTGCCCGATGAACCGCCAGCTTGGTGTGGTCAATATGCAGGGCGTCTATATGTTGCAGTCTATACGCAACCTCGAGCTGCAAAAGAATGCCGAACCGATTGCCGAAAACTGCTTGATGTGCGACCGCTGTGTTGCCGACTGTCCGGTTGGGTTGGACCTTTCTGTCGTACGCCGTCAGGTGCGTATCAAGAACAAGGCGGCTATAGATACCAAGGGTGCATACTCATATCTGAAGAATGTACAACCGTTCAATGCAATAGGACGTGTGGCCTATTTTGGAGGCTGCATGTCGCATCTAACGCCAGGCATCACGTCGTCGATGGAAGCCATATTTAACGCTGTAGGCCAGAAATACTGGTATATGGACCGCGACGAGACTATATGCTGCGGGCGTCCACTCCTGCAGCAAGGCTTCGAGCAGCAGGCGTTCGAGTTGCGTAGGAAGAACACGGAAATGATAGTCAACAGCAAGGCAACATTGCTGATAACATCTTGCCCGATATGCTACCAATCGTTCAAAAAAGAGTACAAACTGTCAATACCTGTAATGCACCATACTGAATACATCAATATGCTGATAGAGACAGGGAAACTCAAATTGCGCAAAGATGGGCATAAGGTAGCATACCACGACCCGTGCGAACTGGGTAGGGGATGCGGAATATACGACGAGCCGCGCAACATATTGCGGGCAGCTACAACGCTGCTTAAAACCAAGGAGGAGCGTGAGCACAGCCTGTGCTGCGGTTTCAACCTGGGCAATCCGCTTCTGGACATCAGCCAGCAGACTGCCATACGTGATGCCGCACGCGACAACCTTCTCGAAGCCGGCCCCGACACCATTGCAACGGCATGCCCAATGTGCAAGAAGGCCTTCCAACGGGCGGACAATGTCGCAGTAAAAGACATTGCCGAGATCGTTGCAGCAAACATAAAAAATTGATAAAAAAGTATAACCACCATTACCGATGAAGCGTTATTGGAACGAATATCAAAAGGAAATAGCTGAAGACCATTATTTTTATGAGCGCAGCTGCATACGCCAAACCTTTTTCCCAGGTTCGGAAGCTGCCTTTCTGCGAATTCTGCGTGAGGAGTTGGGTAAAGACATCTGCGACAATCCTCACCAGCACACCTGTACCGGAATAGGATACCATAGCGACGTGGTGCCGTTGGAGACCACAATGACTGTCGTTGCCCGCTTGTTCTCGTTGATGACAGAATGCGGCTACGAGAACTATGTGCCTTCATGCGTCACATCGTTCGGTGTCTTTTCGGAGATGATAGAGAAATGGGAGCACAATCCCGAACTGCTCGCCAAGACGAGACAGTACCTGTGGGACGCCACAAAGCGCGAATTCTCCATACCAAAGAATATTGTGCACCCCTCCGATGTCATATACCGATTCAGGTTTGATCTGAAACCACGCATGAAATACCAGCTCATTAACCGTTTTACCGGCAAACCGTTACGCGTCGTAGAGCACATCGGATGCCATTATGCAAAGATATTCCCGGAGCGTGGCATCGGCAAGGCGGAGTTCCCGTATGTGCTTGCCGGCATGATAGAGGCTTGGGGCGGCGAGGTCATAGATTATCCGGAGCGGCGTCACTGCTGCGGTTTTGGCTTCCGTCAGTATCTGGTTCAGGAAAACCGCGGTTATTCCATCGCAAATACCAAAAAGAAATTCCAGTCGATGGAGCCCTACGAGCCTGACTTTATAATCACAAACTGTCCGGGATGCAACATGTTTTTAGACAAATGGCAATACACTATTGCCGAGATGGAGCATAAGACCTACGACAAGGAGGGCTACGGAATACCGGTGCTCACTTACGAAGAACTGACAGGCCTCCTGCTGGGCTATGACCCGTGGAAACTGGGATTGCAACTGCATCAGGTACAGAGTGAACCCCTCCTCAATAAAATAGGTATCGCATACAACCCCGACGAGAAATATAAAGGCGTATCCGGAAGGCTGCTGCCGCGCCCCGACCGTCCCGAATGCCTGCGACAGGATTTCTGACGGGCGTACGTCATAATCAATCAAATAGCACAACATTTCTAACCCATAAACTTCAATCGCAACAAAAATGACAATATCCATTATAGGAGCCGGCCCTTCCGGCATCGAAGCCGCATCAGTACTTGCCAAACAGGGAATGGCAGTGACTCTTTTCGAGAAAGACCCCTCTCCGCTCAAGAATATCGCCGACAAAGCATTCCTGTTCCCTAATTTTGCTGCAGCATCCGAAATTGTCGAACAGCTGAACAAGAAGCTCATGACTCCAAACATTACTCAGCGGCTCGACTGTGGAATCACAGGAATGGAACGTGAGGAACACGGGTGGAAACTGACTGATAGCAAGGGAGAAACCCACTATTCGGATATTGTGGTGATGGCTACTGGATACACGCCGTTTGATGCACGTCGGAAGGAGGAACTCGGATATGGCATATACGGCGGTGTCGTGACCTCGCTCGAAATGGAGAAGATGATACGCTACGACAAGATTGTCAACTCGATGGGCGAGACGCCAAAGCGCGTCGTTTTCCTGCAGTGTGTAGGCTCGCGCGACGAGAAGACGGGTAACCATTACTGTTCAAAGGTGTGCTGTGTAACGGCTGTCAAGCAGGCAATAGAGCTCAAGAAGCGTATGCCGGATACAGAGGTCTATGTTTTCTATATGGACTTGCGTATGTGGGGACAGCATTTCGAGGAACTGTATAGGGAATCGCAGCAGGACTATGGTGTGCGCTACGTCAGAGGCCGTATTTCCGAAGCATCTGGCACGTTCGACGGTCGAGTGCAGGTGAAGGCTGAAGACACTCTTATGGGTCTGCCGCTGAAGATGACTACCGATCTGCTTGTGCTGATGGTCGGAATGGAAGCATCCGAAGGGACGCGATGCCTTGCCAAAGAAGCCGGCATCTGTGGCGAATATGGTTTTGCCCAGTCTGTCGACCCACACCTTGGCGACTGCCTGACGGCCGAAAATGGTCTTTTCGTGTGTGGAGCATGCAAACGACCGATGTCGATAAACGATGCCGTCAACGACGGGCGTTCGGCTGCATTGGCAGTCTTGGACAGTATTAATTAGTGGCCATATAAAGCTGTTGGGTCGAGTGGCCGTCACTATACACGTTGGACTTGCTCGACACCGTCGATGGAGCGCAGACGCTCGATGAGCATGTCGAGGTCGCTCAAATTATGGACGTAGAGCATGATAAGGCCACGCCCGAGACCCTCTGAGGCCTCGAGCGTGATGGCACGCATATTGAGGTTCATATCGTCGCTTATGACTCGTGTTATCTCCTGCAGCAGCCCTTTGCGGTCAATGGCTGTTAGGGTCACGCCTGTAAGGAAGGCAATCTTCTCGCCGGCACGCCATCGTGTACGCACAATGCGGTCTTCGTGTGCCGCCATTTCGTGGATTGCATTGGGGCAGTTGGTGCGGTGTACCATGATTTTGCCTTCGGTGACAATGCCAATCACGCGGTCGCCTTGGACGGGTTTGCAGCAGGGTGCAGGCTGTGTCTCCAGCCCTTCGTGAGCGGCGTCGATAAGGAATGGCGACGTGGTCGGCATCCCCAGATTGTCTAATGGACGCAAGAACATCAGCTGGGGCGTCGACTTGGAAAGGTGAAAACACTGGCGCAGGTCTTCGTCGCTTATCTCTCCTGTGGCAATGCGGTAGTAGAGGTTTATGTCGCTGTCGCTGTTGAAATAGCGCTTCAGCCTTGCAATACG
The DNA here is from genome assembly GCA_017522065.1 of Bacteroidales bacterium. Lineage (GTDB taxonomy): Bacteria > Bacteroidota > Bacteroidia > Bacteroidales > P3 > Colimorpha. Next base: position 32,565 of record JAFXAD010000035.1, read on the forward strand.
CTGTGGGTTCAGTTTGAGGTTCTCGCTTTTGAGGAAGGCCCGAAGCTTCTGCTCGCCTTCTTCACGGCGGTCCTTTTTAATATTGCGTATGAAATCCTTTATGTGTTCGCGTGCCCGTTGGGTCTGTGCGTCGTTCAGCCATTCCTCGGTAGGTGATGTCTTTTGCGATGTCAGCACCTGCACCTGGTCGCCGCTATGGAGGCGGTAGCCGATAGGGACCACGCGAGCATTCACCTTGGCACCTATGCAGTGCTCGCCAAGCTCGCTGTGTATGGCGTATGCGAAATCGAGCACAGTGCTGCGTGCGGGCATCTTGATGGTTTCACCCTTTGGGGTGAAGATGTATATTTCTTTTGTGTATAGGCTCTCTTTGAATTCCTCGACAAGGTCGAGAGCGTTTTTGTTGGGGTCTTCAAGCGATGTCCGTATCTGTTGCAGCCATTCCTCTACGGGGGTTTGTTTGAGAGGCTCGTCCGGGTGGGCTTCTTTGTAGAGGAAGTGTGCGGCGATACCCTTTTCGGCAATGCGGTCCATGCGCGTGGTCCGTATCTGCACTTCCACCCAGCGACCAATGGGCGACATTACCGTTGTGTGGAGCGACTCGTATCCGTTGTTCTTTGGATTGCGGATCCAGTCGCGCAATCTGGATGGCTGTGGCGAAAAAACACCCGTTATGAGTGTGTAGACTTTGAAACATTCTTCGGCCTCTATTTTGCGGGCTTCTTCCAATGGCATCCCTTCGACTTGCGGAATCTCGAGGATTATGCGCATTGCGTAAAGGTCGAAAATCTCATCGAACGACACGCCCTTGTTCTGCATCTTCTTCCAGCAGGAGTAAACCGATTTGACACGTGTTTTGATGGTGTATTTGAATCCTCCGTTGTCAAGCATTTCCCGTATGGGCTTCGTGAAGCATTCTTTGAGTTTCAGTTCGGTTCCCGCTGTGTCGGCAATCTTGCTCGATATCTCGGCATATTTGTCGGGATTGGTATACTGCATTACAAGGTCATCGAGCTCGGTCTTGATGCCGTAGAGTCCAAGTCTGTGGGCAAGAGGAATGTAGAGGTATTGGGTTTCGGACGAGATGGCCAGTTTCTTGGTGTCTTTCATCGAGCCGAGTGTGCGCATGTTGTGCAGGCGGTCACAAAGCTTCAGGAAGATGACATAGGCGTCGTCGCACATGGCGAGGAGGATTTTTCGGTAGTTCTCGGCTTGCGATGAGAAATTGTCGTTCTGCTCGGCAATCATCGAGGCCTTGTCGATTTTGGTCACTCCGTCAACGATTTTTGCCACCCTTTCTCCAAAAATGGCGCGCAAGTCGTCGAGCGTAACATCGGTATCCTCTACCACGTCGTGCAGTAGGGCACAGATAGCTGCAATGGGTCCTAAGCCGACCTCCTTCACGGCAATGAGTGCAACGGCAAGGGGATGGAAAATGTACAGTTCACCCGACTTGCGGCGTGTGTCGGCGTGAGCGTTGCGAGCTATGTTGAATGCTCTGAAGATATTGCTTTCGTCGTTGGAGCTGAGGGGCTGGTTGGAGCGGCAGGCTTCGATCAATTCCTCATATTTCTGTTCTACAAGTTTTTCTTCCGATATCTCTTCCATAAAACTTTATTATAATGTGTATAGCCAGAATCAGTCAGTCACCGTCTATGCGGATTGCTTTTCTTTTCGGCAGACAAAGGTTTTGCAATCAGAATAATACCCATAATCCGCAGATCGACGAAAGGCTAATGCTTAACCCTAATGTCAGATACGAGTTGCCGTTCAGAGACACATGGCTTACCGACAAGCTCCACCATGCGAATTGACCTCCATTGGTATAGGCATTGGCTGCAAAACGTGTGCCGACCTCGAATCCGATACGGCTGTCGATAGGATTGGCATAGGCAACGCCACCATAAAGTTGCCAGTCGAATGCTGACATACGTGGCAGCGGGCGAACAGCAATACCTCCGGTATATAGCAGATGGCTTCTGTAAGCAGTTGCGCTGAGATAGCCTCCGCACCAATTGTGGACATAGGCAAAGTTGGCCCCATAACCAGTGGAACCGTACTGCTCAAAACCTAATATGCTCTCAAGGAAAAAGTGGCATAAATCATCATTCCGATTGGAATTGGTTTGCAGTGCCGTTGACCCGGCACGGACATCGCGCCCGTATGTTATGTCGCTGCTGCCACTGACAATCTCGTTGTCGCTTTGGGCACGGACGGTGTGCAGTGACAGCAGCAATATTGTTAATAGTACGATTCTCTTCACTTTTTTTCCCGTGATATTGTGTGGTTACAGGCGAAAGAAAGCACTTCGGCTTTTATGTCATTTTTCCGACTGCTCGTGTAGTGCAAGGCGGATTTGGGATTCCAGTTCCTCGCTGAGTTCCGGATTGTCGCGAAGCAGCGACTTGACACCTTCGCGGCCTTGGGCCAGTTTGCTCTCGCCATAGCTGAACCACGAACCGCTTTTCTTGATGATTCCGGTCTCGACGCCGAGGTCGACAATCTCGCCTTGTTTGGATATTCCCTCGCCAAACATGAGGTCGAATTCGCAGGTGCGGAATGGGGGTGCCACTTTGTTCTTGACAACTTTGACCTTCACGCGGTTGCCGATGTTTTGGTCGCCATCCTTGATGGCTTGGATTCGACGTATGTCGAGACGTACCGAGGCATAGAATTTCAGTGCGTTGCCGCCGGTGGTTGTCTCGGGGTTGCCAAACATGACACCGATTTTCTCGCGCAGCTGGTTGATGAAGATGCAGCAGCATCCTGTCTTGCTGATTGTCGAGGTCATCTTGCGCAGGGCTTGTGACATAAGGCGTGCATGGAGTCCTACTTTCGAGTCTCCCATCTCGCCGTCGATTTCTGCCTTGGGCGTAAGTGCGGCGACAGAGTCGATGACGATGATGTCGATGGCACCAGAACGAATCAGATTGTCTGCGATTTCGAGGGCCTGTTCGCCATTGTCGGGTTGCGATACAAGAAGGTTGTCGATGTCGACTCCGAGTTTGCGGGCATAGACGGGGTCGAAGGCATGTTCGGCATCGATGAAAGCTGCTATGCCGCCTTTTTTCTGGCTCTCGGCAATGGCATGGATGGCCAAGGTGGTCTTACCTGACGATTCAGGACCGTAGATCTCGATAATGCGCCCTTTGGGGAAGCCGCCAATACCAAGTGCATTGTCAAGACTTATTGATCCCGTGGATATGGCTTCAAAAGTCTCGTCGGGACGGTCTCCAAGTTTCATAATCGAGCCTTTACCGTAGTTTTTTTCGATCTTGTCGAGGGTGCTCTGCAAAATTTTCAGTTTCTCCAATTTTGATGCATCGGCATCGTTGACTTCTTTTGCCATGATATTCAAATGTTTATTTTGTAATTATTATTTAATGTCTTTATATTATACAAACTACAAATTTACAATTTTTTTTTAAATATCATATTTTGATTTCATATTAAAAAAAAAATGTAATTTTGCAAATTCATTCAAATACTTAAAATATGGAAATACTTTCTCAAAGAATCCTCAATATGGCCGAGTCGGAGACTTTGGCTATGACTGCAAAAGCACGCGAGTTGAAAGCTCAGGGCAAGGACGTTATCAGTCTTAGTATCGGCGAGCCCGACTTCAATACTCCGGAAGTTGTGAAGGAAGCGGCTAAAAAGGCTATAGATGACAACTTTACACACTATCCTCCTGTGCCTGGCTATCCAGATTTACGTGAGGCTGTTTGCACCAAATTCAAACGTGACAACGGCTTGGAGTTCAAACCTGAGCAAATCGTTGTTTCGACTGGCGCAAAACAAAGCCTTTTCCAAGTGGTTCAGTGTCTTATCAACCCCGGCGACGAAGTTATAATTCCAACACCCTTCTGGGTCTCGTACAAGGAGTTCGTCCGTCTGGCCGAAGGAAAGTGCGTGTTTGTCAAGACAAAACTCGAGAATGACTTCAAGGTGACTCCGGAGCAACTCGAGGCTGCCATTACACCGCGTACCAAACTCATCATGTTCTCGTCGCCCTCCAATCCTACTGGAATGCTCTACACCAAAGAGGAACTTCGCGGTATTGCCGAAGTCGTGGCACGTCACGAAAACCTTTTCGTCATGGCCGACGAGATTTATGAGCACATCAATTTTGTGGGCAAACATGAGTCAATTGCGCAGTTCCCCGAGGTGCGCGACCGTGTCATCACCGTCAATGGCGTTGCAAAAGGGTTTGCCATGACCGGATGGCGTATCGGTTTCATCGCCGCTCCTACGGTTATTGCCAAGGCTGCCAATAAATTGCAGGGTCAGGTGACCAGTGCCACTTGTTCCATCGCTCAGAAAGCCACCGTGTGCGCAATGCTTATGGATCCTAAGACCAGCGACGACATCATCAATATGCGCAATATCTTCCAGAAGCGCCGCGACTTGGTATACAAGCTTCTGTGTGAAATTCCGGGCCTCAAGGTCCGTCTGCCGCAGGGTGCGTTCTACTTCTTCCCCGATGTCAGTTCCTATTATGGTAAAGAGTTCAACGGTAAGAAGATTGAGAACTCGACGGATATGGCTTTCTATCTCCTCAACGAGGCTAACGTGGCCACCGTTATGGGTAGCGCCTTCGGCGACGACAGCTGCATCCGTCTCAGCTACGCCACCAGCGAGGACCTTCTGGTCGAAGCAATCCGCCGCATCAAGGAGGCTCTGTCAAAACTGAAATAGTCCACTCAAAAGGCTATAATATAAGCAAGCGGTGCAACATTCGTTGCACCGCTTGTTGTATATATAAGAAGAGGCTCCGCTTTCGCGAAACCTCTTCACCGAACAACATTAATTAATCTGTAGCTGTATTGAATTCTTTGGATTGTGCAGTCTTTCTGTTGAATGAAAATCAGATTTCAGATGTGCCGTAATTGCTTTTTTGTCAGTTTAGTCGGCTTCGTATATCAGTAACTCGCCATCTACGTAGAGGAAAAGCATCGGGTCTTTGTCTCTTTTCTTGAAAATCCAGCATCCCCCGTTTTCACGGTCAATCTCGGTCTTGATGTATTTTCTGCTGATTTCCTGTTCGGCCAGAAGTTTGTCGTTATTGTCAAAGACTTGCAGGTAAGTGTTTCCGTCCACATCGTTGACGATGGCGTACATCAAATCTCCGCTCACGACGTAGCTCACCAGGTCTACGTTATATGTGTCGTGGACATATTTGTGAACCACTACGACATCGGTCACATGATAGTCATACCAGTATGAGTTGCAGTATACCCAGAATCCAGGCCAGAAGATAGGACGTGGAGGAAGCGGATGCCAGTATATGGGGTGCATGTGGATCATGTGATGATGATATGGATGGTGGAAATAGGGTGCGGGATGCATCGGACGGTGCGAGGGAGGCATTTGGCCGGGGTGTCCCGGACGTGCGTAGCTGTGGCCAGGATGGTGCTGCGGATTGACTGTACCGCGGCCGCTGCGGTTGTTGACACTTCCGTTCTGGACAGTGCCTCCGTTGCGGTCTCCGCGTCTGCCACCGTTGTCAATATTGCCAGCCGAGCGACTGCTTTGTATTGAACGGTTGTTCTGCTCTGGACGTGATTGTATACGACCACTGCGGCTCGAAGGTGCTGTGCTTGTAGGACGGCCTACTGACGAACGTGAACCATTCTGATAGTTGCTGTGGCTGTTTCCGCGCGATTCGCTTCTAACAGAGTTGCCTCGGTTGGGAGTTGTCCCGCGGTAGTTGACTGAACCGCTGCGGTTTGAACTGCTGCTGGGCCTTGAATACGAGCTGCTGCTCCTGTTAGAAGAACTTGAGTACGAACTTCCGCGACTGCTCGATGAGCCGGAATAGGAGCCGCGACTGCTCGATGAATAACTGTGGCTGCCACCGCTTGAACGTGAACTCGACGATGAAGACGAGTGGCTTCCTCCGCGTGATCCGCTGCCACCGCCACCACGTCCCTGTGCCATGGCTGGAGTAATGCTTAGGATGGTCCCAAGTGCAATAACTGCTATCAATCTATTGGTTTTCATAATGTATCCTTTCTTTTCGGGTTCTTTTGTCTTTTTTCACGATGCAAAAGTACTACCACATTTGCAAGTAAAACCCTAAAGTTTCTCCTATTTTTCCAGAATTTTGTGGGAAAAACCGAGAATGGGATATACTATCTTGAAAAACAGTAGAATGATAAAGTTGGATTGGGCGACTTATTCTGTCAAATTATCCGAATTATTGTCAGAATTCTCTTGTTGTTCTGTCGCCTTATTGAATACTCCAAGATTGCGGAGCGCTATATAATAGTACACGACAAAAAGCAAAGTGAACATTACCGATCCGAGTGATAATGCTCCACGGCCCAGAAAGAGGACTGTTATCAAGAGTACAAGCAGTTGCGCTAATGTATAGAGGTGGAAACCGCTTTTGCGTAGCCGCCACATGAATAATACTCCAATGAAGGAGAGACAGTACAGTATTGCTCCGCAAAAGAAGAAAGAACGCGGGGTCTCAAGGATTTGTTCGAAGTATACTGTCATCTCGCTTGGGAGAGTCAGGGAACCTGAATAGTATGTGGACTTCATCAGCGGATGCACGAGACCTGTCAGCATATAGCTGATGAAGTCATATCCCGAGCCTATGAAACTTAGAATAAGGACGATATGCAAACTGCGCAAACGCATTTTGTATTCAGGAGATTCCATTGTCGCAGTGGCTTGATACTATGTTTAGAATATTTTTTTGAGTTCTTCAGCCATCTGGAGTTGCAGTTTCTGTGCCTCTTCGGCGGCGCGCTGTGCAAAATCCTCACCATTCGAGGCGTAAATAATTCCTCTTGATGAGTTTACGAGTAGTCCGCAGTCTTTGTTCAGTCCATACTTGCATACTTCTGCAAGGCTTCCTCCCTGTGCACCTACACCGGGAACAAGGAGGAAACTGTTTGGCACTATGTTTCTTACCGTGGTCAGCATGTTTGCTTTAGTGGCTCCGACAACGTACATCATATTGTCGGGCGTACCCCACTGTTGCGATTTCTGCAGCACTTTCTCGAAGAGGTTACAATCGTCGTATTCAGTCTTTATGAACTGGAAGTCGAAGGCTCCTTTATTTGATGTAAGTGCCAGCAGGATAACCCATTTGCCGTCGTAGACAGTGAAGGGTGTGACGGAATCCTCACCCATATAGGGGGCGATAGTCATCGAGTCGAAGTTGAAATCGCCTGCGGGGTCGAGGAACGCTTTGGCATACTGCTGCGAGGTGTTGCCGATATCGCCACGCTTGGCGTCGGCGATGGTGAAGACTTTGTCGTCAAGACCGTTAAGATAGTCCATGGTCTTTTTGAGTTGAACAAGACCTTCGATACCGGCAGCTTCATAGAATGCCAGATTAGGTTTGTATGCCACAGCGTAGGGCAATGTGGCGTCAATTATGGCTTTGTTGAATTTGAAGATTGCATCAGTCTCGCCCTGAAGGTGCTGAGGCATTTTTTTTATGTCGGTGTCCAGTCCTACGCAGAGGAATGATTTTTTAGTGCGTATAGTGTCTATGAGTTGCTGGCGATTCATGATATTAGGTTTATTTTGTGTGTTTTATTATTCAGTCTTTTGTCAGTTTGTGGAATATTTGTTCCAGATTGTCGTGTCCGCTATGTTTCAGTTCTGCGAGGCTGCCGTCGGCCACGGTTTTGCCGTGGTTGATGATGATGGCGCGCGAGCACATGGCTTCAACTTCCTGCATGATGTGTGTCGACAAAAGCACTATCTTGCTTTTACCGGCGGTGCATATCACTTTGCGTATTTCCTCGAGTTGGTTTGGGTCGAGGCCCGTTGTTGGCTCGTCAAGTATCAGCACTTCAGGGTCGTGAATCATCGCCTGGGCCAAACCTACTCGTTGGCGGTATCCTTTCGACAGAGCGCCTATTTTTTTCCCTAATTCTGGTGTCAATCCCGTCAACTCTATCATTTCGTCGACTCGTTGGCGACTGTTTTTTAGTTTGTAGATATCGGCGGTAAAACGTAGGAATTCCGGGATATACATGTCTGTATAGAGAGGGTTGTGCTCAGGCAAGTAGCCTATGCATCGGCATACTTCGTTGGGTTCTTCCAAGATGCTGTGGTTGCATACCTTCACTTCGCCTTTTGATGGCGGAATGAAGCAGGTGATGATTTTCATCAGGGTTGATTTCCCTGCGCCATTGGGTCCGAGCAGGCCTACGATTTCTCCTGGTTTGACGCTGAAGGATACGTCGTCGAGAGCGTGTTGGGTTCCGTACAGTTTTGTTATGTTTTTTACTTCGAGCACGATGTTATGTGGCTTGATTTGATGGTCCAATGTTATTGTTCTTGCAGTTCGCGAGCCTCTTGCAGGCTGATGCGCTTCCCGTTGTAGAAGGCGATGACAAAAGCGTCTTTGAAGCCTTTTCTCCGCAAATCGTTTTGTATGTTTTTGGCTTTTGCTATGGTGCTTTCGTTGCCGAGTGTGTATCGGAACAGTCCGTCTTGCTTATACATCTGGTAATCAGTGATACCTTTGAAGTCCTTCGCTCCATCTTTGAGTTCCTTCTCGCTGGTCAGGAACTGTACGCGATAGGTTACGCCTTCCACCACAATTTCGTCTTTCTGGACGACGGTCTGGATCTCTTCTTGCACTTGGCGGTAGGGTTCGATAGAAGGCGGCACATTCTTTTCGGGCAGTGGGTCGATTACAGCCTTTGGAGGCTCTTCGCCTTGCGATTGCAGTATCGTTGCTGCAAGGGCGTCGTCTTGCTTGATTTGTGCATTCAGTGTGCTGTCAGCCTCGGGGTCTCCCTGCGGTGTCGGTTTTTGTGGCTTGTTTTTGCCATAACCAGGAAGGTCTATCTCCATTTTCTTTGGCTTTGCAACAGCTTCTTCATGAGCCTTGTAGTTGGCAAAGGCGTTGAGAAGGCATATTGCTATGGTCGCTTGTCCCTCATCCGACATCATATAGGCTTCCTCGGCAGGATTGCTGATGAATCCTACCTCTGTCAGTACGGCGGGCATGGCCGTTTTGTAGAGGACAAAAAACTCGGCTTGCTTCACGCCTCTATTCGTGGTTTTTATAGAATTTTTGTATTGTTCCTGTGTGTATTGCGCAAAGTTTAGACTTTTGTCGATGTATGCGTTCTGGTACATGGCAAACATTACGTAACTCTCTGGTGAATTGGGGTCGAAGCCTTGATACTCACTATTGTTCTTGTAGCCGTCTTCGAGCAGAATATCGGCATTTTCTTTCTTTGCCACTTCCATATTTGCACGACTGCGCGAAAGACCCATGACGTATGTTTCCATGCCGACAGGCACCGAAGTGGGATGCGAGTTGATATGGATGGAAATAAACAGGTCGGCTTTGGCGCGGTTGGCGATGTTGGCACGCTCCGACAGGGCAACGTCGACATCGGTCGTGCGTGTATAGATGACCTTGACGTCGGGATAGTTGTCCTCTACAAGTTTTCCGAATTTTTTTGCTATCGACAGGGTCAGTTCCTTTTCTTGGCAGTGTTTGCCAAGGGCGCCGGGTTTGTCGCCGCCATGACCGGGGTCAATAACCAGAGTTTTCACTTTTCCAGGTTCTCTTTTTTGTGAAAATGCAGGTCCCGAAACGACCAGCATAGCAACGAAAAGTATTAGTAACCGTTTCATTTATAGAGAGGTATTTTTTGTTTTTATGGTGTGCGTATTTTGTATTATCTTTGCACTTTGAAAATGCAAAGATACTAATTTTTTATATATGCTTTGAAATCTGTATTTAATTTTTGTTTTTGACATATTTATCAACCGAGAATTCTTAACGAAACTCTATTAATTTCTCCTCCGTATATTGAGCAGCAGGAAGCCATATAATTTCAAATATTTCCTGATCGCAACATTGCTTTTGATTGCGTTTAACCCTGTGTCGTTTGCTCAGGACACTCTTAGTTTTTCTGTGCATGCACCTGATTCCATGAGCTTTTCCTCTCGCGACACGGCTGGTGTGAATGGCGACTCTGTTCGCTCCGTCCAAGGCAATCTTATCGGCATATCGCACGATGCCGTCAAGGAGGTGGTGAAGTATAAGGCGGTCGATTCTGTCGCCATCGAGCTCGACAGCAAGAAAGCGTATCTCTATACCGGAGGCGAGATTGAATTCCAAAACATGTCGCTCCAGGCCGATGCCGTCGAGGTCGATTTCGAGCGACAGCAACTCCGCGCCCGCGGTGTGTCGGACAGTGCCGGCAAATATGTAGGGAGACCGTTGTTCAAACAGGGGTCGGACGAATACAATGCCGATACCATCAACTATAACTATAAGAGCGAGAAGGGCCTGATTTACGGAGTGATAACACAGGAGGGTGATGGCTTCTTGCACGGCGAGAAAATCAAAAAGGTAAACGATTCTGTCATGTACCTCAGCCGTGGACAGTATACTACTTGCAACTATGCTCATCCGCATTTCGCCATCAATTTCTCTGAATCCAAGCTTATTGCCAACGAGAAGATATTTACAGGACCGGCTTATGTGTCCATCGAGGATGTCCCGACGCCACTGGCACTGCCATTTGCATTTTTCCCGTTGGCTCATGACAGGGCATCGGGTATTTTGCTTCCGTCGTATGGTTGGATGACTGGCCGTGGCTATTATCTTAAAGACGGAGGTTACTACTTTGCAATCAACGACTTCGTCGACCTTGCCCTCATCGGAGAAATCTATACAAACTTAAGTTGGGCTGCCGAGGCTAAATCCAATTACTACCGGCGCTATAAGTACAAAGGCAATTTTGACATCCGTTATGGTGTGACGAAAACAGGTATCCGTGGCGATACCAATACCTACAACAAATATGGTGATTTCAAGGTCACATGGCGTCATGACCAGGACGCGAAGGCAAACCCCAACAGCCGCTTTTCGGCCAACGTGAACCTTGTTAGCCGCAACTATAACCGTAACACCACAAACTCAACCGACTACTTCAACAGCACCACGACATCGAGTGTCAGCTACACTTCGACCATCGGCTCATGGTTCAACTTGGCTCTGTCGGCCAGGGAATCATACAATATCCAAACCGGACTGATGAATATTCAACTTCCTTCGATATCTCTGAGCAGCAACACTTTCTATCCGTTCAGGCGTAAGGTGCCTTCGGGTGCTTACCGTTGGTACGAGAATATTTCGATGTCTTATGTGCTCGAGGGTGCCAACAATGTCAATGCGCAGGACACCAATATCCTGAAACGTACAATTTTCAACCAGATGCAGTACGGCATCAGCCATCGTCTGCCGGTCCAGAGCACATTGAAGGTTCTGAAATACTTCAACTGGACAAATTCATTGTCCTACAACGAGCGTTGGCACTGGTCGACCATCAACAAGGATATTGACTCTTCGGGCCGTCTGGTCATCGACACCATCCGCGGTTTCCGCGCCAACCGTGATGTTGCGTTCAATTCTTCGCTTTCCACACGTGTCTACGGCATGTTCACATTCAAGTATGGTCCTCTCAAGGCGTTGCGCCATGTGATCAATCCCAGTGTGTCGTTCAATTTCCGGCCGGACTTCGGCAGCGACCGCTTTGGCTATTGGCGCTCTTATACAGACACTACTGGCTATGTTCATCGCTATTCTATATTCGAACAGAGTCTCTATGGCGGACCTGCCGACGGCAAATCAGGACAACTTGGACTTTCTGTATCGAACAACTTGGAGGCCAAGATAAAACCTCTGCGCGATACTACCGACGAGCTGAAAAAGGTCATGCTTATTGAAAATCTTTCCCTCTCAATGAACTACGATTTGGCGCGCGATTCGCTCAACTGGTCAAACCTCAACGTGTCGGGTCGAACTACATTGTTCAAATCGCTCGTCCTCAACTATTCCGGATCGTTCTCGCCGTATGAGATAGACTCACTGGGCAACAAGCACAACCAATTCCTGTGGAATACGCGTCGTAAACTCTTTCAGCTCAACCAGTCCACTTGGAGTGCACAGCTGTCGTGGAGCCTGAACAACAACACTTTCAAACGCGACGCCCCTAAGGGTCAGGGTACTATGGTGACTCCAATAATGCAAACTCCGTTCGACTATAGTCCAGCTTTGATGATGGGGACTTATGCCGATTTTTCGGTGCCATGGAATTTGTCGTTCCACTATACGCTGAGCTATGTGAGCGCTTACGATGCCGCACGTTTCAATATCAAACACGACATCACTCATTCGGTCTCGATTTCAGGCAATTTCTCCCTTACCGAGAACTGGAAGTTCAACTTCTCAACAGGTTACGATTTTACCAACAAGGGCATGTCCTACACCAGCATCGACATCTATAGGGACCTCCACTGCTGGGAGATGCGCTTCAATTGGGTGCCGTTCGGATATTATAAAAGCTGGAACTTCACTATCAATATCAAAGCCAGTTCGTTGCACGATGTGAAGTATGAAAAGCGCGAAAACTACCAATCCAATCAAGGATATTACGTCTATTGACAATAAAACCTGCAAGTTATGAATGAAGGAAAACTGTATTACAACATCAGTGAGGTGGCCGAGATGCTTGGCGTGAATACGTCGTTGCTTCGCTACTGGGAGACCGAATTCCCTGAATTGCGTCCCGCAAAAAACAAAAAAGGTACCCGTAGCTACACTCAGAAAGATATCGACCTGCTACGTAGAATCCACTATCTCACAAAAGAATGCGGACTCACGTTAGACGGTGCACGACAGCAACTTAAGAGCGACAAATCTCCCGATAGGAACCTGCAGCTTGTGGAAACGTTAACAGAAATTAAAAATTTTTTGATCCAGATGAAACAAAATATATAGTTTTGCGTTAAGTTAATATTCCAATACACAATCAATTCATTTTATTAACCTTAAAATTTTTGTCTATGAAAAAAGTACAATTAGGATTTATGTTCCTCGCTGCTGCTTTTGCTCTCACCTCATGCGAAGGTGTAATCAACACTATCGAGGATATCAACAACAACGAGCTGGTCGGAAAGGCTTCCGTCGAGGTCACGCGTACCGTCAATGGAGTGACAACCGTAGTGGATTCTCTCTCCTTCACTTCAAGCATCGTAGATGCTCTTGACGTGAACTTGTACGACGAAAATCTCCCTGCTGGGTTTTTCACTGTCGACATAAGCGCAAACGTTGATTTCAACACCTCTGATGTCGAATTGCAGTATCCCTTTATGCTATACCGTATTGACGATACTACCACCAAGTCTTACACGATGGACAACATGCTGTCTGTCGAAATGCTGCAGAATCTTGACTTGGAGTCTATCATAAACGTTGTTGCTACACCAGACGGCCCCAATATGATTCTCATAGCTGTGAATGACAGCTGCTGGTACCTCTCGAACGGTGGTGAACTGATAGTTTCAGAGTACCCAACTGTGGGCAACCTTGTTAAGGCTAATTTCAGCAATATCAACGGCCGCTATATCACTCAGCGTAAGGTTGAGGAACTCAATAACGATATTGAAAACAATAACTTCGCTCATATTTCCGACCTCGACTACTATTTTCCGGAGGTAACACTTTCTGGAAGCATCACAAGTCGTCGCTGGGCCATTACTAGAACCATTTACGAATCCGCATTCATCAATGGAGGATTGCTGTCAAAGTAACACAATACAATTGCTTAGAGACAAATACTTGTCCCGTAAGCTTATTATGATAATAGTGGTGCTGCTCTATACAGCACCACTTTTTGCACAGTTCGACTTCCCTGCAATGGGTGGCACATCTGCCGCGATGGGCGGTGCGTCTGTCGCACTGCCCGACGATGAATCCGCCTTGCATAATATTGCTGGACTCTCGTGGAAATCCGATGTGACACTTATGCTGTCGGTGCGTCAAACCTTTGTTGTGGAGGGTTTGGGCTATGCATCTGCAGGTTTTGCCCTGCCGTTGACGTTTGGCACTTGCGCCGCTTCGGTCGTTCACTATGGCAACAGCGACTATAACGAGCAGATGGCTTCTGTCTGCTACGCCATGCCCATTGGAGAACGCATCTCGCTCGGAGCGGCATTCCACTACCTCCATTCGGGGACTTCAGACCCTTACTATAGCCCAATTAACCGCTTTACTTTCAGTGTGGCACTCCAGTATAAGGGCGGCGATGACCTTATGGTCGGATTCAAAGCATACAACCCAATAGCTGTTTTTTCGGAAGACAATTCTCCATTACGGATTCCGGCAGTGTTCAATATGGGTGTCTCATACAGGCTCTTGCCCGATTTCATGGCTGTTGTGGAGGCAGAGAAAAACTTGTATGCAAAGCCGACTCTTAAAGTTGGTCTATCATACTTGTTCCATGAATATTACGCTTTCCGCATCGGCGTCAACACCCAACCGGTTGTCTACTCTTTCGGATTTGGACTAAATCGTTCCCATTTCGGTGCAGATTTAGCCATGCAGATTCATAACATTTTGGGAATGATGCCTCAAGTGTCACTCCATTATAGTTTCTGATTCTTATGCGTCGTTTGGTTGTTCTCGTTGCCATTTCTCTGCTGGTTGTACCTGTTCTGAATGCACAGAATGAGGTCGACAATATGTTGGGCGACATCCTTGAGCAATGGGCCGACCAGTACGAAGAAGAGTCTGTCCCGGATGATGTTGTGGAACAATTGAATGAATTGATAGATAGCCCTATTAATCTCAACGACACCTCCAACAATGTACTTTCTGTTCTTCCGTTCCTGACGGACTACCACAGACAGGCTATTCGCGCCTATATTGCTCAGTATGGCGAAATGGTGTCGTTGTCAGAACTTTATATGCTGAATGGATTCGATTCAACGACAATCAAACTGCTCATGCCTTTCGTCACAGTTGCTCCTGTCGACAATGAATCGCCTCTGACATTCAAAGATGTCATTAATCATGGACACAGTAATTTACGCTTCGGAGCGAAAACGGTCAGACCTCTTTCCCGCGGCTATAATGAGGAGAAGTATGCTGGTGGTCCTTACAGGTCATATTTCCGATACAGTTTCAAATTCCACGACCGTATTTCGTTCCAGTTTTCTGGCGACATCGATGCTGGCGAAGCGTTTCGATTTGTCTCCGCTGCCAACAGCGGAGGAGGGGTGGGGCAGTATGGTTTTGACTACTATAGTTATCATTTGATGTTCAATAGGTTTGGTATTGTTAAACGTGCTATTGTAGGGAAATATAATTTGCATTTTGGACAGGGGGTAACGCTCTGGAGCGGTTCGGCCCCATGGATGTCGGGCAATACACCTTTTCGCCGCTTTGGACAAGGTATTGCTCCTGCAAGTGCATTTTGCGAATACGGCTATCTGCGCGGAGCTGCCGTGACTCTCGATATTGTCCCCAAACGATTAGAAACCACGTTGTTCTTTTCTAATGTCAATCGCGATGCCACACTCTCAGCACGTGATACCTCTTTGACCGACGAGCTCTTTTTCCAGAGTTTTTATTCTTCCGGCTATCACCGTACGTCTACTGAACTGGCCAAGAGGGATATGCTTGGCGAAACTCTTTTCGGTGCCCACATGCAGTATAACGGGAATAATCTCCAGGTGGGCATGACGGCTGTCGAAACACGCCTCGAGTCAGAAATAGTTCCTGCCGAATATGTATATAACGCTTTTGCTTTCAGTGGGAAGGATATTTTTAACTACGGCGTTGACGTGACATATCGGTATCGAAGGATGTCGTTTTTCCTTGAGACGGCCATCTCGTCACGTCGTTCCCGTCTGCAGTCTGACTTGTTGCCAGTAGCTGGTGTAGGAGGATTCCATTTCCATCTGAATGCCGATAATGCTTTCTCCGCAGCATTCCATTATGGGTCGCCAACATTCCAGAATCTCCATTCTAATGTTATAGGACAAAGTGGGTCGGCTCAGAATGAGGAGGGTGTGATGTTTTTCTGCCGTACGCGCCTGCCTGGATTTGTGGAAATTAATGCCATGGCAGATTTTTTCAAGTTTCCGTCAATGCGCTATCGCATATACTCCCCATCAATGGGGGCCGATTACCGACTGAGAATCAGCAAGCCTATAGCTCGCAACCTGATGCTACTATGCCAATATCGTTACCGGTCCTCACAACGGAACAGCGATGCTCAACTTTATGCTGTTGAGGATATTGTGCGCAATCAGTTGCAGTTTTCGCTCGACTACGATGTCGCATCATGGCGCTTGGTCTCGAAAGTGGTCTATTCGTCGTTTGAATGCTCCGATCATAATGCTCTCGACGGCTTCCTTATGTCGCAAGATATTGTTTATCGCCTTGCTACCTCCCGTCGTCCTTTGTCGATCGGTACCAGACTTGCACTGTTCGATATCGAGGGCTACGATGCCCGTATCTATTCTTACGAAAGCGACCTCATGTATGAATTTAGTGTTCCTATGTTCACGGGACGTGGTGTGCGGTTGTATGCTCTATGCCGTTGGGAACCAACGTCGTCGTTCTCTGTTGCAGCAAAATATGCTGTGACGTTCTATCCCGACAAGGAGAGCATAGGCTCGGCTTATGAAGTCATTGAAGGTAACTGCCGTCACGAGTTCAAAGTCCAGATGCGACTTAAATTCTGATTTTTGAAACTTACTGTAGCGTGTTGCTGAATATGTGTCCAGCTATGCTATTTGTCTTGTTGTAAGGTTATTCTGCCTTCCTCGACAAGCTTTTTGAATGTTTTCTCTGCTGCCAGCTGCTCTGCGGCTTTGATAGAGTATTCTATGGCTGATTCGCCTGGCTTGTTGTCTATAAGAGTCCGGACTTCATACTCTTTGCGGTTCGAATTTTTCTTGTTGGGGTTTATTGTATTGACCACTTCGAACATCACCTTGCATTTTGTTTTCTGACCCCAGTCGATGAGTTTGCTTTTGAAGTTCCAATCCTGCTGGGAAAGGGCATCGATATCCATGTGCAGCTGTATCACTCGCCTGATAATTATGCGTTGAGTGAATTTATAGCCTTTTTCAAGATAGATGGCTCCTACCAGTGCTTCGAAAGCGTCTCCCTCAATTGATTTGAAGATGCCTTGCTGCTCTTTGTTGTACTGGATCAGCTGCGCCAATCCGATTTTATGGGCCACTTTGTTAAGGTTGGAACGGCTGACAATCTTTGACCTCAGTTCTGTAAGGAATCCTTCACCCTGAAGCGGAAATTTTTTGTATAGGTAGTCGGCGACAATGGCGCTGAGAACTGCATCGCCGAGGTATTCCAATCGTTCGTTGTTAATCCTGTGGCCTTTGATGGTCTCTACTGATTTGGAGCGATGGATGAAAGCCACCTGATAGATCTCGGTCCTGCGTGGCGTGAATCCTAAAATATTCTTGAAAAAACTGTAGAACTGCTCGTTCTCTTTTCTCCTGCGGAACAATATCATGGGTTTATCTCTCGTCGAATTTCCGGAACGCTAAGCAGACATTATGGCCTCCGAAACCGAAAGCATTGCTGAGGGCGAATCTGATATTGCTTTTTTGTGCCTTGTTGAATACAAAATCCAATGGCTCGATGTTGGGGTCATCGTTGAAATGGTTGATTGTCGGCGGGACGATATCGTCTTTTATTGCCATAATTGTTGCGATAGCTTCAACACATCCGGCTGCACCAAGCAGATGTCCTGTCATCGATTTTGTCGATGTCAGCTTGATTTTTTTTGCATGTTCACCAAAGAGATGTGCTATGGCTTTGGGTTCGGAAATATCGCCTATCGGAGTCGATGTGCCATGGGTGTTGATATGGTCTACGTCCGCGAGCTTCATACCTGATTCTTCAACAGCCTGTCGCATGGCTTCGCGGGCTCCAAGCCCCTCGGGATGCGAGGCTGTGATATGGTATGCATCGGCCGAAAGGCCACATCCTGTCAATTCGGCATATATTTTTGCCCCACGTCGCAGTGCATGGTCCATTTCTTCGAGCACTAACGCCCCGGCTCCTTCGCCAAGCACGAAACCATCACGATCCCTGTCGAATGGGCGTGATGCTGTGGCGGGGTCGTCGTTGCGTAGCGACAACGCTTGCATCGACCCGAAGCCTCCGATGCTGCATTCAGCCACGGCTGCTTCTGAGCCGCCAGCAATGATGATGTCAGCCTTGCCAAGGCGCAGCAGATTGAATGCGTCGCTTATGGCCGCAGCCGACGAGGCACATGCCGCTACCGTGCAGTAGTTCGGACCTCGGAAACCATGTTTGATAGAGATTAGACCGGCACAGATATTCGATATCATGCGGGTACAGAAGAACGGACTGAATCGTGGCATACATCCACCCTTTACATAGTCACGTACCTCTTCTTGAAATGTTTGGACGCCTCCGTTGCCGCTACCCCAAATGACACCGACACGCGATTTGTCCACATTGTCGTCGGATATGCCTGAATCGACAATGGCCTCTTCCGAGGCCACAAGACCATATTGGGAGAACAAGTCAAGCTTGCGGCTCTCCTTACGGTCAAAATAATTTAAGGGGTCGAACCCCTTCACTTCACATGCAATTTTGCACTTGAAGTTGGTTGAATCAAAGCGAGTAATCGGCCCGGCACCACTCACTCCGGTAAGCATCGAGCGCCACATCGTGGCTACATCATTACCTATCGGGGTCAGTGATCCCAGACCTGTAACAACTACTCTCTTTAGATTCATAAAGAATCGTTTATTTTCCAGCGTTCTCGATGAACGAGATTGCGTCGCCTACTGTGGCGATTTTCTCAGCTTCTGCTTCGGGAATCTGAATGTCGAACTCTTTCTCAAGTTCCATGATCAATTCTACGGTATCGAGTGAGTCTGCACCGAGATCGTTGGTGAAACTAGCTTCACGAGTTACTGATGCTTCATCGACACCAAGTTTGTCAACAATGATAGCTTTTACTTTGGATTCAATTTCAGACATTTTTCTTCTTTTTAATTGATTAAACAATTTGCAAAGTAACGAAAAAAAAATCAATTGTTGACCTTTTTTGTTCTACTTTCTATATGTTAAATATATTAAGAATTTGTGATACAGTGCAATATATATGCAAATTTTTTTAGTCGAAATCTCTTTTTTTAAATAATTAAACACTGTTGAAAATCAAAATGATATGCTTTTATTAATGCTGTAATAAATTAGTAATCAGTGAATAAAAAAAATATTGTTTTTTTTTGTTGCTTTTCCGCGTTTTATTGCTAAATTTGCACTTTATTTACTAACAAATTACTTCATGAAAAAACTTGCAATTTTGGCCTCAGGCAATGGTACCAACGCTCAGCAGATAACTGAATATTTTGCCGGACGCAGCGATGTCATGGTTGATGTCATTATATATAATAAGAAAGATGCTTATGTGGCTACGCGTGCTGCAAATCTGGGTATCGAATCCCGATATTTCTGCCGTCGCGACTTTATGGAAACTGATGCAGTCCTCGACTTCCTTCGCGAGCGCAAGGTCGACTATCTGATCCTTGCAGGTTTTCTGCTCCTTGTGCCACAAAATCTGCTCGATGCTTTCCCTAACCGGATAATAAACATCCACCCGGCCTTGTTGCCTAAATATGGCGGCAAGGGTATGTATGGCCATCATGTTCACGAGGCTGTTGTCGCTAACCACGAATCGGAATCGGGTATTACAATACATATCGTGGACCATCGTTACGATTGTGGAACAACTTTGTTCCAAGCTCGTTGCAAACTCAATCCTGCTGATTCGGCCGATGATTTGGCTGCGAAAATACACCTTCTTGAGAAGGAGTATTTCCCTCGGGTAATCGATGCGTTCGTATGTGGCACTCCGATGCCGGTACAAAATGATGCCATCTAAAACGTTACACGCTATGCGTATAGCAGTCAACACTCGACTCCTGCTGCCTCACCGACTCGACGGCATTGGCTGGTTCACGGCTGAATCGATGCGACGTATCGTGCTCGCACATCCGGAACACGATTTCTTCTTCCTTTTCGATCGCAAGCCCGACAGTCAGTTCCTCTTTGCACCCAATGTTCATCCTGTCGTCCTTGCACCGCAGGCACGTCATCCGATACTATGGTACATCTTCTTCGAATTCAGCGTTACTAGAGCGTTGCGGCGTCTGAAGATAGACCTTTTTGTGTCGCCCGACGGATGGATGTCGTTACGTACCAAGGTCCCGACTCTTACGGTTATCCATGACCTCAATTTCGAGCACTCAGACGATTTCCTGCGTCCTTCTCACCAGCGCTATATGAAGCGCTTTTTCCCACAGTTTGCCCGCAAGGCCGACCGTGTGGCTACGGTTTCGGAATTTTCCAAGTCGGACATAGTCAGCCTGTATTCCGTTGCACCCGACAAAGTGGACGTTGTCTACGATGGATCGCATAGTTTCTACAGACCTTACGACAACGACGACCAGAATGCCACACGCTTGCGCTATTGCAATGGTAAGCCCTTTTTTATTTTTGTCGGCACCATCTCGCGTCGCAAGAACCTTACCAATACTCTTCTGGCATTCGATGAATTTAAAAATACACACACCGACAGCGATATGCAGCTTGTTGTTGTTGGCAGCCGTTACTGGTGGGGCGATGAACTCGCAGCAGCATACGATGGCATGCGCTTCCGCTCGGATGTACGTTTCATCGGCCACGCCGACTCGTCCGAATTGTCGCATCTGATGAGTGCCTCGACAGCGCTTGTCTATGCTTCACTTTTTGAAGGTTTTGGCATTCCAATTCTTGAAGCTTTCTGTGCCGAAACGGCAGTGATAACCTCAAACAATACATCCATGCCCGAAGTGGCAGGCGATGCCGCTCTGCTCGTCGATCCGCTCTCGGTGAAGTCCATCTCCGATGCCATGTCACGCGTGGCTAACGATGCAGAATTGCGTAACGTGCTGATAGCAAGAGGTCGTGAACGACGCACTCTCTTTTCATGGGAACGAACTGCTTCGCTGCTATGGGAGAGCATGATGAGGACATGTGAAAATATACAGACATGAAGATACGTTGGACCATACTGGCACTTGCTTTCGGAATTTTCGCTGCGGCCCATGCTCAGGAGGCTCCGGCTCTTTCCTCCAACTTGGTTTTCAACCCCTCGTTTGAGGAGTATCGCGAATGTCCGCGCAAGATTGACGCTTTGGGCACTTTGACCATAGTCGACGCATGGTTCCAGCCTACGGCAGGGTCGGCAGACTATTATAATGTCTGTGGCGCACGCGACTGCGGTGTGCCAAAAAACAAACTCGGCATCCAGGATGCGCATTACGGAAACGGTTTTTGTGGCATATATTGTTCAAAGACAGATTATAGAGAATACCTGCAGACTCAACTCAAGGAGCCCCTCAAGGCTGGCGAGATGTACAGAGTGTCGTTCTATGTCAGTCTCTCCGAATACTCGTCGGGTGCCGTGGCGACAATAGGTGCGCTGTTCACTGTTGAAAGGGTAGGGGATACCGTCCGCAGTGTGCTTATGGACAAAAAAGTACGTCATTTGGCTCCCGGCATTTCTCAGACAGTGGCATCCTACTTCGAACCGCAAGTTGTCAACGACTATGACCGTGTATTGACCGATACAAAGGCTTGGATGCAGATTAGTGGAGTCTTCACAGCCAAAGGTGGCGAGCGTTTCATGACTATAGGCAATTTCTATCCTGCTGCCCATTCTAATGTAGTTGATCTCGATTCATTGACCTACCTGCTTCCGGGTGCATATTACTATATTGATGATGTCTCGGTTGTATGTCTGGGTTGCAATCCCGATACGGCTATCGCCGATACAAACCATGTTACGGCGCCAGTTGTGCAATCTGCCCCTGATTCACTAAAGGTGGGCTCCACTATTGTGCTGCGCAACATTTTCTTCGACTACGACAAGTCGGTTATCTTGCAGCAGTCGTATTTCGAGCTTCAGCAGTTGCTTTCGCTTCTTCAGTCTCATCCATCGATGAGGATAGAAATTCGTGGACATACCGATGGGCATGGTTCTGCGGAATACAATCAGCGTCTGTCTGAGAACAGAGCCAAAGCCGTTGTCGACTACCTCGTATCCAAAGGCATAGACCCCAAGCGTCTGCACTATAAAGGCTATGGCAAATCGCAGCCTGTCGATACCAACACCACCGATGAGGGACGTGCCCACAACCGCAGGGTCGAGTTCCATATACTGTCAATGTAAATATTGTTTCGCTATTTCCAATACGGCAATATGCCTATACAAAAAAAGCCCGCACAAATGTGCAGGCTTTTTTATTGTAGAGATTTTATTCTCTTATTTGTTTACGCGATAGAAGGAGACGCGACGGTTGATGGCGTTCTTGATGTCGCCGAACGGCATGGTCTTACCCTTGCCTTCAGTGCTCAGGCGATCCTCAGCGATACCACGTCTGACAAGAAGTTTCTTGACATTTTCAGCACGTCTTTCAGAAAGTTTCTGGTTGTAAGCGTCGCTGCCGCTGTAGTCGCAGTAGCCAATGATGTCGAAGTTAACATCCTCGTTGTCCTTCATGATCTGAGCGATGGCGTTGATCTTGCCCATCTGATCCTCAGAAACAGTGTACTGGTCAACATCGTAGGTGATTGAGAACGGCAGAGCGTAGAAGTTGTGCTTGTTGCTCTCGTAGCCTTCGATAACTTTGCGGAGGCTGTCGGCAGTACCGTCGTCAGTACCTCTTACGATGGTGTTGTTGGTGTTGTTCTGGTTAGCTTCAAGTTCGTTGATGCGGTTGATGAGCTTAGCCTCGCGGGTCTTAGCGTCGCGGAGATCGTTACGCAGACCGTCGATTTCGTTGCTCATCTTGTCGAAGTTCTCCTGGGTCAGCAGAGCGCGCTGAGCAATCAGGTCGAGATCCTTCTGGGTAGGTCCGAAGTTGTACATCCAACCAAGTCTGAGCATACCAGTGTTGTCATGCCACTGATGGATGGGGTTGGCGATGTCGGCAGCGATGTCGTCAACAATTTCGATGAAGATCGAGGAGTGGCTGAGTTTGTAGCTCCAACCAAGACCACCCTGCATGTACATGCCGATGAAACCGAGTTCGACATCGTCGCGGCTGAAAGTAGCACCAGCACCTGCGAGCAGGTAGAGGTTGCCTCTTCTTTCAGGATCATAGCCTTTGCAGAGACCCTGGAAGCTCATCTTGAAGTCGACACCGGCTTTGCCATAGCGGTCATAACCCATGACACCGTCACGGTTGTAAGCTCCGGTAGGAAGAGCATTGTCACCCCAATTGTGGTAGAGACCAGGGGTCTCACCGATGAGGCGCATTGACCATACGGGGCTGAGTTCTTTTTCGAAGAACAGGTTGGCTCCGATGTTGCTACCATCACGCCAGTCGAGAATTCCACCGTGCTCATACTGCCAGCTGTAAATCACGGAACCACCGAACGACCAGTTGCTCCAGAAGCCGAAGTGAGGATACTCGAGCTCGTAGTTTTTCTCTTGGGCGTTTGCATTGTAAGCCACGAACATGAGGCTTGCAAGCATTCCAATCTTAAATAATTTTTTCAACATAATTTTATTAGTTTAGATTATTATTTTAACGTATAAATAACTTTGCAAAAGTACTACAATTTTTTATTTTGCGAAAGTTTTTTGATTTTTTTTTTGTTCCTGTTGCGTTTTGTTGTGTTTCGCCGTTTTTGTTTTGCGGTATAAATTGTTGGAAGTTAGTGTTGTGTAATTGTGCTCGAGAAAAGTTTTCAACAATGTTTTTATGAAAAATTTTAATTTTCTTTTTGCCGTATATACGTTATCAAACAATGTTTTGTTTCATTTTTTTTGAAAAATTATTTTTTTGCCTATTATATGTTGTTAAAAAAACGGCGTAACTGTCGTTGTGTTTCGGCATCGAAGTATTGGATGTCCGACATTGCCGTTCGCCTTGTTTTTCGCAATTATATTCAGGTTGTTTTGTAATTCGATAAAATATTTGTAATTTTGCATTTTCTTTTGGTTGAAATTATATAATATGAAAGACCATTTCGTGTATGATTTCACGCAATAAGCATACAAAATAGAATTGTTAACTTTTAATCAAACCTATATTCTTAATTATGAACACTATTAAAATTGATAAACAGCATCTGGCGCAATATGTGAGCGCCGCCGATATAAATGAAATATCCGCTGAGATTCTTGCTGCCAGGAACACTCTCCTTGCCGGCAATGGCAAGGGCAACGATTTCCTTGGATGGGTAAATCTGCCGGAAGAGCAGGATGCCGCCATCGTCGAGTCTATCAAGGCCGACGTGGCTCGCCTGTCGCCGAAAATAAGTCTCTTTGTCGTTGTCGGAATAGGCGGCTCTTATCTTGGCGCCCGTGCCGTCATTGAGGCGTTGCAGTCTGAGTTTGCCCATTCGGTCGAACCACGCCGTCCTTATGTCGTCTACGCAGGTCATACCTTGAGCGAGGACTATTACAGTCAGCTCCTGCAACTCCTCGATCGCGAGGACTATGCTGTGGCTGTCATCTCCAAATCGGGCACTACCACCGAGCCGGCTGTGGCCTTCCGCATTTTGAAGGCCCATCTCGAGAACAAGTACGGTAAGGCCGAAGCCGCCAGCCGCATCATCGCTGTCACCGATGCCCGTCGTGGTGCATTGCACGACATAGCGGTCAAGGAAGGATATCCGATGTATGTCATTCCCGACAATGTCGGTGGACGTTTCTCGGTATTGACTCCTGTGGGCCTGCTGCCAATAGCTATGGCAGGATATGATATCGATGCATTGCTGCAAGGCGCGCGCGACATGCGCCGCATCTGCATGGAATCCGACAGCATTGCCGACAATCCGGCTCTCGAGTATGCGGCTCTGCGCAATATCCTATACCGCAAGGGCAAAAAGGTGGAGATGCTTGTCAATTTCCTGCCTAATCTGAAATATATAAGCGAATGGTGGAAACAGCTTTACGGTGAGAGCGAGGGCAAAGAGGGCAAGGGGATACTGCCCCATAGCCTCAGCTTCACGACTGACCTCCACTCGATGGGGCAGTACGTACAGCAGGGCGAGCGGTTGATGTTCGAGACATTTATCAGCGTGGACAAGCCGTCGTCCAAGGTAGAAATACCATTCGACGAGCAGAATCTTGACGGCATTAACTATCTTGTCGGCAAGACGCTTGACGAAATCAACCATAATGCGGAACTGGGCACAATGATTGCCCACCGTGGCGGCGGTGTGCCTGTGCTGAAGATTCAGGTGCCGAAGGTCGATGAATATGTGCTTGGCCAAATGATATATTTCTTCGAATTCGCTTGCGGTGTCAGCGGCTACACTCTTGGAGTCAATCCGTTCGACCAGCCTGGAGTGGAAGCATACAAGAAGAACATGTTCATCCTTCTTGGCAAGCCTGGCTACGAGGGCCAGCAACTGCAGTAAGGTGACTGCATTGCAACGAAAAAAAAGCATCGCAATTGTTTGCGATGCTTTTTTTTTGTGTTGTTTTCCGACTCAGAAAGGCAAATCCCCCATGGGCTCTGTCTCGTCGTTGAGTATGTTGGCGTAGGGGTCGGTCGCGGTCGGTTGTGTATCGTCGTTGCGGTTGCGACTGCCAAGCACTGTGAAGTTCTCGGCCACCACCTCAGTGGCATAATGTTTGTTGCCATCGCGGTCCTCCCAGCTGCGGTTCTGCAGTTTTCCCTCGACGAAAATCTGCATGCCTTTGTGGAGCAGTTTCTCTGCTATATCGGCCAGAC
The DNA here is from genome assembly GCA_017522065.1 of Bacteroidales bacterium. GTDB lineage: Bacteria > Bacteroidota > Bacteroidia > Bacteroidales > P3 > Colimorpha. Next base: position 58,158 of record JAFXAD010000035.1, read on the forward strand.
CGCGCCAGCACACCACGGTATGCCAGTCGGTTTGCTCGATTTTCTCGCCGTCTTTGTTCTTGCGTATTTCTGTGGTCGCCAATGGAAAGGTAGCTTTGCGCACTACGGCTGCCATGCTGTCGTCTCGGCGGCCTTCTTTCGGAAATGATATTATCTCGGGGTTTTTGCCCAGATTTCCTATCAATATTACTTTATTTACTCCTACCATGTTTGTTTTATTTTGTTAAGTGATTATTCTTTCGAAAACCGTTGCAAAGATAGCAATTTTTCTATTCGGTTGAGCATTTTTTTTTCGAAATCTCAACAATCTTTTGTCTTTCAGATTGGAGGAGGCGATTTTTCTTTGTGGCAACAGCTGAAATCTGCGAATTTTCTTTTTTTTCGTCGTGGAGAAACAAAAAAAAAGGACCCTCTTGCGAGTTGTCCCTTTCTCTTTGATGCGTAGCGCTGCGGGCCTTTTATTTGTCCAGCTGCTCTTGGCGCAGTTTCTGAACGTAGATGGCTTTCAGCTTGCGTTCGCGGTTGATGACAGAAGGCTTGGTGAATTTCTGACGCTCGCGGAGCTCTTTCACGACGCCTGTTTTCTCAAATTTTCTCTTCAGTTTCTTCAGAGCACGTTCGATGTTGTCACCTTCTTTGATTGGAACTACGATCATTGTTAATACCTCTTTCTTGTTAGGGTTAATAAAATTGTTTGATTATGACAACCAGTTTAGAACTGGAAATGTCCTTCGGCTGCTGCGTCCTTGATGGCTGCGAGGACACCTTTTTTGTTGATGATGCGCATGCCTTTGGCCGAGACTTTCATCGTGATCCACATATCCTCTTCGGGAATGTAGAATTTCTTGGTCTGCAGGTTGGGAGCAAAGGTTCTTTTGGTATGGATGCGCGAGTGGGAAACGTTGTTTCCGGTAATCACATGCTTTCCTGTAATTTCACAAATCTTTGACATTTTTATTGTTTTTATGTGTTATTATCTAAATATGAATCTGTTTTCTCTGTTTCGGGACCCTCTTGAATGGTCATGAGGATGATTGGTTTTTCCCCGAAAACGGAGTGCAAAAGTCGCACCTTTTTTTAAACCGACAAAATGTTTTCCACACCAGATGTTGATTTTTAATTTTTTTTAACATTTTCTATTTTGTAAAACTTTGGTAATGAAAATTATACCAGAAATCGAAAAATGGAATTAACAATATTTTTTCAGACAGTTAGGTGGCTGTTTCGACCTCTTTTTTCCTTTTTTTTATCTTCCAAAATGCGAATTTCGACATTTTTGCGTTACCATTGCATGAGAATTAGTGATGCTATCGATTCTTTTGTCCAGTATATCAGTTCTGAACGACGACTTTCCCGGCTGACTGTCGATGAATATGCGTCTGTCTTGGCATCGTTTTACGCTTTTCTTGACGATAAGTTTCAGTTGTCTGACATCGACGATGTAAGCCACCTCGTAGTGCGTGAGTGGCAGATGCATCTCGCCGACCAGGGGATCGTGGCCAGCAGCCTTAAAACCAAGCTTGTAGTGCTTCGGTCCTTCTTCAAATTCCTTCGTCGCGAGGGCGTTGTTGATGCCGACATAATGGCAAAGGTCACAACTCCCAAGACTCCCCGCCATCTGCCTGTTTTCTTCACCGAGTCCGAAACGGCCCAAATCTATGACCCGACCAATTTCGACGACTCATTCGATGGCAAACGCGACCAGCTTCTGCTACGCTTGCTCTACGAAACGGGTATCCGCCGTGCCGAAGTGCTCGGCCTAAAAGAATCGTCTGTCGATTTTGGCGCTAAAACATTGAAAGTGTTGGGTAAACGGGATAAGGAACGAATAATTCCACTCGAAAATGAAATTTTGCACAATATTAAATGTTATTTTTCGTTAAAAACAGAGAACGGAATCAGTTCAGAGGCCTTTTTCGTACGAAGCGATGGTCGGGCATTTACGCAATACGATGTAACCAAGGTGGTTAAGATGTATATGACCCGTTTTTCCAATGCCGATAAGATCAGCCCCCATGTGTTCCGCCACAGTTTTGCGACGCACATGCTCAACGATGGGGCCGACATCAACGCCATCAAAGAGCTGCTGGGGCACGCCGACCTCACTGCTACCGAGGTCTACACCCACGTGTCGCGTCAGCACCTGAAAGAGACCTACAAACACACCCATCCGAGAGAACTGAAAAAAGAATAAAAATAAAAAGTGAAACAAATCAACATATTAACCTATCAACATAATAAAAGGAGGTAATTTATGAATATTGTAATCAATGCCGTTAAATTCAAGGCAGACCCCAAACTCGAAAAATTCGTTGCCGACAAAGTGTCAAAACTCGACCGCTTGGTCGACAATGCCACCAAGTGCGAAGTGTTCCTCAAGGTCGACAAGCCTGAGAGCGACAACAATAAGATAGCTGAAATTTCGCTGACCCTTCCCGGTCAGCCACTCTTCAACAGCAAGCAGGCCAACACCTTCGAGGAGGCTATCAGCGACTGCGTCGACACCATGAAGGTCCAGATCGACAAGTACAAAGAACGTTACAAATAAATTTTGGTAACCTCTAAAAATTCGTTTAATTCGTACAATTGCTCATTGCATTTTCTTTATTCATTATGTATTCGCAGGCATACCACGCCGTTTTAAATAATTATTAGAGGTGCTCTTTTAGGATACATATCCTTACAAGGCGAGCCGAAGGAAACCCTTCGACTCGCCTTATTTTTTGCGCCTGTCGATTACGATTTGCAGAATTTTTTCCATTTTTTTATAAAATTATTGTAAATTCAGAAAAAATATGTATTTTTGCACGTACTAATACCAACTGTTCTACTACAACAACCCGAGAGTTCGGTGGGTTGTCAACTACTTGTATTTTATTTGATTGTGATATAAGCGTCGCTGTGTGCGAAACGTGTTTGGCTGACGTTGTGCTGCTCGTTTTTTGTTGTTTTTCCGCTTTTTTTGACGGTAAGGTCTTGCGTTTTATACATTCTTGATAGAAAAATTATATATATTAACTAAAATTTTTTATTAACAAAATCTAAAAACATGAAACCAAAAAGTACTTTTTTGCGAGTGCTTATGCTCATGGCCTTGTTAGTGCCGTGGACATTACAAGCACAGAACGCGAAGGTGAGCGAGTACGACTATGAGGTCACTACTGCCACCTATGTTTCAATCGCCAGTACAGGTACTGCTTGGAACGCCGTTGCCGACGGCTATGTCGACATCAGCATGCCTTTCGCCATGTATTTTGGCGAGACCCAGATCACTGATGGAAGCACGCTGCGTGTTAACGCCAACGGTAGCGCCACGTTCACAAGCCTGACCGGTTCCGAGTTGTCGCCGATGAAATACTCGAGCGGCTTCTCCGACTTGACGGCCAACTCGATCTACTACCAGGCTTCGGCTTCGGCAGTAACCGTCGAGTGGCGCAAGGTCAAGGCCGGCAGCAACAGCCTGAGCTTCCAGCTCAAGCTGTATCCCAACGGCAACATCGAGTTCCGCTATGGTCCTATGACCATCGCCAGCTCGATCAGTGTCTTCACTGGCATGATGTCGTCCGCAACCGACATATTCCGTGTCGGCGGCAGCAATTGGGACGAGATCACCCGCTACACTACGGGTACCACTACCCGTACGCTCTCCAACACCTACAAGCCCGACTACGATGCAACCACAAGCCAGGGTGTTGTCTACACTTTCACTCAGCCCGCCTGCGTGAAGCCGACGGCTTTCGCAGCTGCTTCCACCGCCGACGGTGCCAACTTCTCGTGGACTTCCAACGGTACGAGCTTCCAAATCGAGTACGGCACCGACGCCGCCTTCGAAACGGCTGGCACCGTGATCAACAGCTCCACAACCACGGCAGCAGTCACCGGACTCACACCGTTCACTACCTACTACGCCCGTGTGCGCACCATGTGTGGCACCACCCCATCGGCATGGTCTGACGTCGTCAGCTTCATGCCTGCTATCTACTACACCATGGGAACCGATGCCGACATCAGCGTCTGCACTGGCATGATTGTCGACGACGGCGGTTACGATGGAGATTATGGCTCAAACCTCAACCAGACCATGATTGTCCGCCCCGGCACTGCTGGCAAGCGCATCCATCTGTCGGGCGATTATTCTTTCGAATCAGGTTATGATTACGCATATATTTATGATGGTGTAGGAACAGAAGGAACGCTGTTGGCTACCCTCAACGGAGATAACGGCTATCTCGACGGCATTTCTAGCACCGATGCTTCGGGTGCACTGACCATCAAGATAACCTCTGACGGTTCCGTCTTCAGAAGCGGCATCGCCCTAATGGTTGTCTGCGAGGATATGCCCACTTGCCCCAATCCCTTCCTGCCCACACCGTTGCCTGATGGCACCATCAGCTGGACGGCCAGCACCAACGCTTCCTCCTACGAGGTGGCCTACGGTCTGGCAGGATTCGACATCAACGGCAGCAATATCACAACAGTTGCTGCCAGCGGTACCAGTACAACCCTCACGGGTCTCGCTTCGGCAACCACCTACGATGTCTATCTGCGCGCCGTCTGCGCCTCCACCAACGAGACCTCCGCATGGGTAGGCCCCGTCACCTTCACCACGGCTTGCATGGCGATGGCACTCCCCTACAGCGAAGACTTCAGCAGCTATAGCGGATTTGCAAGTACATCGTATCCTTATTATGGACCCGCTGTCCTTCCGCAATGCTGGGATATCGTCTCGAGCGGAACCAATACTGCTTTGACTTCCGGCACATCCGCTTATTTCGGCGGCGTTGGTGTTGCAACCGGTACAAGCTATGGCTCCATGGTTGCTTATAACAATTACCTCTGTCTGCCGGCTTACTACTACAACAGCACAAGCTCAACCTACGTCAACTACAACAACCAGCGTGGTAGTAGACGATATGCCATTTTGCCTGCTTTCACCACTCCTCTCAATGATGTGATGGTGTCGTTCAACTACAAGATGTCTAATTCAAACGCCAAGCTCAAACTGTACCTTGGTTATGTAACTAATGACGACACCGCAACATTTACGGTACTCAATACTTACGATGCTACCACAACCACACAAACTGTGACAGAGTGGGCATTGAGCACTGCTAACGTGAATATCCCGACTGGAGCGCGTCTCGCATTCAAATGGCAGACTAACTATAGTTCCTCAAGCGCTGTATATTGCGGTATCGACAACATCCTCGTCGAGCAGGTTCCCACCTGCCGCCGTCCGAGTGCTCTCACTGTGGCAAGCGTCACCTCCGATGCTGTCAGCCTCAGCTGGACCGACGCCAACGCCTCGCAATGGGAAGTCAAGGTCGGAGATCCCGGTTTCGACCCCGAGAGCGAAGGCCGTTCCGTCATCGTCAACTCCACGTCGACCACAATCGGCTACCTCGGCTTCATGACAGAATATGAGGCCTACGTCCGTGCCGTATGTTCCGCCACCGACAAGAGTGACTGGAGCAACATGGTCACCTTCAAGACCAAGTGCCCGCAGGGTGGTGATGTGGAGGTAACAGGAACAACTACTGCACAGAATTATACTCTGCCGGTAAACACATATTATGGATATAGCTACACACAGCAGATTATAACTGCTGAAGAGATAGGGGGAGCGCAGACATTCAACGCAATTTCTTTTAATTATGCCTATACATCCCCCAATAATTCAGAATCAAGTGTCAATATCTATATTGGAACCACAAACAAAAATTCGTTCTCAACGACAACAGATTATGTTGACCCTTCAACGCTGACTTTGGTATATAGTGGTCCGTTAGTGTGTAATGAAGGATGGAATGAGTTCACTTTTACCACACCATTTGTATACAATGGTACTGACAATATAGTTGTTGCATGTGATGAAAATGCAAGTTCTTACAGTGGAAGCTCGTACAAATTCAATACACAATCAACAAGCGATTACAAAGCATTGGCATATTATAGCGATACCTATAATCCAGATCCAAATGACCTATCGTCATATAGTGGTAGCAAGACGAGATACATGTATCGTAGTTGGATGAAACTTGTTTCTCCCTGCGTTGTTCCTTGTGCAGCTCCCGAAGAGGTTGCCGTCGTTCCCGATGTGACCTCCGCTGTTGCTACATGGGATGCCACTAGCGCCGATAGCTATGTTGTCAAGTACGGCCCCACCGGTTTCAACCCCGCTACGGCAGGAACCTCGGTCAACGCCTCTACCAACACAGCAACCCTCTCCAACCTCGAGGGCTATACGCTCTACGACGTTTATGTTGCTTCTGTCTGCGGCAGCGAGACCAGCAACTACACCATGGTCACCTTCCGCACCCGCAGCAACTGCAACGCTCCTGAAAACGTGGCTGTGGCCAACGTGACCAACGCCTCCGCTGTTGTCAGCTGGGATGCTGAGGAACTCGGCGCCGGTGCTTACTGGACAATAAAATATGGTCCTGCCGGTTTCGACCCCGCTACCGAAGGCACAGCAGTTACTACTACCACCAATACCAACGAACTTGTAGGTCTCGATCCTAACGCTAAGTATGATGTCCGCGTCATGCTGGTGTGCAGCAATGTCCTCAGCAGCGTCTGGACTGACCCCATCACCTTTACGACTGCTTGCCCGGGCGAGATGACAATGATTGTCGGCGATGTTACTTCTACCAGTTCTAATCAGCCTACGAATTTTTATTATAAATACTCTCTCACCGAGCAGATTTACACTTCTGCTGAAATCGGTGGAGCCAACACCTTTACCTCCATCGCCTTCAACTACGCTTCGGATGTTGACGATAGTCGCGATGTTGTGATCTATCTTGGCGAGACTTCGAAGAACTCGTTCACCAGCACAAGCGACTGGATTTCGACCAGCAGTATGACCCAGGTCTATGCCGGTCAGCTTGTTGCTACAGCCCCCGGCTGGGTGAATGTAACGTTCTCCACACCGTTCGAGTATACCGGAAGCGGTAACCTCGTTGTCGCTGTTGATGACAATACCGGTTCGTTCTCGAGCAACAGATCTTGGAACACCTATACAAGTGCTGTCTCGAATCAGGCTATGTATGTGTACAGCGATGGTACTAACTATGATCCCACCAACTGTACAACGTCAGGTACTCGTACAAGCAGCAAGAATCAGATTCGCCTTGGCTATTGCGATGCCAGCGTCACCTGCTTCGCTCCCGCCAATTTCACCAGCCTGGTCAAGGTCGACACCGTCGCCCTCAGCTGGAACCTGCGTCACGACCTGCGCCCCATCGTCAGCGATGTCGAGATTAAGTATGGTCCCGAAGGCTTCAATCAGGAAACCGAAGGCTACTCAATCTTCCTGACCAATGGTGACACCAACTTTATCCTGACTCCCAACGAACTGGCTTATGGCAAGACCTTCGACTGCTACATCCGCACCGTGTGCGATGCCGCCAACGACGACTACAGCCCATGGCAGAAGACCACCTTCACTACCCTGCCTTCGTGCTGGGTACCCGAGGTCACTTCTATCGACGGTGTTACTACCAATACCATCACCTTCTCCTGGACCGAGAACACTCTGCCCACAGCAGCACAGCAGTGGGAGATTGCATACGGTCCTAACGGTTTCGATCCCGACGATGCCCGCCAGGCATCATACGTCGTCGCCAACACCAACAGCAACTTCGTTCTCAGCGGTCTGAAACACTCTACCGTCTATGAGATCTATGTCCGCTCGCTCTGCTCAGCCGACGACTACAGTGACTGGAGCCAATCGTTCCTGATGGCAACCAATTGCGCACCCTGGACTGAGGACGACCTGCCTATTGCAGAGGACTTCTCCGTCGTTGGTTCCAACCAATTGCCTCCATGCTGGCAGCGTATCAACCACGGGACCAACTATAATACATATCCTTATGTAAGCGGTACTCGACTCTATTTCTCCTCATACTACTCGTCAAGCTACAACCTCGGCGACCAGTATGCTGTGATGCCTGAGGTTACCGCCAACATGGCCGACCTCGACCTCACCTTCGAAGCATACTACGGCTCCAGTGCCGATCTCGAAGTGGGTGTGATGAGTGATCCTACTGATACCAATACTTTCACCCTCATCGAGACCATCGACCTCACCTCGTCGATGACCGAGTATACCGTTCCTCTCGAATCGTATACAGGCAACGGCCACTACGTTGCTCTGCGTATGACTAAATCCACTTCGGGTTCCAAGTCTATCTACGTCGACAACCTGGTCCTCAAAGTCCGTGAGAACATCAACACCCTTGCTGACAATGGTGGCAACTTCACCATCTGCAACGAGTATGTTGTTCCTACCGTCGACGACAATGAGAACTACAGCGGCGATGTCAATGCCACCTATATCCTCACCGCCAACGAGCCCGGCAAGGTGCTCCACCTCACCGGCAGCTACGACCTTGAGTATGGCTACGACTTCGTCGAAATCTTCGACGGCACTACCAGCCTCGGTCGCTTCACCGGCGAAGGCAATATCGATATCAAGACTGCTACCCACGACTGGAACAACCACAACAGTCTGCGTATGGTCTTCACCACCGATGCCGACAACACCTTCGACCATAGCGGCTTCAAGTTCTTCGCCGCTTGCGAGTGCCCCGCTCCCAACAGCGACACCGTGTTCTACAATGTCGACACCGTTGGCAGCTACGTCTGGGTTAACGGACGTACATATAATAATGTATCCAATAGTATTATAGCATCCGACCGCAGCTGGGCTGCCGAGTTCTATCAGCCCAACGTAGCCGGCTGCGACAGCGTGGTCCACAGCCTCAACCTTGTGATACATCCTTCCTATCAGCTGACCCGCAATGCCGAAATCTGCCAGCGCGACACCTTCCAGAACTTCTACGGACAGGTGCTCACCGCTACCGGCACCTACACAGGCACTGCCCTCACCATCCATGGTGCAGACTCCACCACGACCCTCAACCTCCAGATGCACGGTGCTCCCGACGCCTACGTCTACTACAACGGACGTAACGTCACCGCTCCCATCACGGGCTTCTGCGACGGCGCTCCCCTCGTCCTGACCGGACAGAGCAACAACGCCAACGCTACCTTCACTTGGGAAGACGGCACCACCGGTGCTACACACACCGTCTATCCGCACGAGAACGCCACCTACACCATGACCGTTCGCGAAACCGCCTATGGCTGCACCAGCCTGCCGGTTAACGTCAACGTCACTACCACTCCGGTGGCTGATCCCGTCATAGCTGTTACCGACAGCGTCATCTGCTTCGGCGACACCGTGACCCTCACCGTCAGCGACGAAAACGCTATAGAGGGTGTCACCTTCCGTTGGAGCAACGGCGCAACGGGCAACAGCATTACCGTAGTGCCTACCGCCACGACAACCTATACCGTCACGGCTACCACTACCACCAACTGCGCCACTACAGCTACCCAGACCGTCACCGTCAACGCCCTGCCAGTCGTCACCATCGCCAACTCGGCCAACGAGATCTGCTTGGGCAGCGACCTGACCCTCACCGCTACTGCTGTTGAAGGCTACAACTACAGCTGGAATGCCACCTCGGGCACTGGCCTCAACACCAACGCCCTCAGCGTGGTTCCATCAGTTACGGGCAACTATTTCGCCACCGTCACCGTCACCGACCAGAACGGCTGCGTCAGCGAGTTCCGCAACACCGCTGTTGCTGTCCATCCGAGCTACGAGATGGAAGTCAGCGCCAGCGACTGCGAGCAGAACCTGCCCTACCTGTTCGGCACTCAGCAGCTCAGCACCGACGGCCTCTACAACGAGACCTTCACCATCGCTCACGGCTGCGACAGTATCGTCCACCTCACCTTCACCGTCCTCGACACTGCTGTCGAGAACAGCTATCGTGAGCTCTGCCAGGGTACCGCCTTCACCTTCGGCGAAGGCCAGTACATGCAGAACTATGTGGCCGAGACCACTACCGATATTAGCTACCTCGACATCACCGGTCACTGCCCGGTTCTGAATGTCCTCCACCTCACGGTCAACAATCCTGCAGCCACCTCGTTCGAACGCGTGGTCTGCGACAGCACCGAGTGGAACGGCATCACCTACACCGAGAGCGGCAACCAAATCCAGACCCTCGCTACCACTAAGGGCTGCGACAGCGTCGTCACCATGGTCCTCACCGTCAACTACCATAGCTTCGCCGAGCGCACCGAAGTGGCTTGCGACAGCCTGGTATGGAACAACGAGACCTACTACACTGCCGGCGACTACACCCAGAACTTCATTGGTGCCGACCAGAACGGCTGCGACAGCACCGAGACAGTCCACCTCACCGCAGTGAACAACGCTACCTACACCAACGATGTCATCTGCGCCACCAATGCCTACACCTGGATTGACGGCGACACCTACAATATGAGCGAGCATGGTGGCAACATTATCCACCGCCTCGCCGAGAACACTGCCGAAGGCTGCCCGCAGTATATGGTTCTTGACCTCACCGTCAACCTGCCTGCCGACACCACCCTTTGGACCAACGAGTATGCTTGCGACGAGTATGTCATCGACACCGTGGCATGCGAAGGCAACATCGTCACCCACTATGTACGCAACAGTGGCGACTACATGTTCCGCATCCTCGAGAACGGCAACACCGTCATCAAGCGCGTCCATCTGACCATCGGTACCTCAACCCACCATACCAATGTGGTCGAAGCTTGCGTGCCTTACACTTGGCAAATCCAGACCGGCTACGACACCATCAATGCTATGCCTCTCTATACCAATATAGGACCTATCTGGAACGACACCATCATCTCCTTCCAGATGCCCGATGCCGGTTGCGGCAACATCGAGGTGCTCCGCTTCACCGCTATCCATCCCGAGGTTCGCTACACCGACGTTACCCTCTGCAGCAATACCGGCTACAGCTTCGTTAACGAAGGTGGTTGGAATGACGATGTTATAAACTACAATCTGCAGGATGGCATCAACAAGTTCGCCCTCTATGTAGACCCGACTGACGTCGACGCTAACCAGTGCCGCTACAACGACACCCTCCGCGTCAACGTCCTGAGATCGTACAACGAAGTTAACAATCTCTTCCTCTGCGAAAGCCAGATAAGCTACGACAGTGAGAACGACGAGAGCTACTATGCTATCGAAGATGCTCACGACACTGTCTTCAAGCTCAAAGTCAACGGCAAGATCAGCGATGCCATCGCTTCTACTGGATACGGATTCTACTGGGCTTCAAGTTCGTTCACCGTCCAGACCGTTGATGGTTGCGACAGCACTGTCAACTACTACTGGTACGTATTCCCGACGGTATACGAAACCCAGCAGGTTGCAGCTTGCTACAACTACACCTGGGAAGAGAACGGTCGTACCTATAACGAGTCGACTATCGACACCGTCATCCGCGAAAATGCATACGACTGGTATGGCGTTGCTTCTTGCGACTATGGCTATATCCTTGACCTCACCGTCACCGACACCATCCGCAACTACGACACCACCATCGTCTGCACCAGCTACGAGTATGACGGCACAACCTATCGCGACAGCCGCACCTTCCGCGAAGTTGTCGGACAGACTGCCGAGGGTTGCGACATCGTCGACTACCACACCTACGAGGTACGCCAGCGCCAGTTGACCGACGTCTATGTTGTCTCGACCGATCCATATCTCTGGCACGGTGAGACCTACACGGCTTCGACCAACAACGCCTTCTACAACACTACCGACATCAATGGTTGCGACAGCACCCTCAACCTGCACTTCACCAAGGTTGACAGTGTCATCGTCTGCGAGGGCTTGCTGCCCTACACCACTGACTTCGGCTTTGTGCTCGATACCGACGCTGTCGACGGACAGTATATTGCTGCCGTCAACAATATCGACACAATCATCAGCTACGTCATTCTCCGCGAGACACACGACGTTCTGACACAGAATGCCGCTTGCGACTACTACACATGGCGTCACGGTAGCGACACCATCGGCACCTACACTGCCGACGGCACCTATACCTACAGCTACACCAACGAGGCAGGTTGCCCGAGTGTCGACACCCTCAAGCTCACCCTGCTCCACAACACCAACGCTTCCGAGGCACAGGTTGCATGCGACAGCTACACATGGCACGATGTGACTTACAACGCATCGGGTGTTTACACCTATGCTTACAATGCTGCCACCAACGGCTGCCCGAGCGTCGATACGCTGCACCTCACCATCAACGTCAATACCGCCAGCAAGTACAACGTCACCGCTTGCTACGAGTACGAATGGAACAACGTCGTATTCACCGCCAGCGACTCTGTTGTTATGGCAGTTCTTGACGAGAATGGATGCTCCGCAATGGACACCCTCGTCCTCACCATCAACGGCAGCACCGTCAGCGAGGAGACCACTATCGTCAACGAGCCCAGCTACCGCTACAATGGTGTACTCTACACCATCCCCGCAGGTCAGCAGGCCGCCGACTTCATGGTTATCGACACTCTCGATGTTCCTAACCAGTACGGTTGCGACAGCATCCTCCACATGACCCTCAAGCTCCGCCAGGGCAACATCTACAACGATACCGTCAACTACTGCGGCATCTACACCTGGCGCAACGGTCACCGCTACGGATGGCTCTCCATGGCTGAACGTCAGGCTCACGGCATGGCTTTCTATATGGACCTCACCGATAGCAGCTATGTCATGACCAACCCGATCTACAACACCTACAATGCCGACGGCTCAGTCGATATGACCTACGTCCTCTGGCTGACTCTCTCCGAGACGGCTATCACCTATGAGACTATTGCTGATGCAGTGCCTCTGACATGGAATAGCTACACTCTCGATACCACCACCGGCGATAATATCGACCTCAGCGCATTCACTGCCGCCAATGTCACTGCCGACACCACTGTTGTGATCGAAAAACGTTTCGGCTCGACCTACTACTGCGACAGCGTGGTATACTACACCGTCAACCTCCGTTACAACTACAACACTGCCGATACCGCCATCTGCGGCACCGAGACAGAGTTCGTTTGGAACGAAATGACATATCCTGTCAGCGTGTACAACCACACTTATGAGTTCACCCAGACTGTCAACGCCGGTACGCTCAACGAGCAGGTCACCACGATGCGCGTCCTCTACAAGTCGCCCATCACCTCGACCGTCAGCGCTACCGCCTGCGATGTCTACACCTGGAACAACCAGAAATACTACACCTCTGGCGCATACAACCAGACTCTCACCGCCAACGATGGCTGCGACAGCGTGGTTACTCTCAACCTCACCGTCAACCGCAGCACAAGCACGGCTACTACCGTTGCTTCCTGCGACCAGAGCTACGTTTGGATTGTTGGTGGCGACACAGTCGGCGTCTATACTGCCAACGGTACTTATATGTCCGACATCGACACCACCGGTACTTGCCCCGCTCAGGATACTCTCTACCTGACTATCTATCCTGACAGCAGCTTCTCCTATACTGCTACCGCTTGCGATAGCTACACTTGGGAGCGCGACGGCATGACCTACACCGAGAGCGACACCCTCGTTTCCGTCTTCACCGACGCCAACGGATGCCCCGCTTCCGAGAAGGTCTACCTGACTGTCAACAAGTCGGTCAATACCTACGAAGAAATCTCTGTTGTCAGCGGCAGCTACCGCCTGAACGGTGTTCTCTATACCTATCCGTTCGACGACACCATCGACTTCAGCTACACCGCAGTCAACGGCTGCGACAGCACACACCACATCCACCTCGTCATCTCGCAGTACCAGTTTGTAACCGAGAACGAGAGCGCTTGCGGTATGTTCACTTGGAGCCGTAACGGTCACTCCTACGAGTACACCAACGAACCTGGCGCACTCTACCGCGACATCACTACTGGCCAGATGGTTACCTCCATGCCGCTCGACACGGTCGGTACTACCATCTACATGCTCAACCTCATGCTCTATGAGGGACTCACCAGCGAGGCTACCATCGCTCGCTTCCCGCTGAGCCAGCACACGCTCACTATCGGCGACACTACTTTCGACTTCAGTGCTTACACTGCTGACGAGACTGTCAACCGCATAGTCCGCTTCGACGCTCCCGCTTCGGTTTGCGACAGCTTGGTATACTACACCATCAACCTCGTATGGAACTACGACACCGTCGACGACGTAGTCTGCGGTACCGAGACCTCCTACACTTGGGGCGACGCCTCCTTCAGCGGCTTGATTCCTGACACCACGATGCTCTTCACTCGCGTCTTCAATCAGGGTACTGCCGACGAACAGGTGACCACCAAGAGGGTCTACATACGTCCGCTCAACATCGTCAACATTGCTGACACTGCTTGCGACAGCTACACCTGGAACGACAGCGTCTACACCGTCAGCGGCAACTACAGCCAGACCTTCGCTGGCACCAACGGCTGCGACAGCGTGACCAACCTCGCCCTCGTTATCTACAACAACAGCAGCAACGACCTCGTTGCCGATGTCTGCGACACCTACACTTGGATTGACAATGGCACTACCGTCGGAACCTACACCACCAGCGGTGTATACACCAACGCCTACACCGACGTCCACGGCTGCGCCAGCACCGACACTCTGCATCTGACTGTACGCTACAACAGCAGCCATAGCGCTACCGTCGTGGCTTGCGACAGCTACACTTGGACAGCTACCGATTCAATCAATGGCACCGGTCTCACCTATGCCGCTTCGAACGATGCTATCCTCGGTCCTGCCTACACCTCGGCAAGCGGATGCCCCAGCGTCGACACACTCCACCTCACCGTCAACTACAGCACATCTAATACTATAGATATGTATGAAAGCGAAGGTTACCGCTACACCTTCCAGGACGGCCACAGTGTCATGTACACCGAACCGCTCAACAGCATCGTCGACCACTTCACCAACGCTGCTGGCTGCGACAGCACCCTCAACATCAACCTCCACATCGGACAGGCTGCATACAATGTTGAGACTGTCACCGCTTGCAACAGCTACACATGGCACGACAGCACCTACGTCTGGATCAGCGCCGAGGAGCGTGCTGCTCACAACAACGCCCTCTACCTCAACCAGACCAGCGGCAACTACGTATACTACAACCCGACCTACACCTATCATCGCGACGGCGACTACGACAGCATCTGCCTGCTCATGTTGACCCTCACCCAGAATGTGGCTACCAGCGACGTGGTTAACTTCCCCGTCAGCCTCGGCACCCTCACCTATGGCGACCAGGTCTTCAACTTCAACAGCCTCAATGTTGTCGGACACGCCGACACAACCGTCAGCGCTCAGGTACACTTCGCTTCCAACTATTACTGCGACAGCGTTGTCAGCTTGACTGTCAACGTCATCAACAACTACTACTCGCAAGGAAGCGACGACATCTGCGTATCGCAGAGCACCTACAACTGGCATAACCGCGACTACGACGTTGCTACTACCAACTACGATGCTTATCGTCAATTCAACATCTACGATACCATCGTAAGTGGCGACTCGTTGACTACACGCATTGAGTACCTCACTCTGAAACAGCACCCGATTGTCTACGCTACCGAGCGCCGTACCGCTTGCGATACCTACACTTGGAACGGACAGACCTTCGGCGAAACACGTGAGCCTTCGTACAACGCTACCGCTATCCTCACCAACGAGTATGGTTGCGACAGCATCGTTACTTTGGTCCTCACCATGAACTACAATACCAACCAAAGCAACAACCTCTGGTACTTCGACTCTGTACGCTGGTCATATACCGGCTGGACATACGCCGATGGTTTCGACACAACGATTACCCAATCGGGTGTATACACTCACGAGTATACCACAGCCGACGGTTGCCCGAGCGTCGACCAACTCGAGGTCCACATCTTCCCCTATGCTCCTGTCACCGAAACGGTCACCGCTTGCGACAGCTACACTTGGGAAGGTCAAACCTACACCACCGACACTATAGTCTGGGCTTATCGTAACCGCCAGGTTACCTCCGACGATGGTCAGCTTACTGCTTGGGGTAACATTGTCGATACTCTCAACCTCACTGTCAACCACCGCACCGACAGCAACTATGTGGTTACCGCTTGCGATAGCTACAACTGGTTCGCCGGCAGCTACGTGATGACTAATGAGAGCGGCTACACCGACTTCACTTACGACGAACTTGGCAATCCTGTGATGCACGATGCCGTTGCTTACACCGAGTCGGGTATCTACTATCGTGAATACACCACAGCAGAAGGCTGCCCGAGCGTCGATTGGCTGACCCTCACCGTCAACCACAACAGTGGCCACAGCGTCGATGCAGGCACAGTATGCGACAGCTACATCTACAACAATGGCTTCGCAACCGACACCTTCACGACCAGCGGTCCTCACTACTTCACCTATAGCGATGCCAACGAGTGCACCAGCATCGACACCGTTGCCCTCAACGTCCTCTACAAGAGCGTCGTCGAGTTCGACACCGTCGGTTGCAACAGCTACACTTGGGACGGCACCACCTATACCGCTTCTGGCGAGTACACCAAGACCTACACTGCAGCTAACGGCTGCGACAGCGTTGTGACCATGAACCTCACCATCGGCACCCACCCGACCTACGCAGTGGTCGAAACCACCAGCTGCGGTCCTTACACCTGGGTTGTCAACGGCGAGACTGTCGATGTCTTCACCGAAAGTGTCGAGACCTCTACTGAGTTCATGAATCCCAACACGGGTTGCGACTCGGTCGTCTACCTGCGTCTGACTGTCTTCAATGCTCCTGTCATCGATTCTGCTGTCACCGTCTGCGAAAGCCAGATGCCTTACACCTGGCGCGGACAAACCCTCACCGAGGCTGGCACGGCTACCGTGGCCTTCCCGATCGAGAACAACTGCGACAGCACCATCAACATGACTCTCACCGTCAACCCGACGCTCTACACCAACCTCACCGCTGGCGTATGCCTCGGACTTGGCTACGAGGGCTATGACTTCAGCATCCCGGCCGACAGCCTGACGGAAGCTGGCACCTACACCTTCGTCCGCAATATCGCTTCTGAGCAGTTCGGCTGCGATAGCATTGTCACTCTGACAATAACCGTTGGCGACATAATCACTGCCGCTGCCGTTGCTACCGCTTGCGACAGCTACACCTGGAACGGTATGGACTACACCACCTCGGGTACCTACTTCACCGAGCCTTACCAGAACGAACAGGGCTGCCTCAGTGTGGATACTCTCCATCTGACCATCAACGTCAACGCCGGCCACAGCACCACAGCTGCTGCTTGCGACAGCTACGAATGGAACGATGTGGTCTACACCACCTCCGGCACCTACACCTTCGACTACGCTGACAACAACGGTTGCGCCAGCACAGACACCCTCGTGCTGACCATCAATTCCAGCATTAGCAATGTCGACAGCGTCGTCGCTTGCGACAGCTACGCTTGGAACGGCAACGTCTACACCACCAGCGGCATGTACGAGCACAGCTACTACACCAGCGAGAACTGCAACGGTATCGACACTCTCTTCCTGACTGTCAACCACAGCAGCTCCACCAACTATGTACGCAATGCTTGCGACAGCTACACCTGGAACGACAATGTCTACACTGTCAGCGGTGTCTATACCTATGACTACATCAGCGCCGAAGGCTGCGCCAGCACCGATACGCTCACGCTCACTGTCCGTAACAATACGAATAGCAGCGTAACGCTCAGCGTCTGCGACAGCTACATGTGGAATGGTGATATCTACACCACTTCAGGCGACTACACCTATGCCTACACTGCTGCCAACGGCTGCGCCAGCGTCGACACTCTGCATCTGACGGTGAACTACAACACCAACAGCGGCACTACGGCTACCGCTTGCGACAGCTACAGCTGGAACGGCACCACCTACACTCAGAGCGGCACCTACTATCGCCACTACAACACTGCTAACCTCTGCCCCAGCGTGGATACGCTCTATCTGACCATCAACAATAGCACCAGCACGACCGTCAGCGAGACGGCTTGCAACAGCTATACTTGGAACAACCAGACCTACTCCACCAGCGGATTCTACACTCAGAACTTCAGCAGTGCTAACGGTTGCGACAGCACAGTTACTCTGATGCTCACCATCAACCGTCCGGTGACCACTACGGTCAACGCTACGGCTTGTGGCAGCTACACCTGGAACGGCCAGACCTATACCACCAGCGGCAACTATACCTACACCACCACGGCTGCTAATGGTTGCGACAGCATCGTAACGCTCGTCCTCACCATCAACCAGCCTGTCAATACCACCGTCACTGCTACGGCTTGCGACAGCTACACCTGGAACGGTGCCTCCTACACCACCAGCGGTAACTACACGCAGACCTTCACCACTGTCAACGGTTGCGACAGCGTGGTAACTCTTGCCCTGACCATAAGCCCGGCAATCCAGACCTCGTTCAACGTCAACACTTGCAACAGCTACACCTGGAACGATGTCACCTACACCACCAGCGGTAACTACACTCACACCTACACCAGCGCTTCTGGCTGCGACAGCGTAGTGACTCTCTACCTGAACATCAGCCCGGCTGTCAACATGACCTTCGCTGTGACGGCTTGCGACAGCTACACCTGGGATGGCGTCGACTACACCGCAACGGGTAGCTACACCAATACCTACACCGCTCAGGGTGGCTGCGACAGCATCGTGACCCTCATGCTTACTATCAACAACTCTACTACCGGCACCGAAACGGCTACAGCTTGCGAGAGCTACACCTGGTATGGCCAGACCTATACCGAAACGGGTGAATACACTCACACTCTGACTGCCGCCAACGGATGCGATAGTGTTGTGACCTTGTCGCTCACCATCAACAACGGCACAACCGGCATTGACAACCAGACTGCTTGCGGTAGCTACACCTGGATTGACGGACAGACCTACACGGCCTCGACCGACACTCCGACCTATACCCTCACCGCCGCCAACGGATGCGACAGCGTGGTGACCCTCAACCTGACGGTCAACTACAGCTACGACATCATTGACGAGGTCGCTGCTTGCGACGGCTACATCTGGATTGACAATGTCAACTACACCGAGAGTACCAACACCCCGACGGTCACCCTCACCGCTGCCAACGGTTGCGACAGTGTCATCACTCTCAACTTGACTATCAACCACAGCATCGAAACCTACGACACCATCGACATCCTGCAGACCGAGTTGCCGTACAACTACAACGGTAACAACATCACTGCCGCTGGCGACTATGTCTTCAATGGCACTACGATGTACGGATGCGACAGCACTGTCTATCTGCACGTCAATGTCACCGCCGTCGGTATCGATGTGGCAACACTCAACGATATTAAGATCTACCCGAACCCGACTCGCGGTCGCGTCACCGTTACGGCCGACAACGTAGTCAAGATCGAGGTCCTCGATATCGTGGGTCGCACGGTAGCCACTTTCGAGAACACCAACACATTTGATATCTCTAACCTTGGCGAAGGCGCTTACACTCTGCGTATCTCACTGCCGGAAGGCGTGACGGTACGTAAGGTCGTCAAGAAGTAACCTTCTTCAAGTAACACTCTTAGTAATGGCGTCCGGCTCCGGCCGGACGCTTTTTTTTCATCATTTTTTTATTATGGTTTCCATATTAAAAAAATTATGTATATTTGCAAAATAAACAAAAATAACGACATTGCTGTAATACAGCGCATTGCAGTAATAGTTGTGCTCTTGGGCTACAAAAACAACAAATTATCAATCAAATAATCAGATTATGATGAAACGTTTATTAGTCTTTCTTGTGTTTGTGATTGCAGTTTCGGCTGCATCACAGTCTTTTGCCACTTCTGTAGTGAAAGACTCGCCAACCAAGTCGAACGACGATGTCGCTATCTTCACCGTCGTATGGTCGGGCGAATTCACCACTACGTATACGGCATCGCCCTATCTTGGCCTCTCGGCTACCTATGTCGACGGTATGGGCATTACGAGGAACACCTCGCTGACATTCACCAATGGCAGCGAAGTCTACGTCTCGCCATTTTGCCCTGTCAATGCCGGTGTCTACACCGTCACCGCAAGACCATTCGTGGCAGGCGACTCGCTCGACGCAGCTACGGCTACGGCAACTCTCACAATCCTTCCTGCCCAACTGTCTATCGACAACAGCATCGTTTCCATCACCAAGTTCTACGATGGCAACAATGTGGCCAATGTTGTTGATCATGGCACTATTAACGGACTTCTGGGTTATGACAACCTCACACCCTATGTGGTGGCGCACTATGACGACCCGAACGTGGGTTCCGAGAAGGATGTTACGGTAACGTTCTCCGTCTATGGAGCCACATCGGGCAATTATGTCGTTGTGCCCTCTCAAAAAATCCTGCACCACGGCGCTATCATCGAAGATATGAGAGCCGACACCAACTATGGCGGCAACGGTGTGAACGAGGGTATTGAGGTCGCTGCTTACGGCTACTGTGCAGGTGGCGGTTCTATCGAATACCACCTCTTGTCGGGCAATCCTGACCAGTACAATATCGACTTCGATGATAATGCCATTGCAGATGTCAACTGGACCAACCTTGCCACACCAGGCAGTGAAGGTACCATCAACATCAATTTCCCGTCAGGATTACCTACCGGCGACTATGGCGCAACGCTCACGTTCCGCGACCATAACTATCCTACGCTCATTAGCCCGGGCATAAGATTGTCGTTGCATGTCAATCTGCCTGAAACATACGTAATGCCTCTGTTCAGCGATGTCATTGCCCTTATCGACACTTGCCACTGCCTCACCGATGTGCAATGGTATCATCGCGAAGCTGGCGAGACCCAGTGGACTCTCATTCCCGGAGCCAACGACTATGTCTACCAGCAGGAAGGCGGACTTACGGGCGAGTATTTTGCAAGCTGCAAGATGAACGGTGTTCAGACTTACACATGCCCGCAGCAGGATATGGAAAACCTCATCAGCGAATCGAAGGTGACCATCAAGGCTTATCCCAATCCTACAGCAGGCAACGTGACTGTCAGCATCTCCAATGCTCCTCGCTCCAACCACTGGCTCACCGTTATCAGCGAAGCTGGTGTGGTGCTCGAAAATGTTTCCTTCGTCGGCGACACTGCAACAATCGACATGTCGCGCTACACCAAAGGAAGATACATTGTCAGCATCGACGGACATGTGGTGAATATTGTTCGGAACTAATATAATTTTTGAGTAATAATTTAAGCATCATTGATATGAAAAGAATATTGATATTGTTCGCTGCGGTAACTATGGCTTTCTCAGTCATTGCTCAGAGTGGCGAAATCAACAATTATATTGGATTTACGCTCCATCCGGCAGCTGGTTTGAACACAATGCTTTGCAATCCCGTCGATGGCACTCATCACCCAGGTGTTGGATATAATTTCGGGCTGCACTATGCCCATTTCTTCAACGACAGCTATGGGTTCAACATCGGTTTTCGCTACGACCGTGTCAGATCGGCAACGGAATACAATTTTACTGAGTTGACACCTGGCCTTACGCATGCCGACAACCCTGGTGTGACTTACGACCTGACTACGCAATTCGACAATTGGAAGGAACGTCAGGCTGTGAATGTGTTGAGCATCCCTGTCGAGTTCTTCTGGCGTAACGTCGTGAACGAGCGCTGGACCGTCCTCGCTGGTCTCGGCCTTGCTGCCGAATTGCCTATAGGTGGCAAATATGTCTCTGATGGAGGTACTTTCACCACAACCGGCTATTTCCCGTCCATTGGCCACACAGTGTCCGACATGCCCTCGCACGGCTTCGACACCTACAACGAAGATTTCGAAGGCAAAATCGAAGACCTCAAGGTGGGCCTGAGTGTCTTGGCCGATTTCGGCTACAGACTGAGTCTCAGGAACAATTGGGGGCTGTACTTTGGCGTTTATGCAGGCTACAGCCTGAACAGTATGGCTAAAGAGACCGAGGAACCCCTCGCCATTATCGACCCCAATTCGGAAATGAAGTACAACGGAACCTTTGCCTCTAACCAGATTCCTGGCCTCCACCTGCTGCGTGTCGGTTTGAAGTTAGGCATCGACCTCGGATGGCTTGGAGGTAAACGTAAGGCTGAGATGCTCGCTGCTGAACAGGCCGCACGCGAAAAAGCCGAAGCTGAGCGACTGGCCCGTGAGAAGGCTGAAGCCGAAGCTCGCGCTGCTCAGGAAAAATTGGCACGCGAAAGGGCTGAAGCCGAACGCTTGGAACGCGAACGTGCCGAGGCCGAAGCACGTGCTGCCGCTGAGCGTGCTGCACGCGCAAAAGCAGAGGCTGACGCTCGTGCACGCGAACAGGCCCTGCTCGACAGCATAGCTGCCCTCAAGAGCAATATGCCTGCACAGCCTGTAACACGCGTCGAAATGCAGAAACGCCTCGACGACATCAACGCAACCGTCTATTTCGAAACCAGTGGAACCACACCGAAGTTTGATGCCAAAACGGATGCTATTATCCGCACCCTCTGTGCCTCGATGATGGCCGACAACAATCTGAAGGCCGAAATCACTGGCCATACCGACAATACCGGTTCGGCTGCAATCAACATGAAATATGGCAAGAAACGTGCCGAGGCTCTAAAAAAATACATGATAAGCCTTGGAGCTCCCGCTGCCAACATATTGATAGAGAGCCGCGGACAGGAGGATCCTATTGTTCCCAACGATTCCGACGAGAACCGCGCCAAGAACCGCCGCGCCACGGTTGTGCTGAAATAGACCAATATGCAAATTTCTATAAAAAAGACGTCCCGCATACGCAGGACGTCTTTTTTGCGTTAATGGTACAATATGAGAATTCTATTGTTGGGAGCCACTGGCCTGCTTGGACACAATGTGTTGCGATACCTCCTCGACGCGGGGCACTATATTGTTGTCCTTGTCCGCAACGACAAGGTGCTGTCCGATGTTGTGGGCCATAAGATGCTCGATATCAGAAATGGTTCGTTGCTCGACATGGAAGCGTTGCGTGATGCGGCAAAGGACTGTGACGCAGTGATCAATTGCGCCGGGACGACCGATATGTCGCTGCTGCGTTATGATGACTATACGCCGGTGAACCTCAACCTTTGCGAGGACATCCTTCAACTGATGGACGAAATGGGAATCACCACATACGTTCATGTGAGCAGTGCCAACACTATAGGTTCCGGAACGGCCGAACAACCTGGTCGTGAGGATGCCGAAATGCGCCCCCCGTTCTCAAAGTCGATGTATGCACGCAGCAAGCGCGAAACGGAGGCAATGCTCGATTGGTACGTGATGGAACATCCACAAAGCCATATAATTATTTTGAATCCTGGATTCATGGTCGGCCCCTACGATTCCAAACCCTCGTCGGGCAAGCTGCTTTTGGCGGCTTATAGACGCCGCCTGATGGCTACTCCGGGGGGTGGAAAGAGTTTCGTGCATGTGGCCGATGTCGCACAGGCCACGGTCAACGCTCTCACAATGGGACGTAACGGTGAGCGATACCTGCTCACTGGCGAAGAGATGTCTCTTCGTGATTTCTACACCCTTCAGGCCTCTGTTTGCGGCTACAAGCAGCGTCTTTTTGTGCTGCCTGACTGGTTGGTTGTCATTGCTGGTTGGGTAGGGGACCTGTTGCGGTTGCTCGGGGTTCAGACTCAACTCTCTACGGTCAACGTAAGGCAACTGATGGTTATGGAACACTACTCGTCCGACAAGGCCCGCAAGGAGCTCAAGATGCCAACAACTCCTATCCGTCAGGCCATTGCAGACTTCTTTGAATGGTACACTTCTCACTCTATACAAAAATAAATGTTATCTTTGCATTTTCAAAAATAATACAAAAACTATAGTAGGATATTGATTATGAAAAAAATATCTATTTTATTGGTCCTTTCAGCCATTCTTGTTGCTGCTACGACAGGATGTGGCCCGAAAAAAATCGGTGGCAAACCCGGGTCGTCTGGAAAAACTCTCGAGCTCATGGTTGTTACCACCAATGCTGTCTATAATGGTCCTGCCCGCCATGCTCTCGATTCTCTGTTCCAGACTCCGCAGGACGGCCTAAACCAGCCGGAACCGCGTTTCGACATGGTGCAGATTACACCATCGTCGTTCGAGGGCAACACCATGTTCCAGGCTCATCGCAATATCTTGATACTTGAAATAAACCCGCAGAACATCAACAAGATATACCTCAGCAATGATGTCTGGTCCACACCGCAGGTGGTGATTCGCATAACCAGCCCTGATGCTCAGTCGCTGGATTCGATGCTGCTTGTCCATGGCGAGCGTCTGCTCAAGGAGTTTTATGCACAGGAATATCGTCGTATGGACAAGGTGTTCTCGCAGAAGCAGGACTACAAGATTCAGAAAGCCATCAAGGACAAATATGGTTTCGACATCACTATCCCGGATGAGTTCGCTATGGCTAAGATGAAGGAGGAGAGCGATTTTACGTGGGTGCTGAAACAGACAAAGGATTTCGACCTCCACCTGTATATCTACAGTAGTCCATATAGCGACAAGCGTTGTTTCGAGGAGGCTGTAATCCTCGACAATATCGATACTATCCTTCGCCGTTATGTCCCCGGCCCGTCGGAGGGCAGCTACCCTGGAGTGGAACGCCGCGACTTCTTCTATTCGCGAGAAGTCAAGATTGGCACGACCGATGCCGTTGAGACTCGTGGACTGTGGCGTACCTACAACGATTTCATGGGTGGTCCCTTCGTGTGCTACACCTTCCTTTCGCCTGAAGGCGACAAAGTGCTGACCCTCATGGGTGCTGTCTATTCTCCTTCACAGCGTAACAAAATGCTGATGAAGCGCGACTTGCTGATGCAGCTCGATGGCATCTGCCGCTCGGTACGTTTCTAAACAACTTGTCCAAGCATTTGAGTCGTTAAAACATAAAAAACATTCAAAACCATCATAATTGAGAAACACGTTCAAGCATATTGTTCTCCTTGTCCTTTTCGTTGCTGTAGGGACCGTCAATGCTCAGACATCGCTGGGCAAGAACGAGATAGGAGTTACGATAGGTGGTATGAATTATATCGGCGACCTCAACAACCAGAGTATGTTCGGCAAAGTGAATCTCGCCTTCGGCGGTCTGTACCGTTTCAACTTTGACGAACGCTGGAGCCTGCGTCTGGATGTAGACTACGGACATATTGAAGGCGGTAATCCGGACTATATTGAACGTCGCAACCTCAGCTTCCATTCCTTCCTGATGGAGGGTTCGCTGAGGATGGAATTCAATTTCTTCCCTTTCAGTCTGCGTGACGACCATTTTGTATGGACGCCATATATTTTTGCAGGCATAGGTTTCTTTACATACAATCCGCAGGCTTACTACACCGACCCCATCACACATGTCTCGGATTGGTATGATTTGCAGCCTCTTTGTACTGAAGGACAAGGTACAGCACTCGCACCTGACAATGCACCTTACACGCTGATGCAACTCTCCATGCCGTTTGGCGTTGGCGTCAAGTATCATCCAAGCAAGTCGATCACTCTCAGTGCCGAATATGGTTTCCGTAAGACTTGGACTGACTATCTCGACGATGTCAGTACGGTCTATGTCGACAATCAGCAACTGAAGGACATCATGGGCGATGTGGCGGCAGGACTTGCCGACCGCTCCTCGGAAGTCGAGGCCGGATATGTCAATGCTGCTGGGATAAAGCGCGGCGACGACTCGCTCGACGACTGGTTCGCATACTTCAGCGCCTGCGTGACTGTGAAATTCGACCTCCTGTTCGGGTGGATGATGAAAAAAAGATGCGACAATAAGTAAAATACCATATATTTCATATAATCAGAACTAAAACTATTTCAACCCATAATTCCTCAGATGAAAACAATCGAAGACATTGATAAAAGCCGCGTTCCACGACATGTGGCCATCATTATGGACGGCAATGGCCGTTGGGCTCAGAAGCAATCTAAAATAAGACTCTTCGGACACCAGAGTGCCATGCAGGCAGTGCGCGATGCTGTCGAGGCCGCATCTAGACTGCATGTCGACTATCTTACGCTTTATACTTTCAGTACCGAAAACTGGAACCGCCCGAAAGAAGAAGTCGATGGACTTATGCAGCTGATGATTAAGGAGGTGGAGGAGGAAACTCCTACTCTGATGAAAAACAATGTCCGACTTATAACCATTGGTGATTGTGAGCGTCTTCCCGAAGCTTCGTGGGCATCGATGAAAAAATGCATGCGTGACACTGCCGCCAATACGGGCACCACGCTCATCCTCGCTCTCAGCTACAGCTCGCGTTGGGAAATCGCCGAAGCTCTGAAAGGTGTGGCTCGCGATGTCGAATCGGGACGTCTGAAGGCTGATGACATCAACGAGGAAACCATGCGCAAGTATCTTGTAACAAGTGATATACCAGACCCTGACCTGCTGATTAGGACTGGTGGGGAACTGCGAGTGAGCAATTTCTTGCTTTGGCAGATGGCATACACCGAATTCTATTTCTCCGATATCCTGTGGCCTGACTTCAGACAGGCAGATTTCTTCGAAGCTGTGTACGATTTCCAGAGCCGTCAACGTCGCTTTGGCAAAACAGGCGAACAGGTGAAGGCTTCTGAACAATAAACACACGCGACAAAAAAAACTCCTTTCTCTACAATAATAATGATTTTTTGGAGTTATATATCATTAAACGTCTAACTATCGACTAAATGCTGAACAAACATATAACACGCTTTGTTATTCTACTCTTCCTGCTCGTCCCGTCGCTTCAAACTAAGGCACAGGTGACGATTGGCGAGGATTATGATGTTGACTATCTGACCCCTAAAACTTACGAGATTGGTGGCATCACCATTGACAACGAAGACCACCTCGACCAGCGCATGGTGCTCTTGGTAGCAGGTCTCCAAGTGGGTGACGTGATAAAGATTCCTGGCGACAAGATATCGATGGCCATCGACAACCTGTGGGCGCAGGGCCTTTTCGAAGATGTACAGATTGTCCTTACCCGTGTGCAGGACGACAAGGCCTTCCTGAAAATCTTGCTGCGCAGCCGTCCTAAACTTGCGGCAGTGAAATTCAATGGCATAAGTGGCAGCGATGCCGAAAAACTCGGCAAAGATTTCGATATTCATGTGGGCGACGTGGTCACAGAGAACATGCTCAAAACCACCGAAAACAAGGCCAAGTCGCACTATGCCGAGAAAGGATTCACCAATGTGGAGGTCAATACGCAACTGACGTCCGACACTTCAGGCAAGGGCAACTACGTGGTGCTTACCTACAATATCAAGAAAGGTAAAAGGGTGAAAATCGAGTCGTTGACAATCGAAGGCAATGACCAGGTCTCGGAAAACAAGCTGCTCCGCAAGATGAAGAACACGCACGATGTCCACTATTGGAAGAAGTTTTTCGTATGGACCAAGGGCTTCTGGAGCCGTTCGAAATACCGCGAATTTGAGCTCAATGATGACCTCGATCAGGTGATAGCCTACTACAACGAACTCGGCTACCGCGATGCCCGTATTGTCTCCGATACGGTTTGGAACGTTTCGACCGACAGCCTTAGCATGTCAAAAAACAAGAAGAAAAAACAGGATCGCGTTAAGGTAAACGTCAAGGTACACGAGGGCAGACCGTTCTTCTTCCGTAACATCACTTTCTCGGGCAATACTGTCTACTCGTCCGAAACCTTGGCTCAGCACCTTCGCATCAACAAAGGAGACCCCTACAACAAAACCATTCTCGAGACAAATCTCACCTACAACCCCAGTGGTACGGACATCACTTCGATGTATATGGATAACGGTTACCTCTTCTTCGAGGTACACCCGATAGAGGTTGCTGTAGAGGGTGACTCCATCGACATCGATATCCGCATCGTAGAGGGTAAACAGGCCCGTATACGCAATGTCGTAGTCGAGGGCAACACTATCACTAACGACAAGATTATCTACCGCGAACTCCATACCAAGCCGGGCGACCTTTTCAGCCGCGATGCCGTCATCCGTAGCCGTCGCGAATTGGTCACTCTTGGCTACTTCAAAGAGGAAAGTCTTATTCCCGAACCTCGACCCAATGCAAAGGATGGTACGGTCGACATCATCTACAAGGTGGAAGAAAATCAAACCAGCCAGCTGCAACTGCAAGGCGGATATGGCAACGGCATGATAATCGGCCAAGTAGGAATCCAGCTCAACAATTTCTCGGCACGCAAAGTCTTCAATAAGGATGCATGGCGTCCGCTCCCTGGCGGCGATGGACAGAAGCTGATGCTCAATGCCGTGTCTAACGGTAAATACTACTATGCTCTCAACGCCGGATTCACTGAGCCTTGGCTCGGAGGCAAACGCCCGCAGTCGCTCAGCGTCTCGGTATCGCACAACCTCATCAGCAACGGATTCTGGCAGGACAAGGGCAGCAGCGGATACTATAGCCTTACCATCACTGGCGGTAATGTGGCTCTGACCAGACGTCTGAAATGGCCCGACGACTATTTCATCATGTCGCAGGCTCTCAGCTATAAACACTACAATCAGAACAACTATCCCGGCCTTTCGAATGTCTTCTATAAGGGACATGCCAACGACCTGTCGTACAGCCTTGGCATCAGCCGCAACTCGCTTGACTCGCCTATCTATCCGCGAAGTGGCTCGGAAGTGTCGGTGCAGGGATTCGTAACACCGCCATATTCACTATTTAATGGTAAGGACTATAGCGCAATGGAACAGTCCGACCGCTACAAATGGCTGGAATACTACAAAATCAACATACGTGGCTCGTGGATGCTCAACCTGATTGGCGATGTTGTCCTCAACGCTCGTTTCCGTGCGGGTTATATGGGCTACTACAACAACGATATTGGACTCTCACCGTTCGGACGCTACTATGTCGGTGGTGACGGCCTTTCGTCATGGGTTCTCGATGGCCGCGAGGTCATCCCGATGCGTGGCTACCAGAATGCACGCCTCAGCCCCGACGAGGGCGCATCGGTATTCGACCGCTTTACTCTCGAATTGCGTCAACCCATCATCGAAAGTGCTGCAGCTACGATCTATGTCCTGGGATTCCTCGAAGGTGGCAACTCGTGGTCGCGCATCAAGGATTTCCAACCGTTCAAGATGTATAATTCTGCCGGTCTCGGTGTCCGTCTATACATGCCTATGTTCGGCCTGATAGGTATCGACTGGGGCTACGGCTTTGACGGAGTTTATGGCGGCAGCCAGTTCCATTTCAGCATAAATCAAAGTATCGATTAGCAACTTTTAAAACAATTCTGGATTGAACCGCACAATAAAACATATAATTCTCGTCGCTCTTCTCCTTGGGCCGTTCATGGCGTCAGCACAGAAATATGCTTGCGTCAATACGGAATATATCCTGTCGAATATTCCGGATTATGAGCGTGCACAGTCGCAGCTAAACAAGCAGGCAGAGGCATGGCAGAAAGAGATTGAAGCAAAATTCGCCGAAATCGATAAACTGACCAAAACATTCCATCAGGAGGCTTATCTTCTGCCTGACAACTTGAAACACAAACGCGAAGAGGAACTTAAAGCTAAGGAACTCGAAGCTCGCGAGTTGCAGGTTAAATACTTCGGACCCGGAGGCGACCTCGACAAGAAGAGGGCCGAGCTTGTAAAGCCAATACAGGAACGCGTATACAGTGCCATAGAGCGTATCGCCAACGAGAAGGGCTATGCTTTTATCCTCGACAAATCCGGTTCGGCCACATTGCTCTATGTCAATGCGAAGTATGATGTCAGTGACCAGGTCCTTGATATGATGGGCTACAAAGCCTCTAATTCCAAGACCGACGACAAGGACTCCTCTTCGACTTCTTCCCGCAAAAAGGATGTCGGCAATCCAGAAATGCGTAAACCCAAATGATAACCTTTAAAAACTCTATAAAATAATGAAAAAAAGTCTGATTTTACTGTTTGCCGCAATGCTGGCTTTCTCGGCATCGGCATTCGCACAGAAAACCGTCAAACTGGGACACATCAATTCTTCTGACCTTATGCAGATTATGCCTGGCAAGGATTCTGCACAGTCTGCTTTCGAGGCCGAAGTCAAGATTCTTGAGGGTGAACTGAAAGCTATGCAGGATGAACTTGAAAAGAAACTTAATGACTATCAGGAGCGCAAGAGCCAGATGACAGAACTCATCCGTACAACCAAAGAGCAGGAACTGAACGATCTGAACCAACGTATCCAGATCTACCAGCAGAATGCTCAGAAAAAGCTGCAGGAGAAAGAAGCTGAATTGCTCCAGCCTATCATCGACCGCGCAAAACAGGCTATCAGCGATGTCGCTAAGGAGAATGGATATACATACATCTTCGACACCAGTGCCGGTGCTGTGCTCTATCAGCAGGATAGCGATGATATTCTCAATCTCGTAAAGAAGAAATTGGGTCTTAAGTAAATTTTTGCTGTAAAAAATCAAAGGCCGCGTATCCATTTGGATATGCGGCCTTTTTGATTTTGTGTTGCTGGCTCTTATCCTACGTTGACTCCAGCGGTGACCAGCTGGCTCGGCGTGATAAGCACTAAGCGCCCATCTTTGTCTTCGGCGCTGAGGATCATTCCCTGGCTTTCGACACCTTTCAGCTTGCGCGGGGCGAAGTTGGCAATGAAGCAGACTTGCATACCGACGAGTTTTTCTGGTTCGGGATAGAATTTGGCGATGCCGCTGACGATGGTACGTCCGCCCATGCCGTCATCTATCTTGAATTGAAGCAGTTTGTCGGCTTTTGGTACTTTGCTGCATTCCAATACTGTACCAACGCGTATGTCAACTTTGCCGAAGTCGTCGAAGGCCACGGTGGACTTGACGGTAGCGGGCTGCCATGCGTTGAGTTCGTTCTGACGTTTGGTTTCAAGAAGTTTGTTGACTTGTGCCTCGATTTCTGCATCTTCGATTTTTTCGAAGAGCAACTCGGGCTTTTCAAGTTGTGTGCCTTCGCTGAGGATGTCGGCACGGCCGGCATCGCGCCAACCGAGGGCCTGCAGGTTGAGCATACGGTGCATCTTGTCGGCAGTGAAGGGCAGGAATGGAGCGCAGAGCACGGCGAGGTTGGCGCAGATCTGCAGTGCCAGGTTGAGGACTGTGGCGGTGCGCTCGGGGTCGGTCTTGAAGAGTTTCCAGGGCTCGGTCTCGGTGAGGTATTTGTTGCCGAGGCGGGCCAGATTCATCATTTCGGCAAGGGCTTCGCGGAAGCGGTAGGTCTCAATGCTGCGGCCTATGCGCTCGGGGAAGGTGGCCAATTCCCGGATAACATCGTTCTCCGTTTTCAGTTCTCCGTTCTCCGTTCTTTTCGGTACGCGTCCGTCGAAGAACTTGTGGGTCAGCACGATGGTGCGGTTGACGAAGTTGCCGAGGATGGCGACGAGCTCGCTGTTGTTCTTGAGCTGGAAGTCTTTCCAGGTGAAGTCGTTGTCCTTGGTTTCGGGTGCGTTGCTGCAGAGGGTGTAGCGCAGCACGTCCTGTTTGCCGGGGAAGTCTTTGAGATATTCATGCAGCCATACGGCCCAGTTGCGGCTGGTCGAGATTTTGTCGCCTTCAAGGTTGAGGAATTCGTTGGCGGGCACGTTGTCGGGCAGGATGTAGCTGCCGTCGGCATGCAGCATCGAGGGGAAGATGATGCAGTGGAAGACGATGTTGTCTTTGCCGATGAAATGTACAAGCTTGGTGTCTAGCGATTTCCACCATTTTTCCCAGTCGTTGCCTTTTAGCTGCTTAGTGAAAGATATGTAGCCTATGGGTGCGTCGAACCATACGTATAGCACTTTGCCGTCGGCTCCTTCGATGGGTACTTTGACACCCCAGTCAAGGTCGCGGGTGACGGCACGGGGCTGAAGACCGGCATCGATCCACGATTTGCACTGTCCGTAGACATTGGTTTTCCAGTCGTCTTTATGGCTTTCAAGTATCCATTGGCGCAGCCAGGTCTCGTCTTGGTCAAGGGGCAGGAACCAGTGCTTGGTCTCCTTCAGAACGGGTTTTGCGCCGCTGAGTGCCGATTTGGGGTTGATGAGGTCGGTGGCGTTGAGAGAGGTGCCACAGGCTTCGCACTGGTCACCGTAGGCATGCTCGTTGCCACAATGGGGGCAGGTGCCGGTGATGTAGCGGTCGGCGAGGAACTGGTGGGCCTCTTCGTCGTAGTATTGCATCGAGGTCTTCTCGACGAATTTGCCTTCTTTATAGAGCTTTTCGAAGTATGCAGCAGCGGTCTCGTGGTGCTCCTTGCTGCTGGTTCGGCTGTAGATGTCGAACGAGATGCCAAATTCGGCAAAGGAGTCTTTTATGATTTTGTGGTAGCGGTCTACAATGTCCTGGGGTGTGCAGCCTTCCTTGCGGGCTTTGATGGTGATTGGCACTCCATGTTCGTCGCTGCCGCCGATGAACATAACCTCCTCGCCTTGTGCGCGCAGATAGCGCACATAGATGTCGGCTGGGACATAGACGCCGGCCAGGTGTCCGATGTGGACGGGCCCGTTGGCGTAGGGCAGGGCAGAGGTTACGGTGTAGCGTTTAAATTTGTGGTCTTTCTCTGTGTAGGTCATATTATTGTATTATTGCGTTAATTCATTTGTGTGTCAACCTTTATTGTAGGGGTTGAAGGTGTGGAGTATGGTTTCGAGTTCTTTCTTTTCGCGTCGGAGCCGTTCAAGCTGGCCTTCGATGAAGGCTTCGCTGTATTTGCTGTCGCAAAACCCGTTGCCGCGGGCAACGTATTCGGGGTTCTCCATATCTCCGTCAAGCTCTTCGTAGTTGGCTATGGCGGTGTCTATTTTTCTTATCTTGTCAAGAATCTCTTCTTTGTTATTCATCAGTTCTCAAGGGTAATGTCTTTGTGAATGTCGAAACCATGTCCTTGGCTGTCGCCTCCGCGAATTGAGGTGTTTAGTCCAGAGGCATATATGCGGTGCCGTGGTGCCTCGCTGTCCCATACAACCCATATTGACCGATTCAGCGGCTCGTATTTTGTTATGTATCCGCCTTCTACACGCCATTGCACTTCGCTGACGCCTTCTTTGTCGATGTAAAATAGGCGCGGATTGTCGCGGTCGTTTTCTATAACTGGATCCTCTCCAGCCACTTGCTTATAGAAGAAGCTTGTCATGCGGTTGCGTATGGTGAGGTAGTTCTTCTGGTTCCATGACCCGTCTCTGTTGTGATGCAGAGAGTGTCCTTCTCCTTCATAGGTGTATAGCTCGCTGTGGAGGCCTATTTCGCGTGCGCGTTTGTCTATCTGCAGCGATCCATACATGCGGTCGAACATCCGTTGCCCCAACTTTGCACTTATGTCGCTGAAGGGGAACCCGTTGTCGTAGGGCACCACTTGGTCGGCGTCGCCGTGGAACGAAATGATGTCTGTCTGGCTGTTTTTCAGCATGTTGAGGTTTGTGACGGCTCCCCACATATTGGCTATAGCCTTGATATGGAATGATGCGTGACAGCTGTTCCCACTGGCATCGATGGTGCCCAATTTTTGTAGCACATTGCCTCTGACGGCTTTGGGTCGGTTTTCGTCGCGCATAAAGGCAAGGTTGAGGGCCGTGATGCTGCCGGCACTGGCTCCGCCTACGAATATCATGCTTGTGTCGATACCGAACTGGTCGGCATGCTCCACCAGGTAGCGCATTGCGGCATGTGCATCCTGAAGTGCCATATAGCCTGTGCGGGCGATTTCGTTCTTCAGAGGCAGGAAGCCTAAGCGATAGTTGATGCTGACGGCTATGTAGCCCATCGATGCGAAATGGCGGCAGAGCGAACTCATCAGACTGTCACTCTTGTCGCCGACATAAAATCCGCCTCCGTGGATGAGCATGAGCAAGGGCTGACGGTAGTTGCTGATAGAGAAATCTGTATCGCTGAAGATGGGATGATATACGTCCATCGTGAGCGACTGGGTGCTGCGCGAAAAGCTTTTCTTGAGTCCGTCGGTGAGTATTTCCAGATAACTCTCGTCTTCGGTGCCGGGCATGCTGGTCCAATAGCCTAATGCCTGCCCGTACTCGATGTCGCGCGTGACGGCGGTTTTGTAAGTGGGGTAGCGATATAGTGGGTCGTTTATGAAATGGAATTCAGGCTCTTGGTAAATGTAAACCAAAGCCTCCTTGCGTTTGCTTTTCCAGTGGATGTCCTGACTGAACTCTTTGCGTTCCACGCAGTCGCTACCATCAACAAGCTGATAGTAATGTCCATACATCTGCTTGTCATTAATGCTGTCAACCATCACAAAGCAGGTGTCGTGGCCGACGATGACCTTGTATAGGATGCCTGTATCGGGTGTGTAGTCGCCTTCAAGGATGTAGGGCAGTTCTGGAATATCCGTTGGCTCTGTTCGGGCTTCGCCACTGGTGTCAGTGACCGAGTGTTTGCAGCCTGCAAGGAGCAGGAGAAGGAATAGGATGATATGTAGTTTTAGTGAAGTGGGCATAGGGCTTCTTTTAGGCTGATTAGGCAAATTAGGTGGGTATTTAAATTCTCAATTTTCAATTATAAGAGTGGCGCTGATGTTCCAGTGGCTGAAGCCGCCTTCCATAGGTTTGCCCTGTGGGATGGCGATGGTGAGGGTGTGGTTGCCAGGCTTGAGGCCGCTGAGATCGAAATAGACTGGCTGCGTGGCTGTTCCGGGACACCATCCGCTGCGGCTCAGGTCGCTACTCGACAGGCCGTTCCAGAAGTTGCCGCTGACGGGGTTCCACTCGCGGTAGCGGCCGCAGTCGCAACGCCAGGGGGTGTGGCTGAAACGCTTTTGGCCATCGATGAAGATTTCGTTTTCTTTGGGGTTGAACTCGTCGCCACCGCCCCAGCCGCCGTGGCCGGTGCTGATGTAGCGCAGGGTGGTCTTCTGGTTGCTGTCGGCAACCCAGAAGTTGACGGTAAGGCTGTCGGTGCCGAAGATGCGGCCATAGTTCTGACCGGACATCTCAAGGACGTTGCAGGTGTTGACAAGTGGCTCGACGATATGTTTGCCGTTCGATTCGAGTGTCCACTCATAATCATTGGGATAGGATTTGATGTCGAGGCTGACGATGTGTCCGCCTCCGTCATAGTTGCCAATGAAACAGCCTATCCACACTTCGCCTTCGAGCAGTGGTTTCAGGTCGGTAACTTCTTGTTTGTAAAAGGTTTCATCATTCCATTCCAAGCCGTCGATGCGGACGCGGTCGTTGAATTTGCCAACGCCGAAGGGGGTGAAGAAACGCATCAGCTCAACGGGAGGATAATAAAGACCGGGATTAAAACTGCTGGTGGGTTGATAATAAGCGGTGTATTTTTGCATCTGACTGATTCCTGGAACGATACCCTGATAGCGTTCGCCGTTTTTGCCTGTGACAGTGGGCAGCGAATCGGGATGGTACAGGATGGCGTCAAGGAATGTGGGGTGCATTGTTCCAGCGTTGGGAATGACGAAGACGCTGCCGGTGCGGTCGTAGGCATCGCCGTTGCTGCGCTGGCGCAGTTCGACGAAGGTCTGGTAGTGTGCAGGCAGCTTTGGCAGTTTTATGCGCTTCAGAATCAGTGTGCCGCCGGCATAGTGGAGCGTTGTGTCGAAAGGTATGTCGGTGAGGGTGGGTTTCTCTTTGCCCCAGCAAATCTGCTCGTCCTCAAATACGTGGGTGGTTATGATCATCCGCTCGCGCTTGATGTTGCTTATTTCGCGGCCTGTTTTGCGGATGCCGCTGGGCTGCAATAGTTTAGAGTTGATATCTCTATCGGAAATGATGTCGCCGAGTTCAATCTGCACAAGTCCATTGCGTATCATCTGCTTAAGCGTGCCCTTGAATTTGCCGTAGTAGGGCAGGGGGTTGATATTGGCTTTGCTTTTAGTGTCGAAGAGCAGTTCGATGCTGTTGCTGTTTATGCTGGTGACGTAGCGTGTAGTCTTGGAATCAACTATTTGTGTATCCCATTTGATGTCGTTGCGCATCAGGGTAGAGACGGCGCAGTAGGTGCTGTCGGGGTAACGATAGTGGTAGTAGATGCTGTCGTTGGATTGGTCGACCAGGGTCCATTCGTCGGCGAAGCCGGGAATGGGGTTTTTCACAGTGTTTATTTGGCGTATTATGAGTTTGTTTTCTACCTGCGAAACAGTCATTTTTGAGGTGTCGCGGTGGTCGCTGTCGTATTCATAGCTGTTGTAGTTATATACCGTCGCGACTCTTTGCGCGCGTGCGGGAATAATAAAAAAGAGCAGAAATGCACTCAATATGAAAAGGATACGTCTCATTGGCCGATGGATATATAGTCCACAAAATTACAAAACAAAAGCGGAACGACAAAATTTTCTTGTCGTTCCGCTATTATTAATAGGCGAGATGTTGTGCTGCTCTATTCTGTTTTCTCCTCTTCGTTTGATTCTGCAGCGGGATCTTCCAGATCGATTTTGTTGGCATTGACGAGCAGGTTGTACCACAACAATACTTTCTTGACATCGCTGGCATGTACATGCTCGGTGTCATAGTTTGGTAAAACCTTTGCAAAATAGGCAAATAAATCTGAGTTCGCAGCTTTGCGAATATCGAAATATATGTTTTTGCCGTCTTCTTTGCGGAAAATATCTTGAAACACTTCGCGCAAGGGTTTTTCTTTCTCTGTGGTGAAGATGCTTATCTCATTCAACGAGCTGATTCTGTCGGTCTTGAATACTGGACAACGTTTTTTGTCGGCCAACGATTCGACGATTGCTCCGGTCTTGGTTTGCGATACGAGTTCGTAGATGTCCGGTTTTCCGGAGATAACTAAGATTTTGCTTAAGTCCATTGTCTTTGATTTGTGTAGTGAATTTTTGCGCTTGTAACGCTGTTTGATGTCAAAAATTATTTTGCTATTAGAAATTAAGAATTTTTAGAATCTCTTTTATGGAAATCAATAAGGCCGTCGATGGGGTCGGCAACGATAGTGCCGACTTCTATAGCGTAGGATGTCAGTGCTTTTCTAAGTCCTGATTCTATGGCCTTTGCGAAGCCTCCAACGATGTCGATGTGGCAGCAGTGGGTTTGCATTATCATGTCGCCGAGCCGGGCACTATGCCATTGGTCTACAACATACCAGATGTTGTTTTCGCGTTCCATCAGGTCGATGTGGTCTGTGGCGAAACGGGCCAATGATGCCAGAAATCTGTTGGCATTGGGCTTGTTGTAGATTCGGTCAATCCACTCCTCGTAACTGTAGGGATAGGCCTCGCGGAACAGGGTGGCTATGTCTTCAGGCATCTTGCCGGTCAGGTAATCGGTCAGTAGCATACGGCCCATATAGTTCGCCGACCCTTCGTCGCCAAGGATGTAGCCTAAACTGACTGACTTGGCAGCAATCTTTTCGCCATCGTAGTAGCAGACATTGCTCCCGGTTCCCAGAATTCCTACCAGTGTGGCTTTGTTGTCGCTAACGGCGCGGCAGGCACCAAGCATATCGGTTTCGACAGTGACCTGTGTGGCACTGAACTCTTTTTCAAGTAGTTTCTGCATGCGGCTTTGCTGCATTTTGTTGCCACAACCGGCGCCATAAAAATAAATCTTGGATGGGATATCTCTGTCAAAGAGATGCTTGC
The DNA here is from genome assembly GCA_017522065.1 of Bacteroidales bacterium. Taxonomy (GTDB): domain Bacteria; phylum Bacteroidota; class Bacteroidia; order Bacteroidales; family P3; genus Colimorpha. Next base: position 95,692 of record JAFXAD010000035.1, read on the forward strand.
GGACGGTCTGACAAACAGTATGTACCTGTTCGTCTGTTACGAACAAGGGGTTCATCCCTTCGGTAATAACCTTGGAACCAGTCTCTACCACGGCCCAGGTGGTCTTGGTGCTTCCGCTGTCGGCGACAAGAATCATATTATGCCTATAATGTCGTTGATGTCGTTGATTCCATGGCGTTTGCAGTAGTCCTCCAAACCGTCGATGATTTTTATCGTCACTGCAGGGTCGATAAAGTTGGCGGTGCCTACCTGAATGGCTTTGGCTCCGGCCATCAGGAATTCGAGGGCATCGGCAGCCGAAGCGATGCCGCCCAGTCCGATGACGGGGATGCTGACGGCGTGCGCTACTTGCCATACCATTCTGACAGCCACGGGTTTGACGGCAGGACCTGACAATCCACCGGTGATGGTGCTGAGGTAGGGGCGTTGCTTCTCGACATCGATGGCCATACCCAGCAGGGTATTGATGAGGCTAACGCTGTCGGCGCCGGCACCTTCGACGGCTTTGGCAATCTCGACGATGTTGGTAACGTTGGGAGTGAGCTTTACTATCAGTGTTTTATGGTAGATTTTGCGCACCTCGCTAACCACTTGCGCTGCCATTTCGGGGTTGACACCAAAGCCCATACCGCCTTTCTTGACGTTGGGGCAACTGATGTTCAGTTCGATGGCGGGTATTTTGTCCAGTTCATCAATCATTGCTGCCGTTTTGCAGTATTCCTCAATAGAAGAGCCGCTGACGTTGACGATGATATTTGTGTCTAAGTCTTTGATTCTATGATATACTTCTTTGCAGAAGGTCTCTACTCCGACATTCTGAAGTCCTACGGCATTGAGCATTCCCGACGGGGTTTCGGCCATACGGGGATAGGGGTTGCCCTGTCGACGTTCGCCGGTAGTGCCCTTTACTATTATTCCGCCAAGACGGTTGAGGTCGATGAAGTCTGCAAATTCTTCTCCATATCCGAACGTGCCCGAGGCGGTCATCACGGGGTTCTTAAGATTGAGGTTATGTATTTTGGTTTCAAGCATATCTGTTATTTGTTTATCCAGTTAGTAAGACGTTTTGCATTGAACACGGGGCCTTCTTTACAGACGCATTTGTGTCCTTCGTCGCTGTCAACCACGCAGCATAGGCAAGCTCCGATGCCACAGGCCATCATGTTCTCGAGCGATACCTCACATTCGATGTTGTTCTGCATCGCAAAACGTGCAACGGCTTTCATCATAGGAGTGGGTCCACATGTATATATATGGTCGTAATTTGTTGAGAACATGGTATGTTGTGTCACAAATCCTTTCTCGCCAAGCGAACCGTCTTCGGTTGCGAAGTATACGTTGCCGTAGGGCTCAAATTCTTTCTGTATGGGAATTAAGGATTTTGTACGTCCTCCGAGAAGGATGGTGGGCTGTATCCCTTTTGCTTTGAAGCATTTGCTGAGATGTAGTAGTGGTGCAATACCAGCTCCTCCTCCGACGAGGAGCACCTTTCCCCCTTCGATGCTGAAACCATGTCCAAGAGGATATACGAGGTTGAGTTTGTCTCCCTCGTTGAGCATGGAAAGGGTCCGCGTTCCTTTGCCGACAACTTGTACCAGTAGCGTAAGTGTGTTTGCAACTGTGTCCACGTCATGTATTGATATAGGACGACGTAGCATTACGTGCTTGTTCCCAGGCACCTCTACCTCTACAAATTGACCGGCGGCAATGCTGGGCAACGTTTCGGGGTGTCTCAATTTCATAGAGAAGTATGTGTCGTTGTACGTTTTCTTCTCTACTATCGTGAAGTCTGTTATGTATTTCCTCATGACAGGATGATTAAAGGTTTTGTTTTTGAGTTCTTTCTAAGTCGGAATACTTCTTTTCCCAAAATGCAAAGATAAACAAAAATATGTTTACGACAATATCTGGTTGTATGTAATTTTGCGTGGTCTGGCATAATCTCCATCAGAATTTATTGTTAAATTTTTTATGAAAATTTGTTATTCTCTGCAATTTTAGTATTTTTGCAAATCTTTTTTCGATAATACAATCATTATGCAAGAACCAACAAGATTATTCGATTTGCTCGAATGGCGTCGTACTCAATGTCCTGAACGCCCTGTTTTCAAGTATAAAGAAAATGGTGAATGGAAAAACCACTTCATCGACGAGTATATTGAAAAATGCAATCTGATCAGCTATGCTCTTATGCATTTGGGTGTTACAAAGGGCGAGAATATCGGATTGATTTCCACCGGCAGACCGGAATGGAATTATGTCGATTTCGGTGTGCAACAGACGGGGGCTGTTTTGCTGCCTATCTATCCTACTATCAGTGAGGAAGATTACCAGTTCATTCTCAACGACGCGCATGTGCGTCTGCTTGTGGTCGAAACTCCTACTCTCTACGCCAAGATAAATAGCATTAGAGACCGTTTGCCACATCTTGAGAACCTATGCACAATTGTCCCTATGGAGGGTGTACGTTCGCTCGATGATATATACGAGATAGGACGACAGTACGTTGCTTCGCATCCTGACGCACCACAGCAACTGCAGGCCATAAAAGATTCTCTGACCACCGACGATGTGTGTACGATGATATATACTTCTGGCACAACGGGTGTGCCCAAGGGGGCCATGCTCGCACACCGTGGCCTGATTATGAATGTTGTTGAGATTAAGGAAAGTCCTGGAAAAACCTGGACGAAGGCTTTGAGCTGGTTGCCGATGTGCCACATATATGAACGCATGATGGGATACCTCTATCAGTGGTTGTGCTTTGAGATTGCCTATGCCGAGAGTATTGCCAAGGTCGCAGACAACTGTAAGGAAATCCGTCCGAACATGATGGCTTGTGTGCCGCGCTTCATCGAGAAGGTATATGACAAAATTTATCGCAAAGGCGAGAAGATGACAGGCCTGAAGAAGAAAATCTTCGATTGGGCTCTCGACTTGGCGTTCCGCTACGACCTCGACGAAAGCAAGCTGAGCCTCTGGTACAAATTCCAGAAAGCTATTGCCGACAAACTGGTTTATAAAGAGATTCGCGAAGGTATGGGCGGTGAACTGTACATGCTTGTCAGTGGTGGAGCCACCATCCAGCCTCGCCTTACTCGTTTCTTCTCATGCGTCGGCCTCGATCTCTATGAGGGCTATGGCTTGACAGAATGCTCGCCTCTCATTGCTGTCACCAACTCTAACAAGAAAGGTCGCAAAATCGGTTCAGTGGGCTTTGCCATGCGTTCTATTGAGGTTCGTATCGATCGTGAAACTAATGAGATACAATGTCGTGGCGGTAATGTTATGAAGGGCTATTACAATGCTCCCGAACTCACTGCACAGTCTATCGATTCCGACGGCTGGTTCCACACTGGCGATACAGGTTATTTCGACCCGGACGGATACCTTTTTATCACTGGTCGTACGAAAAGCATGTTCAAGACGTCGATGGGTAAGTACATTAATCCTGAGGTGATTGAAGAAAAAATGAAGCAGTCGCCCTTCGTTTTGGATATGATGGTCGTAGGTGCCGAGCAGAAGTTTGCAGCGGCTCTTATATCACCTGATTTCGATATGCTTAAAGACTGGTGCCGTCGCCATGGCGTCAAAGCTGAAACCAGAGAGGAAATGATAGCTGACAAACAGGTCGTGGCTCGTTTCCAAAAAGTGGTCGACAAGTACAATGCCGAACTCGGCGTTACCGAACAGGTGAAACGTTTTACTTTGGTACCAGATACTTGGAGCGAAGCAAACAAAATGCTGACACCCACTCAGAAACTTATACGCAGGAACGTGGAGGCTGCATACAAGGATATTATCGCTGCACTGTTCAAATAACATATCAGCGATTTGTATTGTTCTCAAAAAAAAAGAGTTTGCATGATTGATTTATGCAAACTCTTGTTGTATGGTTCTGTATGTATGTCTATTTGTTCTTGAATTTTGTAATCATGTCGATGTCGTTCGGTTCGGGGTCGTCTGGAATATATGTTACTTTCAGAAAAGCTGTGTCTTTAAGGAAGTTGATGCTTCCAACCTGCACTTTGACGATGTCGAGCCCTGTGCGGGCCTTGAGGTCTGCAAGAAGTTCTTCGCGGCATTCGGGCTTTATAAGGGCTATTTTCTCGTAAGTTATGATTTTGGTAGCCTGACGTTTGCTGAATCCAAGACTTTCGAGCAGCCATATCAGGAGGATTACGAGAATATTTGTAACGACAAAAGCCGTATAACTCGAGGTAAGGCCCGAACCGTTGATGATGCTGATTCCAATGAGTACGAAAAGGTATGTCATCTCGCGTATTGGCAGTTGTTCGGTACGGTAGCGTATCATGCTGAAAATGGCAAAAAGTCCCAAGGCCAATGTCATTTCCATCTGAAGGTTCTGCAGCTGGTAGAGGATTAGGAATATTGTGGCGGAAAAAACCATATAGGTGAAGTAGTAGTCGCGCCGGTGACTCTTCTTATAATACAGAAAGTGCGTTATTATCCAGCATACCAAAAGGTTGAATCCAAAACGGATAAGGAAGGTCCAAAGACTTGGGCCATCGAAGATTGGAACGCCGAGGATGTCGATGCTTTGGTCTCCCTGCGGAAATTCGGCAGCAATGGCAGGGTCAAAGTCCAGTTGTAAGAGTTTCATATTGTGTGTATTTTTTCGATAAATAACAATTTTGGTTTGAATCTGTTGTATTTGGCCGACGGGTCGGTCAGCGCTGTGCCGATGCAGTATTTGCTCATGCGTCGCGGAAGGACGTGGAGCTCATGCAGGGCTCGTTCTATGTCCGACAAGGGTGCCCCTACTTCGTGCTTCACCTCAATGACCAACAGTTTCTTGATATCGGCATCGATGTTTGTTGCTCGGTTGTGGAACGTGATGCCTCTGTCAATGGTGATGCGCTCGCTCATGCCTTTGTCTACCAACGTGATTCTTTCAAAACGGTTTTCGAGACACTGGTGCAGGGATACCACAGGGTAGGGGGTGTTCTCGTTAACGAAATTCGACACCTCGGGCACATCCAGTACATGGTCGAACATCGACACATCGACAGGAATCCTAATCTTGCGAGTCTTTTTTTTGTTGTCTTTGTTCTTGATTTCGAAGAACGTGGTGTTGGTAGAACGGTAGGTGCGGACTCGTAGTTTCTGTCGGTTGAGTTTTTGGTTGTGGTGCATGGTGTACATGCTGAGGTCTTCAGTGTCGAAATACAGTGTTTTGTATGGCGCAAGAGGGTTGCCGTCAATATGTTGCACGTAGTAGCTGTCGGCTATGCGGCCCAGTAATTCCTCCAGTATGTCGGCACTGGCCATGTATTTCTGGTCTACACGGTTCATCAGACGGACGGCCTTCATGTCGTCCAGCCCAATGGGGCGCATCTGGTTTAGCACTGAATGACAGCTGTCGAATCCTTGATCCATGATTGCAAACTATTTATAGCTGTATTCGAAGGTCTTCGTACTTTCCAGTTTCCCGTTGGGTTTGTAGTTGTACTGTGCTTTTCGTGTGCCATCGTCGTTGTACTCGAATTTTTTTATTCGCACGGCATGGTTCTTGTCGTCGTATTCCACTTGTCGTGAGCATTTTGTGCTGTTGCCCTCATATTCGTATACCACACGTTTTTTCTGCCCGTATGAGGCGTACTCAATCTCTTCGATTTTGCGACCCATCGCGTCGTAGGTGACCATATTGTCGAGATAGGGCGTTTTGGAACCGACTTTAGTGTTCCATTCTTTGACGACAAGGTTCTTCTTGCGTTCGCGCTTGCTGGTTCCACTTTGTGTTTGTGCCATGATTGCACCTCCAAGAAGACAAAGGACGAAAAGGGAGGCTGTGAGTTTTATGTTGCTTGCTTTCATGTGCTTAGAGTTAAAAGGGTTTAAGGGTTTAAGGGGTTAAAAGTGTTAAACTGTTAGAATTTGTAGCTGTAGCCTGCTGCAATCCAGCTTACAAAACCTTTCTCGCGTGTATAGGATTTCAGTTTTGTTCCTTCGGCATTGGCGTCAACAACTTTATCAATAATGTAGTCGCCAAGGATGGATACATCAATGTTGCTGTTCTTGCTTATGCGGTAGTCGAATCCGATTGAGCCGCGGATGCGATTGACGTACACGCCTGTCCAACTGTCGATAAACCATCCGGCGGCACCGCTCTGCGTCAAGGTGCTGGTGAGATAATTGCTGCCGTCGTAGTAGGCCGATATGACAGGGGCGTTGAGTGTGTTACGAAGCTCTATGTACGCATAAGGTTCGATGCGCTGCAGTCCTTTGTACGAGAGCTTTAGCTTGCTTTTCAATGTCAGTGCCGTGCGTGGATTCTGGTATTCGTTCATGTCGCCCGACCTATAGGTGGCTTGAAAGCGTTCCCTCAACGATAACTTCCAGCTCCCGAAATGGATTGTCCCTGTGGCATCTGCCATCAGTCTGTGGCGGCTGCTTTTGAATGCGCTGTTCGTGCTGCTGTATGGATTAATGAGTGCATATCCGACACCAAGTTTAAGGTATTCGTTCACTTTGTATGTCAGTCCCAGTGTGGTGTGGAATCTGTCAAACGAACCGAAATTGTTGTCCATTCGTATCTCTTCTTCCAATTTGACGTGCAGCCCTTTTCTTATCTTTTTGTCGACCGATACCGATAGGCGTCCGCCAAATTCAGTGTCGAGATCCACATCGGTCTGTGCCATGCTTCGGGGAATGCCGAGTGCCAAAAGTGTTGTTAGTGCTATTAATGTGAGTCGTTTCATAATGATACGTTTAGAAAATGTCGAGACTTTGAATTAAAATCCCGGGCCGTGTCCACCACCGTTGCCGCCCGAGTAGGTGCTGAGGCTCACTGTGCTGCCGCCGCTTGTGGAGGGCTCGTAAAGCAACATGCCGTTGAAGTACTCTGTGCCGCCGCTGACGCTGACGCCACTCATAAGAGTTGGTTGTGAAGAACCAGAGACAACAAGTCTGCTTCCGCCACTCGACGGGGTCTTGAAGGCATAGGTGGTGCTGCCTACAGTCATTGAATACCAGGTGTTTTTATTCCACGAATTTGTGCTGTAGCAGCTCTGCGTAAGGCTCGAACCGTTCTCCAGCCCTCCTATGGCTATCAGCGTACCGCCTTGCACATAGAGTTTGTACCCTCCTTCGGTATTGGCGTCGAGCGCCACCTCGGGCGATGAGGCTCCGATGGCGTAGACCACACCTCCCTTTATGTACATGTTCCCGTTGGCGTCTATGCCGTCGTTGCTGGTGGCATGTCCGCACACGTATCCGCCGTTTAAGGTCATTGTCGACGCGGAATTAATGGCATCGTCGGAGGCCGAATAGCTGTATACGTGTCCGTCGTTGATGGTCAGCTCTCCTTTAGTTTCAATACCTTCGTGGTTCGATGCGCTGACTTTCAGTACTCCTCCGTTTATGGTGATATTGCCGTCGAATTTTATTCCTTTGGCTGCCACACTGTTGTCGCTGCTGCTTTGTCCTCCACCCCATGGATTGCCACCATGTCCGCCGCTGCTGGAACCGAAATTGGAACCCGTGACGGTGATGTCTACTGTCCCGCCATTGAATGTCGCTGTGCCGTCACCGCTCATTCCTTTGGCTCCAGTGCCGCTGCAGGTAATGGTAAGCGTGCCGTCGTTCATCACAAACGCATCCTTGGCTTTAAGGCCAGCCACTTTGGTGGTGTCGCCGTTGCTGACAAATGTGCTGCTGGTTGTGTTGATGGTAATGGTGCCACTGTTGATGGTGACGTTGTCGTCGCTGACTATGCCGCTCTTGCCGCTTGCATTGACGGCAAGACTGCCTTCGCCGCTGAATGTTATCGAGCCCTCGCCGAATATTGCGCCTTTTTCATCCTCATCGCTCGGAGTGCTGCTGTATGTCGAACCGTCAGCCATTGTGTTGCTGCCGCTCAGAACGATGTATGTCACAGCTCCGTCCGAGGGAGAGCTTTCGGAGCCCTGGATGTTGATGGCAGCACCATTGGGATTCGTGATGCTTGCACCGTTGAGCAATATGGATTGACCTGTCGGACTGTATATTTTCAGGAATCCGTTTGTGGTCGACCCGCTTATTGAGTATTGCACCAATTCACTGCCCGAATTGGCAATGGTCACGCCGTTTCCGCTGATGCTTACTGCCTGTTCGTCGCCGTTTCCACTGACGGTTGCTGTGCCGTTTGTCGAGTATACAATGCTGATAGTCCGTTCAAATTCTATTTCGGAATAGTCGGTTTCGCTGCCGGCCTCGATAGCGGTTATTTCGTCTTTGCCGCAACTGACAAGCATCGCCAAAGCTGCCAATACAAAACATTTCGTCTGTCTTTTCATTTTTATTGTTACTGTATTTTTAGGCGACCTCTATAATTCGTTCAATTCGTGTTTTGCTTGCAAAACAAACTCGTTGGCTTTTAGAATAATATTCGTATTATTCGTTAAATTTGTTTTCAAGAAAAAAGATTTTTTAGAGGTCTCATTTAGTTGATATGGTTTGCTATTCGTTTGATTTTCAGTAATGAAAATCAATATGATGGTCTGCGGTCCAATTTGCAAAAATATATATCATGCATCACTGTGTATAAGTCATAATGCTATCGGTGGCATGGAACGCTTATTTTGATGCCGACTTGAGGGCTTTTATCCGCCTGTTGCTTTCGTGGATTCGGTTTTTGTCAATACGCCCTTCCTTTATCAAGTTGTAAATTATATCGATAGTCTGCGGAACGATGTCGGGATTGTATTCTTGCCCGTTGTTCGAGAGGCAAAGCATGTCGGCGCCGGCCATGATTGCACGCATGAGGATTTCTTCGTACGGGTATTGCTGTGTCATGGCTCCCATGGCGAGGTCGTCGGTTATGATGACTCCGTCGAAATGCAGGCTGTCGCGAAGCAGCGTGGTAAGGGTGGAGTAGGAGAGGGTCGCTGGAAAGACGCTGTCGATATGTGCGTTGAAGACGTGTGTGGTCATAATCATCCTCACGTCTTTGCTTGCTATGAGGTCACGGTAGGGGACAAGTTCCTCGGTTTTCCAGGTGTCGCTCACGTCGGCCAGACCGAGATGGGTGTCCGACTTCGAGCTGCCGTGGCCCGGAAAGTGTTTCAGGCATGCTGTCACTCCCGACTTCTGCTGTTCGTCAATCCATACCGATGCACATCGAACCACGCGTTTCGCATCTGCACCGAAACTGCGCTCTATTTTGCCGATAACCGGACATTTGGGATTGATATTGACATCCACGCATGGCGCAAAATTAAGATTTATGCCCAGGTCGGCAAGCGTCGCGGCCGTCAGCCGTGCATAGTGGCGCACGCTGTCCAACCCCTGCTCCGATGTGCGTTGCGCCGACGCAAAGGCTGGGAAGCCGTATTGTTCCTTCAGGCGAGACACGCGGCCGCCCTCTTGGTCGATGCTTATCAGAAGCTTGTCTTTCTTTATTGCCTGCAGCTGTGCGCATAGGCGTTTGGTCTGCTGGCGCGAGCTGATGTTGCGTGGTCTGCTGCGCGAGGGTGCGTCGTATTCGAACAGTATGACGCCGCCAATGTTGTAATCCCTTATGTCGCGCACTATGTGGCTGGTGTCGCTGAGCTCTGTTCCGCGGAATCCGACCAGCAGCATCTGGCCTATCTCTTCGCGCAGCGCCTTCTCCTCCGGGCTCATTGTCGGTTTCTGGGCGAATGTGCAGCTGCTTAATAATAATGTATATAATATTATAGAAATTGTTTTAATGTACATGTTGGGTCTGTTTTTTTATGATAGGATATTGCATTCAGCCTAAAGCAACAGGTTTTGATATAGGCGACTGTCAGACTTTAATCTTCGTCAACTCTCGAACGGGACGCGGTTCACTATCGAGCGGCCCAGCGTGATTTCGTCGGTGTATTCCAGATTGTCTCCTATGGCTATGCCACGTGCTATTGTTGTGACTTTCAGGTCTGGAAACTGTTTCAGCTGGCGGTCGATGTATATGTTTGTCGTGTCGCCCTCCATAGTGGTGGGTAGAGCCAGGATGACCTCTTCTATCTGCTCCTCGGCCACGCGTTTTATCAGTTGCGCTATCGTGAGGTCGTTTATGCCGATTCCGTCAAGCGGCGAGATTACTCCTCCCAGGACGTGATACAGCCCTGTGTATTGTGCGGTGTTTTCTATAGCCATCACTTCCTGTATGTTTTCCACCACGCACACCGTCTTCTGGTTACGCTTTGGGCTCGAACAGATGTGGCACACAGGCGTGTCGCTTATGCAATGGCAACGGCTGCAATAGTGGGTGTCGCGCTTCAGGCTCGTCAATGCACCGACGAACGAGGCAAAGTCGCTATCCGACGTGTTGAGCAGATGCAGCGCATAGCGCAGTGCCGAACGCTTCCCTACACCGGGCAGGGTAGCTATCTCGTCGACAGCGTTTGAGAGTATTTTCGATGGAATTTCCATGTTTTCATAACGTACTACGCCTGAAATTATTGTATATTCTATTAAAATCATTGGTACACAAGCGAATATGCGAATCAACGCTGTTTTTGCCATTTTTACACTCCAATTTGAATAAAAATGACAAGCAATGACACGTTTTGAACATCTTTTAATCGAAAAAGAAAATAATAGTAACAGAAAAATTGCAATAAACTTTATTGATATACAATAGAATATAGTTGATGAATGAAAAAAAGTTGAAAAAAAATTTTTCATTATTGGAAAAAGTTGTATTTTTGCAACCTCAAAACAAGAAAAAGAGAGTTGTTTGAAACGTTGAAAAAAGCCGATGTAACTCAGTTGGTAGAGTAGCTGATTTGTAATCAGCCTGTCGGGGGTTCGAGTCCCTTCATCGGCTCGATTCTCACTGCCATCAGGCATCGGGATATTGGGGAAGTCGCATAGTGGCAATTGCAACAGACTGTAAATCTGTCCTCTTCGGAGTTCAGTGGTTCGAGTCCACTCTTCCCCACAAAACCTACAGAGAAGCGGAAGTAGCTCATTTGGTAGAGCGATAGCCTTCCAAGCTATAGGTGGCGGGTTCGAGCCCCGTCTTCCGCTCAATAAACAATAAAAGGGCGGAGACAGCAAAACCGCCATTGCTTCGAAAGAGGTAAAAGCTGCAGTAGCTCAGCTGGTAGAGCGCATCCTTGGTAAGGATGAGGTCACCGGTTCAAATCCGGTCTGTAGCTCTTTTTTAGTGTTCAGCGCATGGGTGACGAAATAGGGGAGACGCAAATGTTTGCGCCTCTATGCTTGTGGAAAGAAAACGCAGACACGATCTAAAACGAAAAAATAACTTTATTAATAATCATTTTAATACGTATTAAAAAATGGCAAAAGAAAAATTCGATCGTTCAAAACCGCACGTAAACATCGGTACGATTGGCCACGTCGACCATGGTAAGACTACCCTGACCGCTGCCATCACCCAGGTGCTTGCCGCCAAGGGTCTCTCCGAGGTTAAATCTTTCGACTCCATCGACTCTGCTCCCGAAGAGAAAGAGCGTGGTATCACCATCAACACCGCCAGTCCATTCAGCAAAGTGGACACTGCGAACA
>JAFXAD010000036.1 GCA_017522065.1 Bacteroidales bacterium
AATCGTAAAATAATAAGGTAAAACCATACGCTCAATAATCTCCTGCTCGCAACGCTCGCGAGATCTTGTAAATCTTGTAGATTATTTCGCCGACGGCGAAAATGCTGACGCAGTTATCATTTTACTTTATTATTTTATCATTACTTAATAAGAAATTTTTTTTATCTTTGCAGTGATGTTTCATTGAACGAAGTTTTTGGTATCTAATGTGTAAGTCGTTTAAAAATAGCTTGTTGATTGTGGCTGCCACCCTTCTGGCGTTCTGCCGTGCGGAGGCTCAGTGCGACTTGACGGTGAATATTCCGGTCTCGATTTGCGCTGGCGACTCGGCTATTGTGACTTTCGGGTTCGACGACTTGCACAACGTGAAGGTGGAATGCCATCCTGTAAATCTGGAGGTAGGAGGCCCTATCTTCCTGCCCGACGGGCATAGTTGTCCGGGCAGTGGATGCTATTACCAAACTACGGTACATTTTGGTGCTTTCGACGAGGGTGCGGTAATGACATCGGTCGAGGATATCAGGTACCTGCGAATCAATATCGAGCACTCGTATATCGCGGATTTGTATTTCAGTTTGGAGTGTCCCGACGGGAGGTCGGTCGATATCATGAAGTTCGGAGGAAACCTCAATACGGAGTGCTCGCCGATGGTTCCGGAGGGGGCGCGAACATGGCTTACGGGCGGTAATGTGCACGGGTCGGCTGATTTCGGATTTCCTGATTTAGAGGATCAAAGCTATTGCGATTCGTCGATGAACCCGCAGGGGATAGGGGCTGACTATTGTTGGAGCAATGCCAGCGGCTTCGGTTATCCAACGATGAACGACGGGGTTGTCTACAGGTCGGGCAACACTACGGGCAGTGGTGCCAATATACATATCCAACCGTCGGATGTGGCTACCGGTATGCATTTCTATCATCCCGACGAGAGTTTTGCCAACCTGATAGGGTGTCCGCTGAACGGCGACTGGACTTTCCTTGCCATGGACGGCTTCGATTTGGATAATGGCTATCTCTTTGAATGGGAACTGGCTTTCGACACGTCGCTGTGCCACACGTACGGATGCGAGATGGACTCGTTCTGTGTGGTGGGCAGCGGGGCTTATCGCATCGACGACACGATGTTTGTAATTACCATGGACACCACGCTGCAAACCGATTCGACGGTGTGCTATCTGTTTGAGGCTATGGATAATTGCGGCAACCGCTTCGATACCGTTGTTTGCGTGACGTTCCATCCGGGCCACGAAACGTATGTGTTCGACACCATAGTGGAAAACATGATCCCGTACGAACACTGTGCATACCAATTCGAGGAGACGACAGTGGATCACCGCTTCCTGTTGGAGGATGCTTACGGTTGCGACAGCCTGGAACACTATTCGCTCATGGTGTGGCCGAACTGTCGGCTGCAGTTCGACACGGTGGTCTGTTCCAATATGCTGCCTATGGAATGGAGGGGGTACCTGTTTGAGGAACCGACGACGGCTACGCTGAATCTCAACACCATTCATGGCGCCGACAGCGTGGTCGACTTGACGCTGGCTGTGCAACGGGCCGACACGTTGCATCAGCATGCCTACGTGTGCAAGGGGTCGCCATACACATGGATTGACGGCAATACGTACTACGTTCAGCAGGAGGTGCCTGTCTATTCGGAGCCCACCGGCGAACCGTGCGACCAGTACTATGTGCTGCACCTCAAAAACAATCCGACGCCCTTCGAGCTCAGCCCGAAGGCGAATCCCAATCCGGCAACATTCGAAGAAATCGAGGTGACGCTGCAGGATTTCTCTCCCAGCGTAGCCCGTGTGTGGAGCTATCTCGGGGGTATGGACACTGCGCGGATAAGCAGTTTTGTGTACCCGTATGAGGAGGATTCGGTCGTGGTGACCATTAGCGGGAACGACCTCTACGGCTGCCGGGACACGGCTCGCATCGTGGTGCGTGGCGACTTCGCCACCCTATGGGCTCCCAACGCGTTCACTCCGGACGAGCAGACGAACAATGAGTTTAGAATCAGTACACAACAGGTGGTGGAGGGTAGGGTGACTATCTTCACCCGCGGAGGTCTGTTTGTAGCCGAGTTCGACCTGCTCGGCGGGTCGTGGGACGGCACCAGTGGGGGGCGCCCGTGTCCGCAGGGGACATACGTCTGGCAGACGGAATACAGAACGGAACGCAATTCTGAGATCGGGAGAACCCGCATTGGAACGGTGACGCTGTTGCGGTGAGGTGCCGCCAAGGTGCGCTTCTATTAAAAGTGAAGGTTAATGGGGCTGCCAAGCACAAGACTCCTCCACGATTGGCACTTGTGACAACTCGTTTGTCCCAAAACGTTGCCATGTCAAAAAAAAATACTATTTTTGCAGATACATCAAAAACTGTTTGTTCTGAAATGGAAGATAACGAAAAAGATATAATACAGGAAGTTACTAACGAAGAGTATAAGTGGGGCTTCACGACAAATATAGAAACCGACACCATCGGGAAGGGACTGAACGAGGATGTGGTGCGCCAAATTTCGATGAAAAAAGGCGAGCCGGAATGGTTGCTTGAGTTCCGCCTCAACGCTTTTCGCCGCTGGCAGACAATGACCGAACCCGATTGGGCTCACTTGGAATACGAGAAGCCTAAGTATCAGGAGATTATTTATTATGCTGCTCCGAAACAGGAGAAGAAGAAAAGCATGGACGAAGTCGACCCTGAACTGCTGGCCACCTTCGACAAACTGGGCATACCGCTGCGCGAGCGCGAGGCATTGGCAGGGGTGGCCTACGATGCCATCATGGACTCGGTGAGCGTCAAGACCACAAGCCAGAAAGCCCTTGAAGAGAAGGGCATAATATTCATGCCTATCAGCGAGGCGGTCCAGAAACACCCTGACCTCGTCAGACAGTATTTGGGCAGCGTCGTGCCGAGCAGCGACAACTTCTTTGCCGCATTGAACAGTGCCGTATTCAGCGACGGCTCGTTTTGCTATATCCCCAAAGGAGTGCGTTGTCCGATGGAGCTCTCCAGCTATTTCCGCATCAATGCTCGCGGCACCGGACAATTTGAGCGTACACTTATCGTGGCCGACGAAGGGGCATACGTGAGCTATATGGAGGGCTGCACGGCACCGCAACGCGACGAGAACCAGCTTCATGCTGCCATTGTCGAAATCGTCGTGATGAAGGATGCCGAGGTGAAGTACAGCACTGTACAGAACTGGTATCCTGGCGACAAGGACGGCAAAGGCGGTATATACAATTTCGTCACGAAGCGTGGCATCTGCAAGGGGTCGCACAGCAAGCTCAGTTGGACGCAGGTGGAGACGGGGTCGGCAGTGACATGGAAGTACCCCTCCTGCATACTGCAAGGCGACAACAGCACGGCCGAGTTCTACAGCGTTGCTGTCACCAACAACTACCAGCAGGCCGATACCGGCACAAAGATGATTCATGTCGGCAAAAACACGCACAGCACAATCATGAGCAAGGGTATTTCGGCAGGACACAGCCACAATTCCTATCGCGGTCTTGTCCAGATAGGCAAGGGGGCTGACAATGCGCGCAACTATTCGCAGTGCGACTCGCTGCTGCTCGGCGACCAATGCGGCGCGCACACGTGGCCTTACATCAAGGCCGACAACCACACCGCCATATTGGAGCACGAGGCGACGACGAGCAAGATTAGTGAAGACCAACTCTTCTACTGCCAGCAGCGCGGCATCAGTCCCGAAAGCGCGGTGGGCCTCATCGTCAATGGCTACGCCAAGGATGTGCTGAAGAAGCTTCCGATGGAGTTTGCTGTCGAGGCCCAGAAACTGCTCAGCGTATCGCTCGAAGGCAGCGTGGGATGAGGCGTGAAAGTGGTAAGGAAACTGCATTAGACCAATCGATTATCATATAAAACCAAAAGTAGACAGCATTGAAAAAACTGACCATCGAAGAGATGCACCGCCTGACGGTCGAGGAGTTTCATAACAGCGAGAAACTGCCGCTTACGGTCGTTCTCGACAACGTGCGCTCGCAAAACAATATCGGCTCTGTGTTCCGGACTGCCGATGCGTTCCGTGTCGAGCACATAGCGCTGTGCGGCATCTGCTCAACGCCTCCTCACCGCGAGATTCACAAGACGGCGCTCGGAGCTGAGGACAGTGTGGCTTGGAGCTATCATGAGGACACTGCCGAATGCGTCGGCGACCTCAAAGCCAGGGGCTACAGGGTTTTCGCTGTCGAGCAGGTGGACGACAGCATCAAGCTGGGAATGGACGAATTGCCGGCAGGTGTGTCGAAAGTGGCGTTGGTTTTCGGGAACGAGGTCGAGGGGGTGCAGGAAAGCATTCTGCCGCTCTGCGACGGGTCGATAGAGATACCGCAGTATGGCACAAAACACAGTCTCAATGTCAGTTGTGCCGCCGCCATCGCAATTTGGGAAATGTGGAAGGAACTGGCGAAGGGGGTCGGAAGTCTGTGAGACGCTGCTCCGGAAGTGGATTTGTGAAACATGGATTTGAAGCCTCCTAAAGCCATACCAGAATTTTAAAAAACTGGAGTAAAAAATGGAAAAGCAAGAAAGAATAGAAAAAGCCCGTGCGCTCCACAAACAGGGGTGCAACTGCTGCCAGTCGGTAGTGATGGCCTATGCTGACCGGCTACCAATCGGAGCACAGGATGCAATGAATCTGGCGGCTCCATTCGGGCGTGGGCTGTCGGGCTGTCGTGAAGTTTGCGGATGCGTGAGCGCCATGGCGATGGTATGCGGTCTGACGGGCCATACAGCCGATGTGCGCCAGCTGATTGAGAAGTTCCGTTCGGAAGAGGGCGACATCGTCTGCGGACGTCTGTTGCAGATGGGCAAGAAACCGTGTCCCGAACTTGTGGCCGATGCAGCGGGCATCCTCCATGATGTTGTGGAGTAGGCCTGTCGGACTAAAAAAACATATTTTAAACCGCTATGCGTAAAATTCTTATATATATTGCTTTACTTCTGCCGCTGGCAGCCGGGGCACAAAGCCAAATCCTGTCGCGTCAGGTCAATCGCGTGCGCCTCAGTGCACTGAGGCAACTGTCATATAAATACGATTTGCATTCATGTTCGTCCAGTGGACTGCTCGTTGTCGATGCCGACAGCCGTTACGGTATCGTCAACCTTGCCGGACAAGTCATTCTGCCATTGGAGTTTGACAGCATTTCGGAGACTGAATCCGGCCTGTATATGCTTCATAAGGATTCGCACGTCGGGTTTGCCGACCCTGCGGGACGGATTGTAGCGCCGTGTGTCTACAAGGACTATAGTGCATTGTGCGGACGATACGGTGTGGTGCTGCTCGACGATGGACAGCGTGGCGTTGTCGACAGCAACGGCATCATGCTGTTCCGCGGGCCGTACAGCACTGTCAGCTGCTTAGGTACGGATGTTTTCAAAGTCACCACACTCACTCCGTCGGCAACAGAAAAGCCGATAGAGGGGTTTGTTGACATATACGGGCAAACATCGTTCACGCAAATGCAACTTGACACAATCAAGCGCTGGTTTGCGTTGAATGATAGTTCTTTGGGCGTGTCGGACGATCTCTCGAACTCGTTGACCTCAGAATTGGAATCTGCAGAAACGGAGTCGGACGAAACCATTTTCCTCTTTGTGGAGCAGCTGCCCACCCCTCAGGGAGGCGACAAGGCTCTTGGGGAATATCTGTCGAAAAACCTTGACTATCCTGCCGAAGCTGTCGACAAGAATATAGAAGGGGTTGTCTATGTGCGTTTTATTGTCGAAAAGGATGGTACGATCAGCAATGTCCGACTTGTGCACGATATCGGTGGCGGATGCGGACGCGCTGCGGTCGAGGCTGTTGAGAATATGCCGCCGTGGAGTCCTGGCCTGAAAAACGGCAAACCCGTAAGGGTAGAGTTCACGCTGCCAATCCTATTCGAAAACAATAATCCACAGCAATGACATACATTTCAGCCGATGAAGCCGTGATGCTTGTCCGTCCGGGCGACCATATACACTGGCCATGCGTCAGCGGAGCTCCCGAACATTTGATTCAGGCTTTGGTGCGCCGCGCCGACCGCGAATTGGAGGAGGGGAGGACGGACAACGCTCTGCGCGATGTGACGATAAGTCACTTCTATACAGAAGGCTATGCCGACTACACGTTGCCAAAGTACAACGGTATTTTCCGCCTCGACTCGTTTTTTGTCGGCAGCAACGTCCGTGAGGCTACGCAGATCGGTCGCGCCGACTACATTCCCTGTTCGCTTAGCGAGACTCCTCGGATGGTCAGCAGTGGTGCTGTGGGCTGCGATGTTGTGTTCCTTATGGTCAGCGAACCCGATGCCGAAGGCTACGTGTCGCTCGGAACCTCGGTCGACTATATGCCGGAGGCAATCGCTCGTGCCCGTGTCGTAGTAGTGCAGGTGAATAGTTGTGTGCCATATACTTACGGCGACAGTCGTATCCCAGTGTCGCGCATTACGGCATTTGTCAGGCACGACAGTACCCTAAAGCCGGCGGCACCGTCGCCGCTCAGCGACACTGATATTGCTATCGGCCGGCATTGTGCTGCCATCATTCCTGATGGGGCTACACTGCAGATTGGAATCGGCAACATTCCGACGGCAGTCCTCGACCAGCTTGGCGATCATCGCCATCTGGGTATACATTCCGAAATGTTTTCCGACAGTGTTATTCCTCTGATAGATAAAGGTGTTATCGACGGCAGCCATAAGCATACCGACCCCGGCAAGCACGTGGCTATGTTCCTTAAAGGTTCGCAGCGGCTCTACGACTTCGTCGACCGCAACAGCGATGTCCTTATGCGTGACGTGGGTTATACCAACAATCCGGCGGTGATAGCCTCCAATCCGCGTGTCGTAGCCCTCAATTCAGCCATACAGATCGACCTTAGCGGCCAGGTCTGCTCCGACTCCATCGGACCGCGCATCTTCAGCGGCAGTGGCGGACAGCTCGACTTTATTCTCGGTGCAACATACAGCGATGGGGGAGTGCCCATTATTGCTATGCCATCCATTACGTCGAAAGGGGTGAGCAAGATTGTTCCCACCCTTACGCCAGGTGCCGGCGTCGTAACTCCGCGCACCCTGGTGCAGTGGGTCGTCACCGAACAGGGTGCTGTCAACCTCTATGGGCTCAGTCTCCGTCAGCGTGCCAAAGCCCTCATAAGCATCGCCCACCCATCGGTCCGCGACCAACTGGAGGCATCGATGTGAAACGTGGCCAATTACTGTCAGAATCCGCAAGGCACTGCTATTCATTAATGTTCGCCAGCGAACCGCACAGGCCTCCAGAACAGACAAAAGGTTAAAGTTTTTCAATTTTCAATTCTCATGACCAACAAACGCAAGATAATAAACGACCCCGTATACGGTTTCCTCTCTATAGAGGACGACATTGTCTTCGATGTCATCTCTCATCCTCTATTCCAGCGTCAGCGCAATATCAAGCAATTGGGATTCACATACCTTGTCTATCCTGGTGCCACCCACAGCAGGTTCAGCCACATGCTCGGCGCGCTCAACCTGATGAAACGTGCAATCTCCGTGCTTCGCTCCAAAGGAGTCGAAATTAGCGATGCAGAATCGCTTGGTGTCCAGCTTGCTATCCTGCTTCACGATGTCGGACACGGTCCTTTTTCCCACACCTCCGAACGGGCGTTGTGCAATGTGCATCACGAGACGCTGACGTTGCTGTTCATGCAACGTCTCAACAGCGAGTTCGGCGGCCAGCTCGATACGGCTATTTCCATATTCAATGACTCGTATCCACGTCATTTTCTTCATCAGTTGGTCTCTTCGCAGCTCGATATGGATCGTCTCGACTACCTCGGGCGCGACTCGTTCTTCACCGGTGTCAGCGAAGGTATCGTAGGTACGGAGCGTATTATCAATATGCTCAACGTCAAAGACGATGTTCTTGTCGTCGACGAGAAAGGCATATACTCTATCGAGAAGTTTATCATTTCGCGTCGCCTCATGTATTGGCAGGTCTATCTTCATAAGACTGTTATCGCTGCCGACAACCTGTTCTATAGTATTTTAAAGCGTGCCCGCCAACTTATCTCATCCGGCGTTGCGCTCGAGGGCTATGCTCCGCTGATTCATCTTCTTTCCAACCAGTATTCGGCTTCCGACTTTATGTCGCAAACGGTTGCTGCTGACGATCTTCTGAGTCTTTTTGCCTCGATCGACGACTCGGATGTCATGTCTACCATCAAGGTGTGGATGCACTCTGACGATGCGGTGCTGCGCACCTTGTGCGAGCATCTGGTCGAGAGACGTCTGCCCGCGATAAAGGTGAGCGACACCCCCTTTGGCGAAGAGTATGTGGCATCTTTGCGTGGACTTGCATCACAGCAATACGGGTTCACGGACGACGAATCGGCACTCTTCGTGAATTCAGGCCAGCTGGTCAACCACGCCTATACCTTCGACGATAGCCAGATTAAAATCCTGTACAAGTCAGGACGTTGTGTTGATATCAGTCAGGCAAGCGACCAACTGGACCGTCCATTCCTCGAGAAAACCGTCACCAAGTACTTTGTTTGCTATCCTAAATCGTTGCATATAAACTCCTGCTCGTGAGCGAGAACTTAAAATCATGTAGATCTCTGCGGGACAATTATTCTCCTTGCCGCTGACGCGGCAGGGAGCTGCGGAAATCGAGAGCATAGCCGCGCTTGCGTAGGCTATACCGAGATGACGCAGCGTAGACGAAGTCAAATCTTGTAGATCTTGTAGATTAGTTCCGCCTACGGCGGCAATGCTGGCGCGGGTGGGAATTTGCTTTGATTTTATGGTAACTATGTGTGTGGCTATCAAGCTTAAAAAAATAATAATTTACGGCAATTCACGGGCATTTACGGCAATTCGCGTTTTAAATCTCCTAGCCGCTGACGCGGCAGAAATCTTGTAGATCTTGTAGATTTATTCCGCTAACGCGGAATTATGATGTTGCTTACGCCTTAATGCCATAATCCTTTGTTGTTCAAAATAATTTGAAAAATTTGAATTTGATTTTTGGAAAATTTCTGCGCGGAGCGCATCCCCAAAAGACTCGAGCAATCCAGGCATTTACGGTCATTCGCGTTTTAAATCTCCTTGCCGCTGACGCGGCAGAAATCTTGTAGATTTTGTAGATTTATTCCGCTGACGCGGAATTATGATGTTGCTTACGCCTCCGTGTCATGATGTTGCTTGCGCCTTAATGCCATAATCCATTGTTGTTCAAAATAATTTGAAAAATTTTGAATTTGATTTTTGGAAAATTTCTGCGCGGAGCGCATCCCCAAAAGACTCGAGCAATCCAGGCATTTACGGCAATTCGCGTTCTTAATCTCCTTGCCGCTGACGCGGCAGAAATCTTGTAGATCTTGTAGATTTATTCCGCTGACGCGGTATTATGATGTAGCTTACGCCTCCGTGCCATGATGTTGCTTGCGCCTAAATGCCATAATCCTTTGTTGTTCAAAATAATTTGAATAATTTGAATTTTATTTTTGGAAAATTTCTGCGCGGAGCGCATCCCCAAAAGACTCGAGCAATCCAGGCATTTACGGCAATTCGCGTTTTAAATCTCCTTGCCGCTGACGCGGCAGAAATCTTGTAGATCTTGTAGATTTATTCCGCTGACGCGGAATTATGATGTTGCTTTCGCCTCCGTGTCATGATGTTGCTTTCGCC
>JAFXAD010000037.1 GCA_017522065.1 Bacteroidales bacterium
ATTGAAGACTCCAGCCGACATATCGCCCCGACAATGCACCACCACCCTCCACACCACCGTGGATGGTAAAAAGCAGTATTTGCAATGCGCTGATTTTCAACACTTGTTTTGCTGCAAAAACACCTCGTCTTTCACCGGCAAAGAAAAAGACTCAGAAACAGGGCTTTACTACTTCGGTGCGAGGTATTATGACCCCTCTCTCTCGGGCCTGTTCTTGAGTGTCGACCCGATGGCGGACAAATATCCGAGCCTGAGTCCTTATGCCTACTGCGCTTGGAATCCAGTGAAGCTGGTGGATCCTGATGGAAGAGAAATCCATCTAACATTTACATCGAAGAATGCGATCAAAGCCTTTAATAAGATAATAAACGGTGGCTTAGGTGGGCAATTTAAGGCGGCATATTCCAAAAATAAGGATGGAAGTTATACATTGTCACTAAAACCCACAGAGGGAGGAGGAAATAAAGATAAACTAACAGAGAGACAACAGGCTTTTTATGAAAAGCTGTCACAGTGCATTGAAGACAAAGAAACGATTGCAAATATTAGTGTTGTATATGGAAGTAGTAAAGCTCATGTCGGGAATTATATAACAAATACAATCGATGTGGCAGACATGCTGCAGTTTGATGATTTAGGGAAGGGGCCATGCACAAAGCAAGGCAAACTAATCCATGAGTTTGTTGAGCAGTATGAAAAGGCCTCCTGTGGAAGGGCTAAAGGAGAGTATGAGAATTACACGGAATGTCATCAAATTGCCATTTCTGCAGAAGACTATGTTAATGGGTCTTCAAGAAAAGATTTGTTTTACAGCAGAGGCGTTTATGGCCAAAGTTATACAGACAAATCGGGGAAAGTGACCAATTACTACTACTCCACTCATGAGGCTATTATAAAAGTCAGAAAGGGTTCGTGATGAAAAGATTCTTTCTATTTTTATACATTCTGCTTTTTTTTAGTTGCAGCCACAAGATGTTAGATAATGATTTTGCCCATACCTATATGAAATGCATATCCATCATCGAAGAATATGGGTATGACTATATAGTAGACAATTATTTTGAAATTGATTTAGAAAAGGTAGGACTATTTTGCGATGCATCTGATTATATGGAATCGCTGACTGGAATAAAGTACCATCGTACAGATGTCGGCATACCTATATATGAGAGTGCTTATGAATTACAAAAAGATGTTCAATACTTAAAATGGTGGTATGAAAAATATGGGGAAAAAATAACAAAAGAGGAAGCAGATTCAATAGTTGAAAAGAATTATGAAAATCCTAAGGTTATTCCACCAAACATAGATAGCGTAATTGTAAGATGGGATAGACTTCAAGAAAAATATGAAATAAATATAACAAAAGAGGAAGCAGATTCAATGGTTGAAAAATATTACAGGCGCGTTAATTTTTAGTTCGTTTAATAGATTATTACCCGTCGCGGCGGATGTTCCCTCCGTTGCGGCGGATTTGCAATCCGACGCTGCTTGATATAAGGATTTTCAATCTGCAAACACGATTCAATTATATATGCTTCAATCTGAAGGTTGAAGACCCGTCGCAACAGGCTGCCAGCAAAACCACCACTTTTGCGTTAACTCCATAAAGACACACCATTTTGCATCAAAGCACCAACATAACAGGCAATCCAATCAGCACTTTCCACAATGCCGGAATTCTCAATTTTGGGCATTTGCAACATATTGATTTTCAACGCCTGTTTTCCTGCAAAAATGCTCTCACCTTCAGCAGAAAAAGGAAAAAGACTCCCTTCGCCTTAATCCGCAAAGTGGGGGACTTTGCGGAAATGTTTGGATTGTCTATTAAGAAATCGTCAAAAAAAAAGTAAAATAATCCGCCTGCTCGCAAGCGAGCGAAATCTCGTAGATCTTGTATGCGGCGGTAATGCTGACGCAGTTATTATTTTTATCGTCAACTGATACTGTTATGTAAGTCCGTGAACACTAACCCAGATACTGAATGACACCATTTTACTTTTTTTACAATTACTAAGTATTTTATACAATCATTGCCCTTTTATCGGGATTGTCTTAGTATTACTTTTTTATCTTTGCGTTTAAACCAAAAGATTTGTGTAATTTTGCAAAAATTTTCGTAGACAAACAGGGGTATTCTTGAACTTGCAAAATGCAGACCTCCACCATACTAACAAGGTGCAAGCCCATGCGGAGGGAACCCCCTTTAACAAAACAAGAAAAAATATGCAAGACCCTAAAACAGCCGGGCGTAACTCGGCAATCATCTATTCCGGAGGACTCGATTCCACCACGCTCCTTTACGAGTATTCCAACCGCATTGCGCTGGCCATCACTTTCGACTACGGCAGCAACCATGCAGAACGCGAAATCGAATGTGCCCGATACCACTGCCAGAAACTTGGCATAGAGCACCATGTCCTGAAACTCGACTTCTTCAAACAGTTCATGTCCTCTTCCCTCCTGTCAGGAGCCGAAGCCGTTCCAGAAGACGACTATGACGAGGACAATATGCACTCCACCGTTGTGCCCTTCCGCAACGGCATCATGCTTGCCATCGCGTGCGGCATTGCCGAAGACCGCGGACTCGACAGCGTCCTTATCGCCAACCATGGCGGCGACCACGCCATCTACCCCGACTGCAGGCCCGATTTCATCAACTCAATGGACAAAGCCATGCGCGCCGGGACATACATACACGTCGGTATTGAAGCTCCCTACACAAACATCTCGAAAGCCGACATCGTCGCACGTGGCGCCAAACTGGGCATCGACTATAGCCATACCTACTCCTGCTACAAGGGCACTGCGCTCCACTGCGGACGCTGCGCCACATGCCGCGAACGGCAAGAAGCATTCAGGGCAGCCCATGTTGACGACCCGACAAAATATCAATCCTAACTTTAATCCCCAACCATGTATTACCTCAAGAAAACCATAGAAATAGCTGGTGCCCACAGACTTGAACTCGACTACCCAAGCAAATGCACCGCCCTTCACGGTCACAACTGGACCATCACCATACACTGCAAATCCGAACAGCTCGACAGCAACGGTATGATTATCGATTTCTCGGAAATCAAACGACTGATCGCCGACCCTCTCGACCACAAAGTGCTGAACGATGTTCTGCCATGCAACCCGACCGCCGAGAACCTTGCTCGCTGGTGCCAGGAACGCATACCTTTCTGCTACCGCGTCGACGTGCAGGAAAGCAACGGGAACATGGCAAGCTACGAAGTTGAACAATGAAAGTCAACGAGATATTCTACTCCTTACAGGGCGAAGGATTCCATACCGGACGCCCCGCCGTCTTCGTCCGCCTCAGCGGATGCAACCTGCGCTGCCCGTTCTGCGACACGAAGCACGACACGGGACTGGAGATGAGCGAGGAAGCAATTGTTGCTGAGGTGATGAAATACCCGGCCACACATGTTGTTGTCACTGGAGGCGAACCGTCCTTGCAACTCACCGAATCGCTTGTCGACGCACTCCACCGCAACGGTCGCTACGTGGCCGTGGAGACAAATGGAACTCACAGCCTTCCTGCCAATATCGACTGGATCACCCTCTCGCCAAAAGACGGCTATTGCAGCAACGCTGCCGTGATATTGGATCACGCCGACGAGCTCAAGGCTGTCTATGACGGAGTTACGGAGCCGAAAACTTACGACAATATCAAAATATCACACGATTATTTCCTTCAGCCTTGCGACACGGGGGACCCAAAACGCAATCGTGACATAGTGCAACAGACTATTGAATACATCAAGGCCCATCCCCTGTGGAGGCTTTCGCTTCAGGTTCACAAATTAGTGAACATTCCATAGACCCTCCATTGAGGCAGATATTTTTCATACTCATTTGCCTCCATCCCAAATCGGAACGTATTACACATCTCACAGACAATAAAAAAAGGACTTTTGCGTAATAGGAAATATGGAAGAAAAAAACATAATCGAAATAAAGAACAAAAAGGCCGAATACCAATACTTCCTCATAGACTCATACAGTGCTGGGCTGGTGCTGACAGGAACGGAGATAAAAAGCATTCGCGAAGGCAGGGCAAACCTTGCCGATGCCTATTGCGTTTTCATCGGAAACGAACTGTACGTAAGACAGATGCATATAAGCGAATATCGATTTGGAAGCTGGCTTAACCACCCCGCCAAGCGCGACAGAAAACTCCTGCTCAACCGCAAAGAACTACGCAAACTGCAAAACAAAATCAAAGAACGCGGCTACACCATCATACCTACCCTTCTCTACGTCAATCCAAAAGGATACGCCAAAATCGACATCGCTCTGGCGCGAGGCAAGAAATTCTTCGACAAACGCGAAAGCATCAAAGCAAAAGACACTCGCCGCGATATGGAACGGCAATTGTCGTAAAAGACATATAGGAACCCTCAATTCCATTCTCAGTCAAGGTTTTAGTCAAAGTTCAATACATGAAAGTATTCAAATTCGGAGGAGCATCCGTCAACAGCGCCGATGCCATTCGCAACATGGCCGAAATTGTCAGGCAAAACCTACACGAGCCTCTCGTCGTAGTCGTTTCAGCCATGGGCAAAACAACCAATCTGTTAGAAAAACTGATACCTGGCATTCCGGCATCAGACGACGAACGCCAAAGTCTTCTAAAACAGACAAAGAAATATCACTACGACATTGCTACAAGTCTGATGGATAGTGACGACCCGACGTTCCGAAAACTCGAAAACCTTTTCGCACAGCTCGACAAAGCGACCTCGCAACCTGCAACAAACTATAACTATGACTACGACCAGACGGTGTCGTTTGGCGAACTGATTTCGACCACGCTTATCTCCGGATTCCTTAACAGCATAGGAATCAACAGCCAATGGATTGACATTCGGCAAGTGATACGCACCAACGAAAACTATCGAGAAGGCATTGTCGACTTCGAAACCACACGCTGGCAGGCACAAAAAATCATTAATTCTACATTCAACAACCTGAATTTAAAATTAATAATCACGCAGGGCTTTATTGCCGGAACAGGTTCAGGAACCACGACAACCCTCGGACGCGAAGGCAGCGACTACAGCGCATCGATCCTCTCCTATTGTCTCGATGCAGATTACATGACAATCTGGAAAGACGTCCCCGGATTTCTCAATGCCGACCCAAAGTTTTTCCCAAACACAATAAAAATAAACCAGATACCTTACAACGAAGCCATAGAACTCGCCTACTATGGCGCTTCGGTCATACACCCCAAAACAGTCAAACCAATACAGAACAAGGGTATCCGACTGCACATCAAATCGTTTATAAATCCATCTGCAGAAGGTTCAACAATAGGTCCCTACGACGGCATCGAGCCGCTGACACCTCTTTACATATTCAAAAACAACCAGGTACTCATTTCCATACAGCCAAAAGACTTTTCCTTTATAGCCGAGGAAAATCTGCAAAACATTTTTGCTGTTCTGGCAAAACTGAATATCAGAGTCAACCTTATGCAAAACTCAGCACTGAGTTTCTCTCTGTGCATAGACTACAACGAGATACTACTACATCAGCTGCGCGAAGCACTTGAAAACGACTTCCGTCTGGTATACAATACAGGTCTGCAGCTGATTACAATCCGATACTACAACCAACAAATCATCGACCAAATTGTCGCCGGACGACGCATACTGCTGCAACAACGTTCCCGCACCACTACACAACTGCTTGTTGAAGCCTGAAAGAGAAAATGATATACCGACTGACTAAGAGCAAGTTCATTTTAGGGCTTCAGTGCGAGAAAGCATTATATCTTGATGTCTACAGACCACAATTGGCCCGTTTTACTCCTGAGACGCTGGCACGCTTCCGCAAAGGACGCGACTTTGAGGCCTCTGTGAAAGCAACATTCACTAACGGACTCGATGTCAGCAAAATTCTCGGCAAGCAAATCTCAAAATACCCTGAATATACAACTGCCATACTCACTCAACCCGGCGAACAGACCCTCTTTGAAGCAGGATTTGTATTCGACGAAGTTCTAATCCTGGCCGACGTGGTACATAAAGACAACGACGGGAACGTGTCGATTTTTGAAATCAAAAACTCTACATCGGTCAAGGATGTATTCCGACGTGATGTCTGTATCCAGAACTATGTTATTGGAAACAGCATAGAAAAGATGTGCGAAAACAAAGC
Organism: Bacteroidales bacterium; assembly: GCA_017522065.1. Taxonomy (GTDB): domain Bacteria; phylum Bacteroidota; class Bacteroidia; order Bacteroidales; family P3; genus Colimorpha. The sequence goes on from JAFXAD010000037.1 coordinate 6,175, forward strand.
TATACCTCTTAGAATGAAATCGTTCTCGATACTATACAACAACGGAGACAACTCTGCGGCACAATATGACATGACCGCCGAAGCAGAAGAGGCCAAAGGGATGATAGCAAAGCAAGTAGCCCGATTCAAAGAGGTCCTGCAAAACCTTGAACCCACCATGGACATAGGAGAACAATGCACCAAGCCCTACGAATGTCCATATATTCTATACTGCAAAGGTAAACAGACAGTTCAGTTAGAACTTGGCGATTTGCAATAGAGCATCGCGGACCTCGTTCTCATCGATGGGTACATCGATCACAGGCTCCGCAAAATCGCGCAGCAAAACACATAGAATCAAACCATCGCGGTTTTTCTTATCAGCTCGCATATACGAAAGAATCTTCTCAGCGTCACGCAATTTGTATTTTGGAATGCCTACAAGGTGTGTCAGTATTTTGCAATAGTCTTCCAAGACTTCACGGCTGATTCCAAGCTTTTTATGCGACAGATACAATTCGCAGGCCATGCCCACCCCGATTGCAATGCCATGGGATAAGGGTTTGCCGATTTCAGAACTATAGCTTTCTATACCGTGTCCAAATGTATGACCAAAGTTAAGAATCTTGCGTACAGACTTTTCAGTTGGATCACTATCCACTACCGATGTTTTGAATCCTGCGCAATGCTCAATAAAAAGCTTCAATGTATCCATATCCAAATCCGCATCAGAAACAATTGTGTCCGATAGAGACTTATACATATCCTTATCACTAAGCGCCAGAGTCTTAAACATCTCGAACAACCCTGAAACAAGTTCTTCGTCAGGAAGTGTCTCAAGGAAATCCGGACATATACATACAGATTGAGGGCTGTGGAAGAATCCCACCTGATTCTTCACCCCATTCAGGTTTACCGCGGTCTTGCCACCTATGGCGGCATCAACCATCGCAAGCAATGTTGTCGGCACATTTATGTATCTGATTCCGCGCTTGAAACCGGCAGCCACAAAGCCTCCGATATCACAGACCGTGCCTCCGCCAAGATTGACAATAACACTATCGCGGTCCGCACCACTCTCCAACAGGGCTTGCCAAAGTTGGCCTGCGACTTCAATGCTTTTAGCCTCCTCTCCTACCGGCACTTCGAAAAAGGAGGCACCTTCCAATGCCTCTACCCTGCTTATCAACAACGGAATACAGTTCTCGTATGTATTGGCATCGACAATTATGAATTTCTGCGCATCTCTGTACGACACACCACTCAGCAGCCTGTTCAATTTGGCAAAAGCGGAGACCCTGGAAGAAGTCAAAATCTTTGTTTTCATCCTACTGATATATTAATCGATGATTACCAGGTCCAGTCCTGTTCATTTTCATAGCTCCCGGCCTTGTTGAGGTCTTCACTTCCGCCGCCACTGATTAGAAACAGATCGAAAAGTACATTCCTCGGCGATCCTTGAACTGATCCCACAAAACCCTGTTCAACAACAAAAGAAACAGAGGTTAATTCTGGAGCGATGTATTTCTCTTTCATATTGAGTAGATTATTTCGTTTTAGCTTCATTCCAAAGTTTTTCCATTTCCTCGAGCGTCATTTCTGACAACGAGCGTCCCGACAGACGTGACTGGTCTTCGACATACGAGAAGCGCTTGAAAAACTTCTGATTTGCACGAACCATTGCAGTATCGGCATTCAGGCCTTCCATACGCGCCCATTTTACGATAGCAAAAAGCAAGTCACCCAATTCTTCCTCGGCGTGGGATTTGGGACTTGTTCCATGAGAGTTAGCCACCGTTTCTTGTCCTTTGCTTTCTTCATGCATTTCGACAAGAGCCTCTTCAAATTCGTGGTACTCTTCCAACACTTTGTTCTTGGCACCTTCCACATCCGGAAACTCAAATCCGACCCCTGCCGCTTTCTCCTGCATCCGTATAGCCTTCACAATGGGTGGCAGCGACTGCGGAACGCCTTCAAGAACCGACTTGCGGCCCTCTTTCATCTTCACCTGTTCCCACCGGGGCGTATCATGCTGGGTCACCGGCTGCATATTACCAGCCTTATCGGGAAGTGAAATATGGGGATGCCTTGCTATCAGTTTCTTACATATCCCATCGAGAACATCCGCCACACCGAACCGACCCTCGTCTTCTGCAATCTTTGAATAGAACATCAAATGCATAAACAAGTCGCCCAATTCCTTGCGCATTTCATCATAATTGCCGGCAACAATGGCTTCTGACAATTCGTGCACCTCTTCGATTGTCAAATAACGCAAAGAATCAATCGTTTGTACACTATCCCAGGGGCATTCTTTGCGTAGAACATCAAGTATAGAGCTTAACCAATGAATGGACTTTTGTTCCTCTGTCATTCTTTTGAAAATATATACACTTGTTTATTACACTAAATAACAGAATGTTATCATCAGAGTTAATAATCTTCAAATCCATGCAAAATTACAAAAAATATATTTAAATCTAAAATTTAGTATTTTTGCATATAAACACATAAAGCAAACAACACTTCAAAACATTGATATGCAAGTAGAAATCTGTTGCAACTCCACTCTCTCGGCACGCAACGCAAAACGCGGCGGCGCCTACCGAATCGAACTATGCCAGGCCCTTGGTGAAGGCGGCACAACACCATCAGCTGCAGCCATTGAATACTGCGTAAAAGAATTAGGGCTTCACACCAGGGTGCTGATTCGTCCTCGAGGTGGTAATTTCCATTATGACAAAGAAGATATGCGCCTTATTCTAAGAGACATAGAACTTGCACATAAACTCGGAGCCCATGCCGTAGTGGTGGGCTTCCTTACCGCTGAAGCCGACATCGACACAACACAGACACGCGAAGCTGTAAAAGCGGCGGAAGGACTTAGCGTCACTTTCCACCGTGCATTTGACGAATGCCGTAATCCACATGATGCTCTGGAACAAGTCATTGACTGTGGGTGCAACAAACTGCTGACTTCCGGCTGCGCGCCAACGGCTATGGAAGGCAAAGAGATGCTCAGACAACTCGTCCTACAGGCAGACGGACGTATAGACATAATCGGAGCTGCTGGCATCACGACTGTCAACGTGAAACAAATCGTCTTGGAATCAGGCTTGTACGAAGTCCACGGTTCTCTGAAACACACCATCGATGGACTAACCTGCACCGACGCCAACCAAGTACGTGAATTCATGAGAATTACAGATACTTTATAAGATCATTCAATCAGCAAAACATCTAACAATGAAAAAACTTAAACCGTTTGTTTTTACACTTCTATTTGCATTAGTAGCGACTTCCTGCAATAAGGACAAGCACTTCATCTCCGACAAAAGCTACCGCGAACAGGTACACGCCGACTTCATGGCCCGACAGCAGCTTGCCTCTGGACGCGCCGACGTCTTGTTCGACGGAATGGACACTTTGGACACCGAGACACGCGAGGCCTTGGAGTTCCTCTACGCCTATATGCCCTACAGCGATCTTGCCGATTATGACCAAACATTTTACTTGCAGCAGATTAGAGCCGCTTTCAAAGCACGCCAGGAGTTCAGCTGGGGCGAAAAGATTCCTGAAGACATCTTTCGCCACTTCGTTCTCGTATATCGTGTTAATAACGAAAATCTTGACACCGCACGGTTATTGATGCAGCACGAACTGAAACCACGCCTCGAAGGCCTTTCGATGTACGATGCAGCCCTCGAGGTCAACCACTGGTGCCACGAGTATGTTGCCTACCGCGCCAGCGACGGCCGCACATCGGCACCATTGGCCACAATGCGCACATCATTAGGACGTTGCGGCGAGGAATCGACCTTCGCCGTCACAGCCCTGCGCAGCGTCGGTATCCCCGCACGTCAGTGCTATACACCACGCTGGGCACACTGCGACGACAACCACGCCTGGGTAGAAGTCTACATTCCCGACAGCAACCGCTGGTACTTCCTCGGTGCTTGCGAACCTGACCCCGAACTGGATATGGGCTGGTTTGCAGTACCTTCCACTCGTTGTATGATGGTCCACAGCAAAGCCTTTGGGCGCTACAAAGGCGATGAAGAAGTGGTGAAACAGACCGCGCTGTACAGCGAGCTTAACTTGCTGAGCCACTACGCCCCGACAAAGAAAGCCACCGTGCGCGTTTTCGACGACAACAACAAGTCCGTCGAGGGTGCCAGTGTCAAGTTTAAATTATACAACTACAGCGAGTTCTATACCCTCGCAACAATAAAGACCGACAAGAACGGTATCGCTCAGCTAAGCACAGGACTCGGTGACCTGCAGATATGGGCCACCGACGGGCAGAATTACAATTACGTGATGATGGATGTCCGCAAGCAAGACACTGTAGACATATATCTTACGCGCGAAGCTGGAACAGAATACACCGAAATGGCCGACGTTGTTCCCCCTGTTGCCGGCGAAGCCAAGGTGACACCCACCAAAGAGAAAGCCGACCGCAACGTAAAACGCTTGGAATATGAGGATTCCGTCCGCGGAGCATACGTTGCAACTTTCCCGACAAAAGAAAACTACAAAAACCTGCTGAAACCCTACAACAACCTGACCGACGAGCAGGCTTGGGAACTGATCCACAAGGCCGAAGGAAACTATGAAGAAATAGCTAAATTCATAAATGATCACGCAGACGAAAACATCGCCGTAAACACAACAATAATAGCAGGAGAACGCGAGGGTAACATCGCTTGTAACTACATCTACGACTACCTCAAAACTTTCAGTGATAAGGATATGCGCGATATTTCGGCCGAAACTCTCGGGTCGCATTGGCGTGAGCCAAAAATATCTTGCGTTATGGAAACCTACGATGAATTCTACATCAAAGGCTTGATGCCTGCACGCATTAGCAACGAGATGGTGCGTCCATGGAGGCAATTCCTTGCAGAAAAACTTGCAGAGGTTAAAGATGCAAATTCATTGATAACATGGACAAAAGAGAATATCATAATAGACGATACCGGCAACTACTACAATTGTCCCATTTCGCCCCGTGGCGTCTATGAACTGCGCCATAGCGACCGCCACAGTCGCGACATCTTCTTTGTTGCCGCCTGCCGTTCGCTGAATATTCCGGCCTATCTCGACAACGCCACCAACACCATATACGTATGTGATGGTGATGCTGAAAAGCTCTGGAAGAAAGGCAAATGGGTAAAAGTGTCGTTCGAAGAGGACACCGAAGTGCAACCAACCGCCAAACTGACGCTGACCTACAAACCGACCAAAGAGCTGGCCAAACCCGTCTACTGGCCACACTTCACGATAGCAAAATACGAGAACGGCGACTTTGTCACCTTCGACTTCGAAAACGACAGTCGCATGGACAAATTTCCAGCAACAATAAGCTTGGAACCAGGCTACTACCGCCTAATGACCGGCAATCGCTATCCTGAAGGCGACGTACTGACACGTGCCGAATATTTCACCGTAAAAGAAGGTCAAAAAATCACTAAAGAAATCATTCTAAGGCCTTTGGTTGACCGCAGCGAAAAAACAACCGCAAGCATCGATCCCACACAGGAAATCATTGCCGATATGGCCACTTTGGCCGACTATGCCGGCAGCACGGGAATGCTATTCATCTTCGTTGGCGACTACAAAGAGCCCAGCAAGCACCTTATCAAAGAAATACAAGCCCTTGACAAGGAATACAAAGCGTGGGGAGGAATGATTTACCTCGTAGCACCAGCATCTGCGAAACCTATCAGCTTCGGTCTGCCCAACACCGACTGCATCATCCGCGAAGCAAGCGACAAAGATCCGTTCGAGAAACAAATTGTCGAGGCGCTGAAACTCGACCTCAAAAACGACTATCCGCTTGTTGCTCTGGTAGATAAAAGAGGTGAAATACTACTACACAGCCATGGATATTCAATCGGACTGGCGGAACAAATTCTGAAAAGAACCAAAATAGAATAACTGCTATATTATATATTTTTGTATTTTTGCAGACACTATTATCAAGGCAAACTATATATATAGATTGTCTTAAATGCGCGTACTCAATAATTTACAAAACAAAAACAAATTCAAAAAAAAGAAAATTATGTGTGGAATTGTAGGATACATCGGGGAACAGGAAGCATACCCCATCTTGATTAAAGGACTTCATCGTTTGGAATACAGAGGTTACGACAGTGCCGGAGTCTCGATGATTAATAGCGAAGGCGTACTGTCTGTCTACAAAGCAAAAGGAAAAGTGTCTGTCCTTGAAGACTCTGTGGCCGATAAAGACACGAGTGGAACAATAGGAATCGCCCACACCCGCTGGGCCACACACGGCGAACCTAACGCAACCAACGCCCATCCACATTTCTCACAGTCAAAGAACCTGTCGCTTGTCCATAACGGAATCATAGAGAACTACAAACCCCTCCGTATCGAGATGGAGAAGCACGGAATGACATTCTGTAGCGAAACCGACACCGAGGTACTTGTACAGTTGGTAGAATACACACAAAATACCCACAATTGCGACCTTTACACCGCTGTTCAGCTGGCACTTAAAAGCGTTATCGGCGCCTACGCCATCGCCATCCTGGACCGTCGCAATCCAGACCAATTGATATGTGCCAGAAAAGGTAGCCCGCTGATCATCGGCGTAGGCAAAAACAACGACAAAAAAGACTGCAAAGCAGAGTTCTTCCTCGGAAGCGACGCCACCCCTATCATAGAATACACAAACAAAGTCATTTACCTCCAAGACGAAGAGATTGCCATCATGGACCGCAAAGGCAATCTAAAAATAACCAACCTCAGCAATGTCAAACAGACTCCTCAACTCGTGACATTGCAGATGAACCTTGACGAACTGGAGAAAGGCGGATTCCCGCATTTCATGCTTAAAGAGATTTTTGAGCAGCCTTCCGCATTGCGTATATGCACAAAAGGCCGCTTGAATATTGTCGACAAAGACATTCTGCTTAGCGGCATCATCGACCACAAGGAGAAGTTCATCAATGCTCGCCGAATAATCATCTGCGCCTGCGGAACATCGTGGCACTCAGCCCTTATCGGAAAATACTTCATCGAAGAAGCCGCACAGATTCCCGTCGAGGTGGAATACGCCTCCGAATTTCGCTACCGTAACCCCGTCATCTTCCCCGACGACGTGGTCATAGCCGTCTCTCAGTCGGGCGAAACAGCCGATACACTTGCTGCCATTCAGCTGGCCAAGAGCAAGGGTGCCTTCCTTTACGGAATTTGCAACGTAATTGGCTCCTCAATCCCTCGCGCCACCGACAGCGGCACATACCTCCACGTAGGCCCAGAAATCGGCGTAGCGTCGACAAAAGCCTTCACAGGACAGGTCATAACTCTTTTCATGCTCGGCCTTGCTATTGCAAAAGAAAAGAAAACCCTCAGCGAGGAAATGTTCCACATGCTCGTTGACGAGCTGCAGAAGATTCCAGAAAAAATGCAGTGGACTCTCGACAACAACAAAGGCATCGACCAGTTTGCACAGATGTTCACCTATGCACGCAACTTCATTTATCTGGGACGCGGCTACAACTATCCCGTAGCCCTCGAAGGAGCATTGAAACTGAAAGAGATAAGCTACATCCATGCCGAAGGTTATCCTGCTGCCGAAATGAAGCACGGACCTATTGCTCTTATCGATGAGGAGATGCCCGTCGTCGTCATAGCCCCCAAACGAGGCATGTACGACAAAATCGTCAGCAACATCCAGGAAATCAAGTCAAGAAAAGGAAAAATCATCAGTGTGGTTACGGAGGGAGACACCATTGTCAAAGGCATGTCGGACTACTGCTTCGAGATACCCGACACACGCGACTGCTACGTGCCTCTTCTGGCCATCCTGCCCCTGCAGCTCCTCTCCTACTATGTAGCCATCGCCAAAGGACGCAATGTCGACCAACCACGCAACCTGGCCAAATCCGTCACAGTAGAATAACCTTAACAATCAGATAATAAAAAAGCCGTAGAATCACATCTACGGCTTTTTTTGTGACCACGCTGGGGCTCGAACCCAGGACCCCATCCTTAAAAGGGATGTGCTCTACCTGCTGAGCTACGTAGTCAACAACATTATGTCCTTTTTCCTTTGTGACCACGCTGGGGCTCGAACCCAGGACCCCATCCTTAAAAGGGATGTGCTCTACCTGCTGAGCTACGTAGTCAACGTATCGTTTAACCCTCAAATTTGAGTTTGCAAAAGTACTACTTTTTTATTTAACGACAAAATAAATTTCAACAATCACACCACTAAAAATATACAAACATTTAACTAACAACATATTATACAAACAATACTATTCACAGCGACGGTCTTTTATTTATCCCTGTTTTCATATTTCTTTTTGAAAAATAACAATTTTTGCGATTAAAAACAGATACTTTTCTACCGTATCGAACCCATTTTCTTCGACTCAAAATAAAAAATTTTGCCGTTTTGAATTAAATCCGTATCTTTGTAAAATAATTTGAACAATACAAACCATAACACACATACCTAATGGAACAAGTAATCAAAATAAAAGAAGGACTCGGAAACATTCGGTTTGACATGCCCGTCGAAGAGGTCGTAAGCATACTCGGCGAGGCCGAAGAGGTCGAAAGCGTGGAAAACGCATTGGACGAACCCACGACGATACTACATTACAACGACGGACTGTTAACATTGTTTTTCGAAGGCGAAAACCCGGTACTAAGTTGCATCGACACATCCGACGAAAACTGCACACTGTTTGGGGCGGACATTTTTGAAATGGACGAGAAAAGCATCGTAAGCCTTATGGTCAAAAACGAATACTTTGAGCAGGACATAGAAGAAGAGGCCTGGGGCGAACGCAGAATAACCTTCGGCGAAGGTAATATCGATTTCTTTTTTGAAAAAGACGAACTGTTGGCAGTTGTATACGGAAAATAAACGATGAACGACAGAACAACCATTTTCCCATCGTCATTTCTACCGCCCATTGCCATCATGTCGGCAATGAGCAAACAAGCCTTAAAAACCGGCACAATACGCATAGAACGCCACGAAACCTTCCCAAAACAGACACATCGGAACAGGACGGTTATAATCACCGCAGGAGGACCCATGGCCATGAGCGTGCCCATCACACGGCCAAACGGCAACCACACATGCATCTCTGATATCGAAATAAGCTACACCGAACGCTGGGACATCCATTTCGAACGAACAATCGACGCGGCGTACAACGCTTCGCCATATTACATGTACTACCGGGACGACATATACAGAATCATTGGAGGCCGTTTCAAAAAGCTGACAGAACTGAACGAAGCTTTATTAAACTTCCTGTTTGCAAAACTGAATATCGGCACGACAATCGAGTATACCGACGAATATATAGGTACAGAACTGTACGAAAAAGACTATCGCAACATGTACTCCTACAAACATCCCGAAGAGCTACCGGCAATACCCGAATACACGCAGGTATTCCGAGACCGCATGCCATTCTATGGGAATGTCGGCATACTCGACGCTCTGTTCAACTTAGGGCCGGAAACAAGGAACTATCTCACGAAAATAGACAGCTAAAACACATAGACCATGTGGTTTAGACGCAATGTTTCACGAGAAACATCAAAATAAGCACCGAATACACACAACAAGCACCGTAATTATCATGGTCCATGACTTTTACGGTGCTTGTTTCACATGAAACACTCCTACATTTATTCATTCATCAGAATCAACAGAACCGAAATATCGGCTGGAGAAACTCCACTGATTCTACTCGCCTGCCCTATTGTCTTAGGACGCATGGCGGAGAGTTTTTCACGCGCCTCAAACGACAAGGCCTCTATCGTGCGATAGTCCAAGTCTGGTTTTATCGGAAGGTTTTCATACTTTAAAATCCGAGAAACAACCTCTCGCTCCTTCTCGATATAACGACTGTACTTAATGAGAATCTCCGACGATTCGCACACCTCTTCACGTATATCCTCCGGTATGGTTTCAATAAAAGAGGAAAGAGGCGCAGACATTTTCTTCAAGTCAGCAAGCGACAATTCCGGGCGCAACAACAAGGACTGAAGCTTGACCTTTTGTTGTATTTGTGCCGACTGCCGATCCGACAGAGCGTCATTAACATCAGAAGGAGAAACAGACACGTCAGATATTACAGAGGACAGCTTATCCTCCCACGACATCTTGCGTTCAACCCTTCTCATACGCTCTTCCGATGCCATGCCAATAGAATAAGCCAACGGCGTAAGTCTGACATCAGCATTATCCTGACGCAGAAGGATTCTGTATTCCGCACGCGATGTGAACATACGATACGGCTCATCCGTGCCTTTCGTCACCAGATCGTCAATCAACACTCCTATATAGGCCTGCGTACGGCCCAAAATAAACGGATCCTTGCCTTTAATTTTCAAGGCTGCATTTATTCCGGCAACAAGCCCTTGGCATGCAGCCTCCTCATATCCCGTCGTGCCATTGATCTGGCCAGCAAAAAAGAGATTTTCGACACGCTTGGTTTCCATCGTGTACTTGAGCTGTGTCGGCGGAAAAAAATCGTACTCTATAGCATACCCCGGCTTGAAAATCCTTGCCTTTTCAAAGCCAGGAATAGAATGAAGAGCATCGAGCTGGACATCGAGAGGAAGTGACGACGAAAAACCGTTCAGATAGTAAGAATTTGTGTTAATACCCTCAGGTTCAACAAACAACTGATGCCTGTCTTTTCCGGCAAATCGTTCAATCTTATCCTCAATCGAAGGACAATATCGAGGTCCACGACCCTGAATACGGCCCGTAAAAAGCGGTGACTTTTCAAAACCTTTTCGTAGTATATCGTGTGTTTCAATATTCGTATATGCCAGAAAACACGACTTCTGTTTCTCTAACGAATGCGTCTCGGGAGAAAAGGAGAACTTTTGCGGACAATCATCTCCCGGCTGTTCGACGAGCACACTGAAATCTATAGAACGTCCATCAATACGCACAGGTGTACCCGTTTTAAACTTTTTCACTTCAAATCCATACTCTTTCAACCTGTCCGAGAGTCCGACAGAGGGCAACTCCCCTATCCTACCACCCGAAAAAGAAGTCTCACCGATAAAAATCCTCCCGTTCAGAAAAGTTCCGTTTGTGAGCACAACAGCCTTACATGGCACCTCGACCTGCATCCTTGTTACAACCCCACGCACCGTGCCATTATCAATAATGACATCTACGACCTCGTCCTGCCACAAATCCAAGTCTGGAGTATTCTCAAGTATACGCTTCCAAGTTAAAGAAAACATGGTTTTGTCGCACTGGGCACGTGGACTCCACATAGCAGGGCCTTTTGATCGATTAAGCATCCTGAACTGAATCATCGAACGGTCAGTAACAATACCGGACCAGCCACCCAAAGCATCTATTTCTCGTACGATTTGCCCCTTCGCAACACCACCCATAGCAGGATTGCACGACATCTGGCAAATCGTGTCAAGATTACTTGTAATCAGCAACGTTTTTGCACCCAACTTCGCTGACGAAGTGGCCGCTTCTGCACCTGCATGTCCAGCGCCAACCACAACAACATCATACTCCTCAAATCTCATAATTATAATAGTAATTTACAACAACATGGATTGATAGTTTCACGTGAAACAGCCATCACGACAACGAGTCATATATCATCAGAGACTCCTCTTCTTTCTGTCTCATTACAGATGCTTCTTTCTCAGATTTGTCTTTAAAACCTATGAGATGAAGCACCCCATGAATTATTACACGACGAAGCTCACGCTCAAAAGAGGTTGAAAACTTACTCGCATTATCCCCCACCCTATCAACACTTATAAGAATATCGCCAGACAACAGAATACCTTCGACGTAGTCAAAAGTAATGATGTCTGTATACGTGTCGTGATTCAAAAACCGGACATTTGCATCATAGATATATTCGTCGGAACAAAAAAGGTAATTTATCTTACCTACAGACTTCCCATGATTTTTTACAATCACCGAAATCCATTTTTTTATACGATCTACATCAGGAAGAGTAAAATCAACATCAGCATTTGAAAAAAATATCGACATATATAAAATTTCAGTTCAAATGATTTTTTGCAACCTTTCGGCAAACACTCGAAACTCACACACAACAATCTGAATAGCAATAAAATAAATTCAAAATAATCAAATTATTCGTCATTCTCCATCGAATATTTCTTCAATGGCAAATAACTTGCCCGTAAAAAAGCAAGAATTCGGGGAATGAAGAAAAATGAAATCAAGCATGGACCACGGCATGCTGCGAATAATAATTACGCAATGTTACTATTCGCTCAAGAGCATGGGAAGCGTCGATGCCATTCACGACATATTCCATTCTAACCTTACGACCATTATCCGAAAAGATAATTTTGTCAGAAAGCGATTTCATCAAGTACAGACCCATACCCTTGTCATCATGTTCGGGCATTTTACCATACGAACAATAATCGAATCCTTGACCTTGGTCAGTGACAGAAAAATAAACCCCTCCCCTGCACCGGTCACATTCAATGACAACCATCTTGGAACTGTCGGACTTGTTACCATGAATTATGGCATTTTCCACAGCCTGAAGGAGCGACATAGAGATTGTAGCTGCATAGTTGTGAATGTTGTAAGTGTCGCACATGACACTTACAAAGCGCTCAACCTCTATAATATTATTCATATCAGACTGAATAGCAAGTTGTTCCATGTTGAATATCTATTACTAACTCTGATACAAAGATACGATGTTTTTTTAATAAAACAAAAAAGCAATTATTTTTTCCTATTTAAAACTTGAAAAAGTAGCTGTTCACCTTTTCCTTATAGTAGTTGTTCAGCGATGGAGGTGTTGTATGGAACTGCTCCATGTTGTTTTCCTGGATTTTTTTGAACTTTTCGAGATCGCCTTGCGATGGCTGATACAGGTCTTTACCCTCGGTGCTTTCACGTCGGTCATCTTTTTCTCGCTGCATTTCAGCCTTTTCGTGTTGCAACAGACGAGTCATAATCTGTTGTTGGCGTTGTATGGTCTGACGTGTGATAGTCTTATTGACAAGGTCTGTCTCCGTCTGCTCCATCTGTTTTATAATCTCGTCGATTTCGCGTGCCAACTTGCCGTTCCCGCCACTTTGCTGCTTCATTTCCTGGCCGTACTCTTGCATCATCCGACGAATCATCTCTTGCTTGGCAGCCATTTTAGCAAACTCCGAACTCATTGAGTTCCTTTCACCTATCTTTGTTCTGCCCGGTTTGCCACCTTGTTTCTCAAGTTCACTTTTAAGTTGCTGAAGTTGTTTGTTCAGCTCATCCTGCATTTGCCGCATGGATTTGGGTGAAGGTTTGCTGTTCCCCGGATTTTCACACTGTCCCGACTTCATCTTCATGCCCTGACGTTTGCAGCTACCTTGCTTCTTTTGTTGCTGATTCTGACGCATTTGATTTTGCATCTGGTCTAACGATTCAGCAAGGAGCAAAGACAAATTATTAAGAGAAGTCATCGAGTATTGCATCGGTTTGGATGGCGCGGTGTTCCTGAAATTACCATATATCGACTGGTTGTATTGCAGCAATCCAGAAAGTGACTGAGCGATATTTGTATTGACAGAAACGAGTTCTTTGTTCACAACCGTTGCAATCGTAATCTGGCGTTTAGCCATTGCCCGCAAAGAGTCTTCCACATTTCTGAAATCGTCCTTCAGCCTGTTCTGATCCGCAATGATTTGCTGATATTTGGGGTCTTGGATACTGATGGAAGACAGCGTGTTGATCAGCGACTCCTGGTTGAACGAGAGATGAACAAGCGTTTTGAGTAGACGGCGCACCTGTTCTGAATCTTCAGCAAGATCTTCCTGTTCCATATCCATCTGGGCTTCTGCCAGTTGTTCCGAAAGTTTCTGAAGTTCCTCGGCAGCAGATTTCTGCGACTTCTGTGCATCCTTTTTCTTGCCGTTCGAGAGCTTGTTTTCGGCCTCCTGCTGGTGTTGTTCTATCTGGTTCTGCAACTCTTTGTCGACCTTGAAATCCTCTGGACAATCAAGTTTTTTGTAGTCTTTCTGAATCTGGTCGATATCCTTCTGCAGTTGTTTGAATTCCTCGGACAATTTACGCTGCTGCTGCAGGTTTTCCTGAGAATCTGCATTCTTATTCTGCGACAGCTCGTTCTGCTTCTTCGACAGTTCATCGGCTTTGTTTACAGCCTGTTCAACCTTTTTCTCTATTTCAAGCCGTTTGAGCAGTTCGATATTCTGATCCAGCTGTTTCTCCAAATCTTCGTTTTTGAGTTTCAAGGACTCCAGTTCGTCCTGGACCTTCTTTTTGTCCATCTCGTTCATCAGCCGGTCCATCTCTTTCATCATCTCCTTAATTTCCTCATTCATAACCTCATCGAAGAGTTTGTCAAGTTCCTTCTGCTTTTCCATCAGTTGCTGGCTTTGGTCACGGAACTTCTCCTCCATCTGTTTGTTTTCATTCATCTGCTGACGCATCTGCTGGAGTTGGTTCTTTATTTCTGCCTGCTTGTTTTTAAGCTCTTCGAGCTGCTTTTTATCCTGCCACGACAACTCTTTTTTGTCTACAAGTTTACGCATCATTTCATTGATTTCATCCTGTAGTTTCTTCAGCTCGCTGATAGACATTTCGCCTTGCTGCTGTATGGCAGAAGAAGATGTGCGCAGTATGTCGTTGATTTCTTTCTCGGTTGGAACAAGAATTTCAAATACTTGTGACTTTGTTGATTTTAAACCATTTACTCCATCATTATCCCACACCTCGAAATAGTATTTGACTTGGTCGCCCGGGTGTGATACCAACTGGTTGAAGTCGATAGAATAATAGAAATCCTGCGAAGCGTCGGCTGTAACCGGCACAACAATGTGTTGGTTTTCGTGGACTGAGGAATCCTCCGCATTGGTTTTATCTATAATCAGTTCGAGCTTGGAGATACCATAATCGTCCTTTACCTGACCTTTGAAATAGCGGCGGTCGGGCATTAACGAGTCTGTCATCTCCACAACGGCAATCATTGGATATGCGTCGTCAATAACGGTAACAGCATAGGAGAGTGTGTCTGAGGCGACAAACTGGTTGTCGACATGGAACGAGTAAGTGAAAGCATTTATTGCCCGCACAGAAACACGTGTGCGCCCGTTATCGCCAGTCGAAATGTCCGTACCTGAGCCATCGTATGCAAAGTGGAGCATATCGGCATCTTTTGTCTGGAAAAGCCATTCTATGCGTGTACCCTTGGGAACAGAAAAATCGCCTTCGTTTACAATGGTTTCGGGCGAAATACCTGTGTACGAAGGGTAGGAGAGGAGCGCCTGGAAGTGCATGACAGCAGGCCGAGGAAGCACTTCAAGACTATAAATACGCGACATAATGCCCACTGCCTGGAATTGGAACTCATGCGAACGCTGCAAGTGACTGAACTTGTGCGTAAAATGAGTGTTGTCGACCTTTTGCATCCGGTATCCGACACCATCAACGAGAATGGAAACCTCGTTGGGTATTTCATCGCCTTCGACATGTACCCTGACCTGAAAATCAGCCTGCTGAGGTACAGAGAGAGAATCATTGTCCAATACAAAAGCAAAAGGAGCGGGCTTCTCGTAGAATGTATTGTGGTTGATGATTCGCTTTGACGGTTCGGTAATCAAAGAAGGGGCGATGATGAGCGCCAAAACGATAAAACCTAACGGAATTGCAGCGAACTTGATGTATTTTATATTCTTGCGGAGGTCGATAGCGTTGAGAAATGGGATAGGCGACAGGAGGGCTGTTTTCTGTTCTATGGACGCCTGAAGCAGTTCGCTGTCCGAATTGTTCGACATTTGCTGCAGCTGCAACAGATTCAGCAACTTGTCGCTAACCTCGGGAAAATGGTTGCCAACTATTTCTGCTGCTTCTTCATAGCTGATACGCTTACCCATCTTAAACATCTTGAAAACAGGCACTGCGACGTACATGGATAAGATAACCGCCATCGCCACTATGAACAACCAGAAAAGCACCGTGCGGACTGTGACACTGAAATATCCGAAATGTTCAAGCAGCACTACTGCAATGTACAGCATCAAAATGAGTGCTACGGAGTATATCAGTCCTTTAAACAGCTTGTTCTTGTAGTATTTGCGAATAAAAGCATCAAGCTTGTCAATTATGTTATTCTGTGCGGACACGAGTATGTTCTTTTTTAAAGACGTTTTAGAATAAAAAGACAATATATCATAACGCATATTCTCGATAATTATTGTAATACAACATGACGACGTAATTCGAAATCAAAGGGTATTAATAGCCATATCAGCACAGTTATGTGTATTCTTGAATATACTCAAACCGTCATTGCCCTAAAATTTTTAAATCTATTTGGAAATTATATGTATTTTTGCAAAACGAAAAGTAATGATATGAGCAAAGTCGTATTTATATCCGGAGCCTCGTCAGGTTTTGGCAAGGCGATAGCAGAACTACTGGTCTCGAAAGGCTACATCGTCTATGGCACCAGCCGCAAGAACATCACGCACAGCCAAATTCATTTTCTGTATATGGATTTACAGGAGCGGGAATCTGTCAAAAAAGCCATCGATCACGTTGTCGAGGAGCAGGGGCGTATAGACGTGGTTATCAACAATGCCGGTATGGGAATCGGTGGGTCGCTGGAATTGGCCACCGACGACGAGATAGAAAAGCAGATGGGTACCAACTTCCGCGGATGCGTGAGTGTGTGCCAAAATGTGCTGCCACTGATGCGAAAGCAGGGTGGGGGACAAATAATAAACCTTAGCTCCATTGGCGGCATTATGGGTCTGCCGTACCAAGGCTACTATTCAGCCTCGAAGTTTGCCATCGAGGGATTCACCGAGGCACTGGCGGCAGAAGTCCGTGGCTTTGGAATAAAAGTATCGATGGTTGAGCCTGGCGATTTCGCCACCAATTTCACAGCCCGGCGCAAGATATCGGAAGCGACGCTGAATAGCGCAGCCTACGGCGACAGTTTTGCACGATCCCTGTCGCTCATCGAGAAAGAAGAGAACGGCGGCCTGAAGCCCGAAAAACTGGCCAAAACGGTGGAGAAAATCATCCGCAGCCGTCACCCGCGCCTGCGCTATGTCGTCGCCAACCTCGAACAGAAACTTTCAGTCCTGATAAAACGCATCATCCCAGGCAACTGGATGGTGTCGATACTGAGAAACTATTACAAGGTTTAACCATTAACAATCAGCAACATGAGCAACAAAGGCAAGGACATCTGCAACCAGCTTAAAGAAATCCGCAAACAGATAGCATCCGAAAACGACATCCCACTCGAGGAACACGAGTGCCACTATGACGGACCCTGCAAAGGAACCTGTCCGCGATGCGACGCCGAGCTGCAATATCTTGAAAAAGAGCTCGGCCGTCGCGGTAAACTGAGCAAGGCTGCAATAATGGCCGGTGTGACCCTGAGCCTTGCCGCCAGCGCATGCACAACGGAAGGCGACCCTGCGCCCGACCCACTTATGGGCGACATATACTTTCCAGAGGACACGACGCAATGTCAGAACAATGAAAAAACCCCATCAGACGATGAGGTTAATACAATCATTTTCGAATAAAAAATATCATATCTCCTTGCCGAAGACAGCGCGTTTCATCAGTTCTTCGGTATGGTAGGTGGTGCCCCAAATCTTCTCGGCTTCGTTGCCGATAATCTGTGGGTTGGTATAGGCCCAAATGACGTTATTTTTTATGGCGTTGCGGTTCATTTCAGCATAGTAGATGGAATGCACGCCGCGCTTCTGCCAATCGGGATGCACGCCGTTGAGCAGAAGGTCGATAGTGTCGTATTTGCGCAGAGCTTTCAGCAGGTGGTACCATCCGAAGGGGAAGAGGCGTCCGTTGGCCTTCTGATAAGCCTCGGTGAGGCTGGGAATACTGAGACCAAAGGCCACCAGGTTGTCGTCCTGATCGACGACGAAATTGACGAAATCGAGGTTCACAAAGGGGAAATATTCTTTTATATAGACCTCTATTTCCTTCTCAGTCATCGGTACAAAGTCGTAAAGGTCCTTGAACGAGTCGTTGAGCGTATGGAAAAACTTGTGAGCATAAGGGTATACCTCGCTGCGTTTCTTGAATTTCAGAAGTTTCAGGTTGTATCGCTCAAGTATGAGCTGGTTGATACGGGCCACCTTGTCGGGGATGGGCTGGCTTGCCGGCATCTTGTACTGCTGCCAGCGGCAAAGCACCTTGCAGTCAAGGCGTTCGATGAAGTCGATGTAATACTTGGGATTGTAGAGCGTGCTGAGGTTCTGGCGAGCATCGAAACCTTCGATGACCCAGCATTCCTTGTCCATATCAGTGAATCCGAAGGGACCTTCTATTTCGGTCATCCCCTTGCTGCGTCCGTACTCGACCACCTTGTCAAACAGAGCCTTACAGACATCGAAATCTTCGACGAAATCGAACCATCCGAAGCGGACGGCCTTCTTGTTCCAGTGCTCGTTGACAGTATGGTTGATGATGGCTGCCACGCGACCCACGACCTTGCCATCGACAGTGGCGAGGTACATCTGCAGGTCGCTGTGCTCGAGCGAGGGATTCTTGTCGGTCAGCAGAGCGCGCTCGTCGCGGTTCAGCGGCGGCACGTAAGTCGGCACGCCTTTGAAAAGTTTGTTGGGAAAAGCAATGAACTTGTTAAGGTCGCGACGACCTTTAACCTCGCTGATGACAATGTTTTTCATATATGAACTATTTTACAAAAGACCAAGTTTTTTGAAACATTTGACCGTCTTGTCGACGGCAAAGTCAACCTGCTCGATAGTATGAGTGGCCATCCACGCCAAACGGATAAGAGTATCTTCGGGCGGTACGGCTGGCGATATGACAGGATTGACAAAAACCCCCTCGTCCAGCAGCATACGAGTGACCATAAAGGTCTTCTCGTTGTCGCGCACATAAAGAGGAATGATGGGAGTCTCTGTGTCGCCTATCTCAAAACCGGCTTCGCGGAACGATTTGAGCGCATAGTTGGCCACCTTCCAAAGGTTTTCCTGACGTTCGGGCTCCGAGCGCATAACTTCAATTGCAGCAATCACCGATGCTGTTGCCGACGGTGGAATGCTGGCAGTGAAGATGTAAGGACGCACATTGTGGCGCATCCAGTTGATGGTCTCCTTGTCGGCAGCGATGAAACCACCTATGGAAGCCAGCGACTTGGAGAAGGTTCCCATAATGAGTTCAGTTTTGTCGAGCAAATCGAAGTGGTCGGTAACTCCGCGTCCTTCGCGACCGAAAACGCCTAAGCCATGAGCCTCGTCGACCATGAGCGTAGCCTGGTACTTGTCGCACAATTGCTGCATTTCGGGCAATTTTGCCACATCGCCTTCCATACTGAAGACGCCATCGGTGACAACCAATTTTGGAGCCTCGATAGGGCAGCGTTGCAGAACGCGTTCGAGGTCTTCCATGTTGTTGTGTTTGTATTTCAGAGTATTGGCAAAAGTAAGACGTTTGCCTTCAATGATGGAAGCGTGGTCCATCTCGTCAAAAATGACGTAGTCGCCACGTCCCGTAACGCACGGAATAACACCCGAATTGGCTTGAAATCCGGCCGAGAAGAGCATCACTCCGTCCTTGTGCAAAAAATCGGCAAGTATGTCTTCAAGTTGATGATGAATATCGAGGGTGCCGTTCAAAAACGGGGAGCCGGCGCATCCTGTGCCATACTTGTCGATGGCGGCTTTGGCTGCCTCTTTGATTTTAGGATGGTTTGTCAAACCCAAATAGCTATTAGAACCAAGCATGAGGATTTTTCTGCCATTCATCAACACCTCGGTATCCTGGTCGCTCGATATCTCTCTGAAATATGGATACACTCCCTTGGCCTTGGCCTCCTGAGGGGCAGTATATCTGGAGAGTTTTTGTTGGAGTGGTTTCATTTAATGAATTCTACGTTTACCGTTTTTTTGCTCAAAAAAACAAATTATTACTATTCTACACCTCTTACTCTTCTCACAAAGAATTAAAGATGCAAAATAACAAAAAAAAAATAAATAATAAGGTCTTTTTTATGTTAAAATTTTAAATAATTGGTTGGTTAATCTACTTGTTCCTATTCTAAAAATATGTTTATCAATATTTTCTAAATCTAACATATTCTTTGTTAAAACATAATGGAACAGTGCATCGTCTACTGTTGCAATGCCTCCAGCTGCTTTGTAAGCTATTCGACGACGCGTGATTTTTGAAAAATCTGCTATTGCAGACAGTATTGCATAACCGCTTTCGGGTGTTGCTCCGACCGATATCTTTCCTGTAGATGTCTTCACAAAATCCGCCCCCGCCTGCATCGAAAGCATTGCTGCAGCGTATATCCTTTCAGGGGTAGACAATTCGCCGGTTTCCAGTATGACCTTAAGAGGAATTGACCTGCCGCAAATCTCTTTGGCGAGTGATATTTCGTCGAAAACCTTGTTTGTTTCTCCATCCAAGAAGAGACCGCGGTTGATGACAAAATCCACTTCGTCGGCTCCCTGATCCACTACATAGCGCACTTCGTCGGCTTTCAGTTTCGTGGGTATCTGACCTGAAGGGAACCCGCCGGCAACCGATGCGACACCGATGCAACTGCCTTGCAACGAGCGTTTGGCTTCGGCTACGAACACCGGATACACACACACTGATGCGGTATGGACACCGTCAGGCTGCATAGACATTGTGGCACGGCAAAAATCACGCACCGATTGTTTTGTGTCGCTTCCGTTGAGCGTGGTGTTGTCTATGCATGAAAACAGGCTTTTGAACAACGATTCCCTCTGTGAGGCTATTTGAGCCTTCACTCTCATTACCATATCCTCAAATTCAGCTTTGTTGAAGACAAAATCATTTTTCATTGTTCTCGGAAACTTTATATAACTTGTTGAATGTTTCTTGACTCAGAGGCGGTATTACTCTGGATTTTTTGATGTCTGAAGACAGTAATGACGACAGATGCTGGCCCCTGATGAATTTTGAGGAGTTCATTTTCGAACGATTGGAGAGAATTTTCTGAAGAATATTCTGTTTTCGACGGTCTTTTTTGTCAATTACTCCATCAGATAAGAACGACTGGCGAATATCGATTATCATGTCTCTTATCGGCAGCGAAATAGGGCATACGCTTTCGCATGCTCCACACAGAGTGCACGCATAGGGCAGATGCATATAGGATTCAAATGTCTCGAGGAATGGAAGGGTAATATGTGCCACTGGACCCGTAAACACATTGTTGTATGGTTCATCACCAATAGTCTGGTAGACAGGGCATACGTCTTTACACTTCCCACAATCTATGCACGTCATCACTTTGCGGATGTTCTTCTTTGAAAGGATGTTTGTCCGCTGGTTGTCGATAATGAATAGATAGTTCTGACAATTGGGAGACCCTTTGAATACAATCATATCCTGCATGCCGCATCCTTTGCCGTATGATGTGAGCTGTTGGATGACTTCGGCCCATTCGCTGCTTCCTACAATAGAGTCTATTGTGGTGAACATGACATTTGTCCGGCTGTTCGAGAGTTTCGAGAGAGTGGTGTTGGTCTGATTGAGCATGAGCATACTTCCGTTGTCAGAAAACATCATGTCAACAACGAAAAACTGAATATCGGCATCTTCTCTGAGTTCTATTTTCTGGTCGCTTAAGAAATACTTGATGCCCAGCTCTCTGAAAATGGTTGAAGAGTTGATGTTAGGGAGACGTACAGACTTTGTCTTCTCCGATTTGAAGATTTTCTTCAGTCCTTCGAAAACATCATTGAAGTCATTTGCCCAATAGACAGAATTATGCTTGTTCGAAAACTGCATTTCGAAACGGTTCAGTTCATCGTCGAGGCTATCTATTGCACGCATCCTTGCATTGTAAAGACGTGCACATATAGAATCTGCATCGTTGAAGACTTCGCGGCAGTTTTTGAGAGCAAAATTTCCTTGAGAATCACCTTTTTTTATTGATGCTTCCGAACTCTCTTGAAAATTTATATAAAAGTCGTTGTCCATAAAGGATTCTAACTTTGAAGCTTATTGATTTTTTCGACACGGCGTTGGTGGCGACCACCTTCAAAATCAGTATTTAAGAATATATCAACAATTTTCAGTGCCAATTCTTCCGGAA
This sequence comes from Bacteroidales bacterium, assembly GCA_017522065.1. Taxonomy (GTDB): domain Bacteria; phylum Bacteroidota; class Bacteroidia; order Bacteroidales; family P3; genus Colimorpha. Next base: position 28,284 of record JAFXAD010000037.1, read on the forward strand.
TGAATCTTGCCGGCAGCGAAAGAATATTTGCATCATTATGTTGACGCGCCAACGATGCTATCTCCTCGTTCCAGCAAAGTGCACATCTCACGCCAGGATATTTATTGACAGTCATCTGGACACCGTTGCCGGAACCACATATAACGATACCCCTTTTATATTCACCTTTGTTGATTGCAGAACCAACCTTGTGAGCAAAGTCAGGATAGTCTACACTGTCACTTGAATAGGTTCCAAAATCTTTTGTATCAATATTTTTTGACGAAAGGAATTTTATGACCTTTTCCTTTAATTCAAAGCCAGCATGGTCAGAGGCTATAGGTATTATTTCATTCATTTCTCTGTATTTTTATTTTTGCAAATTTACAATAAATCTTCACTTCCGTGAACTCATATATATAAAAAAAGTGATTAAAATATCACCATAATATCATATCTTACATAAATACATGTAATTATATTGTTTATAAACAATACTGACATTATCGAGTTTGATAAGTTGTTTATAATTGGTTTATCAAAATTTTTGTGTTGAAATATGTGGACAAAATGACGACTTATCACATATTATCCGTCAAAAAATGCACATATATTTTTTATCAACTTTGGCCTGTTTACAGAAGTTTTAACAGGTTGTTTAAAAATCTGCACATTTCTATTCTTTAGAAAGATAAAAGTTGATAAGTGAAAAAACAGAAGTTTAAAGAAAAACTGCAAAAAATCGAATTTTCCGATTTATAAACATATTAACACCCCTAAAAAAATAAAAAGAAAAAAAATATTAAAGAATTATTTTTTTATCCGTTTGTAGAAAAATCGTATTTTTGCAAATGATAATACAAATAAATAATTATCAATAATATGATAATCATAACAGTAAAATAATAATCTGACAATATATGACTACCGAAGAATTAAAAAAAGAGATCATTAGCTTAAAAAACAAGAAAAATGCTGTCATTTTGGGCCATTACTACCAAATTGACGAAATCCAGTCCTTGTCGGACTATATCGGCGACAGTCTTGCCCTCGCTCAAGAAGCGCAGCGTACAGATGCTCCAATCATTGTTTTTTGCGGTGTGCACTTTATGGCCGAAACTGCTAAGATACTCAATCCTTCAAGGAAGGTTCTTCTGCCGGATGTTAATGCAAGCTGTTCATTGGCTGAATCGTGTAGTGGTGAGGATTTGAGGGAGTTCAAAAAGCAGCATCCGGATCATATTGTTGTCTCTTATGTCAACTGTTCGGCAGAGGTAAAAGCCGAGTCCGACCTCATTTGCACGTCTGGAAATGCAGAAAAACTAATCAATTCACTCCCTAAGGATCAAAAGATTATTTTTGCTCCTGATAAGAATCTTGGAGGATACATCAATAGGCAGACTGGACGTAATATGCTGCTATGGAATGGTGTGTGCACTGTTCACGATGCTCTCGAAGCTGAAAGCATTCTAAAACTCAAGTCTCAAAATCCCGATGCTCCTGTGGTGGCTCATCCAGAGTGCAATTCTGCTGTGCTTGCTGTGTCTGAATTCATCGGTTCAACGAAGGCTATGCTTGGATACATTAAATCTTCTGATAAAAAGAAGTTTATCGTTGCTACCGAGTCTGGAATCCTTTATGAGATGAAGAAAAACAATCCCGACAAGGAGTTTATTTCGGTACCGAGCGGCGATAGTTGTGCATGTACTGATTGTGCATATATGAAGATGAATACACTGGAAAAGTTATACAAATGTCTGCGCGACGAGCAGCCTGAAATAATTTTGGACAATGACCTTATAGAGCGTGCTGCACGTCCCATCGTGAGAATGCTTGATATGTCGCGGGATTTGGGATTGATAAAATAGTTTTCAGATGATAGGACAGCCACAAGTGTACGAATGCCTCGACAAGATGGGCATCGAATATGAATACTACGAACATCCAGAAGCTCCAACTATTGAGATTGCAGCACAGTTCTACAGAGGCGAGGATACAACTCTTTGTAAAAATCTCTTCTTCCGAAATCACAAAGGCAACCGGCACTACCTTGTCATAATGGATAGCCGGCATCAAATGGATATCCATTCTATCGAAAAAATGCTCAGACAAGGTAAACTTTCGTTTGCATCGTCCGAGAGGATGATGAAATACCTTGGTCTCCGTCCTGGCTCGGTCAGCCTTTTCGGTCTTGTAAACGACAAAGACCATGAGGTTACTTTGTTTGTTGACAAAGGTCTCGTGAATGTCAAAAAAGTTAGTTTCCATCCCAACGACAACCGTGCTTCGTTGGTTATAAGTTCCTCTGATATGTTCAAATTCATCGAAAATATTGGAAACGAATGGCAAGTGGTGGATCTCTACGAATGAATATGTTGATAAAAGCATGATATATTGTTAATTGTTGAAAATTTTCAAAAATATAATAAGTATAATATATTGTTGATTATTAATAAATTATTAATATGTTTCACGTGTAACATTTGTGTTTGCTTTTGATTTATACTTTATTTAGTAATTATGAAGACTCTTGAGGTAAATATAAAGGAATCGAAAAAGCTGTATGAATTAATAGATGAGTTATATCCCGACAGTAGTAAAACTAAGCGGAAGGAGATTTTAGCGCGACGTGTGGTTATTGATTCGAGAAGAATTACTCAATATGATTTTCCTCTTCATGCGGGCATGACAGTGATTATAGAGGGTGATGAGAATAAGAGAAAACTGATGATGGGAAAAATGCCAATTGTATATGAAGACCATTATCTCTTGGTAGTCGACAAACCCGCTGGTCTCCTCAGTAACAGTACCCATCCTAACGATATTACGGTGATAAGCGAACTGAATAATTATTTTATAAGTCGCCGCTCCCGTCAGAGGGCGCATATCGTACATCGGCTCGACCGCGACACTTCTGGACTTCTGCTTGTCGCAAAAACCAAAGATATTGCGCGCGAATTTGAAAAGGATTGGAAAGAACGCGTCTATGACAGGGCCTATGTCGCCGTGACATGGGGAACACCTGTCCCTTCGTCGGGAACTGTAAAGTCGTGGCTGACGGAAAATGAATATGGCGTCGTATCATCGCCGGTCGACAATGGTGGAAAAATCGCGATAACACATTATAAAACCCTAAGGAGAAATAAGCAATACGCTTTGGTGCAAATGAATCTCGAAACAGGCCGCCGTAATCAGATCAGAGTCCACATGAGAGAACTTAAACATCCGTTGCTCAAAGACCCTATCTACGGATACAGGGATGATAAATCCCCACTGAAAAGGCTTGCGCTTCATGCATTCAGACTCTGCTTCTATCATCCGGTGACGGGCAAGGAAATCAGATTGGAAACCCCATTTCCGGAAGAATTCACAGAACTGTTTGCCGATTAATAAAAACAGACCACAATAAAACAGGCCGATGTTTCGTTATATAAATTATTATAGATAAAAACAGATGGAATACAATACAAAGAGAGGCGATATGATGTATCGCGAATATGGAAGAACTATTAAAAAACTGATAGATAAAGTTTGCGATTTGACAGAAGACGACAAGCGCGACGAGGCTGCCAAATCGCTGGTTTATGTAATGGGACAGGTAGGCGGAATGTCTGTCAAAGACGAAGTGCAGTATAGAAAACTGTGGGACCATCTGATGATCATGTCTGAATTCAGACTGGCTAAGTCATGGCCATTTGGCGAAGAGGAACTGGAACAACTGAGGAAACGTGCTGACGAGGAATCGTCGAAGCCAAAAACTCGGCTGCAATATAAAAACGTGAAGATAGAAAACCGTCAGTACGGAGAATATTTGGAGAAAATGATGAAAAAACTCAATGAGGTACCTGACGGAGAAGAGTACGATGCATTGTCGGCATTGATGGCTCAGCAAGCCAAAAGAGACTACCTCGTATGGAACGGCGAATTGGCTGAAGACAATATTGTGATAGACCAGATGACCCGTATGAGCGGCGACGCAAGGGTAGGGGAGAGACTAAGAGACAAAGCAATCGACGTTCCGCTCAACACGTTGCCGACCGACATAACTCCAACCAAAAAGAAAAAGAAGAAAAAATGAGTACTTTTGAAATTGAAGGCGGACACAAACTTAAAGGAACCATATATCCTCAAGGGGCAAAAAACGAAGCCCTTCAGGTTATATGCGCTGTGCTGCTCACAAGCGAAAGAGTGGTGATAGAAAATATTCCCAACATCAGGGACGTCAACCACCTCATCTCCTTGCTCAAACTTATCGGCGTAAAGGTTGAAGAATTACATCCGGAGGACGGAAAGAAACCTGAAACAGGCCGCACCTTCGCTTTCCAAGCCGACAATGTCGACCTGGAAAAAGTTGGCGGCTCGGAATTTTGCGCCCTCGCGTCACGGCTCAGAGGAAGCATAATGCTTGCAGGCCCTATGCTGGCTCGCTTCGGTAGGGCTATAGTGCCTCAGCCCGGTGGCGACAAAATAGGTCGTCGCCGTATAGACACACACCTCACCGGCATGGAAAAACTCGGAGCAAGAATCGACAATTTCCTGCTCCGCTCAGTGGAGCCCAACGGCTATGTGAATATCTATGGCGGCTACGAAATAACATCGTCGTCATGTCTGAAGGGGTGCTATATGCTGCTCGACGAGGCCAGCGTCACCGGAACGGCCAACATTATAATGGCTGCTGTCAGGGCTCAAGGCACCACGACAATCATGAATGCTGCTTGCGAACCATACATATACCAGCTTTGCGAAATGCTTAACCGCATGGGAGCACGCATATCTGGTGTGCGCAGCAACAGACTTATCATCGAAGGTGTAGACACTCTGGGTGGAACCACTCACAAACTGCTGCCCGACATGATTGAAGTGGGTAGTTTTATAGGAATGGCCGCAATGACACAGAGCGACCTTACCATTGGCGGGGCTGCTATCGAACATCTCGGCTTGATACCTCAGATTTTCAACAGACTTGGAATAGAAACATGGCAAAAAGGCGATGACCTCTACATCCCCGCAAAGGATGTTTATGAAATAGACCGCTTCATGGATGGGTCTATCCTTACCATCTCCGATGCACCATGGCCAGGATTCACCCCCGACCTCATAAGTATTGCTCTCGTTACAGCAATTCAGGCACGCGGCAGCGTCCTCATACACCAGAAGATGTTTGAAAGCCGACTCTTCTTTGTCGACAAACTTATTGATATGGGAGCGCAGATAATACTGTGCGATCCGCACCGTGCTACGGTGATTGGACTGGCTCGCGAGCACCCGTTGAGGGCTACCCACATGACTTCGCCCGATATACGTGCGGGTGTTGCCCTGCTGATTGCTGCAATGGCAGCCCAGGGAGTGAGCCATATTGACAATATCGAGCAGATTGACCGCGGATATGAAAACATCGATGGCCGCCTGAACGCTCTCGGAGCAAAAATCAAACGCCTCGAATAAAAAAAGAACATCAATACTACACACATAATCGTTTAAACCAAAATATATGTTTGGCCTGTTCAAAAAGAAAACACCTTTGCCTACTTTCGCGCCGTTGGTAACCGACATGCACTGTCATTTGCTTCCGCTTGTGGACGATGGCAGCAAGAGCTTGGAGGAGTCATTGACAGTAATGGAGGCAATGAAAGAAACAGGATTCGAAGAAATACGCCTCACCCCCCATTTTGCCACACCGCGCTATCCAAACGACGTGAACAAAATAAAGAATCTATACCAGAAATTTTGCGACGACGTCGAAGCCAACAAAGGCGAACGCAACTTGCCGAGAATAGTGAGTCTGACGGGCGAATTCCGCATCGACGACGGTTTTAAGGGCTATGCAGACCGCAACGAATTGCTGACCTACCATTTCGCTGATCCTAAACGAGGCTCGGAAAAGGGATTGTTACTTATCGAGTTCTCTCTAAACCAACGGCGGATGGGACTTGAGGATATTGTGTACCAGTGCCAACTGGACGGCTACGATATCATCCTCGCACACCCTGAGAGGTATCCGTATTTCGGCAGCCACAGCAAGCTCCTCGAGCAATTCAAGGAACAAGGCGTGTATTTCCAGTCCAACATTCTGTCGCTCGACGGATTCTATGGCGAAGAGGCTCAACACAAGGCCTTCGAGTACCTGGAAAACGGATGGGTCGAATTCCTTGGCACCGATATGCACAATGTCGTATACGGTGAGGCACTCCGTCGGGCATCGACCAACAAGAAGATTATAAAACTGTTAGAGACAACGGAGTTCGAAAACCGCAACCTTGCAACTTCGATTAATAATGTCTCGAACGACAATCAGTAAAAAACTGGATTTCTCCATCCAGAATACCGAATGAATAAATAAAGATCAATAAGATATGGATATTTTAGATGCTATTTCTCCTGTCGATGGCCGCTATCGTGGCAAGACAGAACCCCTGGCCGGATATTTTTCAGAGTCGGCTCTTATCCGCTACCGTGTAAAGGTGGAAATTGAATACTATATTGCTCTGCTCAAGGAACTCAAAGCAGCAGACGGCAATATCCCCGAAGATGCGCTCCGCGACATCTACCGCAACTGGAGCCTCGATTCGGCACGTCGCGTCAAGGACATAGAGAAGACAACCAACCACGACGTGAAAGCCGTTGAATACTTCATCAAGGAACGGCTGGATGCAATGCACTCCACTCTTCCTCACGAACTGGTCCACTTCGGCCTTACCTCGCAGGACATCAACAACACATCTTTCCCGATGATGATTAAGGAAGCCCACATGGAAGTTGTGCGCCCGATGTATGTCGAGCTGACAGACAAATTGCAAAGTCTTGCCATGGAATGGCGCAATATACCAATGCTGGCGCATACACATGGCCAGCCGGCATCCCCAACAGCGTTGGGAAAAGAAATCATGGTGTTCGTCTATCGCCTTCGCGAACAGCTTAAGACCATCGATGCCACCCCCTTTACCGGCAAATTTGGTGGAGCTACAGGCAATTTCAACGCCCATCGTGTTGCCTATCCCGACCGCGACTGGCGTAAGTTTGGCGACCAGTTTCTGAAGGAAAATCTGGGCATAGAAAGGCAGCAGTTGACAACACAGATAGAAAACTATGACTATCTGGCAGCCTATATGGACGGTATTCGCCGCATGAACACTATCCTCATCGACCTCTGCCGCGACATCTGGACCTACATCTCGATGAACTATTTCCGCCAGCGTATCAAGGCCGGCGAGGTCGGAAGTTCGGCCATGCCCCACAAGGTCAACCCCATTGATTTTGAGAATGCGGAAGGAAACTTCGGCGTTGCCGATGCTCTGTTGACGCATTTTTCTATGAAACTGCCCATATCACGCATGCAGCGCGACCTCACCGACAGCACTGTAATCCGTAATCTTGGAATGCCTCTGGCTCATACGCTCGTGGCTCTTCAGTCGCTGCAAAAGGGATTAGGTAAACTGCTCCTGAACGAATCGAAGCTCCACGACGACCTCGAAGACAACTGGGCCGTGACCGCCGAAGCAATACAGACCGTTCTGCGTAGCGTCGACTACCCCAACCCTTACGAGGCGTTGAAGCAGTTGACAAGAACCAACGAGAAGGTCACTGCCGAGAGCATGAAGGCTTTCATCGAAGGCTTGGATGTCGCAGACGATGTCAAGCAGCGCCTGCTTGCCATTACACCTCACAACTATCTCGGATACGCTACTGAGTGGTAACGTCATGTGCATAAAGAAAGATGAAATCGCTCACAGCCATACACCTTCGTCGACGCAAGACACTGTTCGCAGCCTTTGTTGTGGCAGCGTCCTTGTCTGCGCTTATGACGATGGCTACGGCTCTCAGCGTGACCGACTTTCTGCAACTCATTTTCCCCTCTTCCGAAGGAGGCCTCAACATAGGAGCCGGGGCTACAAAGGATTTGAACCCCGTTATGCGCCTGTTGGACAGGCTGTACCTCCTGTTGGCCTCGATGGAAATAAAGAGGGCGCTTTTCCTCTATGCTCTGTTGCTGCTGGTCTTGTATGGCACGAAAAACTTGTTCTCATATCTGTCGGCCGTAAGTTTCGCCAGAATAAAGACTGGCGTACTTCGCGACATCCGAAACGATATTCATAAAAGCGTACTCGACCAGGACTTTTCGAAGTGGTCGTCGCAGCAGCAGGGACAATGGCTGTCGCGCATGAGCAACGACGTCGCCGAATACGAAGCCAATGTCCTTGACAGCATACAAATGATTGTTTCTGCGGTGCTGACGATGTTGATATACATCCTCATGCTGCTATACCTCGACTGGAGGCTGACTGCTCTCGTTGTTGCGGTGATGGCTGTCGGGACCTTGCTACTCTCAGCACCCCGACGGCTGAAAAGACAGTCGCGCCAGCTGCAGACACTCAATGGCGAACTGGTGACAACAACTCAGGAGACTATCGATTCGTTAAAAGAAATCAAAGCAGCAACGGCCATTGACTATGTCAACGGACGTCAGAGGGAACAGAACCGCCGTTTCACCCGTCGTCGAATCGGCCTGTACCGCCGCATCTATGCCGCATCTCCCATAAGCGATTTTGTCGGGAATGTCATAGTGGTTGCAATCCTCATTATTGGAGCCACGCATGTTTTGGCTGTCGACTCGTCAATGCCGGCGGCAATGTTCGTATCTTACATAATGATATATGTGCTAATGCTGACCCCCATAAAGGATTTCAGCAATGCCATTGCCCAGCTGAAGAAAGGTCGTGGCGTCGAGGAACGTATGGACTTTGTGTCGAACCGGAAAGATGAGAGCCCTTTGTCACAAGCAAAACCGGATGAGGCAATACAATCTGTCGATTTCAAAAACGTGTCGTTCCGATACGGAAATCAGAATGTTATAGAGAATCTGACATTCTCTTTGCCGATGCATTGCCACACGGCTATTGTTGGTGAAAGCGGATCGGGCAAGACGACGCTCGGACGTCTGCTCGCCGGCCTGCTGCAGCCAACCGAAGGCGAAGTGCTTGTCAACGGAGCCCCAACAACAGCCGACCAGCGGGCTGGCAGGATTGCTTATATCCCTCAAGAACCGATGCTTTTCAATGACACTATTGAGTCCAACATAAGGTTCGGTCGCGGCTGGCTCAGTCGTCAAGATGTTGAAAAGGCGGCACAAATGGCACAGCTGGGCCCGTTGCTTAGCTCAATGCCCGACGGACTCGACACGATGATAGGCGACGGAGGCGGACGCCTCAGTGGAGGAGAACGCCAGCGAATAAACATCGCACGCGCCTTGGCTGGCAATCCCGAGGTGGTCGTCATGGACGAGGCAACAGCGGCCCTCGATGCAGCTACCGAACAGCGGCTGACGGAGGAGATGCACCACAGTATGGAGAATCGCACCATGGTCGTCATAGCCCACCGTGCTTCTACAATAGCATCATGCCACGGTGTATTCAACATCCAGACTCGCGAGTTCAGAAAAAAAATGATGCTAATAGGTTTCCTTGCCCTCTCCGGTACCGCGCTGGCCGATACAATACCCCTTCAGGCTCAACAGGAGTCGACGCGCGTGGTTGCCCTGTCATGGAGTGGAACGACAGGAGAAAGCACATTGGAGCGACGCTATCCGGGAGAATCCGAGTGGCGAACCATCGCGACAACAGCATCGACATCGTGGACTGACCGACATGGACGTGCGGTATGCGATGACACGGTATTCTATCGCGTTGGTAATGGCGCTGATAGTGGTTATGCTGCGGTCTTCGTCTCTGACAACGACCCGACTATGCCGGCCGAGTGGGGCATGGTGTCTGTCGATATGGCCAGTCAGCACATCATTCTCTCGTGGGAACCCAGTGTCGACACCGACATCATGGGTTATCTCATCTGTGAGGGAACGCCGAGTATAGCCATCGACACTGTCTTCGGACGCACCAATACCGAATATGCCTATATGCGCGACAGTTGTCTGGATGCGCACATATTCCGCATCTGCGCTTTCGATTCGTGTCGTCAGGCCTCGGCACTCACTCAGTCGTGCAACAACATAGTATTGATACTCAACGCTCCGCCCTGTACGGGTACAGCCACGGCATCGTGGAACCATTATCAGAATATGCCTTCGGGCGTGGGTGGCTATGAGGTTTGGGTAAGCCGCGACGGCGGGGCGTATGCGCGAGTTGCACAGCTCGACGCACAGACTTCCGACTACACGCTCAGTGTTGATGATGATGTCGCAGACATGAGCCTTTACGTGAAGGCCATATCCGCCGATGGTCGCTATGTGGCTCTGTCGAATGTCGTTACGGAACATTTCAGTACGGCCGACCAGCCAGCTTACTTCTATCTGCGCAAGGTCTCGGTCAACGGCGAGGAGAAGGATGTCTGCGTTGTCGGACAGACCGACCCGGACTTCCCAGTCAGCGACTATCGGGTCTATCGCTCGTCGGCAGGAGGTGCCTATTCGGAAGTCGGACACTGCAGCCCCGACATTTCCGGACGGTTGGAATGGCACGACAACAGTGTGCTGCCTGCCAACGGCGTTTATTCCTATTGTTTCGGGGTGACCGATGCATGTGGCCGCAACGAGATACGCACCCAATCGGGCAACACCATCAGGCCGCGGATAGACCTCTCGACCAATTCTGCTGCTGCTGTCATCAGATGGAACAGATACAGAGGCTGGACGGGTACGACGACGTATCAGATCGCTTCGGCCGCACAGGATGGAGTATCGTGGCAGAGCGTAGGAAGCACTACCGATACAACTTATACCCTTGAGGATTCCGACGGTGGCCTGTTGACCTACAGGATTATGGCATTCGAGGGTGGCGATTCCGAACACCGTCAGTTCGACAGCCTGCAAAGTGTGGTCGTCAGCCATCAGCCATATACCACTTTCTGGATGCCCAATGCGTTCACTCCGTTGGAAAGTACAAATAACACAGTGAGCCCTAAATGTTCGTCAAAAAAGCCAGAGAATTATAGCTTTACGATATTCAATCGTAAGGGTCTCGTGGTCTTTTCCACAACCGACATAGAGGAATCGTGGGACGGCACCTTCCAAGGGCGCCTGCAGCCTATGGGGGCGTATGTATACAAAATCAACTATCGTCAGAACGACGGCAGCGACCACTATACTGTTGGAACCATAATGCTTATCTACTGACGTTTAACATTGTTTATATGAAAGTCGCAATATATACCAAGAATAATACCAGCGAACACAATAGCGGTCGCATCGCACTCATCGAAGCTCTGCAACGCAACGGAATCGAGGTCCTCGACAATTGGAATGCTGAGACCTCTATCGACATAATGATTTCTATTGGAGGTGACGGTACGCTCCTCAGCGCTGTCCACCAGATAGGTAGCCGTTCGATACCGGTTGTGGGCATCAATTTCGGACATTTGGGTTTCCTCACCACAGCTGGTCGCGACGATATTGACAAACTGGCCCTCTGTCTCAAGGAACACCGATATACCATCGAGCGCCGTACTATGCTCGAAGTCAGCATCGAAAACGGGCAGTTGCCTTCTGTCGACCTCGATGGACGAAAGGTAGAAGAGGGTGCCGGAACATTTTTTGCCCTCAACGAGGTATACCTGCATCGCCTCGACAAGTCTCCGTTGCTCCACACCCAGGTGCAGGTCGATGGCGATATGGTGGCTACCTATGCGGCCGACGGCCTCATTATTGCCACTCCCACCGGCTCCACGGCATATTCGCTCAGTTGCGGTGGCCCCATTCTCGCACCCGAGTCGGGCTGCCTGGTCGTCACGCCCATTGCCGCGCACACCCTCACCCAGCGTCCGGTAATACTCTCCGACAACGTACATTTGCGACTGCGCGACGAAGACCCCAATGTCAAATACACACTCGGGGTCGACTCGTTCGTCTGCACCCTTACCGGTAGCAGCATCGTCGATATTCGCAAGGCAGACTATCAGACGCATCTTGTGCGTATCGAGCACCAGAATTTCTTCTCTGCCATACGCGACAAACTCATGTGGGGAATGTAAAGTTAAAAAAATAAAAAAAATGTGTATCTTTACATTTTCAAAGATTTGACTAATAATGGACTTAAGTGCATATTTTCAGCCTGTTAATGTTGATTGTCTCCATCAGGACGACGGCGATTTCTATATGAACATCGGTTCGGTTGCGTCTATTTACATGCACGAAGGTGATTTCCCTTCGATAGAAAATGCATCTTTGTGCATTGTGGGAATAAATGCCGACGGCGAAGACACGGATGATGCCGACGAGGTGCGCCGCTTCTTTTATCCGCTGGCCAAACCAATGGAGGATATGCACATTGTCGATTTGGGCAACCTTGTGCCGGGTGATACGCCCGAGAACACTCGGTTTGCCATCACCGAAGTGTTGTACAAGTTGCTTGACAAGAATATTACGGTGATAATCCTTGGCGGTAGTCAGGACATATCGTTTTCTAACTACAAGGCCTATGAGGTTTTGGGCCGTGTGGTTAATATTTCCAGCATCGACTCGAGGTTCGACTTGGGCAGCGACACCAAGCCGCTCTCTGCCAGCAACTGGCTGAGTCATATCGTGGCGCAGCAACCCAATTTCCTGTTCAATTTTTCCAACATCGGATTCCAGACCTACTTCAATGGCAGCTCGCAGGTGCGACTGCTTGGCGAGTTGGGCTTTGATGCCTATCGGTTGGGAGAGATACAGGCCGATATGGTACGGTCGGAAACGTTGGTACGGTCGGCCGACATGGTCAGTGTCGACATAGGCAGTGTGCGTATGAGCGATGCACCGGGCCAGGTCGACGGCTCGCCACACGGACTATATGGCGAGGAACTGTGCCGCCTGTGCCGCTATGCCGGCATGAGTGACAAGCTTACGTCGATAGGATTCTACAACTACAACCATCTGTACGACAACCGCGGACAGACGGCGCATCTTATAGCCCATGCCATTTGGTATTTTGTCGACGGATTCTACAACCGTGTGTCCGATTTTCCATATCGTGACAAGCAGAACTACAAGCATTACCTGGTACGTCTCAACGACGGCGATTTCGAAATCTCGTTCTACAAAAGCAAGAAGAGCGACCGCTGGTGGATGGAAGTGCCTTACAACGGCGAACGGCGTGACCAGTATCAGCGTCACCTGCTTGTGCCGTGCACCTATAGCGACTACCAGCAGGCGCAGAAGGACGAGATTCCTACATTGTGGATGAAATATTACGAGAGGGTGAACTAAGAGTGTTTTATTTAATAATCATTTAAACCTTATGTGAATTATGAAAAGATTAACTATTCTTGTTGTGATTGCAGCTATGGCTGTTGCTGTTGCCGCTTGTTCGAAGAAGACTTACTATCAGGTCTACCAGACGAAACCCACTGCTGGCTCGACAGTAGAACTCGCTGATGGCAAAATGGTGCATGAAGGCACCAACTGCATTGTGCGCTACAATTTCTTTGCACAAGACGGCGATGCAGGCTTTTGGTTCACCAACCTTACCGACTCGGTGATTTATGTCGACCTGGCCGAAACATTCTTTGTCATCAATGGCAACGCCAACGAGTACTATCAGGCTCGCGAGTGGACAACCACCAAGTCGTCGACAATCTCGGTTAGCAAGCAAGAACGCAAAAGCAAGGGCAAAAAGAAATCGTACGACAATGTCGAGGGTTCCAGCCAGACCTCTACCAAGGCTTCGACCTTTGGCGAGCGTCGCATCATCGCTATCCCTCCGCATGCCACCAAGTACTTCTCTGAATTCCAGATCAACAGCACCGATATGGAAATGTGCGGCGTGAAGGATACGCCCAAGCGCAGCAAACCGGAAGGCAACTCGTTCACCGAAGAGAATACTCCTTTCACCTTCGGAAACTTCATCACCTACACCGTTGGATGCAAAGGCAAGAAGGTGCATGTCAACGACAACTTCTATGTCTCGGAAGTGATCAACGTCAACGGCGAAGCCATGTTTGAGAGCGTACGCCTGAAAGACGCCTGCGGCCGCGAGAAAGGCGACCGTGTACAGAAGATGCGCTATTCCACTCCCGACCGCTTCTATGTGATTTACAAACGATAAGTGCTGTCGATTTTCAATAGGCAAGGATGCACACAAATCAATTTGAACATTAAACCTTAAAATATAAGTTTCTACTTAATAATAAACTATTCAAACTAACCCAGGGGGTGCCCCAACTAGGCTTTGCCAATGGCTGAGAACATACCCCAGAACCTGATCCGGACAATACCGGCGGAGGAAAATTTTATGAAAAAACACCAAATCAGAATGGGTGCATTGAGCAAAATGCTCTGCACCGCGGCAGTCATGCTTGCCGCAACCAACGTTACCTATGGTCAAACTGACAAACGCGACACAGCACGTGTGCAGCGCCTCGAGAAAGTTGTCATCTCCGACTCGCGTGTGAGCAACAAGGCCCCACTTACGACGAGTACGGTGAGTCGCAACGAACTGGGCGATGCTCGTGGAAAAGTGGCGCTGCCTTTCATGCTCGAGACGCAGCCTTCTGTTGTTGCAAGTGGCGAGAACGGCTCGGTAGGTGCCACATCAATCCGCATTCGTGGCGTCGACGCCAGCCGCATCAACGTCAACATCAATGGTATAACCCTCAATGATGCCGAGAGCCAAGAGGTTTTCTGGTACAATATCCCCAACCTTGGCGGTATGGCGCAGAATCTTCAGATTCAGCGTGGTGTGGGTGCTTCGACAGGTGGTAGCCCTGCTTTCGGAGCTGCCATTAACATGCAGACGCTCAATGCCAGCAGCCGTCCTTATGGAGAGGTCGATTTCGGCATCGGCAGCTGGGCTACACGCCAGTACAGCGTCACCGCGGGAACGGGTATCAACAAGAGAGGCTTGTCGTTAGATGTGGCGGCCAGCGGCCTGAACAGCGACGGCTATCTGCGCGGCGGTCAGACCGAGCAGCGCTCTTTCTTCGGCAACCTCTCGTGGTATGGCGACAACACTATCGTCAAACTCCTTGCCATTGTTGGCGAACAGCATAGCGGTATCACATGGAACGGTGCCTCTGCCGACGACCTCGATGCCGACCCCACCTACAACGATGCCGGCATGTTCCATCTCGACGGCAAAACTCTCTACTACGACAACGAGACCGACAACTACTGGCAGCAGCACTACCAACTCTATGTGTCGCATATTTTTAACGACCGCTGGAGCATTAACGGTGCTCTCGATTTCACCCACGGCGACGGATATTATGAGCAATACAAAGAGGATAAGAAATTCTCAAAGTATGGATTTTCGTTTGCCGGTCGCAGCGACTTCATCACTCGCAAGAATCTTGACAACAATGCATATATGGCCAATCTGAACGTCCGTCGCACCGACTCGCGTTCTACACTTTCGTTTGGCGATAACTTCCTGCTCTACAATGGCCAACACTTTGGCTCGGTGATATGGTGCCGCGATTCGGCTTTTGCTCCTGCCGAATGGTACCGCAACTATGGCGACAAAATCGACAATACGGTCTATGTCAAAGGCACATACGATTTCAGCAGTTCCCTCAACGGCTATGCCGACATCCAGATGCGCGCCATCAACTATAAGGTCTATGGTTTCGCCGACGACCTCTTCGATATGGATTTTGATGAGAACTACTTCTTTTTCAATCCTAAAATTGGCTTGAACTATCGTATCAGTGACGACCAGCGCACCTATTTTGTGGCTGGTCTTATGGGTCGCGAACCGCGCCGTTCGGATATCAAGGATGCCATCGGAAACGGCGACACCATCAAGGCTGAACACATGCTCGACATCGAGCTTGGCTATCAAATTCAAAAGAGCCGTTGGAACTTGAGCATCAACGGATACGCCATGCTCTATAAAGATCAGATGACCCCAAGTGGCGACATCAGCAGCAGCGGCTATGCCTTGATGGAAAATATCGACAAGAGCTACCGTATCGGTGTCGAACTGGCTGGTGGCGTGAAGGCTACCGACTGGTTCCGCTTCGATGCCAATGTCACTCTCAGCATGAATCGCGCAATCGACTTCACTTTTGCCGATTTCAACGATGGCGACAGCATCACGATGGTCGTCTCCGGAACGGATACCTCATGGACTTCCCTCAATGTCACCAAGAACACTCCGCTCTCCTTCTCGCCCTCGGTCGTCGGCTCGGCTATTGCCACGTTTACGCCTTGCAAGAACGCTAAGATTCAGCTTATTGGCAAATACGTGGGTAAACAGTATATCGACAATACAGGCCGTGAGGTCTACGCTGTCGACCCCTACTTCCTTCTCAACCTCAGAGCTTCCTATACATGGAAACTTAAAGACCACAACGAGATTGAGGCACAGCTGCTTGTCAACAACATCCTCGACCACAACTATCGCCTCGGTGCATGGGTGGGCGACTGGTATGACGACTGGAGCAGCGCAACGGCTGTGTCCTACTACCACAGTGTTGGCTACCTGCAGCAGCCTGGTCGCAACTATATGTTCCGTCTGACTTATCGCTTCTGATGCTTTCAATTTTCGACTCTCAATTTTCAATTTCTTATATTGACCTCATTGGTGCCGTCATCGGCCTGTTCTATATCGTCAGCGAATATAGGGCAGGCCGGTGGTTCTGGCCTTTGTGCCTGCTGATGTCGGCATTCTATATCTATATCGACTTCTCGTCGGGCTACTACGCCAACGGCAGCATCTGTATCTACAACTTCCTCATGTCGATCTATGGCATACTCGTCTGGCGCGGCATAGTGCAAAGCAAGACCAACGAAGAACGTCCGTTCGGTTCGTGCCCCAAGCGCTACGCGCCGTGGATTATACTGACGGTTCTGGGCTTCACTGCACTTCTGTGGTGGCTTCTCAGGTTGCTTGGCGAGAGCAGCTATCCGCTCCTCGACGGCTTCTCGTCAGCGTTGTCGATTGTAGGCATGTGGATGTTGGCCCAGAAGTGGTGGCAGCAGTGGTTCTGCTGGCTCATTGTCGAACCGATAATGGTGCTTCTTTTCTGGCTTAGTGGCAACTATGCATCAGCCCTGCTGTATGTGGTGTATGAAGTTTTCTGTGTGCTCGGCATCATATCCTGGCACCGAAAAACAGCAACAGCTAATGTTGAGAATTAGATAAGGTAACCCCTGTTATTCGTTTAATTCGTGTTTTGTTTGCAAAACAAATTCGTTGGTTTGTAGAAATTTATTTGTGTTATTCGTGTAATTCGTGTTCAAAATAATGTTTTTTTAGAGGTAGTCATAATTAATATATTCTGTTCCTCGTTTATGGTAATTAGCGTATTGCTTTTTTTAAACAGTATTTTTTAACCCTTAATCCCTTCAACTCTCCAACCCTTTAACCTATCCCCACTAATATCGAATATTATGAACAAAGCTATTGTGTTGTCCAATGGTCAGTTTCCAAGACGTAGAGAGGCTCTCGAAGCCATCTTACAGATACCCTTGCTGGTGTGTTGCGACGGAGCGTACGACAAGCTTGTAAAGAGCGCCCTGTTCGACGGCGCGGCACATACACCGACAATATTCGTTGTTGGCGATGGCGACTCGCTCGCATCGCGGCGCGTCGTCCTGCCCAACACTACGTTCGTGGAAGGCTATACCGACCAGGAGAGTAACGATTTGACTAAGGCAGTGCGTTATGCCATCAGCATCGGTGTCGAGAGGCTGCTGATATTGGGCGCCACCGGTTTGCGCGAGGATCACACCTTGGGCAATATCAGTTTGCTGGCGATGTTTGCCGCAATGCGGACGCAGTCGGGAAAGCTGCTGAGTGTGAGAATGTACACCGACTACGGCTTTTTCACGCCGATCCGGTCGTCGCAGGTGATGCCGAGTTTCGCCCGTCAGCAGGTGTCGCTGTTCTCGTTGGACCAAGGCTTGACTGTCAGCACCGAAGGATTGAAATACCCGATTGTGAACAGGCAATTCCGCTATTGGTGGGAAGCCACGCTAAACGAGGCAACGGGCGACAGCTTCAGTATTACGATTGACGGCGAAGGAGCATTGCTGGTGTACCAGACCTTCGATGCCAAGTAAAAGAAAAGCAGCCCGCATTGTAATGAACCCCGAAAGTTGGACAAAAAACTTTCGGGGTTTTATTATGAGGAAAAGACACACGATTGAGGAACGGATACAAGCCGTCGGGATGTGCCAAAGAGGGCACAGTGCAGATCATGTTTCCAGGGAGTTAGGC